>JAFLDV010000018.1 GCA_017302255.1 Gammaproteobacteria bacterium | reverse complement strand
TTGCTGGTTGGTTCGAGGATTATAATAGTTTCCATCCGCACAGCGGATTGAAAATGATGTCACCGCGAGAGTATCGGGCTCTCAAAATGGCTAGTTAGTACTGTCCGTTTTAGCGGGGGCAAATACACTTGCTGCCACGGTGTATTGTCCTGATTTAAGAAGGTAACCACCAAATTATTCACGCCATCGGCAGGCATTGGCTGATACATCCAGCCCAAAAGCAATTTAGGAACAGCTGCTGCGATCGGATCAGGCGTTGGTACGGGAGTCGGCTCTGGTGCTAGCACAGGAGTCGGCTCTGGTGCTGGCGTTGGCTCTGGTGCTGGCACAGGAGTCGGCTGCGGATTACCGCTTGTACTATCAACTGGTGTTGTGAGATCAGCGCCACCACACCCGCTTAAATAGCAGCTAGCTGCTAATACAATCAAATACTTATGCATTTTACGACCTCTAACTTCGTTGTCATTCGTCGTAAAATACTAACCGTTTATCGCAGGCTATGAATTGGCTTTACCCTAGTTTTACACTGACAAGACTTATGTCAGTTTTAGGTCAGCGTTTTGCAAGTTCTAGTCAATTAACCTTAAGCTTTCGCGTAAAAAAAACGCCACACTTTCACAGCTGGCGTTTTATCGGTTTTTTTTGCGGCTGCACTAGCACAGTTTTTTGGACAGTTTTGCGGTCGTTTGTGCAACCGCGTTGAACTGCCGTGCAGTTTAGTGAGAGTGGTTACCTTTTACGGATATGCACCGTCACTTCTTCCCGATCATGGAATAAGTGTTTGACTTGAAATTCTACCGCCAATTCGGCTTCATCAAAGCGCTGCTGCATTTCCGCTAAAACTTCCAGCACAGTTTCATAGCGCTTTTTCATCGGCAGTTTTAAGTTGAAGATACTTTCCTGGCACCAGCCTTTAATCAGCCAATCGCAAATTAAAGCACCAACCCGTTGTGGCTTTTCAATCATGTCGCACACTAACCAATAGACGTTGCGCTTTTCTGGCTGATATTTAAAACCATCCACCATAAAATGCTTCACTTGGCCGGTATCCATTAATTTTTGGTCCATAGCGCCATTATCGATAGCAACAACCATCATGCTGCGAATAACCAGCTGATAAGTCCAACCACCAGGACAAGCGCCTAAATCAACGGCATTCATGCCAGAGGCCAAGCGTGTTTCCCACTCATCACGCGGAATGAATTGTAAAAACGCTTCTTCTAATTTCAAAGTGCTACGACTTGGTGCATCGTGCGGAAACTTCAAGCGACGGATGCCATTCTCAAGCGGTGAGTTGTTTTCCGCATAAGACAGCGCCAACAAAGCTTGTTGGCCAGTTTGCAGAAACAAATGTAGTACTGGCGCACGGTGATTTTCCTTACTCAGCATCACCCCAGCTTTACGCAACCCTTGGCGCAGTGGCACCGTCAGCTTACGCGCCAATGTTGATAACTCTTTACCATCGTTGGTATCCGGATATTCCACGCGTAGTTCGCCGCAGCCAGTAATTTCATCCGCAAGCGCTTGTGCCACTACTGGTGACACCCGATCTCCGGCTGGTAACTCTAACCAATCGCCGAGGATAGCCGCCCACTGGCGAATAAAAATGAATTGCTCAAACGGGAAATCAGCAAAAAAACGCTCAAGCATTGGCTCGTCATACGCTTCAAAAATGATAAATGCGGCATCATTTTTCAGTTTGCAGTAACCAAAAACGCCATACTGTCCGGCTTTATCCTGAATTTCTGCTGCGCATTCTTTTTCAAATCCAGCACGACAGTAAAGCAAAAGTTGTTTCATTGTGTTTTCCCAATCCACGGAGTTAGCGCAAGCACTACCCAGCTTAGCAATAAAAGTTGGCCACCTAGAGGTGCCAATCCAGAAAAATGCAGTGGCAGCGCAAAAAGCCCCGCCCATACGGTATAAGTAAATAACCAAGTGCCTAGATGCCAACAGCACAAGACTATTAAAAGCAACCACTCAGCAGCAGGATTTGTTGGTTGATGCTGCCCATATTTGGCTTCAACATAAGCTGACAAAGCCAGCAAAGCTAAAGTCTGAAATGCCAATAACGCAAGTGAGCTTATTAACGAACTCAAGGCTTTGCCGTCTAAATGCGCTGAGAAATAGTGCGAAACTGCCGCCAGCATGCCAATTACTGCAGCGCCATAACATGCAGTGAGCGATAAACTAATTTTTGCGAAATTTGCCATTTTAAAGCCCTTCAATGCTAGCAGACCCAACATTTTTGGCCTGCAGGTCAATGAATTTACGAGTCTCTCGCGCTGCGATGCGAATGATTTTTTGCTGATCAAGGCCACTACGTTTAAGCGGCACAAAATCATGACAAGCAGTGCTAAGCGGCACGATACTTAACTGCGTCAGTTGCTGAAGCTGCAAACTACCCTGCTGTTGCTCGATATAATTCGGACCACCAAATGCATCACGTTCACCTTGCAATATCAGCAGCGGCCGCTTTAGCTCAGCAAAGTGACTGATCCTATCAACGTCTTTCCCTGGCGGACAAAACGGATAACCATAAGCAATCGCCCCTTGAATATTGGCGTTTAGCTGGCAACTATCACTTTCGTTTGCCAAATAATGACTACAAACCCGAGCGCCCATGGATTTACCAGCAAGCCACAGCGGAATTTGCTTTGGCATCGCCGCAATAAATTCGGCGAGCTCCAGCTGTAACTTTGGCAAACGCGCTGGCGGCGTTTTTTTGCCAGATACGGATTGTCGCATGTAAGCGAAATTCACTCGATACACGGCAATCTGTTCGGCAACTAAGGCATCACTTAATAGCTGCATAAAACCGCTATTCATGGGCGCACCAGCACCATGCAACAACAATAAGTTAGCGACCGGCTTATTCGGCGTTTCGATTAAAAACTCAAGATCAGTCATTAATCAGCCGCTATCGCTATATTAAAGTGTTGTTCGGTAAAGTCTTTTTGCTCACGTTCGACTAAATCAATCATCCATTGCCGAAACGCTGCAATTTTACCAAGTTCAGTTTGATTGTCGCGACAGACTAGATAATAGGCGTCTTTACTTTGCAGCACATGGTTAAAAGGCACGATCAATCGCCCCGAATTGATGTCGGGACGAGCCAACACATTGTGCGCCAGCGCGACACCTTGGCCGTGAATAGCCGCCTGTAAAACCATGGCGCTGTGACTAAAAATCGGCCCTTGATTGACGTTAAAGTGCTTAAAACCTTGGCTAGTGAACCAAGATTTCCACGCATCACGAGTACCATCATGCAATAACGTGTGAAAGCGCAGATCTGCGGCTTCGCCAAGCGGCTTAGAGCGATTTAACAGCATCGGAGAGCACACTGGTACTAAATATTCCGTATGCAGTTTATCGGCATGCAGGTTGCGCCAGCTGCCCCTACCATAATAAATCGCCACATCGACATCATCAGTTAATGACCCTTCATCCGAGTCGACAGCACGAATTCGCACGTCGATATCAGGATTAAGATCACTAAACAAACTCAACCGCGGCACCAGCCACTGAATTGCGAAACTTGGCGGTAAACTGACGGTTAAAGCACCTTTAGCACCGCGTGCCAGCAACTTTTCAGTCGCTTCATGCAGCTGTAGGAATATTTCTTTAATATCAAGAAAATAACCCTGACCTTCTTCAGTCAGTAGCAATGATCTGTTCTTGCGCATAAATAGCTTCAAGCCCAGATGGTCTTCTAATGCTTTGATTTGATGGCTGATAGCTGCCTGGGTTACAAACATTTCTTCTGCCGCTTTGGTAAAACTCAAATGCCTAGCTGCCGTTTCAAAGGCCTTTAATGCATTCAATGGAGGTAAGCGGCGTGCCATGCTGGAAATCCTTACGCTTTGCTCGGAGGTACATAACCTTCGATTGCGACTTCGGCACCTTCAAATAAAAACTGCTGCATTTGCTCTTCTAACATTTTGAAATGTTCAGGATTGCGCATCGACAGTTTTTTCTCGTTAATCAGCATTGTTTGCTTGGCTTGCCACAAAGCGAAGGCTTCTTTACTAATGTTTTCGAAGATTTTTTTCCCAAGCTCGCCTGGGTACAACTGGAAATCTAAGCCTGGCGCTGATTTTTTTAAATACAGACAAAATACTTCACGAGCCATGAGTTACCTCTTGCGATGTTTCGATGCTGCGATGAGTGCAGATAGCTGTTTGCTTTGGCGCGCATTGTAAACCATTTTTCTGGTCGATGCTGAATTTCAGCCATTTCTAACATTTAAGCCACGGCTCATCACAGTTTTCAGTGCTTTAAATTGTTGCTGTTCGGTATGATATCGCCAAACAGTAATAAAACTAATATCAGCATTTATGCCAGCAAAAACTCCAGCTCAAATGTCCGCAGCGCTAACTAATGTCGGTTTTGGCGACAATAACGCGAACTTTCGTGTATATGTCGCAGCACCACCGCCAATGCCAGCTTATCAACACTTATGTTCGATAATTCCTCTGCAAGCGAGCGACCTTCACCAGATCTACCTTGAATGTGGTAATGGTTGGCGCAAGATTTTTAATGTATACGCCAAGTTATTGTTTACCCTGCCAGTTGCACAGTTTGCTTTTCAAAGCAAAGCCGCCAGCTGGCAACAATTTCGTGATGAGCAGCTTTTGCAAAAGCACGGCAACAATGCATTGTGTTTTGACGCGCCAAAGCTTGGTCACAGTGGTTTTCATTTGATTGCTGGACGCACACACGCCAAACAGTTAATCAGTCAGGGGCTTGACGCTGAACTTCACTGGCTGAATGCGGAGTTTGCCGTCGATCCAACTCAGAAATTATTAGTGACTCCATTTTTTGACTATCGACAACTGAATAATGAGAAAATCGCCGTCAGCGCTAAGTTACTCCAGCTGCTAGCAAAGGACGTCACCGATTTGGCGCATTTTGCAACCGCGCTAATAACCAAGTAAGGTTGATGCGGCGAAAGCTGACTAAAAGGTCGAAATCAAAATCGTTGATGAAAAACTTCTGGTGCAAAAATTGGGCAAGCCCGCTAGCATAGGATTTCCATTAAATTTGAGTTGCTTGCAGTGAATGCGTTTTTAATCGTTGATGATCATCCGTTATTTCGCGAAGCATTGGCACAAGTGATTTGTGACCATTTCCCAAAGGCATCGGTAAGCCAAGCCTCAAGCTTACAGCAGGCCTTGAGTGAAATTGCGAAAACGCCTGATCTAGATTTAATTTTGTTAGATCTACACTTGCCAAACTCTGACGGTTTAAACGGCTTAATGAACTTACGCCAGCAATTCCCAGCAATTGCCGTGGCGATGATCTCCGCAGACGATGATAAAACCACGGTGCTGCAAGCGATGGCATTTGGCGCCGCAGGTTTTATTTCAAAATCATCCTCTCGCGAACAACTCAATACCGCGATAGCGCAGATCATGGCGGGTAATGTGTATTTGCCAGCCGAAATTTTTCGCAGTAACCAACCCAACTTGCAACCAGAACCCGGACATAATGGCCAAGTCCATCAACAAGTACTCAGCCTCACCCGCAGTCAATTGAAGGTTTTGCAGTTGATGGTTCGTGGTGACTCCAACAAACAAATTGCCTTCACCCTAGAAATCGCGGAAACCACAGTTAAAGTTCATGTTTCGGCAATCCTCAGCAAGCTTGGCGTGAGCAATCGGGTCCAGGCCATTTTGTTAAGCCAGCATTTGGATTTTGCTAACTATTTAAAGCGCTAATTTGCTCGCCCGCGGACTTTGAATAGAGTAAAGCTTAACGTTATTTCGCACTGACTTGCCCTAACAAATTCATCATCAATGCTTTTAATTTCACTGGCGCTACCGGTTTTGGCAAAAAGTGAAAGCGCAACGACGCTAATTCAGCGCGCAGGTCAGCGCTATTTTCGGCACTAATTACCAGCACTGGCGGAATGCGAACATTGGCGTGCTTGGCTGCTGCGTTGGTGAACCTGTTACTGAGCGCTTTTGCCAGCTCAGTGCCTGTTTCGCCGTCAGCTAATTGTTGATCAACGATAAGTAAATCAGGCGATGGATCGTCCTTAATCAGTGACAGCAATTCGCGTTCGCTTTGCGCCGAAATTACCGAGCAGCCCCATTGCGTGAGTAGCGCCTGCATCGCAGTAATGATGGCAAGGTCATTATCAACAACCCAAATGTGGGTACCGGCGAACGGCTTGAGTAGCAGCAGCTCGGTCGATAACTGCGCTGCTTTATCGGCGGCGACACTGGCGATTTGATGCACTTGCGGTAATTCAACGCTAAATACCGAACCTCGAGCCAATTGCGATCGCACATGCACAGCATGACCTAACAATGCCGCTGTTTTTTTCACTATAGCTAAACCCAGACCTAGCCCATCATTGGCTAAGTCACTCGGCAACTTGCTAGTAACTTCGCTGTTTGCTTGGCGTTTTTCCAATTGCTTCTGCAAAGTTGGACGAACTAATCTTTTGAATTCTTGAAAAATAATCGCCTGATCGTCCTCAGCGATGCCAACACCTGTATCTAATACTTGTACTGACAACCAAGAAGCTTGAGAGCCTAGTGCTGACGAAGGCCGGCTTGTTGCTCGTATCAGCGATTCGGCCTGACTAGCTCTGCCACGTCGAACGCCGACTAAAATTTTGCCGCCAGCAGGGGTGTAACGAATGGCGTTACTCAGCAGATTTCGCAGAATTCTCGATAACAAAGTCACATCAGATTGCACCCACAACTTTGTACTGACCAGGCGAAGTGTCACTTTGGCTTGGTGGGCTTGCGGCTGCGCTTCTGCGACCAGATCTTGCAATAAACGGCCAAGAGAAAACTTCGACAACTCAACTTGTTGCACTCCAGCTTCTAGCCTCGACATATCAACTAAAGTTGCCAAGAGTTGCGCGACGTTTTCCAAAGATCTTGCAGTCGAATCGACCAACTGCAGCGATTTGGCATTGCTAGTTTGCTCAGCTAAAGTTGCGTTAAATAAACGGGCAGCATTTAATGGTTGCAACAAATCATGGCTAATTGCCGCTAAAAATTGGGATTTTGATTGATTCGCTTGCTCAGCAATTTTTTTCGCTTGTAATAGTTGTTGGTTAACTTCAGACAAGGCCTGAGTGCGTTCGAGCACCCGTTGCTCCAACATTAAATTAGCTTGCTGCAAGGCTGCTGAACTTTGTTTGCGTTCGGTGATGTCTCGGATAAGCACAAAAAAGCCCAACGGTTGAGTATCTTGTTTTAAATCTCCGACAAAGTGCGACGCGAGATTTGGAACGTAAGACTTTAATAAACAACGGGTTTCACCGGCACTGTTGTTTTCATCTATTTCAAACACTGTACTTTGCCCCGCAAGCACCTTTTGAAAGTGCGGTTGCAGTTGCACTAACGCTGAGGCTTGATGAACTGCGGAAATCGGCATGCCAAGCAATGCTCCACGCTCGACGCCATAAAAATCATCGTATCCTTGGTTGGTAAAACGAAAGCAAAGATCTGCATCTAAATAAGCAATCATCGCCGGAATATGGTCAGTGATAGTGCGGATCCAACGCTCACTAGCGCGCAGCGTTTCGGTATAGCTGTGCTGTTCGCTGACGTCGGTTAAAGTGAACAAGGTGCTGCCATCACTGAGTTGATAACGCGCTAAGGTCAGCACTTTGCCGTCAACGACGGCACCGGTCACTGCAGAATTGGCGACTAAATCCTGAGCAGTCCCCGCAGGTAAACATAAGCTCGCAATGACACTTTGCAACAGCAATTGCTCAGCGAAAATTGGCTGAGCTAGTTGCTCATCACTCAGCGAAGTTAATTGACTAAACTGCTGATTCCAAAGTTGAAATACACCGGATGGGTCGGCTAAAGCTACCCCTTGTGCTAAGTTGTCGACGGTGTGTTGTAATAACAAGCTTTTTTGCGCTAGCGCTTGTTGTTGCAGCGCTGTGCGTTCGCGAACTTGTTCTGACAATGTCGCTGCATGTTGAAAAGCTGCATACGGCGAGGCGCTGCCAGCAGCTTCCACCCGCTCTATCAGCGCTTGATTGATTTTCTTTAACTTGGCGTTTTGCGCACGCAGCAATTCGAGCTCTTGAGCTAACGCTGATGCGTCCGCAGCCTGGACATTGCTACTTGGTAAGTTCAGATTAGTTGCCATGACCCGTCACCGATGGTTTTGCCAACAGATTGCCATCGCCCAACATAACTCCGGTAAAAGTTTGGTTGAGATGCACACCGTTAAAGTGCTCACCGTAGGTATTAAATCCCAAGACTTTAAATTTTTGGAATAATTCAGCTGCAGGTTCCGCTAATGCTAATTTTGCAACTTCAATTTTCCTTAGCACACAATCACAACCAATGGTTAAAAGTGGCAGGCCAAGTGCCGGGGTAAGTTGGTTGAGTTTATTCGCCAAGTCCGCCAGCATGTCACCAGGTTGCATTGCCGTTAGCACCATACCGTTCGCCATAGCGCAATAAAACGTTAGGCTCAGATCGGCATTCACTTTTTGAATGGAACGAATGTAATACTCCTGCCCGATCCGCACAGCAAGCGGATTAAGTGCAAACACAGTAGCATCCAGTTCTGCGACCGATAACCCGAGTAAATCGGCATAAGCCAAAGCTGCTGGCTCCGCATTTAGTTCATGCACAACTCGACTTTGCGGCGAAGCTGATGTCACCACTAATTTATCTGTGCCGGCAGTGAGATGCTGAGTGCTGAACACCGCAAAAGGCAGTGTTGTTTGAAACATTAACATCACCGCTGCTTGAGTATAAAACTGGCCTTGAAAGTATAAATGGGTGCGGCGCAACTGATGATTATCACCAGCAGAACCGCCAAAGTGCGGGATAGCGCCAAGCGCAGACTCAAGCGCCAGCAGCACCAGTTCTTCCTGCGCCGACAGGCCATCAAGCAAAGTCATAACAAAAGTTTGGCCACTTACTGCGCCAGCTTGCCGTTTAAGTTGTTCGACAACTTGCTGTGCTTTAATTAAATCGAATTGGGCTAGATCGGTAACGCAAATACTGGCGACTTGAAAATGACCGCGGGCAAAACCTAAAGCGACAATCGAATGATCGGCATAACCTACTTGGCTGATTTCGCCAGCAGTTGTACAACCGACGACCTGAACTTCGGCAAAACTATTTTTAAGCGCATCGGCAAGTTCCGGTAGCGCATAATCAGCAGCACAAAAAAACAACACAAAACCGATAGGCTCAGCTGCGGCTTGTGCCAACAAGCTCGAGGTTAATTCAGCAGCCGCAAGTTGCGGATCACGCAAATTGGTACTTGATCGAAATACTGGCACCCTAGCGGCCCTCTTGGCTAATAGACCCCATTTAACTTACTTTTTTAATGATGTGATGGCTTAGTTGCTACCGCAACCATTCAAACAAAAACCCCAGCAACATGATAGTACTCTGTAACTGGGGTCAGTATGCTTTGCAAGAGCCCTCAGATTAATGAGGGTTTGCTTTACTAAAAGAAGCCTAGCGGATTCACGTCATAACTGACCAGTAAATTTTTGGTTTGCTGATAATGATTTAGCATCATTTTATGCGTTTCACGACCAACCCCAGATTTTTTATAACCACCAAAGGCTGCATGAGCTGGATAGTGATGGTAGCAGTTGGTCCAGACGCGACCGGCTTCGATACCACGGCCCATGCGGTAAGCCCGGTTCATATCGCGAGTCCACACCCCTGCACCTAAACCAAAATCAGAGTCGTTTGCGATAGCTAATGCTTCTGCCTCATCTTTAAAAGTAGTGACTGAAACTACTGGGCCAAAGATTTCTTCGCGAAAAACCCGCATGCTGTTATCACCTTTGAACAAGGTTGGTTGGATGTAATACCCTCCACCAAGTTCAGCAGATAACTGCTCTTTATCGCCGCCAATCAGCACTTGCGCGCCTTCTTCTCGACCGATATTGAAGTAACTCATGATTTTATCGAACTGTTGTTGTGATGCTTGGGCACCCACCATCACTTCGGTATCAAGCGGATTTCCGCGTTTGATTTGTTTAGTTCTTTCAATAACTTTGGCAATAAAGGCATCGTAAATGTCTTCCTGCACTAATAAGCGTGATGGGCAAGTACAAACTTCGCCTTGGTTGAAAAAGGCCAGCACAACCCCTTCAATACACTTACTCAAATAACTGTCTTCAAAATTCATCACGTCGGAGAAGAAGATGTTTGGCGATTTACCACCAAGCTCAACAGTTGACGGAATGATATTCTCGGCAGCACATTTTAAAATATGCGAGCCCACCGGCGTAGAACCAGTAAATGCGATTTTGGCGATCCGTTTGCTTGTCGCTAAGGCTTCACCTGCTTCTTTACCAAAACCATTGACGATATTTAGTACACCAGGTGGCAATAAATCACCAACCAATTCAATGAACTTCAAGATAGACCAAGGTGTTTGCTCAGCAGGTTTTAAAATAATGCAGTTCCCTGCAACCAAGGCTGGGGCGAGTTTCCATGCAGCCATAAGCAGTGGGAAGTTCCAAGGAATGATTTGACCAACAACACCCAAAGGTTCGTGAAAATGATAAGCGACAGTGTTTTGGTCAATTTCGCCGATACTACCTTCCTGCGCGCGAATGGCCCCAGCAAAATAACGGAAATGATCCACTGCCAGCGGCACGTCGGCGTTTAATGTCTCCCGAATAGCTTTGCCGTTATCCCAAGTTTCGGCGACCGCCATCATTTCTAAATTTTGCTCTAAACGGTCAGCAATTTTTAGCAAAATATTCGAACGCGCAGTCACCGAAGTTGAACCCCAGGCTTGTTTTGCGGCATGCGCAGCATCAAGTGCTAAGTCGATATCGGCTTTATTTGAACGAGGAATTTGGCAAAAAACCTGACCAGTTACCGGAGAAACGTTATCGAAATACTGACCATCCACCGGCGCTTGCCATTTACCGTTGATGTAGTTCTCATAACGTGCTGCAACTGAAACTATCGACCCTGCTTGACCTGGTTGTGCATAAATCATGTTAAATGCCTCATTATTGTTAGAAATAACCTTTAGAGACATCACTGTAGAGGCCAATGCCCCAAGACGGATATTATGCCTTGGGGTTAAAAACCTACTACTTTAGCACTAGACCGAAAGCCTTTTTGGTAATAAAACGACTCTCAACAAGCCTTTACGCACTGTTTCATGGCTGTAATTTTGCTCCCAAATAGATTTTTAATGGCGCAGGTAACCCGAGCATCGCCAGCTCCGTCGGCTTAGCCCAAATTTCCGGCGCAGCCTGGCGCAAGTTAACATCATACTGCTCGGCGCTAATCTGCCAAATCTGCGCATTCAGTTTGTAATGAGTAAACTGATGACTAAATTCACCGTGTAGTTTCGCACCAGCTAGCAGTGGCGAGTCATCTGCAACTTGCGGTAAACACCATAAAGCCCCCCAAATCCCGGGGCTTGGACGTTTTTGTAGCAAAATGGCGTCGCCTTGGCTTATCCATAAAAAACTACCAGCTTTACTCGGCACCGCTTTTTTCGCCTTGGCATTTGGAAAATCACTCACTCGATTTTGCAAAAGTGCCTGACAATCTGCCGCTAATGGACATTGCTCACAAAGTGGCTGACGGGCTTTGCAAACAGTGGCCCCTAAATCCAATAAGCCTTGCGAAAAGCGGCGGCTTTGCGACGTCGGCGTCAGCTGATGCGCTTTTTGCCACAATTGTTTTTCCAGCGCGGTGCTATGAGGCACCCCAGCAATAGCAAAGTAACGGCAATAAAGTCGTCTGACGTTGCCATCAACGATGGGACCATACTGATCAAAAGCAAAGGACATAATCGCGCCAGCGGTATAACGCCCTACTCCTGGCACTTGCAAAAGCTCCGCAAGCGAGGCTGGAAATTCGGGCAGTTCAGCCAGATACTTTGCTGCTTTGTGTAAATTCCGAGCTCGCGCGTAATATCCGAGACCTTGCCACAAGCGCATCACTTCATCTTCATCTGCGCTTGCCAGTGTATTGATATCTGGAAATGCCTCTAGCCAACGCTGAAAATATGGGATCACTGTCGCCACTTGGGTTTGTTGCAACATCAGTTCGGAAACAAGCACCCGATAAGCGGCATCTGCTAGTTCGCCAGTGCTTTGTTGCCACGGCAATTGATTGCGCCCATGGCTCTGTTGCCAACTAATCACTTGCTGTTGAAAATTCTCAGTATCAAACATGCGTCAACTCTATTTTGGCTTATACCCATTCACTCAAGTGCCAAGGGTATAGAGCATTTACAAACTGCAGGCAGTCTAACCGCAACTGGGGCTACTGCCAATTTGCCAAAGCGATATTTAACCGAGCAAAGCCATGCCAAATGCAGGCTTTCATTGCGGATCAGAGCGCAATTGGCCATAATGTGCGCCGCTAAAATTCCCGTGGAGTATGAAATGAACAACGCCGAGCAACCAGCAATCACAACACCAGAAGAAGTTGTTGATCAGCAAGAGCCAAGATATCTGCGGCGGATCCGTAGTTTTGTACTTCGCGAAGGTCGCCTGACTAAAGGCCAAGAGCGCGCTATTGTGCAATTTTGGCCGACTATGGGTTTAGAGCACCAAACTACAACTTATAACCTTACTGAAGTCTTTGGCCGTGATAGCCATGTTGTTTTAGAAATTGGCTTTGGTATGGGCAAATCTCTGGTTGAAATGGCCAAAGCTGCACCAGAGAAAGACTTCATCGGTATTGAAGTACACAAACCAGGCGTTGGTGCTTGTCTCGGCGAAGCCGAAACAGCACAGGTGAAAAACCTCCGGTTATTCGAACATGATGCCGTAGAAATTCTCAATGACTGTATCGCTGATGGCTCGTTGTCGACAGTTCAGTTGTTTTTCCCAGATCCATGGCACAAAAAACGCCATCACAAACGCCGCATAGTTCAGAGTGAATTTGTTCAGTTATTACGGAAGAAACTGAAAATCGGTGGTGTTTTCCATATGGCTACAGATTGGGAAAACTACGCAGAGCATATGCTGGAAGTGATGAGTGCTGCCGAGGGATTCAAAAACCTAGCAAGCGATAATCAATATGTGCCACGTCCAGACCATAGACCATTAACCAAATTCGAAAACCGCGGCGTAAATTTAGGTCATGGCGTTTGGGATTTAATGTTTGAGCGGATCGCCTAATGTTATACCCACAAAGCCAGTTGCTGCTGCGCAACATCAATGATTTAACCGGTAAAATACTGCTGATCGAGCCGATGGCGGACCAGCTTGCCTTTGAGCTTGCTGATGCAAAACTGGACATTACTTGCTTAACTAGCGATGTTGCCGTTGCTAACGCTTGGCAAGGTAAGATCCCGACGACCCTGAGCCACGATTTTGTATTAGATGCGGTGTTTGACACAGTGGTAGTGTTCTTCCCAAAAAGCAAAGAGCTGCTTCATTATTTGTTAGCCCGAATTAAGCCGTTTCTGCACGACAACAGTAACGTCTATTTAGTTGGCGATAACAAAGGCGGCATCAAGAGCCTAGCAGCACTTGCCGAAAAACTTGGCTTACATGCACACAAGTTAGATAACGCAAAACACTGTTTATGGTTCGCCTTAAACGGTCTTGGCGAACAAACTTTGAAAGCTAGCACTATGGCGCAGTTTGCTGTGAACCACGGTGTCTTTAGCTTCCCATTTTGTTCGTTACCTGGGGTGTTTAATCATGGTCAGTTAGACCAAGGCTCCGCATTGCTTTTGGAAAATCTCGGCCATGTGCAACAAGGCACAGTGTTAGATTTTGCCTGCGGAGCTGGTTTGATTGGCACAGCGTTAAAACTGCGCGAGCCAAAAATCCAACTGTTTGCTTCAGACATTAGTGCACTTGCAGTCGCAAGCACCGAAGCAACTTTCGCCCTGAATAAACTGCAAGCACAAGTGCAGGCAGCTGACGGAATACCTACAAGTACACCAG
This sequence comes from Gammaproteobacteria bacterium, assembly GCA_017302255.1. Lineage (GTDB taxonomy): Bacteria > Pseudomonadota > Gammaproteobacteria > Enterobacterales > Alteromonadaceae > Pararheinheimera. Next base: position 67,684 of record JAFLDV010000018.1, on the reverse strand, counting down.
CGTTTGATCATATTGTTAGTAATCCGCCATTCCATACCGGTTTAAAAACCGACTTGAGTATTGCCGAACAATTCATCCTCGATAGCAAAGCTAAATTGAAAAGCAATGGCAGTTTAACCTTAGTTGCCAACGCACATTTGCCATATGCCGAGTGGCTCACAGCTGCTTTTGGTAATGTAAAAGAGCTCGCTCGTCGTCAAGGTTTTGTGGTCTATCGCAGTATTAAAAATTAAGCTTAGTTGCCAAACCCCTGCTTGGGGTTTGGCAATTCCGTTTTCTAGATAGCTGTTTTTGTTTTAATTTTTCCCATTCCAGCCAAAATATTTTTTCCCATTCTAATTTGCTTAATCGACACAAAGTGCATAACATCAAATAGCGGCACGGCAAAGGATTTGGCAAAGTCTGCCCGCATGCAACGCAATTTTTAATTGGCTAAAGCACAGTGGACGCATCAATGACATCCATCTTAAGGACATCTTCAATAAAAGGCGCACTCAGTTGGGTGGTCATGCTTATTTGTAGTGTTACCTTACTGGCGTCTTTAACCATCTCAACTCTGCAAGACATCAGCTTTCAAAAGAAAAAACTCATCGATCAACTTCACGCCTACGCCAATATCATTGCTTTTAACTCAGTGCCAGGGTTAATTCTTGATGATGCCGAGACAGAAGACAGTCGGTTAAAATCTTTCGCTGCTGTTGAAATTTTGCACAACATTCACATCTACAAATTAACAGCTGAAACATCTGAACTTAGTTTTTTTTCAAGTTATAACCGCAATGAGATAGGTCCACACCCTACGCAATTCGCTAGAGTTGGCGATTTAAGCCAACCTCACTTTGACGGTGACATTATTGAAATTGCCAAAGCTGTTGAATTTGAAGGCAAAAAAATTGGCTACATTTACATCCGAGCAAGCCTAGCTGAGCTGAACAAGTATATGCAAAGCCGGATCCTATTCGATTTGTTGATCGCCTTGATAGCACTGATTGGTGCCTACTTCATCAGTCGTCGCTTGCAAAAACGCTTTACTGCACCGATCGAAACATTACTAACTATTGTCCAAAAAGTAACCAAAGAAAAAAATTACTCAATCCGAGTGCCTGCGACTGAAATTGAAGAGCTGCATATGCTAGGTCGTGCCATCAATAATATGATGGACCGAATTGAGCAACAAATTAATAAAGTCCAAGCTGCTGAACAAGAAATCCGTCAGCTAAACCAAAGCTTGGAACAAAAGATTAACGAACGAACAGTAGCGCTAAAAAGTTCGAATCAGGACTTGTTGAATACTCTAGAGACCCTTCACCAGTACCAAAGTCAAATTGTCGAAACGGAAAAAATGGCTAGTCTCGGTCAGATGGTTGCTGGGGTTGCCCACGAAGTTAATACACCAATAGGTCTAGGTGTAACCGCCTCTACCCTGATGCAAGACAAACTAGCGGATATTCAAAAATCCTTCGACGAGAAGAAACTTACGTCATCTCAGCTCGCTAAATTCTTAACTGACAGTAAAGAAAATCTTGGAATTATTTATCGAAATCTCGAACGTGCAGCCAGTTTGATCCGAAGCTTTAAACAAGTTGCGGTTGATCAATCAAACGAAAATCGTCGGCAGTTCAACATGTTGCAACTGATGAACGAAGTACTGTTATCGTTGCGGCCAAACTTGAAAAAAACTCAGCATGAAGTGGTTATCGATTGTGATCCTAAACTTGATATTGATAGCAAGCCAGGCCCGGTCAACCAAATTTTGATCAATTTGATTATGAATAGTTTGATCCATGCCTTTGAACATATCGAACATGGCACTATTACAATTACCGTCAGGGTCGAGCTAAATCGGTGTTTTATTAACTACCGTGACAATGGCGCTGGGGTTCCAGAACACATTAAAAAACGTATCTTCGATCCGTTCGTAACCACCAAACGTGGTGAAGGTGGAAGTGGTTTAGGTATGCACCTTGTTTACAATTTGGTCACTCAAGCATTAAACGGCAAAATTAGCTTAGAAAGTACCCTTGGAAATGGTGTGGATATTCAAATTGATTTCCCAGTGATTATTAAGTCTTCAACAGCTCAAAACATGTAAATACACAAGTCATTGATTTACATAAGTTATTGTTAATTAATTCCTTGCAAATATCAGCACTTCCTAATTGTTAACAAAATCACTTGTTAACATTTGGCCCTAAAGCTATAATTGCAAAAAAAATGGCAACTGGTTGTCATTTGACCAATCTAGACATAATTAGAATTTCCAACACAATTTACATAAGGTTCATCTCCATGCAGACGCCTGTAATTTTGATCGTAGAAGACGAAGAAGTAACCCGCCTGAACCTAGTAAACCTATTTGAAGGTGAAGGTTACGAAGTGTTAGAAGCAGTGAATGGTGAAGAAATGCACCAACAACTGACTGACAACACCGTAAATCTGATCGTGATGGATATCAATTTGCCAGGGAAAAATGGCTTAATTTTGGCTCGTGAACTGCGCCAAAAAGAAAATATCGGTCTGGTTTTCCTGACCGGCCGTGACAGCGAAGTTGATCGCATCCTGGGTCTTGAGATTGGTGCAGATGATTATCTGACTAAACCATTCAACCCGCGTGAACTGACTATCCGTGCACGTAACCTGTTAAACCGCACAGTGTCACAGCCTGTGATTGAAGAACACAAAAGTGTGGTCAAGTTTAACGGTTGGACTTTGGATGAAAACAGCCGCAACCTGACATCACCTAAAGGTGTTTCACGTCGTCTGCCAAAAGGCGAATATCGTGCATTACGTCTGATGCTAGATACCCCGGGTAAAATCTTTACTCGTGAACAGTTGATCCGTCATATGACTGGCCGTGATTTACGTCCAAATGACCGCACAGTTGACGTGACTATTCGCCGTATCCGCAAACACTTTGAATCAGATGTTGATAGCCCAGAGTTAATCAGCACAATTCACGGCGAAGGCTACCGTTTCGTCGGTAAACTGGAAAAATAAGCGATAATCGCTAATTTTCTAGACAAAAAACCAGCGATTTGTTCGCTGGTTTTTTTATGCCTCAAATTTGTGATTCAGGTTCTAGGCGACAATCTTACCGTGCATTAATCTTCATCTTCAGTTTGCGCCCGCAATTGGCGCTCTTGCATCTCGGCAAAGGCGGCTTTTATTTCTTCCAAAACCGAGTCGACGTCCGCTGCATCGACAGGATCCGCAAAATCACCAGTCAACTCAGCCTCAGGGTCAAAATCGCCAGCAACATACAAAGCCCAAATTTCATCAGCAAAACGAGTGGTCAACAGCTCTGGAGCGAATTGCCCATAATATTGCGTCATATTATTCACGTCGCGTTTTAGCATCCAACTGGCATTGTTGTTAGCTGCAGCATCCACAGCTTGAGGCAAATCAATTACGACTGGGCCATAAGCATCCACTAACACATTGAATTCGGATAAGTCGCCATGGACTAAGCCCTGCCCTAACATGCGCATAATGTAACGCATCATGATGGCGTGATCTTCAACCGCCTGTTCTGCTGACATAGCGACATCATTAAGCCGAGGTGCAACGTCGCCATCGGCATCGGTCACCAATTCCATCAGCAACACGCCGTCATAACAGCCATAAGGCTCAGGCACACGCACACCGGCGTCAGCAAGTTTGAACAACGCATTGACTTCAGCATGTTGCCAGCTGTCTTCTTGCTGCTCACGTCCGTATTTTGAACCTTTGCTCATAGCGCGAGAACGCCGGCTATTACGAACTTTACGGCCTTCTTGATACTGTGCTGCTTTTTTAAAGCTGCGGTGGTCAGCATCTTTATAAACTTTGGCACAACGAATTTGCTCGCCACAACGTACGACAAAAACCGCGGCTTCTTTTCCGCTCATCAGCGGTCTAAGCACTTCATCGATCAGACCTTCTTCGACTAGCGGTAGCAGCCGTTTTGGGATTTTCATGCAGGGAATGCCTTTTGCAGTGGGCGGCAATTAGTAATGTTGCCGCCACTATGCCCGAAATTGGACGAAACTAGCAATGACTTAACGACGCTGTCGCGGCGTATCAAAGACGGGATAATTTTAACTTCTCGGTCAGCCGCTCGGCGCTGTTGACCCATTGCTCAGCTGTCACGTCTTGTTGTAACAGTTGCTCGGTAAGTAATGGTTTATCCTTCAGTATTTCAGGCACTGGCGTCAACACGTTGAGCAGTAACTGTAAAGCTAAGGTCAGACCGTAACCCACTGCGAAAGCGGCGACTATTTTTGCTTTTTCAACCATTCCCCAACCTCCGCTAACCATTGTTCCCGAGTCGCTGGCGTCAAGCGCCATTCATCGATGAAATTATATTTTAAGCGTTTCCCCGCTTTGACCTCGAGAATTATCCGGTCGTTTTCTTCATGCAATTGATGAAACTCTAAGTCACCGGCCTTTAAAGTGCTGGCGAACTTCAACACCAGCTGGCTGAGTTCTTTAGTTAAACCATTTGGCGCAGCGATTTCGATTTGGCAAAGATCATTACGACATTCGGAATCATAGATGCGCAATTCATTTTTAGAGACATCAGTGGCGACATGAGCAATCACAAATTCACTAGCAGTCGCCCACTTGTCATCACGAGCTTGATCAGAAAACTGCTCATTATCCGCAATTAATTCACGTTCATAATCGCGAAGTTTGTTGAGCTCGAGTTGAGCTTGCAAAGCAGGAAATACGGCATCACCATATTTTTTATAAAACTTCAGCAAAGGTTTAAAGGCGTCCGCAGTTTCTTGCTCGGATTGCCAAAGTGCGGTCAGTTGCCACGAAGGCGCTTTAGCCCACGGGATCACCAGATAGCAGGCACTGCCTAGCACAAAATATCGCCAGTATTGGCAAATAAAAGCCTTCAACATCGACAAAATTCACTAAATAACCAAGAGACGGTTATGCTAGCACAATTGCCGGCTTTTGTACTCAGGCAACAGTGGCAACGACTGCACAGCCGCAGATAACTCAACTGAAGCAAACTGCAGCAGACCTTGCTGTTCAGCTGCTAAAAACTAGCAGCTAATGTTGTTCTAACTACAGTTTATTCACTAACGGTATTACTAGGCGATGACCTCGCAATCGCTGCAACTATTTCCGCAATAACTCTGGTTGCCCCCGGTGAACGACTGCGATTTTTTAATGTGACCAAGCCAAGGCCAGAATAAAGCAGTGGTTTGTCGCTGATTTGCAGTTCTACCAGTTCACCACTTTGCAAATCATCCTGGATAGCACCATGGATCACGCCCAAAATTGTATTGGATGTCTTAGTCACAGTTCTCAATAAAGCGACGTCATCACATTCCAACGCCACGCTCAGTTCTTGTGCTGACTGCAAACCAAATGCGGCGGCGACTTTAGTACGCACATCTTGGGGTAAACGAGTAGTCGCAAGACCATATTGCAACAGGTCCTGCATCACTACTGATTTTTGCAAAAGCGGATGACCTTTATTGACAAAAAAGCCAGCGCTCACCATCGCTAACTGCTCTATCTCAATATCAGTCTCGGCAGTGGAAAATTGCTGACTGTCAGCGACAAAAAACTCGATTTTTTCCAAGCGAAGTAGCTCAAGTAATAGTTGCCAATTATGAACTTCTAACTGCAGTTGTAAGCTTGGATATTGCTGACGTAAGCTTGGCACCACTTGATGCAGCAACATCGCCGCAGGGAACGGTCCTACACCAAAGGCTAATTTGCCGAGTTCGGCATTTGTGTACAGCGACAAATCTCGTTGCAGGCCGCGCATCGCGAATTGAATTGATTTTGCTCGCTCGAGCAAAAACTCACAGGCAGCAGTTGGCCGAACCTCGCCCGCCTCGCGGTCAAATAAGCGCAAGTTAGTTTCTTGCTCGAGCGTCTGAATGCTGCGACTAAAAGCGGGCTGACTCAGATGGACACGTTCAGCAGCTTTGCCAAAATGACGCTCTTCAGCAAGGGCAATTAAATGTTCTAGATGACGTAACTTCATAACATCATGCTACTAGCGCATCGCTCTGATGTAAACAATGCATTGGCTGCATTTAGCAATCTACTCTACTCTTGCTGTTAGCGGTTAATTTTTAAGCCATGCTTCGTTTAAATGACCTTAAAAGCAATGAAATCATCAGGAGTCTAATTCATGCGCAGTATCAATTTGTTGTTTATCGCCGCGAGTACAGTGTTGTTAAGTGGCTGTGATTCTGCGGTAGAGCGCAAAGACTCTGCAGCGACAGCGGCTACCACAGAAGCTTACCAAGCGACCACCAAACATTTAAACCTAGAGGGAGCTGGTACGAATGAGTCCTTGGCAAATCACGAAGCGAAGCGAGGATTGATTGCAAAACCTACCGGGGTGATTAAAGGCCCTGACGGCAAAACCCTTGTGGACTTTGCTGAGTACGCCTTTATGGATGGCGCCATGCCGGCTACAGTACACCCAAGCTTATGGCGCCATGCCAAACTCAATGCACAAGCTGGTTTGTTTAAAGTCACTGAGGGCATCTATCAGCTGCGAGGCTTTGACTTAGCCAATATGACACTGATCGAAGGACGCACTGGTTGGATTGTGATTGACCCTTTAACTAGCGAGGAAAGTGCGTCTGCGGCGTTGGCTTTTGCCAAACAACACCTTGGCGACAAAACGGTAAGTGCGGTGATTTTCAGCCATTCTCACGTTGATCATTTTGGTGGAGTTCTTGGAATTATCAGCGAGCAAGAAGCGCAAAGTCGCAATATACCGATCGTCGCACCAGCAGGGTTTATGGCAGAAGCTACCTCTGAAAACGTCTTGGTCGGCCCAGCGATGTCGCGACGTTCGATGTATCAGTTTGGCAAAAATCTTGAAACTGGCGCTCAGGGTTTTGTCGATGCGGGACTTGGTAAACGAGTCGCTTATGGCACTATTGGCATTCTGGCACCAACAATAACTATCGAAAAATCAACGCAAAATTTGACCATAGATGGCGTTGAGTTCGTTTTTCACAACACTCCCGGTGCCGAAGCCCCTGCTGAGCTGACCTTTTCTATCCCTGCACTAAAAGCTTATGGCGGAGCAGAACTGCTCGCGCAAACCATGCACAACTTTCTACCAGTTCGCGGCGCAAAAGTGCGAGATGTGCTGCAATGGTCAAGCTATATGCAAAATGCGTTGGACCAACTTGGTGATGCTGAAGTCTATTTTGGCCAGCACAATTGGCCGATTTGGGGGCAACCACAGATCCGAGAGTTCATCACCAAGCACCGCGATGTCTATAAATACTTGCATGATCAAACAATTCGTTTGGCCAATAGTGGCGCGACACCGAAAGAAATTGCCGATCAAATTGAATTACCACCAGCACTCGCCAGCTATTTTGGCACCCGCGGTTATTATGGTGATTTGCGCCATAACGTGAAGGCGATTTATCAAATGTATTTAGGTGCATATGATGGTAATCCCGCCAATTTGAACCCATTACCACCGGCAAAAGTTGCACCCCGTTATATCGAATTAATGGGTGGCCCAGACAAGGTCCTTACTGCGGCAAAAATTGCTTATGACCAAGGAGATTACCGCTGGGTCGCCGAATTGCTGAATCATTTGGTGTTTGCCGAACCAGAAAACCAAGCAGCCAAAAGCTTATTAGCTGAAACTTATCAACAACTTGGCTATCAATCTGAAGCATCAACTTGGCGCAATAGTTATCTAGCTGCAGCCCAAGAATTGCAGCAAGGTACCCCAGAGCAAGGGGTGGATCGAACCTTGTTATTAGGCTTAATGCAACGCACGCCTACTGAGCGCTTTCTCGAAGCTATGGCAGCAAGTTTAAATGGTCCGGCCGCAGATGGTAAGGACTACGTCATCAACCTGAAACTTACCGACTTGAATGAATCTTATGTGTTGTGGCTGGAAAACTCGGTGCTGCATCACCGCGCAGCAAGCCCAGATCCAAAAGCAAACGCGACCTTGAATATCAGCAAAGTTTTGCTAGTTAAATTGCTCGCTGGGGCTGCCGGTTTAGACGATATTATGACTAGCGAAGAGTTCGATTTAGAGGGGAGTACAATTGATTTCGTCAGTTTTATGCGGTTAATCGACAAAGCGTCAGCAAGCTTTGCCATAGTTACTCCTGAGTAAAACCCTTTGCAGTGCCTTGTTGTCGCGTGGAGGACGCTAGCACTTGTCTTGCTTGCATTTGGAGCTAAACAAGACTGTTAGCACTGAAAAAAATAACCCCAGCACTTTTACTGGGGTTATTAGGCTGGGGTTATTTTTCAGCACACAACGCTATTTGGCTTTGTGCTTTTTAAATGAGGCTTGTCCAGAAGACTTACCGGTTTGTTGCTGCTTTTTAATCAGCGCAGCTTTAATTGGGTTCACGCCCGTATGTTTAGTCACAGCGATTTGACCGCCCGCTTTTGGCTTTTTCGACAGCTCATCACGGGTTTCTTCTGGCACTAAACAACCTTTGCCTTTGCCAATCAGTTTTGCCATTCCCATAGCTCGAAGCGCCTCGCGGATCATCGGCCAACCTTTTGGATCATGATAACGCAACAACGCTTTGTGTAACCGACGTTGCCGCTCACCTTTGGCTACCGGCACTTTGTCAGTGTTACCTTTCAGGTTTTTCAGCGAGTTTAACTCGGTATGGTAAATAGTCGTGGCATTTGCCATTGGACTTGGATAGAAGTTTTGCACTTGGTCTAAACGGAAATCCCGCTCTTTTAACCACAATGCCAAATTCACCATGTCCAAATCGGTGGTACCCGGATGCGCCGAAATAAAATAAGGAATGAGGTATTGTTCTTTACCTGCTTCTTTACTGTATTTATCGAACATCGCTTTGAATTTATCGTAAGCCCCCATGCCAGGCTTCATCATTTTCGACAATGGGCCTTCTTCGGTATGCTCAGGAGCGATTTTTAAATAGCCACCAACGTGATGCTGCACCAACTCTTTTACATAATTTGGATCTTCAACCGCCAAGTCATAACGAACGCCTGAAGCGACTAATACCTTTTTCACGCCATCTACGCGGCGTGCAGCACGGTATAAGTCCACTGTTGGGCTTTGGTCAGTGTCCATATGTTCACAAATAGTTGGATAAACACAGGATGGCCGACGACAGGTTTGCTCAGCTTTCGGGTTTTTACAACGTAACCGGTACATGTTGGCGGTTGGGCCACCAAGGTCGGAAATTACGCCAGTAAAACCGGGAACTTTGTCGCGAATTTCTTCGATTTCCCGCAAAATTGACTCTTGCGAACGACTTTGAATGATCCGACCTTCATGCTCGGTAATTGAGCAGAACGAACAGCCACCAAAGCAGCCGCGCATGATGTTCACCGAAGTTTTGATCATGTCGTAGGCAGGAATTTTGGCTTTGCCGTACACAGGATGCGGCACCCGTTGGTATGGCAGACCAAATACCCCATCCATCTCTTCCGTAGTTAACGGAAATGCCGGAGGATTAACCCAAATGTGGCGGTCGCCGTGACGCTGGAATATCGCCCGCGCACAACCTGGGTTTTGCTCTTGATGCAAAATCCGCGACGCATGGGCATAAAGCGGTTTATTCACGCTGACTTGCTCAAACGCCGGCAACTTCACATAAGTTTGCTCCCAAGGCTTTGGCTTATGCGGCTGCACCATAATAGGTTTGGCTTCAACTTCAGCAGCTTTGGTTAAATCAATACCTTCTTTAGCGAACTCAGAGTAACTGCTACAACCGACATCATCGGCGCCGTAAGGATTTGGAATTGGATCTATCTTGCCAACTTTATCAATGGCGGTAGAGTCAACACCACGCCAACCAGGCAGTGGCTCTTTGCGAATAACCGCAGTGCCCCGAATATTCTGCATAGTCTCGAAGGTTTCACCAGCAGCAAGGCGATGCGCGACTTCAACTAAAGGACGCTCGGCATTGCCATAAATCAAAATTTCCGCCTTGGCATCGAACAAAATCGAGCGACGGACTTTTTCTTGCCAATAATCATAGTGCGCAATGCGGCGTAAACTCGCTTCAATACCGCCAATGACCACAGGCACGTCTTTATAGGCTTCTTTACAGCGCTGAGAGTAAACCAGCACAGCGCGATCTGGCCGCTTACCACCTTCATTGTTTGGCGTGTAAGCATCGTCATGGCGCAGCTTTTTATCGGCAGTATAGCGGTTGATCATCGAATCCATATTACCGGCCGATACCCCGAAGAATAGGTTCGGTTTACCAAGAGCCATAAATGCGTCTTTGCTGTTCCACTCTGGCTGAGCAATGATACCAACGCGAAAGCCTTGGCTTTCTAACATGCGGCCAACAACGGCCATACCAAAGCTTGGGTGGTCTACATAAGCATCACCAACCACTAAGATGATATCGCAGCTGTCCCAACCAAGTTTGTCCATCTCTTTGCGTGACATTGGTAAAAACGGCGCAATGCCATAGCTCTCCGCCCAGTATTTTGGGTAAGAAAACAAATCACGCTCAGCCGCCATACGAGCAACTGGTGCTGATTTGCGCGAAGAAATAGCATTTTCAGCCATCGGGAACACCTTTTTGAAAGCCGGTAAAAATAGCCGAGCATTATAGTCAAGTATTCTGGCAAATGCGACTAAAAGCCGCGCGGGAAAAGTGATTGGCTTAGTTTGGCGAACATCTGAGATGGCAAAAAATGACTACAGCACTGAGGTTGCTAACTTTAACCGGAAAATCAATCCACTGGTCGCACTGCGGCTCGGTAATGCACATTGAATGTGTAGGATAAGAATTCAACGAACCATAAGAATCAAATATATGAATAAACAACTATTAGCATTATTTGCTGGCGCATTTTTTGCCGGAAATGTGCAAGCAACATCTGAAGACAAATTTCGCCAACTTGAAGAAATTCTGCCAACCCCGAATACCTACCGCACCGCGTCGGGAGCACCGGGTCATCAGTATTGGCAGCAACAAGCTGATTACCAAATTAAGGCGAGCTTGGATGAGAAAACTCATCTATTAAGTGCGCATGCTAAGGTTCGTTATCAGAATAATTCACCGGATCGGTTAGATTATTTATGGCTGCAGCTTGATCAAAACATTTACCAACAGAATTCCGCGGCGGTGCTGACAGAGCCGGGCGTTGCCGAAGAGAAAGTGACCTACGATGACTTTCGAACCATAACCCAAAGCCCAATTTGGCATGGTGGTTATCAAATCAAAGCGCTCACTATCGGTGGTAAGCCGGCAAAATACACCGTCAGTGGCACGATGTTGCGTATCGATTTACCAAACGGCTTAGCGTCAGGCGATGATGTTGAATTCCAAATTGAATGGAATTATAAAATCACCGAACAAAAAGTTCTGGGCGGCCGCTCAGGCTATGAATATTTCAAAGAAGATAACAACTACCTCTATGAAATTGCCCAGTGGTTTCCGCGGATGGCAGCTTATTACGATGTCTACGGCTGGCAAAACAAACAGTTTTTAGGTGACGGCGAATTTACCTTAGAGTTTGGTAATTACGATGTCGCAATTACAGTGCCTGCCGACCACATCGTTGCGGCAACAGGTGAGCTGCAAAATGCGGATGACGTGCTATCGGACACCGAACAACAGCGTCTCGAAACCGCAGCCAAATCAGACAAACCAGTACTTATTGTTACTGAAGCTGAAGCCATTGAAAATGAAAAGGCTGGAACTGATGAACGCAAAACTTGGCAATTTAAAGCGAAAAATGTGCGGGACTTTGCTTTTGCCTCTAGCCGGAAATTCATTTGGGATGCCCAAAGAGTAAAAAGCGGCAGTCGCGACGTATTGGCGATGTCATATTATCCAAAAGATGGTAATCCGCTGTGGCAACAGTACTCAACACAAGCCGTAGTTCACACCATCGAAAGCTACAACAAATACAGCATTGAATATCCGTATCCAGTGGCGATTTCAGTAAACGGCCCAGTCGGTGGTATGGAATATCCAATGATTTCTTTTAATGGCGCACGGCCAGAAAAAGACAAAAAGACCGGCGAAAAAACCTACTCTCGAATGACCAAATACGGGCTAATTTCCGTAATTATCCATGAGGTTGGCCACAATTATTATCCAATGATTATTAACTCTGATGAACGGCAATGGACTTGGATGGATGAAGGTTTAAATACTTTTGTGCAATACCTTGCTGAACAAAGTTGGGAAGAAAAATACCCGTCACGCCGTGGCGAACCTCGGGATATCGTCGATTACATGCGCAGTGAGCACCAAGTACCAATCATGACTAACTCAGAGTCGGTCTTGCAGTTTGGTAACAATGCTTACGGCAAACCGGCTACTGCGTTGAATATTCTGCGCGAAACAATTATGGGTCGTGAGCTGTTCGACTTTGCATTTAAAACTTATGCCGAACGTTGGAAATTCAAGCGCCCTACTCCTGCCGACTTCTTCCGTACCATGGAAGATGCTTCTGCTGTCGATTTAGACTGGTTCTGGCGTGGTTGGTTCTACACCACAGATCCAGTAGATATTGCATTGGATAAAGTGACACTAGTGCATATCGACAGTAAAAATCCAGAAACAGAAAAGGCTTGGGAGCAAAGTCAGGAAGCTGCACAACCTGAATCCCTCAGTGAAAAACGCAATAAATCACTACCAAAACGCTTGGATTCCCAACCAGAGTTGAGGGATTTCTACAACGAGCATGCGAAATTTGAAGTGACCAATGCTGATAGAAACGAGTATCAGAGCTCGATCGCCAAACTCGAAGACTATGAAAAAGCTTTGTTAAGCCATGACAAGCTTGCCTATCAACTAGAGTTTAGCAATGTCGGCGGATTAGTAATGCCAATTATTCTTGAACTGAAATTCAAAGATGGCACTACCGAAGAAGTCCGGATCCCTGCAGAAATCTGGCGTAAAAACAGTAAAAATGTCAGCAAATTACTTATTCTTGATAAAGAGCTAGTGGCGGTTGAGCTAGATCCACATTGGGAAACCGCCGATATTGATGTCAACAACAACAGTTGGCCACGCAAAGTGGCGCATAGCAAACTAGAGCTGTACAAACGGAAAAAAGGCGACAATCAGATGAAGGATTTTAATGAAAAATTAAAACCTGCCAAAGATGAAAAAGCCGATAAAGACGTCAAAACGGACGAGCAACCTTGATGGCAGTAAGTCTTAGCAAAATTCGCCACGCACAGCAGCTCGCTGTGCGTGGCTTTTTCTTGGTGTTGACGTTTACATTCAGTCAATTCGCTTACTCACATACCTTTTTTGAAAGTATCGTTAATATTGAAACCAACCCTAAATCAGGGAAATTGGAGATCGTGCATAGTTATACGTTGCACGACCTAACGGCGGTATTAATGGCTCAAACACAGTTAGCGATTAACCTAGAACATCCTGAGCATGAGGCCGTGTTACAGCACTATATTGAGCGACATTTCAAACTACGTCAGGGTGACGATGTGGTTGAACTGCAATGGGTAGGTATCCAAATCACACCTCAGCTTGTTGAAATTTATCAAGAATCAACTGAGAAGCAGGATTTAACTAAGCTAGAACTGCAACAAACCGTGCTACAGGATAGTTTGGCCAAACAAATTAATCGGGTGAACTTTCAGCAAGGTGAATACAAAGGTACAGTAATTTTTAGCGGTGATCGCAAGTGGCGGCAATTACGATAGCTACTCATTAGCCTCTGCAGCGACATACTCTTGCAGGACTTTCAGATGTTGTTCAATAGTTAAATGAAATTCAATTAGTTGCCGCTCTAAACTCTGCCATTTAGGCGTTTCATTAAGTTCAAACTCCTTGGCTTGTTGCTGGACCCACAACAACCCTACTGATGAAGCTGCGCCTTTTAATTTATGCGCCGCTTCCTGGAATTCATGCAACTGCTGTTGCGTCGCCGCTTCGACCATTTTATTGATATAACCAGGCAGTAATTGTTGGAATAATTGAATACTGCGTTTGACCGAGTTCACACCAAGCGACTGCAGATAATCTTGCAGGATGTTTAGGTCCAAAACAGCGTCTTCATCGCTAGCCACCACTTTTTGTTGGCTACGGATCAAACTAGGTGCAAACAGCTCAGCTAGGACTTGATCAAGATTATTCGTGTTGATTGGCTTAGCTAAGGCACCCGCAATTTGGATCCCTGCCAATTGCTCTTCGGCTTTTCGCACGTTAGCGCTGAGCACCACAATAGGTATTTGTGCTAAGTGCGGTTCTTCCTGCATAAATCGGGCAATTTGATCACCAGTCATATCTGGCAATTGCATGTCTAACAGCACCAAATCAATGTCATCCTCAGTCTCAAGCAGCGCTAGAGCATCCTCACCGGTTTCAGCATGAACGACCGTATGGCCTCGTTGCTCTAATAAATTGGTCGCGATTTCGGCATTGAGCGGCACGTCCTCAACTAGCAACACAGTTAGACTTGGGCACACTACTGCTGGTGTCGCTTCAGGTTTTAATAAGACCTCAGTTGGCAATTCCACGGTAAAGGTGGACCCTTGGTTGATTTGGCTGCTGACACTGATATTGCCGTGCATGGCGTCAACTAAAGCTTTTGATACCGATAACCCGATGCCTGAACCCACTATCGATAACCGACGGCCATCGCTGGATTTATAGTACATATCGAATATACGTTGCTGCTCAGTGATAGAAATACCGATGCCGGTGTCGGTAATTTGGAATTTGAGTTGTGGCGTAGCAGTTTGACTAAATTCCGCAGTCAAACTCACTTGACCACGGGCGGTAAATTTTACCGCGTTGTTGATAAGGTTCCACAAAACTTGCCGAACACGGGTTGGGTCCAACTTTAAAAAACCGTCGAGCTCACCCAGCAACTGCAACTTGAATTTCAGGCCTTTTTGCTGGCAAATCAACTCAGCGAAGTTGGCGATATCCCCAATAAACTTGTCGATTTCGATGCTTTGATAAACGATATCCAAATCTTGGCGATCTATTTTATCCAAGTCGATGATGTCGTTGAAAATATTACCCAAGGTTTCGGCGCTGCTAAAAATCGTGTTGGACCAACTGCGCTGTTCCTGACTCAGTTTGGTTTCGAGCAAACGACGAGTCAAACCGACGATACCGTTAAGCGGGGTTCTTAACTCGTGACTAAGGGTCGCGATGAATTTCCCTTTATCCAGATAAGCGCGTTCAAGGGCTTGTTCGGCAAGTTTACGTGAGGTGATATCACGGCCAAAGCCTAGTAATCCGATATAGCGGCCTTGGCGGTCGAAAAACGGGACTTTACGCATTTCAAACCAAATTGTCTGGCCATCAGGGGTCACATATTCAACGTCAACGGTCAGTTCTGCTTGGCTTACCGAAACTTCATGGTCGGTCAAAATGGCAGCTGGCGCCATATCCGGCGCATAAATCTCTGAAGGATATCTGCCAATCAGTTCAATTGAAGATTTGCCGATAAGTTTCTCAAACATTTTATTACAGCTGGCGAAACGTCCGGTTTCATCGCGGTAATAGAATAAGTCGGGCGAACTGTCGACGATAGAGCGCATTAATAAGCTTTGTTCTTCAAGTTCCTTTTGCGTCTTTTTCCGGCCGGAGATTTCTTTGCGAAGTTCATCAATAGCTCGTCGTTTTGCTTGGAATGCCTTCTTGCGCTCTTCAATTTCAAAATTGAGCTGCCGGATATTTTCTTGCAGGTTTTCGTTTAGTAGCTTTTCTTGCCGTGCAGAATCCTGCAAATAGGACAAAGTAGCATCTAAGTGTTTAATCAAATATAAGCATGTTGAAACCAACGGCGGAGAGAAAACTGCTGCGAATAATAAAGCACCGGTCACTAAGTTCCAGTCAACGGAATTATGAATGGTTAGACTAAATGCAAGTGCAACTAAGCCTGCAGTGACCAGAATAAACAGCACCGCAAGTGAAAATAGCTGCAACCAGCCCCATTGCTTTTGCACTGAGGCTAATTGTCGAACCCAGTATCGGACCGGGTATTGACTCATTGCAGCGGCTCCTAACTCGCCTTATGGGGCGATGTTTAGCTGAATAGAAAAATTCCGGTATGAACAATAAGAGCGTTTATTAGTACCGATGTTAAAAGTCCCTTGCCGACTAGCAGAACCTTTTGCCCTACGCACTGTTACTAGATAATCTTGACCATCTATCGCAAAACGACCAGTCGCTTGTGGACTTTGACTTGCACAGAATAGATTGGCCATGGTGCGATAAGTATCGCCGCCAAACAAATCGCCACTATTAACCATCAACTGCTGACTATCCCCTTGCGCATATTTCCACGGCGCAAATTCGGTCAATATTTGACCTTGCACAATTGAAAACTGATCATCTTGCGTAAAATAGTGACTCATTAAGTTGGCAAAGTTATTCTCAGCGCGATTAGTTTCCGCATTTACCTCGGCAACATAGACCCCACCTTCACCAGACACACTAAAGCTGCTAAGTAATTGATCTCCCTTACGCGTTAACGCAACTAATAAAGCAGTATTTTCATCAATGCCAAAACCAAAGCGTGAACCGCTATCTAACAACAAACGCCACAACCGGCCTTGACGGCCACGCTCAGAGAAATGAGTATCAAGCACGCCATAGCTAAATAAACCAAGGCCGCCCTGTGGTTGATAAGTTAAGGTATCTTCAGCAATACCGGCGCCACAGGTATTGTTTGCAGCACAACCAATTAGTTCTGGAGTTAACGGCTTAGCGCCATTTAAAATCGCATCGATACTGGTGCCGCCACTTATCATTACTGAACTGCTGCCTTGATAATTGCCACCAGCCATTACTGCAGTGCCTGCGCTGGTGCCACCGATAATAATTTCACCGCGTTCATACATTTGGCGTAATTGCGCAAGTTCAGGCGTATCAGTACCGTCTTTGTTTTTCAGAGCTTTTAGCAGCAGCGATTGATCGCCACCGTTGAAAAACACTGCATCAGCACGTTTTAACTGCGCAACTGCAGACTTGTGACCGGCAGTACAAAACTCCTTTTGCTTCAGAATTAAATCTGGATAAATCCGACCACGCTGATACGTGCCTTGCTCTTTCCGCAGAATATTTAGGAAATCCGCACAAGCAGCAACAGGATCTGCTTGATTTTGCGCTGCCTGATATGCCGAGTTCACCGGAAACCAGATTGGTTCAGCACCAACTTGTTTGAATAAATCCAAATAAAAGTCGACAGATGCATATGGATCACGACCAGAAGCAGTAACTACTAACACAGTTGGTTTTGGCTTTTTTGTTACTTCAGTCGCAAGAGCAACAAATTTTTGAAACAGTTGCTTAGAGTAATCGTTTTGTGTTGCATCAAAATTTACGATTTCTTGAATTCGATCACCATTGGATTGCACTTGCTGCACTTCTAATTGATCAAGTATTAGATTTTTTTCAGCTTCGGTTAGTGATGTAAATAATTCACGACCAGAAACCCAAACCCCCTCAGCTTCGACGTCACTACTGCGCCACAATCTTGTCAACTCGCGTTCACTTACAGCTTTATCAGCAAGTTTTGGCTTCAAAAACTTAAGCATTGCCAACACTTGAGTGCCCACTTGCTCACGCCCACCTTTCCAAATATCATCTTTAGCTATCAGATCAATATAACGATCATCCAATTGATGCATCGTACTCTTGCGGAAGCTTGTAGGCCACTCAACATTAGCCTGACATGAAGACTGCTGTGAAGTACTACAGACATCAACCCCGCCTCCGATTAACATCATCGAATGAGACGGCATTTTTTTTGCTGGTGCTGCACTTGTCGAAAAAGACAGTGCAACAATTGCCAGCAAAGACCAGCGCGATTTGGCTAATTTCATAGGGGCTTCTTATCGTTATATCCTACATGGCCACAACCGTAGTCATTTAACTACGACAAATTTGCGATAGATTAACTGGTATTGACTTCTTTGCCAATTAGAGATAATTCTCATATGGAAATGAAGTTGGCATTCAGCTGCAATCATTTGTTTATAAATAACTTTTATAAAAGCCGATTCACTGAAGCGCGACCTACTACCGCCAAAACCTGTCTCTTTGGCTGTGATTTTACAGAATGTATTTTCGCAATAAGCGCTAGACGCCTTATCAATAAAGACGTTCGAGCAAACTTCTAGTGCCGATTTTACCCTAGTTAACGTGCTGGCGAAATATCGTCAATGTAATGTTTCTAATTTAAATCTATTGCAATTGCTAAAAACCAGTCCAGCGCATGATGGATTGATCCAGTGCTCTTGTCAGCGCGTAACTATAAAGCGTAAAATACTTGAGTGATTTAATCAGGTATTTTACCTACCGCTGAATGCAGCTATTGAATAATTGGATTCAAAGCGCCATATCAGAGGGCCAGAATCACTCGCAGGCTCGATTGCTCGAAAAAATGGATTGGTCTCACGCAAATTTTTCATAAGACAAATTTGCACAATGAGTTAAAATGCCGCCCTTTTTCAGCGATAAGCCTGCTGATGTAGTAGTAATCGACGGAACCTGGAGATTTCATGCCGACAGCGATGCCAGATATAGCCAACCATTCATGTGCCACAACTGAAGGCACTTTAGATTGGGTTGGTATGAGCAATATTGAAGTGCCACTGATGTTGGCGCTGGCCTCAGAAGCGCCGCGTCAAGTCAGCGCCAGCGTAGAGGCCTTTGTAAATCTCAAAGATCCGAAAGCAAAGGGCATTCATATGTCCCGCTTGTACTTATTGTTGGATGAGCTGTCGACCGAGTCGACTTTAAGCCATGCGACCTTGTGCAATTTGTTGGACGGTTTTATTACTAGCCACGAAGAATTAAGTGACCAAGCTTTCGTAAAATTCGATTTTGAGCTGCATTTGCGCCGCAAAGCGTTAATCACCGAAAAACAAGGCTGGAAAGCATATCCGGTGACTATTACTGGACAAGTACTGGCAGGACAGTTGCAGGTTGAGCTCACCCTGAAAGTACCTTATTCGTCAACTTGCCCATGTTCTGCTGCACTAGCTCGCCAACTTATTCAAGAAGCATTTGTGGCAAAATTCGACGGACAACAGCAAATCAGTCGTGACGTCGTAATTGATTGGTTAGGCACCACACAAGGTATTGTGGCGACACCACACAGCCAACGCTCGGTTGCCGAAGTAAAAGTTAAGCTGAACAGCAAACTTGTTGAGTTCCCAATTATCGCCTTAATTGATGCAATTGAAGACGCGCTCAAAACGCCAGTGCAAGCGGCAGTTAAACGCGCAGACGAACAAGAGTTTGCTCGTTTAAACGGTCAAAACCTGATGTTCTGCGAAGACGCGGCTCGTCGTTTAAAACATGCGTTAAATCAACTTAGCGAATTTGATGATTTCTGGCTGCGGGTCAATCACTATGAATCGCTGCATGCGCATGACGCTGTTGCTGTAACCGCTAAAGGTATTAGTGGTGGTTATCGCGCATAAATAGCGAATAGCATTTTTTGCTCTTCCTACAAAAAAAGCTGCTTCGGCAGCTTTTTTTCTGCCTAAAAACCGCAAAACAGGCTATTTCTGTAATTTAATTACGAAATATACTGCAGAATCGATTCTGACGAGCGCACGGATTTTCGCCAAAAGTTGGCTTGCATTTTTCGATAAAAATCGGTATACCTGTGTAGAGTCTATACGCACAGACGTCCAAATAAAAATAGAATAAAAACTCTAACAACCATTGACCCTTGAAAGTAATGCCGTTATTTTCTTTCAGACGTAAAAACTAGAATAACAAGAATATTAATTCACTTTTTATAAATTTTTATTTACTTTTAAGACAGGTTGGAGGATGTGTCATGGCGTTGTATCACCACAGCCAAGCCAGAGAAAACTGTGGCTTTGGGCTTATTGCGCATTTAGAGGGTGTAGCCAGTCACCGGATCGTCAGAACTGCTATTAGTGGACTTGCCCGCATGCAACATCGCGGCGGCATTTCTGCAGATGGTAAAACTGGCGATGGTTGCGGACTACTGATGCAAAAGCCAGATAGCTTTTTCCGGGCAGTTGCCGAGGAAAATGGTTGGGTATTGGGTAAAAAATACGGCGTAGGTATGCTGTTTTTAAGCCAAGATCCGGTTAAAGCTGCGCTTGTAACCCAGATCGTCGAAGACGAAATCACTCGGGAAACACTGACTTTAGTCGGTTGGCGTAAAGTGCCAATTGATTCATCGGTGCTTGGCCCTATTGCGCTTGAATCACTGCCACAAATTATGCAAGTTTTTGTCAGCGCACAGCCAGGTTGGAGCGATCACGATTTAGAACGTCGACTGTATATGCTGCGTCGGCGAGTCGAAAAACAAGTTGCTGAGCAGCTACCGGATGATAGCGATTTCTACATCCCGAGCTTTTCATGTTTAGTAACCGTGTTTAAAGGTCTGATGATGCCTGCTGATTTGCCAGGCTTCTATCTAGATTTGGCCGACATCCGGATGGAAACTGCGATTTGCGTATTCCACCAACGATTCTCGACCAATACCATGCCTCGTTGGGCATTAGCACAACCGTTCCGGTTCTTAGCGCATAACGGCGAAATCAATACCATTACCGGTAACCGGCAATGGGCGCGAGCGCGCCAATATAAATTTGCATCGCCACTGCTGCCGGATCTAAAACAAGCCGCACCATTTGTCGGCCAAAAAGGCTCGGATTCGAGCTCACTCGACAATATGTTGGAACTGTTCCTTGCCGGCGGCATGGACTTATTCCGCGCTATGCGTTTGCTTGTGCCACCAGCGTGGCAAGGCAACAAAGTAATGGATGATGATCTGAAGGCCTTCTACGAGTTCAACTCGATGCATATGGAACCATGGGATGGTCCTGCAGGTATCGTTTTAACCAACGGCCAACATGTCGCTTGTAACCTTGACCGCAACGGTTTGCGCCCAGCGCGTTTTGTTATTACTAAAGATAAATTACTAACGCTGGCTTCTGAAGTTGGCATCTGGGATTACACACCTGATGAAGTGCAGGAAAAAGGCCGCGTGGGCCCGGGCGAGATGCTGGCAGTCGATACTTCGACCGGTAAGATCTGGCGCTCCGATGAAATTGATCTCGACCTTAGAGCCCGTCACACCTATCGGCAATGGCTCAACCAAAACGTCCAACGTTTAGTTCCTTACGAACAGTTTGAAACCGATTTAATCGGCAAACGCGTATTTACCGACGATGAGATGTTGGTCATGCATAAGCTGTTTAATTACAGCTATGAAGAAATCGACCAAGTAATTACTGTGCTCGCTAAAGATGCGCAAGAAGCCGTAGGGTCTATGGGGGATGACACGCCAATGGCAGTGTTATCACGTAAACCTCGCACATTCTATGATTACTTCCGTCAGCAATTTGCGCAGGTCACTAACCCGCCAATCGATCCGTTACGTGAAGCTCATGTAATGTCTTTGGCAACCAGTATCGGCCGGGAACATAACGTGTTCTCAGAAACCGCAGGTTATGCTCGACGTATTCAATTTGAATCACCAGTGATGATGTACTCGGATCTTAAACAGCTGAAATCAGCGGATCCTACCTACTACAAGCATCACATTATTTCGTTGAACTACGATGCGACGGTGGAAACACTGGAACAAGCAATCTTGCGTATTCGCGCTGAAGCAATTCGAGTAGTGCGTGAAGATAAAGTTGTGTTGTTGATCCTCACAGACCGTCGTATTCAGCAAGGTTGGTTACCTATCCCTGCGGCGATGGCTGTAGGTGGTGTCCATCATGCCTTGGTCGATGCACAACTGCGTTGTGATTCCAACATCATTATTGAAACCGCAACTACCCGTGATCCGCATCATTTTGCAGTGTTGGTAGGTCTTGGTGCTACTGGTATTTACCCATTCTTGGCCTATGAAACAGTGGAGCAGCTGGTTGAACAAGGCAAACTCAACATTTCTGCGCGCCAAGCAGTACTGAATTATCGAAAAGGCATCAATAAAGGCCTTTATAAAATCATGTCGAAAATGGGTATTTCGACAGTCGCCAGCTATCGCTGTTCGAATTTGTTCGAAGCCGTTGGGGTAAATCGTCAGGTTATGGATTTATGTTTCCCTGATGTGCCATCACGTTTGGGTGGTGCCGACTTTGATGATTTCCAACAAGACGTGCAAATGCGCGCCAATATGGCATGGCTTAAACGCAAGCCATTGAATCACGGTGGCCTGCTGAAATATGTGCATGATGGTGAATATCACGCCTACAACCCAGATGTAGTGCAAACACTGCAAAAAGCTGTTCGCAGTGGCGATTATGAAGATTACA
Source organism: Gammaproteobacteria bacterium (assembly GCA_017302255.1). Taxonomy (GTDB): domain Bacteria; phylum Pseudomonadota; class Gammaproteobacteria; order Enterobacterales; family Alteromonadaceae; genus Pararheinheimera. The sequence continues at coordinate 45,468 of JAFLDV010000018.1, read as the reverse complement.
AAGTTTACGCTGACTTTGTAAATCAACGACCAGTTGCGCATATTCGGGACTTGCTGGAGATCAACACCAGCGCAGCAACGCCAATTGCTATTTCGGAAGTGTCGCCAACTTCAGCACTTTATCCACGCTTTGACAGCGCAGCCATGTCAATTGGTGCATTAAGCCCAGAAGCCCATGAAGCACTGGCTATTGCCATGAACCGTTTAGGCGGCCGCTCGAACTCAGGTGAAGGTGGTGAAGATCCACGCCGTTTCGGTACGGAAAAGAATAGTAAAATCAAACAAGTTGCATCAGGTCGTTTCGGCGTAACCCCACACTACTTGGTAAATGCGGAAGTTATTCAGATCAAAGTTGCGCAAGGGGCTAAACCTGGCGAAGGTGGCCAGTTACCTGGTGAAAAAGTCACGGCCGAAATTGCGCGCTTGCGCTACTCAGTGCCGGGCGTCACCTTGATATCGCCACCACCGCACCATGACATTTACTCAATTGAAGATTTGTCGCAGCTGATTTTCGATTTAAAACAAGTCAATCCAGACGCATTAATTTCAGTGAAATTAGTCTCGGAACCTGGTGTTGGTACTATCGCCACCGGCGTTGCCAAAGCCTATGCCGACCTAATTACCATTTCTGGTTACGATGGAGGTACCGGTGCAAGCCCGCTGACTTCAGTGAAATATGCAGGCAGCCCATGGGAACTTGGTCTTGCCGAAGTTCATCAAGCCTTAGTGGAGAATGGTCTGCGTGACCGCGTCCGTCTACAAGTCGATGGCGGCTTAAAAACCGGTGTTGATGTGGTGAAAGCAGCAATTTTGGGTGCAGAAAGTTTTGGTTTTGGTACAGGTCCAATGGTAGCACTCGGTTGCAAGTTCCTACGGATTTGCCACTTAAACAACTGTGCGACCGGGGTAGCCACCCAAGACGCGACTTTACGTCGCGACCATTTTAATGGTCTGCCAGAAATGGTAATGAACTACTTCAAGTTCATCGCGCAAGAAGTGCAAGAACTAATGGCACAATTGGGTGTTAAAGAGCTGACCGATTTGATTGGCCGCACCGATTTACTCAGTCGCCGTGAAGGTCAAACTGCACGTCAAGTGAAGTTAGATTTGACCCCTATCCTGCTAGCATCAGGTGTGAGCTCAGAAAAACCATTGTATTGCGTGCAAAATAACCCACCATTTGATTCTGGACCGCTTAATCAAACCTTAGTGGCTAAGTGCGGCGATATGGTGCGCTACAAAACTGGCGGCCGGTTAAGTTTACCGATCCGCAATACTGACCGTTCAGTTGGTGCTGCACTTTCAGGCTTAATCGCCCGCCAGCATGGCAACCAAGGTATGGCGACAGAGCCTGTAGAAGTCTCCTTCACCGGAACCGCGGGCCAAAGTTTTGGCGTCTGGAATGCCGGCGGTTTACACATGTCATTACAAGGTGATGCCAACGATTACGTCGGAAAAGGCATGACTGGCGGCCAGCTGGCAGTTTTCCCACCGAAGGGTGTGAGTTTTGCCAAAGAAAACGCCACTATTATCGGTAATACCTGTTTGTATGGCGCTACCGGTGGACGTTTGTACGCGGCAGGCCGCGCAGGTGAACGCTTTGCGGTTCGTAACTCTGGCGCTATTGCGGTGATTGAAGGCACTGGCGATAACTGCTGTGAATATATGACTGGCGGCGTCGTTGTGGTGTTGGGTCAAACTGGCGTTAACTTTGGCGCAGGTATGACTGGTGGCTTTGCCTACCTGTATGACGAACATCAAGATTTAGATTTACGCATCAACCCAGAACTGGTGGAAAGCTTAGAAATTAGCACGCCAATTTTGCAGGAGCATTTGCGTAGCCTTATTCATCAACATTTTGAAGCCACCGGCTCGGAACGTGCACACAAGATTCTGTCATCGTTCCAAAGCTGCTTAGGCCAATTTAAGTTGGTTAAACCAAAAACTAGCGATGTAAATAGTTTGCTGGGCCACCGCGCCCGCTCGTCAGCAGAGCTACGAGTTCAGGCGATGTAAGGGGGACCTATGGCACAGAATGTTTATCAATTTATCGATGTAAAGCGGGTTGACCCGCCAAAGAAGTCATTAAGCGCGCGGACAATTGAATTTGTTGAAATTTATCAACCGATGACCGACACCCAAGCCGCAGGTCAAGCTGACCGCTGCTTGGACTGTGGTAACCCTTATTGTGAGTGGAAGTGTCCAGTACACAATTACATTCCGCAATGGTTGAAACTTGCCAATGACGGCAAAATCATTGAGGCTGCAGAGTTATCACATAAAACCAACAGCTTACCTGAAGTTTGTGGCCGGGTTTGTCCGCAAGACCGGCTTTGCGAAGGCGCTTGTACTATCAACGAAGGTTTTGGTGCAGTTACTATCGGTTCTATTGAAAAATATATTACCGATAAAGCCTTTGAAATGGGTTGGCGCCCGGATTTATCGGCTGTGGTTAAGACCGATAGACGTGTAGCAGTGATTGGCGCAGGTCCAGCCGGACTTGCTTGTGCGGATGTCCTCATTCGTAACGGCGTCACACCAGTTGTTTTTGACAAATATCCAGAAATTGGTGGTCTGTTGACCTTCGGTATTCCACCGTTCAAATTAGAAAAAGGCGTACTGGCACTTCGTCGCGAGATTTTCACCGCGATGGGCATTGAGTTTCGTTTAAACACGACTGTTGGCGTCGATATCAGTTTTGATAGCCTGCTAGCAGAGTATGACGCAGTGTTTTTAGCGCTTGGCACATACACGCCGATGGCTGGTGGACTTGCCAATGAACAAGCGCCTGGTGTTTACGAAGCGTTGCCTTATTTAATTGGTAACATTAACCAATTAATGGGTTGGCAGACTGAGCATCCGTTTGTTGATTTAAAAGGCAAAAATGTCGTAGTACTCGGCGGCGGTGATACCGCGATGGACTGTGTACGCACAGCAATTCGCCAAGGCGCCAGCAAGGTTATTTGTGCTTACCGTCGCGATGAAGCCAACATGCCTGGCTCACGCAAAGAAGTACAAAATGCCCGCGAGGAAGGCGTTGAATTTATGTTCAACGTGCAACCATTAGGCATTGCATTAGATGGCAACGGCAACGCTTGTGGCGTGGAAGTGGTCTCTACGGCATTAGGTGCGCCTGATGCCAAGGGTCGCCGTAGTGCTGAAGTGGTTGCTGGCTCTGAACAAGTGATCAACGCAGATGCTGTGGTTATTGCCTTCGGTTTCCAACCTAGCCCGCCAAAATGGCTTGCTGATCAAGGTGTTGCCTTAGACAGCAAAGGTCGTGTTGTTGCTAGTGAAGATAGCCCTTATCCATTACAAACCAACCAGCAGAAGATTTTTGCCGGTGGTGACATGGTCCGCGGCTCAGATTTAGTAGTGACGGCAATCGCGCAAGGTCGAAAAGCCGCTGAAGGCATTTTGGATTATTTACAAGTCTAAATTCGTCTTACGATTGTTAATTTGAAAAGCCCCAGCATCTGCTGGGGCTTTGCTTTTTCTAAGTTAAGCTTCGCATTCTGAGGCTACATATCAGACTCAAACAATTCCTATCTCGGGAACTAGATTACCAATGTAATCAACTAGTTAAATTGGAACGATCGCAGCAACAAACTAACAAAAAAACCTTAATTATTTGCTAAAACATTAGGCATATCGCAAATTTTGGCATACTCTGACTAAATGCATTAAGCGCTGTCTACACTGCTTACATGGATTGATTGTGCACAGGATTTGCAAAGCGTATCAGCAACGCCCTTTCAACTGTGAAATTAGCTATATCCAGAGGTCTGCATGTACTATTTTGTTATCGCTCCAGCGATCCGCTTGTCCAGAATGCTTAATTTTCGCAATAAATTCTTATTAATTTTTTTCGCCTCAATTATCCCCGGTATCTTTTTGTTACTGCTGTCATTACAAAATGACGTGAGTGCTATTGACCGCGATAAACAAGAGCTCAAGGGCAAAGCTTATATCAGTGAAATTTCACCGCTACTCGACAATGTGAATCAGCATCGGGTCCTGACCTCACAGTTCATCAATGGTGACCAAACTGTTGTTTCCCGGATCGATTCAATCTCCAGCAATGTCCTTGCCGAATTACAACGCCTTGACGACAAAGCGCATTCAAGCGATGCCGAGCAATGGCGTGATAAGCTGACTGCAATCAAAACACAATGGCAGGAGCTTGATGAAAAGTGGCAGCAATTTGATAGCAACCGCAATGCCGTTGCTCACATTCAAATATCGACAATGATTGACGAATTTCGTCATCATATTGCCGGAGATACCGGCTTATTACTTGATCCGGACGCCGAAATTTACTACATCATGGTTAGTGCCGTCGACACTATTCCAGCCATAAATGAGCAGTTAGAACAACTGCGTCTGGGCTTAGTTTCCACACTCGCCAGCGGTAAAATTGATGCTAAGCGCATGGGCCGGATCGATAGCATTCTTGAACGTGAACTGCCTCGTCTGACCTACCGCCTCAATAACGACATTGAGCTCGCAAGTGATGTTTCACCAGCTACTGCTGCCCAACTCGCTGCGCAATGGCAAAAACCACAAAAAGATTTTGAACAACTAAGTGCACAGATTGAACAGGGCCTATTGACTGGTAAATTTGACGCCAGCGAAATTAGTCAACAGCTAGCAAAACTGGATAACATCCGCCAGCAAATTGACCAACTGAGTCATTTTTCGATGGAATATTTGGAAGAAAGTTTGGAAGGACGCTTAGTATCCGAACAACGCGCTCTGTTGATTAAAACACTCTCAGGAATAGCTATTCTACTTGCTGTCGCTTGGCTTATTGCTGGTTTTGCAACGGACTTAACCCGTCGCGCTAGAGGTTTAGAACAAGATATGGCCTTATTGGCCGCAGGCGACTTCAGTCAGCACATTCGTGAACGTGGCAACGATGAATTAAGCCGCGTAGCAAGCAGCGCGGTGAGCTTGACTTCCTCACTCGCTGGCATGATGTTAGAAATTAAACAAAGCGCCGCAGCGATGATGTCGGTGGCGGATGACGTCGCATCTGCTAGCTCACAATTAGCAAACTCATCGAATGAGCAAACTAGCGCGTCGAACTCAATGGCAGCAGCCATGGAGGAGTTATCCGTTAGTATCAGTCATATGGCGGAAAACGCACAGCATGCACGTCAGCAATCTGAGCTTTCTGGCAAAGTATCAGCCCAAGGTGCGCAAGTTATTAATAACACAGTACAAAGCATGCAAAACATTGCACAAACTGTGCAACAAGCAGCACAGAGCGTGCAGGCGCTCGGTGAAGATGCTCAGGCTATTTCCGGAATTGTTGGCGTCATTCGAGCGATTGCCGATCAAACCAACTTATTGGCGCTCAACGCGGCTATTGAAGCGGCTCGCGCCGGCGAATCTGGCCGCGGTTTTGCTGTAGTTGCCGATGAAGTTCGAAATCTAGCTGCCCGTACTGCAGTTTCGACCCGTGAAATCAGCGCAATGATCGAACGGATCCAAACCGGAACTAAAGCTGTGGTCGACAACATGGAAATTGGCATGACATTAGTGCAAGATGGCGTCGGACTTGCTGGCGAAGCTGGCACTGCGATAGCTAGCATTAGCGACCGCTCGCACGAAGTAGAGCAAACGGTCATGCATATGACCAGCACTTTGCGTGATCAGTCCGCTGCGTCTGCTGAAGTTGCACAAAAAGTCGAAGCAATTGCTGCAATGTCTTTAGAAAACAGCCAAGCCACGCAAGTTACCGCAAAAACTGCGGGCCAAATTCAACAATTAGCCCAGCATTTAGAAGCAAAAATTTCTCGCTTTACTTTCTAAGACGCCCCCTTCGATGGCTGTGTAGTCACAGCCATCGGAAACTTCACCTTTTGTTCTTGCTAAAAATATCGAATTGGTCGATAGCAGAGTCACTGCGCAAGTTGCGCTTGATAGTTCAACGTATTGCATTAGCTAAATTGAACATACAATCATGCCTAAAATCAGTGAGTTGGTCGATTAATCTGCATACGAAAATTGTGCTAGTGTTATGTTCAGTTATTAGCCGAATAAACCCATAACAATTAGAGCGAGTCTTATGTCAAAGCATCTTTTGTCGTTAAGTTTAACCGCCGTCCTCTTTGCCACCGCAGGTGTTACTGCACCTTGTTTTGCAACTCCTGTTGTCGCGGAAAATGGTGGCGCGGAAAATGTTGCCGCCGAAAATAAAGCAAAAACGAAGCCACAACTTAGTGAATTAACTATCAGCGCAGCGCAACAGCACATGCAACAAGGGCTATTAAGCGCAGAACAGTTGACGCAATATTACCTTTCACAAATCAAACAAAAAAACTTACAAGGCCCAAGCTTGCATGCCTTTAATGATGTCAGTCGCGATGCGCTGAAACTGGCGAAACGCCTAGATGCAGAACGTAAAGCTGGCAAAGTCCGTGGTCCGTTACATGGGATCCCGGTTGCACTTAAAGCCAATATCGCCAGCAATGACGGTTTACCCACTACCGCTGGGGCGCTAGCACTCAAGGGTTTTTTAACAAAGCAAGACGCTGAATTGGTTCAACAATTGCGCGACGCAGGTGCCATCATCATCGGTAAAACTAATTTATCGGAATGGGCGAATTTCCGTGGCAACGGCTCGGCTAGTGGTTGGTCCGCGCTCGGCGGCCAGACCAAAAACCCCTATGTACTCGACAGAACCCCTTGCGGTTCTAGCTCAGGCTCAGCTGTCGCTGTTGCAGCAGATTTGACTTTAGTTGCCGTCGGCACGGAGACCGATGGATCTATTACCTGCCCTGCCGCGATCAATAATGTCGTCGGCATCAAACCAACTGCTGGCGCCATATCAGGCGCGGGAATAATTCCTATCGCCAATTCACAAGACATTGCCGGTCCGATGGCTCGCACAGTTGCCGATGCCGAAATCCTGCTTGACGCCTTGGCTACTGAGCAAGCGAAGCAATTTTACAAACTTGGTGGTGCAGCTGAGCGCACCATCAAATCGGTGGTGCTGATCCGCCAGTATGATCTTGAGTATCCGGCGGTTCGCCACATGCTTGATCAGGTCGAGAAACAACTGAAAGCGCAAGGTATTGCCGTCCACAGCAGCAAGAAGTTTGATTTAGATGAGCAAGCTGGCAAAGATGAATTCACGGTGCTGATTTATGAGTACAAACGAGATTTAAATCAATGGTTGCTCGATTACAAAGCGCCGACAGCGGTTAATAGCATCGCAAAGATCCGCGAGTTTAACAAAGCAAAAGGCAAAGCAGCGCTCGCATTTTATGGTCAGGAGTTCTTCGAACAAGCTGATGCAATTGACCTAGAAGCACAAAAATCTGAGTATTACCAAGCTCGTGGTCGTAACTTGGCTGCGGCTAAAGGGTTATTGGATACCGAATTGGCGAGAGCTGATGTGATTATTGCTCCTGCTTATGGTCCGGCTTGGCCGATTGATCATGTTAAAGGCGATCAGTTTAATTTCGGAACTTCTGCGCCTGCAGCGATTTCGGGCTACCCAAGTTTGACAATGCCTGCTGGTTTTGATGGCGAATTACCACTTGGTATCAGCTTGATTAGCGCGCCATGGTCAGAACCATTGCTGATTAAACTGGCAAAAAGCATTGAGCAACCAAGAGCGGTGCCCAAGTACTTACCGACACTGCCGGATGCAAAGTAATTAAATTGGAATTGAGCAGATGAAAGCCCCATTCGATGGGGCTTAATTGCCTAGCCTAATCAGTAATCGAAGCTTAAAAACTTCAAATTATCTAGAGGGCAGCGGCCACGGCTTTCCTTCACCTATTACTTGTTTGACTGCTGTAAAGGACAGGTGTTTAAGCCAAGTAATGGGTAAAACGGACAAAACCGCAAAGTGCCAGTTGCCAGTGGGATCACACCAAGCCATCCCCACCAACCGACGATGCCAAGAGCCGCTAAGGCAATAAGTGCCACACCAGCGGTCACGCGTAAAATTCGATCAATACCACCTACGTTTGCTTGCATGTTGTGCTCCTAAGTTGTCACTGTATTTGAAAACGCCATGAAGTCATCTTCAATATATCAGTATCCACTAATGAATTATCAAGTGAACCAACATTAAACAATTTCGCAGAAAATAGCTTCGGCAATAGTCCAAAAAACTTGTGCTATATCAAACAAAGCTGCATTTGCTGCGCAATAGCGCCTAACTGCGACAATTTGCCACATCCACCAGAGCCTTTCGCGCATTTACAATCAGCGCGCATTATTTTTAAGGGATCTGCAGATGACTTTTCATTACAACACCATTACCAAACTATTAGTTCTTACCGCATTTGGCGCAATTAGTAGCGCAGCTTTCGCCGACGATACGCAGAAAACTAACGAAAAAACCGACCAAGTTGAACATTTAGTTATCACCGGCGAAGCTCCGGATGCGCCAGGTATAGTGATCACAGATCCAAAAAAACCACGCCAGCCACTGCCTGCGCATGATGGTGCAGATTATTTAAAAACAATCGCCGGTTTTGCCGTCACGCGTAAAGGTGGTGCCGATGGCGATGCCATTTTCCGGGGTATGGCGGGTTCTCGTTTAGGTATTTTGGTGGATGGCGAAAATATCCTGGGTGGTTGCAACTATCGGATGGACGCCCCAACGGCCTATATTTATCCAGAACTCCACGACAGCTTGACCGTGATTAAAGGACCGCAGTCGGTCGCTCACGGTGCAGGTCATTCAGCCGCAACGATTTTATTTGAACGTAAAACCCCAGATTTTAGCCAAGCGGGTTATGAATTGCATGCCAGTATGCTGGGCGCGAGTTTTGGTCGAAATGATCAATTAATCGATGCCACAATTGGTAGTAGCGACGGATACTTCCGTTTTGGCGGTAGTAATTCTGCCAGCAATAACTACCAAGACGGTGCCGGTAAAGACGTGCATTCAGAATATCAACGCTATAGCAGCCAACTAACGGCGGGCTGGACTCCGACAAAAAACACCCTCATTGAGCTCACCACAGCCCGCAGCGATGGCGAAGCCGCTTATGCTGACCGCGGCATGGACGGTACTAAATTCCTGCGCGAGAGCTATAGCTTCCGTGCCCAACAGCGCGACATCGCACCTTGGTTTAGCGAATTAACATTACATTGGTTCGATAATAGTGTTGATCATGTGATGGACGACCAAGAGTTGCGAACCCCAGGCATGATGGGATACGCCAATCTGACTCGCGATACTAAGGGCGGACGGATCACTGCGCTCATGCCATTTGCTACCGATTGGCAGTTAACTGCAGGTGTAGATACCCAATCCAACGAACACGCATCGCGCTCCGCGCCGCCGTCTGGCGTTTACAGCAATTGGCAGCAAGATGCTGAAATTGAACAAAAGGGCCTGTTTGCTGAATTGGTTTATCAACTGAATGATAACGGCAAAATTGCCAGCGGCTACCGTTTAGACCAGTGGCAAGCGACCGATCTGCGGCCGATGGTTGGCAACATGATGTCAATGAAGCAAAATCCATCTTACAACCAAGAACGCGATGACAACCTGCATAGTGTTTTCGCTCGATACGAGCATCAACTCACCGATAAACCCTTAACCGCTTATGTTGGTGCTGGCAGTACTGAGCGCTTTCCTGATTATTGGGAGATGATTGCCAAAGAAAGTCAAATGACGGTAAGCGCTTTTAACGTAGCTCCGGAGCATACAAAGCAAATCGATACCGGTCTCTTATTTGCCGACGAAAAGCGTCAATGGTCAGCTTCGGTGTTCTACAACCAAATCGACGATTTTATTCACGTTGACTATCGCAGCATGATGAAAATGCTAGGTTTTGTCCGCAACATTGATGCGAGCAGTTATGGCGCGGAATTTACCTATAGCCAACGTTTAGGTGATTCATTAAAAGTCGATAGCAGTTTGGCCTATACCCGCGGCACTAACGACACTGACAATTCCGCGTTGCCACAATTGGCACCGCTTGAAGCTCGGATTGGCGCTGATTATCAACAACAAGATTGGTCGGTTGGCATGTTATGGCGTGTAGTAGCAGCACAAGACCGTTATACATTAAATACCGGTAATATCGTTGGCAAAGACCTGGGCCCAAGCAGCGGCTTTGGTATTTTATCGGCGAATGCGGCTTGGAAAATACTACCATCATTGCAATTATCCCTAGGCATCGACAACCTATTCGACCGCCAATACGCGGAATTTGTCAGTCGCGCAGGTAGTAACGGCATGGGCGGAGCAATTCCTGGATTCGAACAAACCACACGGGTAAATGAACCGGGTCGTACTGCTTGGTTAAAACTGAGTTGGTCATTCGAGGATAAATTCTAAGGAATTGGCATGCGTAGAATTAGTAATTTTTTCGCAATTGTTATGGTGGCCATGTGGTCGCTTGCAGCGCCGGCGCACTCTGAGGGTGTAGGTCAGCAACCCGCTGATCAAACGGCTAGTCAGGTCGCGGCTCAGCAGTTGATCACTGAGCAATTGCAAACTTTGTGGCCCAATACCCGAGTTGGCGCCATTAGCGTGTTGGGCAATTATGCTTTGGCTGATTGGTGGCTTGGCGACAAAGCGGGTCGCGCCTTGCTGCAAAAGGACGCGACTCGCGGTCATTGGTTGGTAATTTTGTGTGGTGGCGATGCCTTACTAGATGCCACATTCTTAACTGAAGTCGGGGTCGAGCGAGCCACGACATTGGCTAAAAACCATCTGCTCGCCGAAGCAACTTTATCAGCAACCGACAAAACAGCGCTTGGCAGTATGTTAAAGCCGATGCGGTTAAATCAAGAACATGGGCAACATAAAGCGCATTAAGCGATGAAGCTTGGGGATCCTGTTAATCTGGCAGGATCCTTTTTGCGAAGCTACGCTGCTAATCCCAATGAATTGAATGTTGAGATTTTACTGCAGCCTGCAGCATCTCTAATAACGGCACAGCGCGTTGGCGCAGTGTCACAGGTGTTTCATGTAATGGCTCACACTGTGGATCTGTAACAACGGGCTGCTCTGCCAAAGCTTCTTGCAATTGCCATAGCGCTTGTGGCACATCTTCGGCATAGATTGCGCCCGGCACCTTACTGGTCACCCCCATCAAACGAATCAACTCTAAAGCAGGTTCGCCGAACATAGTAATTGGATAATAATCTTTGCTATGAAATGTCACTAACATCAATCAGCCCTCAAAGTTGTGCACAAAATAGCCATTTACTTTTTGACTATACGCCAGTCAGCCCAATGACGAAAGTTTAACTTATGAACTCCGCGAAACCCCTTGCCTGATTTAGCCAAACAAGCGCCCAGCATAATTGCGATAAATGCATACAACCAGTCAGTAAAGCGCCTGCCAATGATTGCAATTTGATATGGCATCAGGTAGAACTAGAACCAAGGTCGACGCGTCATCAAGGGTTGTAAAATGACACCAGCTCAGCATATTGCCGAGGTGATTTTAAAAGGATTTCGCCGACATTTTCGGCTTTTCCAGCAAATTACCGCCAAAGCAGGCCAAAGATTCTCACAAGCTGACTGGACTGGATTTTTGCAAGATAGCTCGGATCGGATTTCGTTTTACGACCAACGGGTGCATGAAGCCATCCAAACGCTTTGCCAAGAATTACCGGCCAATCAACTCGATGAAAGTCTTTGGCAGCAAGTCAAAGCCGAATACATGGAGTTTCTGCGGTTCCATCCCCAAGCCGAATTAGCTGAGACCTTCTATAACTCAGTATTTTGCCAACTGTTCGAACGCAAATATTTCCATAATCAGAATATCTTCGTCGAATCAACGCTCAGTAAACAGCAATTACCGGCGCCAATTGCTTCGGTTTATGACAGCTATTTTCCAGCCCAAGATGGCCTGAGAAGTTGCATCAGAACTATTGTCGCTAGTTTTGGTTTTAACGTGCCGTTTATCGACTTAGAACGTGATATCCGCTTAATTGTGAAAACGTTCGTTGCCCAGTCGCAACATGGTCGACATCCGGTTTATCAGATTCGTTTTGATATTCTAAAGTCGGTTTTTTATCGCAACAAAGCAGCATATATCGTCGGTCGCGTAGTCAGTCCTGATGGCCAACAGCCGTTTATTATTCCAATTTTGCATGTTGAAGGTGGCTTGAGTATTGATACTTTGGTGACTGACAGCCAGCAAATGACCATTATTTTTGGCTTTTCACGCGCCTATTTTATGGTTGATTTGCCCGTCCCTTCGGCGCTGGTGCATTTCCTTAAAGAACTATTGCCGCACAAGACCTTGGCAGAGTTATATGCGTCAATTGGCTTGCATAAACAAGGCAAGACTGAGTTTTATCGAGAACTACTGGGCCATCTGCAGAAGTCCACAGACCAATTTGTTGCGGCTCCCGGTATTCGCGGCATGGTGATGATGGTGTTCACCCTACCTTCTTTTCCATACGTGTTTAAGGTCATTCGCGATAAATTCGCCGATACCAAAGCATTCAGCCGGGAAACAGTGAAAGACCGCTATTTCTTGGTAAAAAAACACGACCGGGTCGGACGTATGGCGGATACCTTGGAATACTCAAACGTCGCATTACCAATCAATCGCTTTGCACCGGAACTACTTGCGGAGTTACAGAGCTCAATTGGTAACTCGATGAGCATCGAAGGAGATCTAGTCATTTTGTCGCATCTGTACATCGAGCGTCGGATGATCCCACTCAATATCGCGTTAGAACAAGCATCAATGGCAGAAAAACGCCGATTAATGCAAGACTATGGCGCAGCACTAAAAGACATGATTGCGGCCAATATTTTCCCTGGCGATATGCTGTTAAAAAACTTCGGAGTCACTCGTCATGGTCGGGTCGTGTTCTACGACTACGATGAGGTGCAATATCTACTCGATATGAACTTTCGGACTATCCCCAAAGCCGAAAACTGGGACGATTTATTATCAGGTGAACCTTGGTATCCGATTTATCCTGGCGATGTATTTCCTGAGCAAATCGCCACTTTTGTCACAGCCCAAGCCGATATTCGGGAATTATTTGTCAATCTTCATCCTGAGTTGTTGGACGCCAATTACTGGCAGCAAAAGCAACAGCGCATCAAAGCCGGGATCGTTGAAGATGTGTACCCATACCCACTTTCCCAACGGTTTTGCCAGCTCTACCCAGCCGATGTTGGGGTTTGTCTGCAAAGTCGTTAACCTCGCCGCTAGGCCTTCATTGCGCCTTGCGGTAAACTAGCGCAATTATTTTTGCTAGGCTAAGCCAATGACTATCAATTCCGTGCTTGCGCTGCGATTAAAAGAATTGCAACGTACCACAAAACCATTTAATGCCCGTGGCAGTCGCGTGATCCGCTGTGACCATTGTTTGTTACCTAAACCGGACTGTATTTGCGCCGATAAACCAGAAGCCACAGCGCGCAGTGCGTTTTTGTTTTTGATGTACACAGGCGAATGTTTTAAACCTACCAATACCGGCCGGTTGATTGCCGACGTTGCTGCGGAAAACTTCGCGTATATTTGGGATCGGACAAAGCCAGATCCGGACTTGCTGGCGTTGTTGGAAAACCCTCGATATCAGCCAATCATCATTTTCCCAACGCAATACGCCGCGCCAGAACGTTGTCTGGATGAGGTTCCAAGTGTTCAAGACAAAATCCCGTTATTTATTATGCTGGATGGCACATGGCGTGAAGCGAAAAAAATGTTTGTGAAAAGTCCCTATCTCGATAAATTCCCAGTGATGGGGATCCAACCGACCACCGCGTCGAGTTATCAATTGCGCGAAGCTGCCCACTTACATCAGTTGTGCACAGCAGAAGTAGCAGTGGAAGTATTAAAATTGGCGGGAGATCTGCAAGCTGCGGATGATCTAGCACAGTATTTTTCCACTTTTCGACGTCAATATATCATTGGCAAACCGCATTTAACCTTCCACGAAAACTAAATTATCTGCTAGTAGTTCGGGCAGTACTGCGATGATTGCCCGCACTTTTTCATCGATTTAAACAATTAAAGCTATTAGGTTTGCTCTGAGTTTTCATAGATTCGGCGAGGGATAGGCCGAAAGCAGTCATCTGCTTAAAAATTGCCATATATTCTCTATGGTTAATTACCGATTATGACAATCTTCGACTAGTGTTAAGGCAACGTCTAAATCTTGGAGTACGGTGAATGTTGATGGCGAGTTTCTCTATCCGGCAACGGTTTCTAAGTCTAATGATTTTCTTCGTAACCTTAGTGCTGATTTATGGCGCTTGGTCGTTTAGAACTCTGCATCAACTCAAGGTCAATGGCCCTGTTTACGATGAGGTTGTGCAAAATAAAGATTTAATTGCCGACATTCTCCCCCCACCGGTTTATATCATTGAATCTTATTTAGTCAGTTTGGAAATGAGCCAAGCCAATCAGGCTGAAACCACTAGCCTTAAAGCACGGCTCGAGCAATTAAAATCAGAATACCAAACTCGAGTGCAATTCTGGCGTGGTCAGCAATTACCAGCGGATTTTAATTCCCACTTAGCTGATGCAAATAAGTCCGCTGAACAATTCTACCAAATCGCTTTCAATGAATTGGTGCCGGCACGAGAAGCGCAACAAGACAGTGACGCAATCATTAGCAAGCTTCGAGAACAGTACCAGCAACATAGAAGTGCGATTGACCAAGTGGTTAATCTTGCCAACCAACGGGTCAAACAAACGGAATTACACGCCAGCGAAACCATCGCAAGCGCCAGTCGCGGCCAATGGGTATTATTAATCCTGGCGGTAACCCTCGCTATGGTTGCTGCTTTTGCCGTATTGAGTTCGATTTTGCGGCCGCTGCATCGCCTTCGCGACATGATGCTGAATATCAGTGATCAAAAAGACCTAACACTTAGGTTAAACCTTGCCGGAAACGATGAGCTAGCGCGCACTGCTGCAGCCTTTGATAACCTATTACAACACGTGCAACAAATGCTGCACGTATTGCGTGATGATGCCAGCCAAGTTAGTCTTGCCGCATCAGAAATGCATCAGCAGGCTCAGCAATTAGTCCGTAGCGCTGAAACAGCGCAAAACTCCGCATCGGCCATCAATAATACCTTGCAACACAGTGCTGAAGGCTTGCAATCAGTCTCAGCTCACGGCCAATCTGCGATGCAATTATCAGCACATTCAGGCGAATTGTCTGCAACTGGCGCGCAAGTTATCACTGCTGCGGCAAATGCCCTGCTTCGAATTGCCGAAGCGATCCGGCAGAACAGCGATACAATTTCATCACTAGATAACCACACCAAACGCATTTCCTCAGTGGTGCAAGTCATAGGCGAAGTGGCTGGGCAGACTAACCTGCTGGCATTAAATGCCGCCATAGAAGCTGCTCGTGCCGGCGAATCCGGTCGCGGATTTGCCGTGGTCGCTGATGAAGTTCGAACTCTTGCGGGACGAACAGCGACGGCCACAACGGATATCACGACAATGATCCACGAAGTTCAAAATACCGCTTTAAAAGCGGTCGAATCGATGCAGCATATTTTGGAACAAGCGGACCACGGCGCTACCATCGCTAAAGATGCCGGCACTGCAATTGCCAGTATTCAAACCGAAACCAGCCGAGTTGTCGTTGCTGTTGAAGGCATCGCTAAAAATCTGCAACAGCAAGAAGGCGACAGTGAAATCTTACTGCAAACAGCTGCCGAGGTCCGTAATGTTGCCAATAACAACACCCAAGTGGCTCAGCTCACCGTAAGCGCTGCAGCCAAGATGTCTGCGCTTGCCAAAGATATGCATCAAGAAGTTGACGCTTGGCGGATCTAGGGCACACAGCTAAAAACTCGATATAAAGCAAGTTCTGCAGTCAATACAGAACTTGCTGCCAACACCACAAATCTTCAACGACGCAGCTGATAATCATGGTATAACTGCAGCCAAGAGATACATTTTGAGGGGATCGGATGCGAGTTATTGGATATATAGTGCTATTGCAGCTCACAGCTTGCAGTATGCCCAGCCGGGATTCTGAAGAGTTCAAATACAACAGAATGGTGTTAGAACAAAGAGCACAATGCCGCCAACTGCCAGAACCATTAGCTACTAGTTGCTTAAATGATGTGCAGTCAAAAAGTTATGCTGACTATTTAAAGGCTAAAACCGAGAAACCCGCTCACAATAAGCCAAACTGATAGACCACGGCGCAGAGTAATATCAACAGATGAAGAAAGGTACAGCCCCACAACGTCTGGATAAACGGTGTCTTCAGAGTTTTATGGCGAAAGAGTCCGCGCGCAAGCCAAGCACCCGGCCATCCACCAAGCAATGCGGAAAGCAACAAGGTTGACTCGGCCACCCGAAATCGTTGCTTCACCGCCATTAACTTATCCCAAGCAAATAAACTAAAGCTAACTAAACTGGCGAGCGCATGAAACCAAATAAACCACTTAGGCAAAAGGCCAGCCCACTGTAGGATCAATAAACTTAGGAAAAATGCGATAACCGCACTAAATGTTTTCAACATAAAAATCGAGCTCTTCACCACTGGTTGGCACTGTTACTAAACCTTGTTTAATCAAACCGACTTTTTGCAGCACTCGTTGCGATGCCAGATTGCTCGCTTGTACTATGCCAACGATTTTCGGTATTTTCAGCACGGTTTTCCCAAAATGAAAAACGGCTGTTGCAGCTTCACTGGCATAACCTTGGCCGGCAAATTCAGGGAAAAATGCATAGCCCAAATCTGGTGAAGGCAAATAATCACGACTGACTAAACCACATAAGCCAATTGCAGCACCATCGATGGTTCTAACCACTCGATACATGCCAAACCCATGTTGCTGATAACTGGCAAGCGGACCATCCTGCATATACTGCTCAGCTTGAGCCAAGGTGCGCACTCCCCGATCGCCAATATTTTCAATAAAACTCGGCTCATTCAAAAGCGCTAACATCAGTGGTGCATCTTGTGAGGTTAACCGGTAAAACTCCAACCGTGTCGAGTGTAAAAAAGGTTTCATAGCTTAGAGTCCAATCGGTTTTTGATTACTTTGCCATAAGCACAAATGCATTGCCAAAGTGAAACATCCAGTTCGGAAAAGAAAATGCCAGCATCATAGATGCTGGCATCGAGGTCACACTATCAAGCGCTATTATTTAGACTGATCTTGCTTCAGTTTCTCTTCCCAGAAAGTTGCGTTTTTAATCCCTAGTTTCACAGGATCAAAAGTGATCGGGCCGCCAGCTTTCTTTTGAGCTTCATAATCACGTAAGCATAACAACGTCGGCTTGTGCATGAAAAATATCACTAAGATGCCAAGGACGTTTATCCAGGCCATGATGCCAACGCCAATATCACCAATAGTCCAAATGTATCCTTCACTATTCACCGTACCGTAGGCAACCATGAACATCAGCAATAATTTGAAAACAATTTCAGGCAACTTGTTATTAAATATCCGATTTAGATATGAAACATTGGTTTCGGTGATGTAGTAGTACGCAAGGATTGTGGTAAAGGCAAAAAAGAACAATGCTAAGCCAACAAACACCTGGCCAAATGAACCAAAAACCTGCAAAAGCGCGAGTTGAGTAAACTCAGCAGAGTTAATTTTTGTAGCAGCGTCGACGTTTTGAACGATGAATTGGCCATCTGGTAAAGTGCCAGCAACATTGTATTGATTGGTAATTAGAATCATTAAGGCCGTGGCTGTACAAACGAATAACGTGTCGACATAGACAGAAAACGCTTGCACCAAACCTTGTTGCGCTGGATGCTCAACTTCAGCTGCTGCAGCTGCATGTGGACCTGTGCCTTGACCGGCTTCATTAGAGTAAATGCCACGTTTAACACCCCAGCCAATTGCCGCCCCAAATCCCGCTTGCGCGCTAAAGGCATCACTAAAGATTAATTGGAATACCCCTGGGATTTTATCAAGATTCAGGAATACAACAATTAAAGCCATGACGATGTAACCCAAGGCCATGAATGGCACTACCACTTGGGTGAATTGTGCAATCCGTTTGATCCCACCAAAAATAATGAAGGCAAGGATAATTAAAATAACCGCAAGCGCGATTAATTTGTTGGTACCAACATCACCGAAACTGGTAACTACTAAAGCGCCATCACCGAAGATCTTAGTCACCGCATTGCCAACCGCATTGGCTTGCACGCCCGGCAGGAAAATACCACAGCCAATAATTGCCGAAATGGCAAAAAGGATCCCAAGAGGTTTCCAGCCCAAGCAACGTTCAAAATAATATGCTGGACCACCGCGGTACTGGCCGTTTTCTTCAACTTTGTATAATTGACCTAAGGTCGATTCAGCATAAGCTGTACTAGCACCAAGGAAAGCAACAACCCACATCCAAAATACAGCGCCAGGACCACCAAAACCAATAGCTGCGGCAACACCGGCGATATTACCTACGCCAACTCGACCTGATAAAGAAACTGCCAAAGCTTGAAAGGAGGAAATGCCTTTTTCAGAACTATTGTTATTCAACAGTAGTTTCCACATTTCTTTGAAATGCCTTACTTGGACAAAGCGTGTCATGATCGAATAAAACAAACCAGCGCCTAAACATAGATAAATTAGTGCTGGACTCCAAATTACGTCGTTGATGCTGTTCACAATCTCATTCATTGAGTGAATCCCCGATTATTTTTTTAGTTGTGCAAGGTTTTATATGTCGCGCACGGCTTTGTGCATCCAAGTCTGGTGAATAGAGCTGATGCTTTGCCGACAAGGGGCATAAGATAACGGGTTATTGCTAGAAGGCACAGAAATATTTTACTAATGTTCG
Organism: Gammaproteobacteria bacterium; assembly: GCA_017302255.1. GTDB lineage: Bacteria > Pseudomonadota > Gammaproteobacteria > Enterobacterales > Alteromonadaceae > Pararheinheimera. Next base: position 26,729 of record JAFLDV010000018.1, on the reverse strand, counting down.
GTGAAAACCCGAAAAATTCGGCCTAATAGTTCCAATGACCGCATCAGCTTAAGGCGAGTCTAACTGCTCGGAAATCGAAGGCAATTGTGACATTTGCCGCATAATCCATTGCTGCCTGCCCCGGACATAATTGGAAGGCGCTCTGACTAATAAACGATGAGGGTTTGGTAATACTGCGGCTAATAGCGCCGCTTGCGACTTCGATAGTTTCGCCGCAGAGGTTTTAAAGTAACGCTGGGCCGCCGCTTCGACACCAAAGACGCCTTCCCCGAACTCGATACTATTTAAATACACCTCAAGGATCCGCTCTTTGCCCCAAGCACCTTCAATCAGCACGGTTAAGCCGGATTCTAATCCTTTACGCAACCAGCTGCGGCCTGTCCATAAAAACACGTTTTTCGCTGTTTGCTGACTAATAGTGGATGCACCTCGCACTTTTTTACTGCGGGCATTAAAAGCGAGCGCTTTTTCAATGGCGGTAAGGTCAAAACCACTATGTTGCAGAAACTTTTGGTCTTCTGACGCGACAACAGCCTGCAGCAAATGTTTAGACATTTTTTCGATTGGAACCCATTGATGTTGCTCATGATAAGCAAAATCAGCATCAAACCACGCAGACAGTTGCCGCTCCAACATGACACCGGTATACGGCACCGGCACCCAAGCGAATAATAAAACGAGGCTAAGGACAGCCGCGATGAAATACCGGATCCCTTTGCGTAAATACAACCAACTCGCAGCAAACAAAATGAAGTCTCAAGCAAACTCTAATAATGCAGTGTACAAAGCAGCGACAGGAGATACAAGCCAAGTCAGGGTAAGTCCTGTGCTGCATGGAGGAAAAGCGCGGCGTTAACTGCGCTCATCTGAAGCTTTTTGTAATAAGCGCCGACTTTCTTGTAAAAATTGGCCGGCAAGTTCACCAAAGAATTGCTGTCCTTTGGCAAATTCAGCCATTAAACCGGCTTTATCGCGCGCAGCCAATAAATGAGATAGCTGATTAAACCGATGTTGGTAACGCTGCAATAAACCGGTTACGGCAACAGAAGACAGCATAATGTCGGCATAGAGTTCAGCATTTTGCGCAAATAATCGGCCAATCATGGCAAGTTCAAGTCGGTAAATCGGTGAACTTAACTCCAAGAGCTGCGGCAAATCCGCATGTTCTTCCGCTAAATGTACCCCGTAGACTAAGGAACTGAAATGGCGCATGGCTTGGATAAGCTGCATCAACTCATCATGTTGTTCGGCTGTTTTTTCACTAAGCACAGCTCCCCAGACTTTAAATTGTTGCAACAACCATTGGTAATGGTCGGCATTTCGACCATGACAAACCACCACAACTTGCTTAACGATGTTACTGATATCTGGTCCAAACATTGGGTGTAAACCAAGGACTGGGCCATTATGTTGCGCAAGCATCGTTTGCAGAGGCGCAGCTTTCACGCTGGTTAAGTCTGCTAATACACAATCAGCCGGCAGAGGCGGCAACTGCGAAATAACCTGCAAAGTAGCATGAATGGGAACGGCGATAAGTACCAATGCCGCATCGGCAACAATCGCAGTAGCATTAGGCCAGTCGGCGGTTTCTAGCACAACCACTTGGTAACCAGAACGAGTAAACAGACTGGCAAACCGCTGACCTAAAGCGCCGGCGCCGCCGACAATGACGACTTTACCGCCACCTTCACGGCAGCAGACAAAACCTGTTTCTTGGGTTTGATACGACTCTCGCATGACTCTACGTAACACGTCTTCGACTAACTCAGCAGAAACTCCAATGTGCTCAGCCTGCTCGCGACGAGCTTTAAGTAACGACAACTCTCGCTCTGGCACGTATAAAGGCAGAGCATACTGCTGTTTAACTCGACCGACTTCGGCAGTTACTTTTGCACGAGCCGCAAGTAACTCAACAAGTTGACTGTCAATTGCATCGATTTGCGTGCGCAGAGGTGCCAATTCTGCAGCTGACGCAGCCTGCGCCGAAGTCGAAATTGCCATAACACTTCCTTAGTTTGCTTGCTGCTCTTGTCGCATTTGACGATGTAAACCAGCTAATAGCTGCGCTGTAGTTTCCCAATCGATACAGGCATCTGTTACCGAAACACCATATTGTAAGCCTTGACCATCACCTAATTCTTGGCGGCCAGCATTAATGTGGCTTTCCAACATCAAACCAATAATAGCCTTATTTCCTAGCAATCGCTGTGCGACAACCGCCTCGGCAACAATCCCCTGCCGATTATGGTCTTTGTTCGAATTACCATGGCTACAATCGACCACAATGGCAGTTGGCAAACGATGCTTTTGCAATGCAGCAACCGCAGCATTGATGCTATCGGCGTCGTAATTTGGTTTTGCCCCACCGCGCAAAATTATATGGCCATCGACATTACCCGCCGTTTGCACTAAAGCAACTTCACCACGCTGATTAATACCGATGAAAGTATGTGGACTTGCCGCTGACTGCAATGCATTGAGCGCTATATTCAAGTTGCCATCCGTACCATTTTTAAAACCAACCGGCATCGACAAGCCACTCGCCATCTCACGGTGAGTTTGACTTTCAACAGTCCGAGCTCCAATCGCCGCCCAAGAAATCAAATCCGACATGTACTGCGGACTAATCGGATCCAAGGCTTCTGTTGCAGTTGGTAACTCCATCTCTACCAATTGCAGCAGCAGTTCACGACCGCGCGTTAATCCGGTCTCTAAATCAAATGAATCATCTAAGTGTGGATCGTTGATATAGCCTTTCCAGCCGACTGTTGTCCGAGGTTTTTCAAAGTACACGCGCATTACAATGTACAAACTGTCAGCGTATTCTAATTGCAACGCCTTTAAGCGCTTCGCGTAATCAATAGCGGCTATCGGATCATGAATAGAACAAGGGCCAGTCACGACTAATAAACGTGAGTCACGACCGTGAATGATATCGGCAATTTCTCGACGAGCCTTTTGCACAAATAGCGCTCCCGCCGTTGGCAAAGGTAATGCGCGTTTTAGCACCAATGGCGGGCTTAAAGGTTTTTCCGCAACAATTCTTAAATCATCAACTATTTCACTCATTTCATCACTCCAAATCGGGTTATTTCATCTGTGCTTGCCACCGACTAGGGAGCAAAAATGATGTAAAATTATATTTACACTATGTATTTAAATAATTACGATGTGCGGCATATTAAAAAACTTAACCGCTCAAGTCAATGCGATTTGTCAATATTTTCGGCATTAAAAAGCCAATAACGCAAACCCACAGCGATGTACATATTTATGTACAACCTAAAACTACATACAGCGATTATGGTATATTTGAAAAATCCCTTTGCCATTTAAAGAGACGGCAAGTGCTCTGGATATCAACGCTTAGTTGCTACTCGGTCCATTCCTCGCTAAATTAACTGAGTGACTATTGACGTTGATGTGAAACAGGCCTTGGAGGCGCGGTGAAAGCAGTAAAATTATGCTCTGGGATATTCTTGTTGCTGCCGACACTGTCGTTTGCGGCGCCGCAGTTAAAGATTGTCACAGAACACTTACCACCTTTTCAGATGGATACTGCACAAGGGGTCACTGGCTATGCCAGTGAGATAGTACAAGCGACTATGGCTCACGCCAAAATTGACTACAGCATTGAAGTAATGAGCTGGAGCCGAGCCTATAATTTGGCACTTCGCGATGCGAACACCTGTATTTACTCGATTTCAAAAGGCGCTGAACGCGAACCACATTTTCAATGGATCGGCGCAATTTCATACAGCGTAACGTCAATTTATTCGTTAAAAAAGCGCCAAGATATTCAGATCAAAACCATCGAGGACGCAAAGAAATACACAATTGCGGTCACCAAAGACGATATCACACATCACTTTTTGCTTAAGATGGGCTTTAAAGAGGGCGAACAGCTGTACGTGATTGAGAACGTTTACAGCATGCTCAATATTTTAAAGGGTAGGAAAAACATCGATCTTATCATCGTCAATGATACTATTTTGAAATACCGTGCTGAGGAGTCTGGTGTCCCCTTTGCCGAACTGAAAAAACAATTAGACTTACCTGAATTGCCACTCGACTTCTATTTGGCTTGTAGTAAGAAAACAGATAAGGTCATCGCTGAGCAACTTGCCACTAGCCTGCAAACTTTAAAAGACAGTGGCAAATTCCAACAGATCCGAGACCAATGGGCCGATAAGCTTTAAATTGCTATAGGCTTTTCTTTGGCGGCAATGCGACGTTGGCAAAAATAAAACCAGCTACCAGCGACATGAAAATCAGAAAAGTCTGCTGTCCAAGCTGCTCAGTAGCCACCATACTCTCGCCCGATATAAAAGCATTCAAGCCAATATAAGTCTTACTGCCCGGGACTAGTACTATCATACCTTGTAACGACACTATACTGGCTGGCGCGTCGGCAAAACGGGTAAACAAATTACCATAGATACCAACCGCAAAAGCCCCAGCAAAAGCACCCAAAGCAAGCCCCAAGTACTCACCACCTAGCAAGCTAGCGCCATAAGCGATAAAACCTGATAACAGCCCCCAAAAAGCGTGTTTCTTCCGAGCTCGGAACACAATCACCAATGAGCCACATAGAATTGCCACAGCAAGCCATGAAGTCCATTGCGGAACCGGCTCTGCAGCTTGATAGCTCACGGTGCCAAAACACAACTGCCCAAGCGCCATGCCAAGAAAACCACCAAAATACAGCTTAAACAACAACATCACCGCATCCATTATTCTTGCGGTTCCTGAAACCAAATGTCGTGCCGCCAGTTCCGCGAGCCCAAGCGTCAAAGCAAGCCCAGGGATGAACACGATAATTGCAGATAGCACCACCAAGGGTACATGAATACTGGGGTCAACATAGGCAGCGATGCCGGTCGCAGCAAAGGCCGCAACCATTGCCACCAAAGGCTCTAGCATATGGGTCACGCGCCGACTCTTTTCAGCCCATAACACAAAGAGATAAACAACAAAACTGAGTAGACTTGCATATAACACGTCATGCCAACTGGCTCGCATTAACAACGCAAATGCACCACCCGCCGCGCCAAAAGCTAAGAAAGTCCATACGCGACTGTATGGGTTTGGCATCGCGGCAATAGTATTTAACTGTTGGGTCGCATCAGCCAAACTCATTTGGCCGTTCGCAACCGCATCAACAATTTCATCTGTGCGTGACAATGAGCCTAAATCAAGTTCACCCGGCATCACCCGAGCGACATGAGTATATTCGGTCTCTTCACCTGGAACCCAGATCACAAAGGTCAAGACGGTAGGAGTAATCGCAAACGCGGCGCCTATCCCTAAAAATGAGGCGACATTAAGCAGATGCGTTTCTAAGCGATAAGCTGGGGTGCCAAATTTATGCAGCATTTTCCCTAACTTGACGATAAATTTGCGCTTTTCGATAAAACTGGCTGAATCCACAAAGCTTTCCTAAAGAGTTGCGCGAACGCGCTTATCACCAAATGCTCTGAGATTGTAAGTCGCAAACCTACGTAAGAAAAGGCAACGCCTTAATTAATCTGATATTTAGCTGGGAATTTAGATAAAAAAAAGGCTGCCAATTGGCAGCCTTTGAGTCGCTTAGTTAAGCTTTTCGCGGATACGCGCTGATTTACCTGAACGATCGCGTAAGTAGTAAAGCTTGGCACGGCGAACTGCACCACGACGTTTCAGCGTGATGCTGTCGATCATTGGGCTGTGTGTTTGGAATACACGTTCAACACCTTCACCGTTCGAAATTTTACGAACTGTGAATGCTGAGTGTAAACCGCGGTTACGTTTAGCGATAACTACGCCTTCGTAAGCCTGCAGACGAGTTTTATCGCCTTCTTTAACTTTAACTTGAACAACCACAGTGTCACCTGGGCCGAAAGCTGGAACGTCTTTTTTCAGCTGTTCGTTTTCAAGTTCTTTGATAATGTTTTGGCTAACTTTGCTCATAACAATCTCACTTTACCTGGAATAAACTATCGTGTTGCTGCAACGCCTGGTGTTCCTGTTGGAACTCGTCCAGTAATTTGCGTTGCTCCTTAGTCAGAGCCAGGACATTTAACATATCCGGTCGTCGCAACCAGGTCCTACCAAGGGCCTGCTTAAGACGCCAGCGTCTGATGTTTTCATGGTGTCCACTGAGTAATACAGCGGGAACCTGTTTGCCGTTTAACACCTCTGGTCTGGTGTAGTGTGGACAATCAAGCAATCCAGAGGCAAACGAATCCTCGACTGCTGACATGTCATGCCCTAATACACCAGGTACTAGTCGCGATACCGCATCAATGAGCGTCATCGCAGGCAATTCGCCCCCACTTAGCACGTAATCACCGATTGACCATTCTTCGTCAATTTCCGATTCAATTACGCGTTCATCAATGCCTTCGTAACGGCCAGCTACTAATAGCAGCTTAGAACGAGTCGCGAGTTCAGCCACACCTTGTTGATCTAGCTTACGACCTTGCGGTGATAAGTAGATGGTATGAACATCCCCACCGGCAGCTGCTTTAGCGGCGCGAATTGCGTCCGTTAAAGGCTGCACCATCATCAACATACCTGGACCGCCACCAAAAGGTCTGTCATCGACAGTGTTATGTTTATCCGAAGTAAAATCCCGCGGATTCCAGCACTGTACGTCGATTAACCCAGTTTTGACTGCCCGGCTGGTTACCCCAAATTTGGTCAGTGCATCGAACATCTGTGGAAATAAGGTAATTACCCCAAACCACAATTTTGGCTGTTCGGCCATTAAAATTCAGGATCCCAGTCGACAATGATTCGACCTTGCGTTTTATCAACCGATTTAATAACAGAATCTGTCAAAAATGGTAATAAACGCTCTTTCTGACCAAATGCATCATTCCGGTTTGCTTTCACAACGATAACGTCGTTTGAGCCTGTTTCCATCATGTCCACTACTTCACCTAAATCGTAGCCGGCTTCGGTTACCACTTTCATACCCATAAGGTCTTTCCAGTAATAATCACCGTCTTCGAGATTCGGTAACGCAGCGGGCGTCACTGCAATGTCAGCATTGACAAGGAGTTGCGCCTGATCGCGATCGTTCACGCCATCTAGCTTGGCAATTAAGCCGTTGCTATGACGCTTCCAAGTCGAGATCTGCACTGGTCGCCAGTTACCCTGCACTTGAATCTGCCAGGGTGTGTAATCAAATATCCCTTCCGGGATCTCTGTGTAGGAGTTTACTTTTAGCCACCCGTTGATGCCGTATACAGCGCCAAACTTACCTAAGACAACTAAATCTTTACCGTTCACGGTTAAACCCTACCCAGTTATGCTAATTAAGCAGCAGCTTTTTTAGCAGCTTTTACCAATGTAGCCACGCGGTCACTTAAAGAAGCGCCTTGCGCTACCCAGTGATCAACACGGTCTAGGTCGATACGCGCTTTCTCTTCAGAACCGCTAGCGATTGGGTTAAAGAAACCCACGCGCTCAATGAAGCGGCCATCACGAGCAAAACGGCTGTCTGCGACCACAACTTGGTAAAATGGACGCTTTTTCGCGCCACCACGTTGTAAACGAATAGTTACCATACCGTCCTCTAAATCAATCGTTCAGGTTTTATTTAAATAAAGATCCCCACGGTCAGACCGCAGGGACGCTGAATTGTACGCATTTTTTCCCTGAATGCAAGGAATTTCGGGCTTTGCAGGCAGATTAGGCTGTGGATAAACCAGTGGATATGCTCTTGACAAACCAGTATTGACAAGGGTTGACGCCAGATCCTTTCATTTGTTTAGCTAAGGCAAATAATTCAAACGGAAATGGATAATTGCTGTTTATCTGAGCTGAAACTGCACAATAAATAAAGGCTGCAATAGCAGCCTTTATTTAACAATGCCATTTAGCAGCACTTTTAGCGCGGAGGTAACATGCCTGGTGGCAACTTACCGCCCATGCTGCGCATCATTTTCATTAAGCCGCCTTTACCAGACATTTGCTTCATCATTTTTTGCATTTGCATAAACTGCTTCAAGAGTTGGTTAACGTCTTGTACTTGGGTACCAGAACCTGCAGCGATACGTTTTTTACGTGAACCTTTAATTAAGTCCGGAAACTGCCGCTCTTTTGGCGTCATCGAATTAATAATGGCTTCCATTTTATTGAAGCTTTTATTATTCATTTGATCTTTAGCGCCAGCTGGCAGATTTTTCATGCCCGGCAATTTGTCGAGCATCGACATCATGCCGCCCATGCCACGCATTTGTACTAATTGGTCACGGAAATCTTCAAGACTAAAGCCCTGACCCTTCATCATCTTCGCTGCAACTTTTGCAGCTTGTTCGCGGTCGACCTTTTGCTCAAGCTCTTCAATTAAGCTCAGCACATCGCCCATGCCTAAAATCCGCGAAGCAATCCGATCTGGATGGAACGGCTCTAACGCGTCCGATTTCTCGCCCATACCGATAAACTTAATCGGTTTACCGGTGATATGCCGAATAGATAAAGCGGCACCGCCTCGGGCATCACCGTCGGCTTTAGTCAGAATAACACCGGTCAAAGGCAGCGCTTCGTTGAAAGCTTTTGCCGTATTTGCGGCGTCTTGACCTGTCATAGCATCGACGACAAACAGGGTTTCTATTGGCTTAATCGCAGCATGTAATGCTTTGATTTCATCCATCATTTCACTATCAACATGCAAACGACCGGCGGTGTCGACTAGCAACACATCAAAGAAACCTAATCTAGCCGATTGAATTGCAGCATTGACGATGTCGACTGGCTTTTGCGAAATGTCGCTTGGGAAAAACTCAACACCAACATCTTTCGCTAAAGTCTCAAGCTGTTTGATAGCCGCAGGCCGATAAACGTCCGCAGATACAACCATCACTTTTTTCTTTTTCCGCTCTTTTAAGAACTTCGCGAGCTTACCGACGGAAGTAGTTTTACCCGCCCCTTGCAAACCTGCCATTAATACAACTGCAGGTGGCTGAGTATTTAATGTGAGTTCTTCATTTGCATCGCCCATCGCCTCTTCAAGCGCTTTACGGACGATTTTCAGGAATTCTTGGCCTGGCGTTAAGCTTTTACTGACTTCAAGACCAACTGACCGTTCTTTAACTTGGTTCACGAAATCACGGACAACCGGCAACGCAACGTCGGCTTCTAATAAGGCCATCCGCACTTCACGGAGGGTTTCTTTAATGTTGTCTTCGGTAAGGCGACCGCGACCGCTAATGTTTTTTAGGGTTTGGGTTAAGCGATCAGACAGGTTTTGAAACATGCGAACATACCAGCTTTATCAAAAATGGTGGCGATTATAACAAAGCGAAGCCAAGTCGTCAGCCTCCAACACTGTCATTCTTTCGACGCTTGCCATACAATAGCGCTATTATGCTGTTAAATTGGAATTATTCGCATGCCTTTCTCGTTGTTCCCATTTCTTGCATTCATCGCCTACTCTGTGGCCGCACTGGTCGTGGCCCAGCGTTTATATCATGCCGAAGGCCCAAGGTTAAAAGTGGTGTTCAGCGCAGCAACCCTTGGCGTTGTGCTACATATGTTGGCGCTTAGCCAATCCTTGTTTACGCAAGACGGTCAAAATTTTAGTCTGATTAATGTCAGCTCGTTAGTATGCTGGCTCATCACTTTGTCTTTTACTATCACAGCATTGCGCACCCCTATCCTATTATTATTGCCAATTATTTATGGCTTCGCGGCAATCATTCAATTGTTGGTTGCGTTACTTCCAAGTGGTGTACAAATGCATCATTTTGAACAAAGCCCTTGGTTACTCTCACACATCCTTATTGCTTTCATCACTTATGTGATCTTAATCATGGCGACTTTGTACTCGTTCCAAGTGAGTTATATCAGCCACAAGCTTAAGCAAAAAACACCGTTGGCAACAGGAACCGTGTTACCACCGCTGGTGCAGGCCGAGCAATTGCTGTTTCGCCTAGTTTCACTGGGCACACTGCTTTTAGCTGTGACCTTAATTAGCGGCGCAATCTTTGGTGAAAACTTCTTTGCTATGCAAAATCTGCATAAAAATGTGTTAAGTTTGCTGGCATTCGTTGGCTACTTTACTTTGCTTATTGGCAACTGGCGGGCGGGCTGGCGTGGTCGTTTAGCTAATATTTTGTTAGTTATCGCCAGTGTTTTACTTACTTTGGCGTATTTTGGTAGCCGATTCGTCCGTGAAGTGTTGTTAAATCAGTAAAGCGGCTTGACTCAGTTCCAGCTATCGCTTATTAATTTGGATTCCTTAGTAAAAAAGGTTCTGCCGTTTTGGACGATATATCTACCAGCACCCTTTGCCTGATCCTTGGTGTTCTGGTTATCTGCTCTGCTTATTTCTCCGCCACTGAAACTGCAATGATGGCGCTTAATCCTTACCGCTTGAAACATTTGGCGAACCAGCACCACAGTGGTGCGACTCGGGCAATGCATTTTTTACAACGCCGCGATCAACTGATCGGCCTTATCCTCGTTGGCAACAATGCAGTAAACATTGCAGCTTCGGGTATAGGCACAATAATTTGTACTCGTTTGTTTGGTGACTATGGTCTAGCGGTAAGTACAGCTGCGCTCACTTTAATCGTACTTATTTTTGGCGAAGTCACCCCAAAAACATTAGCAGCATTACATCCTGAACGAGTGGCGTTTCCTAGTACCGTCATTTTGAAACCGCTGATGACAGTGTTATATCCTGCGGTCTATGCAGTGAATCGAATTTGTAATGGCTTCTTAAGTTTACTTGGAGTCAGTGCAGAACAGCATCGGGGCAATAGTCTTAGCAATGAAGAACTACGGACTGTGGTCCATGAAGCAAGCGCCATGTTGCCATCTCAGCATCAGAGCATGTTAGTTGGGGTGTTAGACCTTGAAAAGGCCACTGTTGAAGACATCATGGTGCCGCGCAACGAACTTATTGGTGTGAACATCAACGATGATTGGAAAGAGATAGTTCATCAGTTGTCTATTACTCAACATAGCCGCATTTTACTTTACCGCGATAGCATGGATGACGCTTTAGGCTTTTTACATACCCGCGATATCATGCGGTTATTATTTAAAGAACAACTGACAAAGGCGACTTTATTACGCAGTGTCCATGATATTTACTTTATTCCGGAAGGCACACCTCTCAGTACGCAACTGCAAAAATTCCAACAATCGAAAGAACGGATCGGCTTAGTTGTTGATGAATTCGGTGATATTCAAGGGCTTGTAACCTTAGAAGATATCTTGGAAGAAGTGGTGGGTGAATTCACCACGGATGTAGCAGAAGAGCAAAATGAAGAAATCAAAGCCCAAGACGATGGTTCTTATCTGGTAGATGGCGGCATTAACTTACGCGATTTAAACCGTGAGCTGCATCTCAATTTGCCGACTGATGGACCGAAAACCTTAAACGGCCTAATTCTCGAGTACCTAGAGGATATGCCACAACCTGAAATTAGTTTAAAACTGCTTGGACATTACATCGAGATCGTCGATGTCCAAGACAACATGATTAAGTCTGTGCGGTTTTTACCAAAAGTAATTGAGTAGTTACTTCAACTCTTAAAACCAATTCCAAAAACCAGACTTTAGATCTTCTTCACAGCCTCTCAGTTGGGTTTGATAGCGATCGGCACGTTGCTTCACTTTGACCGCGACTGTTTTTAGCCAAGCTTTTTTCTGATAGCTGCCGCGGCGATAACCGCCCCATCCTTCGTGATAATTCAGATATTGGCGGTAGGCGTCGGCCTTGGGAACTTTATTTACTTTATTACTTTGACTGATAAACCAGCCCATGAAGTCCAAGGAATCAGCAAAATCGTCTCGACTAGAAAATGTCGAACCTGCTTGTCGCTGATAGTCAGCCCAAGTTTCATCTTTTACCTGAGCATAACCATAAGCGCTACTGGCACGACCAACAGGAATGAAGCCTAAAAAATATTCCATAGGTGGTTGTGCATCTTCACGAAAGCCACTTTCTTGAAACATCATCGCCATAGGGACATGGATTGGCACGTTCCAACGCTTGCGCATTGCAGCTGCGGCATCATACCAATCATCTTGCTGCTTAAAAATCGCACAGATATTTTCAGGTTGACGGGGTACTGAAGTCGCACAGCCAGCTAAAAGCGAAATAATCACTATTAAAATCAGAGATTTAAAAATATTTAAAAAATTTTCAATTATTTTCTGAACTTTACTCATCTGGTGGCTTCTAACTTAGTGAATGGATTCTGCCAAGTTTTTGTTTTCATCCCTGGTTTCTCCGTATCCTTAGTTTTACGGCCACGCAAGTGGCCGTTTTTTTTTGCTTTAGCATTCATAAAAGCGTGGTGTTGAGCATCAACCCACGGAACCACAGGTCATTAGATGCAAGGTTTTTCCGCGAAATAATGCTCAATATAAGCATCAAAACTTAACTCATCTTGCGCCTCAATTTCCTGCTGCTCTGCCAAAGAATTTGCAGCCAGCTGTTCAAATTCAGCTTGCTGGTAAAACTTATAGTCGCCTTCTAGGAAATACTGCTTGTATTGCTCTGACAAGCTTGCCAAGACGTTGCCACCTGCAGGCGCTTGTTGCATGGCTAAGATTTTGCCGGATAATGTCAGTGCTGGATTAAGTAAAGTTACATAGTATTGCTTAACTACTGCTGCGTATTGATCAGAACCAGTACTTTCATCCAACCAATTTGCTATTGGTAATAAGTCCGCAAACAGTTGCTCGGCCCAATCTTGCATCAACCTAGGTTGACTATGCTCAATTAAATCCAAACCTTGACGACGCCCTTCTGCTACAACCTTTTTCATGTTGCTGTCGGCAACCTCTTGATCGTCCGCCGACATCGCAGGACTATCTTCAAGCAGGCAGTACAACAAGAACACGTCAAGAAAACGCATTTGGTCGGCGTCAATACCGACTGGGCTAAATGGATTCACGTCGAGCGCACGAACTTCGATGTATTCAACCCCGCGTTTTGATAAGGCGCAGGTCGGCCGCTCACCACTTTTGATCGTGCGTTTTGGCCGAATGGTCGAATAAAATTCGTTTTCGATTTGTAGAATATTGCCATTTAATTGCTGGTGCTCACCGGCAACTTTGGTTCCTATCGATTGATATTCAGCTGATGGAGTTGAAATTGCTTGCTGTAAGCCACTGACATATTCACTTAAGCTGTTATAACTTACCGCCAGTGCTGATTGCGCAGAATTGGTGTAACCCAAATCACTCATCCGCAAGGAAGTCGCAAACGGTAGATACAATGCGCCCTCACCAAGGGGGGAGAATGGATACTTACTCTTGCGTCCTTCCAAAAACGATTTACACATGGTTGGCGATGCGCCAAACAGATACACGATTAGCCAGACATAACGTTTATAGTTTCGGATGAGCCAAAGGTACTGATTCGAAATAAACTCATCGAGTGGCGATTTATCTGCCAGTAATTGCTGGTAGTTTTCCCAGAATTCGCTTGGGATCGAAAAATTAAAATGCACACCACTAATCGCTTGCATCATAGAACCATAACGATTCTTTAAGCCCTGACGGTACAGCGTTTTCATTTTGCCAACGTTAGACTTACCGTATTGCGCAAGACGAATTTCATCCTGATGTGCGATATAACAAGGCATGCTACCTGCACCAAGCCGCTCAGTTCCAAGTTGACGGACGGCAAAACGGTGGATGTCCTCAAGCTGAGCCAAAGTCGTTGAGATATCCGATTGCGCTGGCGTAATGAATTCCAACAAACTCTCTGAGAAATCTGTAGTAATTAGCGGATGAGTCAACGCCGAGCCCAAGGCAATTGGGTGGTCAGTTTGCGCCAATGTACCATTAGGATTAATGCGCAAAGTTTCACGCTCAATGCCACGGCGGATCCCACGGATAGCACTTTTCCAACTGGCTTGTTGTAGTTGCGATAGTCTTGCTGAGAGAAGCTGGCTCAAAGTTTATCCTCAATATGAGTGCGAATTCCAAACATGGGGTTCTGTTTGTAAAAAACAAGGGAGCCCGATACTACTATTCTTCTTCTTCTTGTCGCCTTTTGGCGTGATGACGTTGCACAATCAACCGCAGAATATCTTTCCATGACACTATGCCGAGCAATCTCGAGTGATCGTCGACAACGATAAGGCAACTGATATTTTTATCCACTAATATTGATGCGGCATGGATCACCGACATCTCTGGACGCACAGTGATCACTGGTGTCGTCATAATACTGCGGACTTTTCGTCCTTGTTGGAATAATTCGGCAGTTTTCTCTGAACCCGAATCAATCACCGGAGCCAGTGCTTTATAGAAATCTTTGACCGAGACAATACCGACCACTTGGTGCATTGAATTCAACACCGGCACATGCTGAAATTTCGATTGGGTAAAAATTGCGCGTAGGCTCGCTAAATTCGCGTCCTCTTGGGTCACCAGCACCTTTTTACTCATAATACTTGCAATGGACATCTGCACCCTCAGCGTTGCAAATCAATTACTTGATTTCAACCTACTCTATCACCGGCCATTCGCTTCGCCAAGTAAGCATATTGCGGGAAATTCTGATTTCGAACAAAAAATAACCAGTAAAACTTTTTGTTTTTGTCTAGCGTGACTTACACTCAAATTGACAGGGTGGTTGCCACCATCGTTAAGGAGTTAAATCATGAAAGCTTTGCTAGTGATTTTGCCGATGTTGCTTTGTTTTCAAGCATTGGCAGAAGAAAAACAGATGTATCGTTGGCGCGATGCCAACAACGAACTCCATGTTAGCCAAATCCCGCCAACCAATTTGCCTTTTGAAACTATTACCGTGTCTTCAAGTCGCAAACCGCAAAAAGAACCTGCAGTTTCGAATGAGTTAAAAGGTGCAAATGATGAAGTTATGTCCGCAGCTGAACGGCAGCGCAGTTGTGCACGAGCACAAGCTAATTTGCAGATCCTTGGCCAAGACAAACCTGTGTATATGCAGAACGAAAATGGCGGGTCAGAACTTTTGGACAAAGCAGCCTTAGAAGAACATCTAGCGCTCGCACAAAAGCAGGTAGATTTTTACTGCAACAAATAATTGTATGCGGCTCCTCGATAAAGCGAACAGTTCGGTTCGCATTTATCGAGGTTAACAACAACGCTTTATGCAGTCTGGGGCTTGGAACTTACTTTGAGTTCCCCATCAAGCACCCCAATCATAATCACACTATTGGGCAAAATGTCACCGCGAAGTAAACTTTGCGCTAAGGTGTTTTCCACATAATGCTGAATGGCTCTTTTCAATGGACGAGCGCCGAAGACTGGATCAAAACCGACAGCGGCGATCAATGTTAGAGCCTCATCACTCACTTCCAACTGGTAATCTCTATCCACTAAACGCTGACGAAGTCTTTCCAACTGGATCGCGGCAATATGCTTAATTTGCGCATGGTCTAATGGATGGAACACTACGGTTTCATCAACCCGGTTGATGAATTCCGGCCGGAACTGTTGTGTCAGCACCTGCATCACCATCTGCTTCATTTGCTCGTAACTTTGCTCATGATAATGCTCTTGGATTAAATCTGAACCCAAGTTCGAAGTCATGATGATGACGGTATTTTTAAAGTCGACGGTTCGTCCTTGGCCATCAGTCAATCGACCATCATCCAACACTTGCAGAAGAATGTTGAACACATCTGGATGCGCTTTTTCTATCTCGTCGAGCAAAATTACCGAATAAGGCCGACGACGCACCGCCTCCGTTAAGTAACCACCTTCTTCATAGCCTACATAACCTGGTGGCGCCCCAACTAAACGCGAGACCGCATGTTTTTCCATAAACTCAGACATGTCGATCCGTACCATCGAATCTTCACTATCAAAAAGGAAGTGTGCTAACGCTTTGGTTAACTCAGTTTTACCGACCCCTGTTGGGCCTAAAAACAAAAACGACCCAATGGGTTTATTCGGATCCGACAAACCTGCGCGAGAACGACGGATAGCATTTGATACTGCACTGACCGCTTCTGCTTGACCAACCACCCGCTGAGCTAGCGCTTGTTCCATGCGCAATAACTTGTCACGCTCACCTTCAAGCATTTTACTAACCGGAATACCGGTTGCTTTGGATAACACCTCAGCAATTTCTTGCTCTGTAACTTTGTTTCGCAACAAAGTCATTTCGTGCATCTCTGCTTGCGCTGCTAAATCCAATCGTTTTTCAAGTGCAGGAATTCTTTCGTATTTCAGCTGCGACATTCGATTTAAGTCGCCAGCACGGCGTGCAACTTCCATATCAAGCCGTGCTTGTTCAAGATCAGCTTTGATACTTTGGGTGCCCTGCAATGCCGCTTTTTCTGAACTCCAAACTTCATCCAGCTCGTTGTATTTACTATCTAAATCTAAAATTTGCTCCAAAATAGCATCACGGCGTTTGATACTGGCTTCATCAGTTTCTTTCGCCATGGCATTTTCTTCGAGCTTCAACTGGATGATGCGTCGCTCCAGTCGATCAAGTTCTTCAGGTTTAGAATCCATCTGCATCCGAATACTTGATGCAGCTTCATCAATCAAATCTATAGCTTTGTCAGGCAATTGCCGATCAGCAACATACCGATGCGAGAGTGTGGCCGCAGCAACAATTGCGGTATCGGTAATATCGACACCGTGGTGCAATTCATAACGTTCTTTTAAGCCGCGTAAAATCGCGATGGTATCGGTGACGGAAGGCTCCTCCACCAAAACTTTTTGAAAGCGTCGCTCAAGCGCCGCATCTTTTTCGATATATTTGCGATATTCGTCAAGCGTAGTTGCGCCTAAACAGTGCAGTTCACCGCGCGCTAACGCCGGCTTCAGCATATTTCCCGCATCCATAGCGCCATCCGCTTTACCTGCGCCCACCATGGTGTGAATTTCATCAATAAAGAGAATGACTTGACCTTCTTCTTTCGCAAGTTCAGAAAGCACTGCTTTCAAGCGTTCTTCAAACTCGCCGCGATACTTGGCGCCGGCTAAGAGTGCGCCCAAATCCAACGACAACACCCGTTTGTTTTTCAGGCCTTCAGGAACTTCTTTGTTGATGATTCTAAGCGCTAGACCTTCCACTATCGCGGTTTTACCCACGCCAGGTTCACCGATTAACACCGGGTTATTCTTGGTACGGCGTTGCAGCACTTGAATACAGCGACGAATTTCTTCATCGCGACCAATCACCGGATCTAATTTCCCAGCTTCAGCACGTGCAGTTAAGTCGATAGTATATTTGCTCAGCGCCTGCCGCGTATCTTCAGCGTTAGCATCATCAACTTTTTGCCCGCCTCGCATTTGTTCAATAGCCGTTTCAACGCGTTCTTTGTGCACGCCCAACTGACGTAACAAATTGCCTAATTCACCGGCATCTTCACAGGCAGCAAGGACGAAGAGTTCACTGGAAATGAACTGGTCTTTGCGCTTCTGGGCTAATTTGTCGCATAAATTCAGCAAGTTAATCATTGCAGCTGATAACTGCAAGTTACCACCAGTGCCTTCAACTTGTGGCAAACGTTCTATTGCTTGGCTGATTTTGGAACGCAGGTCGTGCAGGTTGACACCAATTTTACTGAGCAAATCTCGAACAGATCCGCCATCTTGGTTTAGCATCGCATGCAATAAATGCACGGGTTCAATAAATTGATGGTCACGGCCCAGCGCTAATGACTGAGCAGTCGCAATAGCTTCTTGAAATTTACTGGTGAATCGTTCTAAACGCATCATGAACTCCTGACGAATAACTCTGTTACTCATAAGATGGGGAGTCGTTGTTGGAAATTCAAGCAGTGAACGTCAAAAATTTGACTTGCGTCAAAGATAACTACAGTTAATCGGCTTGGATATAAATAAAGCTGGCCATGCGCCCTGTTTGGCCGTCACGGCGATAAGAAAAGAAGTGCTCAGACTCGCTAAAAGTACAGCGAACGCCGCCATAAATACTGGCAGCGCCCGCAGCCACTAACCGCTGTTTTGCCAACATTGGTAAATTGGCTAACCATTTCCCAGGATTTTCCGAAGGCGCAAAAGCCGAAATCGCTGCGGCGTCATGCGTCAAAAACTGTTGGCGCACTTCTTCACCCACTTCAAAAGCACTCGGGCCAATACATGGACCAAGCCAAACCAAAACGGTCGATGGATCAGGAAAATGCGCTAACGTCTTCTCTAGAATGCCGTCACAAAGTCCTCGCCAACCAGCATGCGCAGCTGCTACTTGCTTGGATTTTGTGCAGCAGAATAATGCAGGGAGACAATCTGCGGTCATAACCAAACAAACTTGTCCAACTTGCTGGCTCATACTCGCATCAGCTGCAACGACGTGACCTTGCCATGTAGAAAGTTGCAAAACGTCTGTGCCATGAACCTGTTGCAACCAAGCTGGCTCTGCTGGCAAATTGGCCAACTTTTGCAGTAGCGCACGATTTTCGGCAACTAACGCTGGATTATCACCGACGTGATCCCCCAGATTAAAACTTGCAAATACACCGTTAGAGATACCGCCACTGCGTGTGGTAGATCCAGCCCGCACCCAGCTTGGGGCAGGCCAGTTTGGTATAATTAAACCTAACGGTGCGACCGACATTACTGGTTATCCATGCCATGAATAGCAGTATCTTCGCGAAGAGCTAAAGTCAGCTCTACCATATCCTGAGGGATAGGTGCATGCCATTCCAATAACTCAAGTGTAATTGGGTGAGCAAGTCGCAGCATCGCAGCGTGTAACGCTTGGCGCTTGAATGCACGCAGCACCGCAAGTAATTTCTCATCGGCTTTACGCGGTGGACGCGGACGTCCGGCATAAACCGGATCACCAACCAATGGGTAGTTGATATAGGTCATGTGTACCCGAATTTGGTGGGTCCGGCCAGTCTCTAAACGCAAACGCAGACGAGTGTGATTACGAAACTTCTCCATCACCCGATAATGCGTTACCGCAGGTTTACCGCTCGAAGTCACAGCCATGTGGGTGCGTTTTGTTGGGTGACGGCCAATTGGTTCATCAACCATACCGCCAGCAGTCATAGCGCCATGCGCAATAGCTTCGTATTCGCGAGTAATTTCGCGGTTTTGCATCATTTCCACTAAGTGGGTTTGCGCCGGGATCGTCTTGGCAACCACCATTAGACCGGTCGTGTCTTTATCCAAACGATGGATAATACCAGCGCGAGGAACTTCAGCGATGCCAGGACAGTGGTGCAGCAAGGCATTCAATAAAGTACCATCGTGATTACCAGCGCCAGGATGCACAACCAAACCCGCAGGTTTATTGATCACTAGAATATGTTCATCTTCATAAACAATATTTAAATCAATTGGTTCTGCATCAAAGCGTTCATCTTCAGGTAGCTCAGCGTTGATTTCAACTTGCTCACCACCCAGTAATTTTTCCCGAGGCGTATCACACATCCGGTTGTTTACATTGACCCAACCCGCCAAAATCCATTCTTTTATCCGAGATCTTGAATAATCAGGGAACATTTCGGCCAGGACCTGATCTAATCGTTTACCGAATAGATGATCAGGAACAATTTCTGTAAGTTTTATCTGTTTTGTCATGTCGGAACCAGTTATCCTGTGTGCATACCCGAACAGTCTGGGGTAGAATCGGTGTATTCTGCCTATTTTAACGATTTTATGAGCGACTAGACAGCCAATTGGCTGAAGTAGTAGTGGATTTTTCAATGAAAGCGAAAATAATTGCCATTTTATGTTTAACCGCAGCGATTTCAGGCTGCGCCGCGAAGAAAGACCAAGAAGAATTGGTCAATACTAACCAGACCGCTCAACAAGCCTACAATGAAACCAAAGTTGTTTTAGACAGCGGTTTGTACGGTAGAGCCATTGAATTGTTAAAACGGATGGAAGGCCAGTATCCGTTTGGTCCTATGTCTCGCCAAGTGCAACTTGACTTGATCTATGCCTACACCCAATCAGGCGATATCAAACAAGCGCTGGCAAGTATAGACCGTTTTATCCGATTAAACCCAAATCATCCTGATTTGGATTACGTTTATTACATGCGCGCTGTGAATAATCTGCGTACTGATGCGAACTCTTTTCAAGAGTTCTTTGGTATTGACCGTGCAGACCGTGATTTAGCAAGTACCAAACAAGCGTTCGAAGACCTGAAAATTTTGACCAATACCTTCCCAAAAAGCCGCTACGCAGCTGATGGCAAGAGTAAGATGATCGAAATTAAAGAAAAACTTGTTCGCCACGAATTAAAAATCGCCGATTACTACTCTCGTCGCGGCGCGCACTTAGCTGCGGCTAACCGTGCTCGATACGTAGTTGAATTTTATCGTGACTCTCCATTAGTACCTAAAGCTTTGGAATTAATGGTGTATAGCTATAACGAGTTAGGCTTAACCAAGCTGCGCGACGACACTCAAGCGGTGTTGAAGTTGAATTTCCCAGAACAACAGGGTTAAATTCACCAATATAAAAAACCCGCTTTCGCGGGTTTTTTTATGTCAACTAATTACTAAAACTATAAGGCGTCTAGTGCTTCAGTGAGCTTAGTCACGCCAATCACCGTCATACCAGGTATCGCATCCTTCGGCACATTGGCTAAAGGTACAATAGCTCGGGTAAAGCCATGCTTCGCAGCTTCCCGCAAACGTTCCTGACCACTCGGTACTGGCCGGATCTCTCCTGATAAACCCACCTCACCAAATACCACCAATTCCATTGGTAACGGCTTATTGCGAAAACTCGAAACCAAAGCTAACAAGGTTGCTAAATCAGCGCCGGTTTCGTTGACTTTGACACCGCCAACCACGTTAACAAACACATCCTGATCTGACATTTGGATCCCGGCATGGCGATGCATCACTGCCAACAACATCGACAGTCGATTGAGTTCCATGCCAACAGTCACGCGCCGAGGGTTATTTAGTGCCGAATAATCCACAAGCCCCTGAATTTCAACCAGCAATGGCCGAGTACCTTCCCAAAGTACCATCACCAAAGAGCCAGGGGCATCTTCTTTACCGCGGTTTAAGAAAATCGCTGATGGATTTTTCACTTCGCGCATGCCTTGACCAGTCATGGCAAAAACGCCAAGTTCATTGACTGCACCAAAGCGGTTTTTATTACCTCGTAATGTTCGAAAACGACTATCCGAGTCACCGTCTAATAACACCGAACAATCAATACAGTGCTCTAAGACCTTAGGGCCTGCCAGCGATCCATCTTTTGTCACATGACCGACCATAATGACGGCTACGCCTTGCTGTTTGGCAAATCGCGTCAGAAAAGCGGCGCTTTCCCGCACTTGCGACACACTACCGGGCGCACTTTGGATATCAGCCATCTGCATCACTTGGATAGAATCAATAACCATGATCCGAGGTTTCTCTTGCTGCGCAAGCTGGCAAATAGTCTCCACTTGTGTTTCTGCCAGCATTTTCAATTGATCGGTCGGTAATCCCAAACGATGGGCGCGCATCGCAACTTGCTGCAGAGATTCTTCACCAGTGACGTATAACGCCGGGCCTTGGGCAGCCAAGCCACACATAATTTGCAGTAATAAAGTACTTTTACCTGCCCCAGGACTACCACCTATCAAAATCGCTGACCCCGGAACTATGCCGCCCCCGAGCACTCTGTCGAACTCAGCAAAACCGGAGCTAAACCGCGGTACTTCTTGTAAGTCGACTTGATCTAGTCGAACAACCTGTGCCGCAGTTGCGCCAGCATAACCGCCGTCGCGACGTGCTTTCGGATTGACCTGCGCCATACGCACTTCACTAATGGTATTCCAAGCGCCACATTCAGTGCACTGCCCCTGCCAACGCATAAAATCTGCACCACAATCGTTGCATACGTAAGCACTTTTTATTTTCGCCATCTCATCCTCTAGATCCGAATATCTATATCAACAATCGCGTGCTAATCTTAGTGACAATTTACTGCAAAAACATCAATCTATAATCCTTATCTAACACATGGTGCTTGTCAGCACAAAGATACTCTTATAGATTTAAGTTGATTGGTATAATAATTGCTTTTAAAAAACAATATTAACACACGACGCGGCAATGTTGCGGCTGACTAGAGCACAATGACCACACCAGATTTGCAGCCCTTTGCAGGGATTATCGAGCGGCTAAAACCTTTACTGAATACTAGTGAGTTCAGTGAAGTCTTTAACATTTTAACCGCCGAAATTCCCAAGCCGAAACAGTTCTTATTGAAAATGGAACTGAAACGATTAGGCCAGCCTTGTGGTTACTATATTGATTTGCGTGGGAAAGTTGACGGTGAAGTACGCCCTTATGAACATAAAGGAAAAACTCATTACCTAGATGACACCGCCATCAAAGCCTTTGAACGCGGCATCAAACGCTATGGGCAATACACCCTAGGGCTCTACGAAGAAGTCACCAACACCGATAACAACTATCGGGTTCGTCATAAGCAAGAAACCAATCAACGAATCCAAGCGGTAATTTCTGGCGATCCATTGCTTGCCAAAGAACCGGTTGCAGAAAACACCGATGACGAAAAAGCCGGCCCGAGTTTGATTCAATTCGCTAGCTATTGTAGCCGTGGCGAAGAGCGCATGAACTTCATCATCGACATCGAAATTGAAGCCGAAGACGGCGAACATTTTCAAGCCAGTACCGTCGATTTGTCGGTTTCGGGTAGCAAACTCAAAGTTCCAAATAGTCGACGTTTACAAGCTGGGCAAAAAATTGCCATTTTCTTCCGCGGCTTGGAACAGGAATTTGCCCTTGGCAACGACAACGGTATTGCATATTTAGTGTTAGATACCGAAGTTGTCGAACGCGCGCAATACGTGCGAGTCAAACGCATCATCGAAAATGAAAATAAAGGTTTTGCGGAATTTCTCAAAAATTTCATTAACGGCAACAAACGTCGTTATAAAGTGAATCTTGATAACACCTTAGATGCTGTAGTTGTAAAGGGTTACGAACAATTTTACTTACCTCGCATCAGTTCGCTGCCGGTGTTTTTAGCGGTACGAGAGGGTTTACCAGTACCTATTTGCGCGCTTACCACCGAAAATAACCGCCAACTTGTGCAGTATTTTCAGGACGAACGGCAATTTTCGGTTTTAATGCAAATTCTTTCCGGAAAACGCTTAAAAACCTGTTTGAGCAAAGCACCACTTGAACGCTCCACTACATTGTATTGCTTTACCCATGCGGCTAAAGGCAAGCTTTATTATTACTCGGCAACCGCGGACGAACTGGCGCAAACACCACATCTGCAAAACGTATTCTTTGGTTTCGGCGCACAAAAACCTAGCTGGAAAGTATTCCACTTAGTGGTACATCGGACTCATCCAGCAGATGCACATGTACTATTGTCGTTGCCAGATAGCGCAGACTCTGAGATTTCGAAACTGAACCAACCGCCGCCGCAGTTGGTGCAGAACATGATCCAAGATTTTCGTTATGTCGCTTGTTTGACTGATATAACTCAACAAGAAAGCACTTTGTTATATCAACAAATTAGTTTTGATGAATCGTTACTTGGTCAGTTGAAAGTGTATGGTCATCCCAAACTTGATGAAGTGCCGCCATTAGAATCTGTTGCTGTGCAGTATGTAAATTTGCGGGCTGAGGGTCGCTTTTTATACAAAACGAAAGTCATGCTTAAGGTCAATTCACAGCATTACATTGAAGCAATCACCCGCGATTTTTCCAGCAAAGGTCTGCAAATTGAGACCAGCGAAACCATTTCTTACCAAAAGGGCGACAAGGTGCAACTCGCTTTGCCGGATATGCAAAAAATATCCAGTAAATATGGTTTAACCGATCTAGAGTACGAAGTAATGGCCGTGAGTAAGAGTCAGCTAGTGATGAACTTACGGATCATCGAAGGGGAAACGCCGCATCAAGGCCGCTTATTCTTCGAACAGTTGATTAAAAGTAACAGGGCAAAACTGACCTTAGCCGAAGAAACACCTAAATTTGCCGGTCTTGGCCAAGCTCTACGCAACATGTACGTGAAGGCGCTAAATAGCTTTCCATTTTTCATGCATAGGCATGGGATCCGCTATGACCTAAACGTGATTGGACGCGGTGCTGAGCCAAACAATCTGCATAGGTTATTAGGGATTTTTCAAGATAAACAGCAAAAATTCAATTTGCAGCCGATGTTGAAAAACAACGCGACTAACCTGCATTTTGCCAATCAATTAAAATTGATGAAACGCCAAGACGCGCCGAAGAGCTTCGAGCTATTCATTCGCTTTCGGCAAGGGCAAAGCAAAATGGAGCAGAGTTTTGTCACCGAATATGATTTTGATTTAAAGACTGCGCAAGCAAGACAGTATTTCGTCCAGGATGCGCTGGCAAACGACTTATTATTCTGTTTTAGAATTTTCCTCTCTCGCACGGGACGCCCGGACACCGAGCATATCAATAAAGAATTGAGTTACGTCAGTGTTTACGCGATCCATAAAGCAAAAGTACTGGAAGAAGAATTGTGGAGCGTGGTTGGCGTTGGTGATGTTATTGATATCAGTGATGAAATCTTGTTGCGTTACGGCGTTCCTGCTGAACAAATTCAGCGACAAGTGGAAAAACGCCGCGAATTCATCCAAGCACAGGAACAACAGTTAAACGCTTAAGCCTGCTGTAGCCATTTGGCCAATTCTGGAAAATGGTCTTTTGTGGCAGCTGGGTGGGTCAGCATAGAAATATGATCATAATCTTCAGCATTGCCATTTGCTTTCGCTAACAAGCTAAATTCTGCCGCTGCTAAACCAGCCTCTCGCATAAAATGTTGAACGTCCACGGCGTGGCCTAATACCTTATCGTTCACTGCTGCAATAAACTTACTACGCGGCCAATGCGCTAGATCCGAAGCTGCAGCTTCGTAGTTAAAGCCATCGCTTACATCACAAAATGCTGAAGGCTTGATCCATGCTATGGTATCAAGCAAATACTGGGTCGGTTCATCATCAGCACCCAATCGCAATTTTTTTGCCGGCAAATGTCCAAACTTGCGACATAACCAAGGTGCTAATCGGTTCCAAACTAAATCAATCTGCAGCTTCCGTTGAAGGCTTTGCCCGGTAATTTGTCGTTTAGTACCAAAACACACCAACGATTGTACTTTACTGCGAAGTTCAGCAAACCGCAGCAGACTGGCGACTAGCACCACGCCGCCCCACGAATGACAGACGATATGTAAGGGTTGTTGATGGAGTTCATACAACTCATTAATCAATGCTGGAATGTCGGCACAAATTAACTGATTCTGCGAATGCGCAAGACCATCTTTTACTCGAGGTTGAGATAAACCTCGGCCGGCAAAATCCGCGCAGTAGGTTGGAAACCCTTGATCAGCAAGAAAGCAGCCAAAGCCTTTGCCAGAGTGGCTATAGAAAATTCGGCCATTTTCAATAGCCCCGTGCAACATCAACACTGGGGCTTGCGAAGGCTTAAGCGGCACTAGATTCCGCAGATGCAGTTTATAGTGGCCTAAATCGAGGTAACTCGAGCTTTGTGAATGTTTCATAGGCGCCAATCTTGTTCATCCAACGCGTACAGCAGTTGTAATAACGAACCCTTTCTAATGGCGACTTTAGCCTTTGCCTGCACTAATGCTTTGGCATGAAATGCTACGCCGAGTGCAGCGACCGCTAACATCGGCAAATCATTAGCACCATCACCAATGGCAACTGTTTGGGCTTGGCTGATTTGATACTTTGCCGACTGCTCTGTCACCACTTGCGCTTTGCGATTTGCATCTACGATATCGCCAAGCACTTCGCCGGTCAGCACGCCATCGACAATCGACAATTCGTTAGCAAAAGTTGCAGTGAGAGCCAATTGTTCGCGCAGTGCATTGGTAAAGTAAGTAAAACCACCAGATGCAATCATCACCTTCCAATTACGCGCAAGTAGTGTCTCGACTAGGTCAGTTAACCCAGGCATTAGCGGCAGATCAGCGAGCACCTGCGCAAGAATGTCAGACTTCGCTCCTTTTAGCGCGGCAACCCGCTCGCGCAAGCTCATCGCAAAATCCAGTTCGCCATTCATCGCGCGCTTAGTCACAGCAGCAACTTGCTCACCAACTCCTGCTAACGCGGCAATTTCGTCAATGCATTCGATTTGGATCGCGGTGCTATCCATATCCATGACTAATAAACCTGGTTCGCTTAGCAATACCGGTGCAGTTAAACAAATGACCTCCAGCTGCCAACTGGCGGCAAGATCGCGGACCATTGCCACGCACTGCTCGGAGATTTCAGCATTGAGGCGCAGTTCAACAGCCGCCGGCAATCCGGCATGCACCTGATGTTGACCGAGCTGGATCTGATAGCCTTCAGCCGTTAACATCAGTTGCAGCGCATCAACCATCACCGCTGTCAGCTCACCAGCAAAAAATCTGACAACTGACATTGCCGGCTTTTCACTAGCAACATCGAGGCTGAAGCCATCGGAAGTCGGCACAATTTGCCAAGTTTTTTCCGTCAGCAAAATTTTTCCTGTAAAAGTTTTATTGGGGAATAATTCTGATATGATATTGATTTGCTTGTTTGGCTGAACAGATGAATGATATTCAGAGGGAATTGAAATGATTGCCCAAACGGTTTGTAAATCGTTTATGCTGAAAAGTGTTTCGCTTTTGTTGATATACATGCCTTCACGAATTTGAACACCTGCCGAACCTGATGTTTGAGTAACGGAAGTATTAGCCGTCATGCTCATGCTATTCATAGATGTTTGCTGAGTTGCTTCTGAACCTGTTTTGGTTTGCGTTTCTGAATTGAAAAGAATGTAGCCGCTTGC
>JAFLDV010000017.1 GCA_017302255.1 Gammaproteobacteria bacterium | reverse complement strand
TTCAAAGGCTTAGTGATCAAAGGCATTTACGGTCGTGAGATGTTCGAGACTTGGTACAAGATGGCGAGCTTAATCCAATCAGGCTTAGATTTATCACCGATCGTGACACACGAAATGCCGGTTGACCAATTCCAAGCGGGCTTTGACATTATGTGCTCAGGCCAGTCTGGTAAAGTAGTCCTTAACTGGGAATAAAGCCGTTAGAACGGTTTGATAAAAACGCCAGAGCCTTAAGGCTGCTGGCGTTTTTTTTTGCGTGATTAGCAAAATCGGCGGGGTGCACTTGTGGTGAACAAGCGCATTTAGTGCTGATTGGTTGCTGGGCCGTGTAATAAACTGATTTCCACAACACCATCATCGATAGCTTTGCTTAGGTCTGTTTCCAATAGCTGCTGAATTTCAGCATAAGGCTGATTGAGTTTGACCAGACCATAACCACGGTTTCTGCCATGAACTTTACCAAGGTATAACGCCATATCTGCAAGTTTTAGCGCTTTCTCCCAGTTGAATTGATGATCAGATAAATCGGCAAAAGGCAGGGTAATAAAACCAGCACTAATAGTGATAGGAATACTTTGTCCCTGATATTCCACAGGTTGGCTGCCAATTACATCAAGCACGCGTTGGGTGAACTGACTAAGCGCAGCTTGGTCGATGCGACGCAGCACAATTAAAAACTCTTCACCACCCCAGCGTAAAACCATATCTTCGTTTCGAGTGAGAGCATTCAGCCGCTTGCCGATTTCAATTAACACAACATCCCCAGCCGCATGGCCAAATCTGTCGTTGATGTGTTTGAAAAAATCGACATCTAACAAGATGAAGCCATCGTGTTCAGCCTGTTGCACAAGTCTTCGTTCGCCTAATTGTTGTTTGCGCTGCATGTGGTCGTGCAAAGACCGTCTGTTCAGTAAACCAGTCAGTGGGTCGTGTAATGAGTGATAGGCTAACTGATCGTTTGCCACACGTAGTTTGTTGTTGGTATTACGAACCCGACGATAGAGCTGAAATAGCATGATGGTTGCTAACAACACCACTAACGCCACTAAAATCAGGACTTTTTGTTGTAAATGCTTTTTATCAAGTTCCGCAGCTTTGACCAGATTCTGCTGCTCTAGTACTTCAATTTGCTTTGCCTGCTCTTTGGCCGAAAACTCTTCCTGAAGTTGTGTTAGCTGTTTGTCGCGCTCCATTTGAAACAGTTTTTTATTAAGCACATTAAATTCGCGTAAGGTCGCAGCTTCCAACTCGAAGCGCCCTGCAATGTGCAGTGCTTCAGCCAATTCCTCCAAGAGCGGCAATAACTCATTGATTGAATCTTCTTCTCTAGTTTTGCGAACGGTTTCTTGCATCATGGCAAGACCATCGTCATGCGCACCTTTTCTAACCAAAATAGCGCCTTGGTTAAAAATTGCTGTATCCATGCCATATTGGTCTTGTTGCTGTTCTGCAAGTTGATAGGCTTTTTGAAAATATGGCATCGCTTTATCAAAGTCACCGATGCGTAAGTACATATCACCTAAGTTATTGATGGCGGTGCTGATAGCGGCTTGGTCTCCAAGCTTTTCGCCCCATAGTTCTGCTTTGCGATAAGCCTCCCCAGCTGCAGGGTACTGCGCAATTTCAACGAGCAAAGAACCTTCAGTGATGTACAAGTCCGTCAACATTGAGTGAAGTTCTTTATCAGTCAAAGCCAGTGTAGTGGCGTCTCGAACTATTTTCAGGCCAGCATCGAAATTGCGTAAACTTTGATTGAGATTGGCGATTTGCAGCTTCAAAAAGATTTGTCGGCGTTTATCGCGCATGGTATCTGAATCACTTACTGCATTTAGCGCCTGATGCAGCGCTGAAAGTGCGTCTTTATAATTACCTTGCCAATTTAAGAAGCGCCCAGCGGTATTAAATCCGTAATAACGAACGCGGAATTGATCTGCTCGTGCTGAAAATTGCAAAACCAGCGGGACTAATTCTGAGGCCTTACTATTTTCATTATTGGCCCAGTGCTGGCTTAGTTTCTCTGCATACAGTTCCGCATAAATATCAGGATGTTGCAATTCTGCAGCTATATCATTCACCTTGGCCAAATATTCATCCGCTTTCCCTTGCTGCTTCTGTGCGTTGTATAACGACGAGATATAGATATAAAGGCGGGTGCGGCTGAACAATGATGTTTGCGGCTGCAATGTCGTTTCAAGAGCCAGTAGATAGCGCTCTGCACCGGGCAAGTCGTTATCTGGCAGGAATAGATAATTGTCAAGTTTAGCCTCAAGCTCGGCATCGGTATCTACCGCCATAACTTGGAAGTTAATCATTAACAGCAAGCTATAAAATAGATGCCACCAAGACAACCGACGAGGTGTTGCCGCTTCAAAGGCAAAGGTCATCTACAGCTCCTGTGGCGCACCTGTATCAGTGCATTTGAATATTTCAGTTAAACCTTTGATAAAACTAACTCAAAGTGAGCTTTGTTTCAAAACAAACCGATAAAAAAGCTGGCTGGACTGCAAAGAATTGATGACATTTACAACTCGCTAATCATCTGTTGATGATTCGTTCTCAGTTTGAAAAATAATCAATACGCTTTGAATGTGTACAACCTCCGCAGCGAATTGATTTTATTGTCGAATATTAACTTGCTCGCCTGAGCTCTGGTAAGATAATGGATAGTTACTCTTTTGGATTCTTGCCATGCAGGCCGTAAAGCATTTAATCCGTCAGTTATTGACGCTGTTGCTGGTGATCCTGACCTTGTCGCTGCTGGCTGCTTGGTTATTGCTCGATCGCCAGCCGTTGCTGACTGCAGAGCCTGTGTTGAATGCGACCGCAGTTAAGCATAGCCAGAAGCTTATCAACAACCTGCATCAATCTATTCAATCCTCCGGCGGCAAGCCGTTGGTGTTCGCTGCCAATCTAGAAGAATTAAATAGCGCCTTTGTTTTGGCCAGTCGAACCTTGCCGGGTTTTCACGGTCAGGCACTAATCGGCGATAACGGGTTAAGTGTGTTACTCACTATGCCGATCAATGGTTTTTGGGGCGATGCCTATTTAAATACCCAAATCGTTGTTGAGCCATCCGATGGCCCATTAATCATCAGGCAGGTCAGAATTGGCAGTTTGAATTTGCCGGGTAAGTTGGCGCTCTCCCTTGTCGAGAAAGTGGCTGATCAAGTCTGGGGCAGTGGGGCTGGTGCTGCGCTTTTGGCCAATGTGCGCTCGGTTACTTTGCAGCCAAATGCCGTCACGGTTGAGCTACAAAGGCCGGAAGGATTTAGTTTGGGTCAGCTTAAACAGTCGGGTCTTTCAATGTATAAAGCATTGTTTAGCTCAGACGAGCAGCGTGCTGACATTGAGTTCTATTATAAAGTTGCGTTCAACTACAGCAAAGCCAACCCAGACGCCAGTCTAGTCGCTTATTTGCAGTTGTTATTTCGCCAAGCCCATACCAGGACTGCCGTTTATCCGGAAGATCCAGAACGCGTTATTCGCGAAAACCAAGCGGTATTATTGGCACTTGCTCAATTGCTCGGCGGGAAAAACCTACAGCTGCTAGTGAATGAGGTAAAACGCAATGAAGGAATTCGCCCACCGAAAGTGACCTTAGCCCGGCGCGCTGATTTGCAGCAACATTTTATCTACTCAGCAGCAATCCATTTGTTAGGCAGTCAGAAAATTAGTGCCACGGTTGGCGAGGCGAAGGAACTATTAGATTCAACTGGTGGGGGCAGTGGCTTCAGTTTTGTCGATTTGCTGGCCGATCGTGCGGGTATTCGATTTGCCAGAATTGCGACCGGCGATGTCGCTTCTGCAAAGGCTTTGCAGGAGTTTTTTATGGCACAAGACCGAGTTGAACTCGACATTTTTCCTAGTAAAGCGCGTTTGCCTGAGGGGATCCCTCAGGCATTATTTGAAGAAAAATTTAAGTCGGTTAATTCCGCTGATTATCAGCAAATGGTCAACGAAATTGACAGACGCCTCAATGCCTTACCGCTGTATCAAATAGGTCGCTAGAATTAATGCCTGTTAAATCAGCGAATTAAACTGTTCAGTTCATCCAGTGCATTTGACCATTCAGCATCTTGCTCGTAGGCATCCCGCAAAAAGCTGGCCTGTGCTTCGGTCCAAAACTGCGCTTGATATAAATTCTGACCATTCTGCAAGCGGTAGTGTCTTGCAAACCGCTCGATACTGGCATCGTCGCTTGGTAAACCCAATTGTTCAAATAGGGTATAGAGATTGTGTTTGCTGGTGTCCATGTGCAGCTCCTAGCCTATGCAGTCAGTTCCGATGTTGGAATGTTCAGTATAGGCAAGCAAGTTGCAAACAATAGGATGGAGCTGCTGCTTTTTTAGACTAATTTTTGCTATCTGCGGCAGAATGTCGCCATTTTCGGCGTAACACCATCAACAACAAAACCACACCACTGAGGCTAAATGCTAGGGCACTCCCAGTACTGATAATAAGCAACGGGTGATTAAAGTCTTCGCGATTTTGATAGTCCATGATATGCAACATCCAGAAAAAATCGTAGGTTCGCCAGGTGTCGGTGCGAACCCGTTGCACTAAACCGGTCATTGGATCTAGATACAAACTGCTGTGTTCAGCGTCCGCAATGTTAACCCGCCATATTGGCGGAGCTAAACCCCGCACTTCATTAGGGATTTCTGTTAAAAATTCTGGGGTCAATAACTCGGCGCTGCCTTGGTATTGTGCTCTGGCAAAGGTCGTAATGTCATTTGTCGACAATGCGGTTAACGCTTGTCCGGTAAGCGCACTAATTGCGGTAATTTGCTCGCCAGTGGTCACCAGATAAACCGGATCGCTGCCTCGCTGGCTCAGGCTGAAAGTGCTGTCGACTGAATACTTAGCCAGTATTTGTTGTGGGGGCAGTTGTACTTGCTGCCAATTGACTGGCGGCAGCGCCTTTCGTAAATGCTGACCGCGAACTTCCTCAATAGGTAGGACCGACATCACTAAACCGCTGGCGAACCAAGCAATTAATTGAATGCCAAGCAGCAAGCTACTCCATAGGTGAAGCTGGCGCCAAAAATAGTCACGTCGCAACCACTGTAACACGCTGAAAATCCTCGAAGTTAAAGCGCTCGATAGTAAATGGCTAAGGACTCGGCGCAAAGCTTTGATTGGCAAACTGCGGCAATTTGCCGCAGTGAATCCGAGTTGATTAAAGCCAACGCCGTACTTGTTGGCAATATTGCAGGTAGCTTTCGCCAAATAACTCTTTTAGGCTTTGTTCTTCGCTTTTTATTTGCAATTCACGAAGGCTAAACCAGAGCAATGGCACAGTAACAAAGGCATGTATTTCATGCAGATAGCAGCAAAATGCTGTTTGCAATAACAGCATGCCAAGGTACATCGGATTACGGCTATATTTAAAAACGCCCCGACGAACTAGGCATTGGGCTTTGCTTGGATCTCTAGGGTCTACTGTGGTTTGCGCACGTCGACAAGCGATGACCCCACCGAGCATGAAAAATAGGGCAGCAACAGTCAATGGCAATGCGGCTATTGCTAACGGCCAGACCGGGCCATGATAAAATTTAGCTAACAGATAAGCCAAAATAAGTGTAATAACTAATTGAATTACTGGGGGTATTTTTAACGCCAGACTAGGCATTGTTAATAATCTCTTTGGTATCTACCTTCAACGATTCTGGCAGATTGTATCGGCAGGAGCAAGCAGCGAGCCTGTTACTGCTCGCTGCATGGGATGCAACTTTAGTTCGCTGCTTCGACCGGTTGACCAGCTTTATCGCCAGCAAAGCCAATTAACGACGCATTCGCCCAGTTCGCACAAATGCCAGCGCTGCCGGCGACGGTTCTTAAACTGAGTCGCCGGATATCGCGGATATCCAGTTCAGGTTTCACCACAGCTGGCGCTTCGAGTGTTCCTGAATCAAAGAGCAACTTGCCGTCTCCGTATATTTGGAACTGTACTGACCCCGCAGCTTTACAACTATCATCGATCCCAAGATCTGCTCGGAACAATTGCCAGTTGCCAGTCAGCGCATAATCCAGCTGACTATTGGCTCCTACACCAAGCCCCTTGGAGAATTGTAAGCCGTTCATTTGCATCGCAGACCCAGGATTTGCCAAGTTTCGCTTGAACGCTGCTTTACTATTCTCTGCCAGAATCGGCTGCACTTCGGCCAAAAACAGCTGTTGCCGCGGAGTGGTCGGTAAAGGTTGAGTCAAAATTTTGAATTCGGAAATACTAATTGGATTCACTTGCTTGGGAATTAGTGCATTAAACGCTTGTGCTCGTGATTTACCATTGTTCGCCGTGACCATTGGATCTTGCAAGTTGCTGTCTTCCGCTTGGTCTTGGGTTGATAACACGCGAAAACGAAATAACGATCCAGGCCGGGCCTTAAATTTGATTTGTTGGTTATGTTGGTTCATTGCCAATCGTCCACGATAAATGGCTGGACCCCATTCACCGTTATTGTCGGCAAGGTAAACTTCGACATCACGGACTTGTCCGGCTTGCCAATGTTTGTCGTTGCGAGGTGCCAGTTCAAAACCGGCAACCATGCGCCGCTCGCCAAGTGCAATGACGAATTCATGGGCGCCAGTTTTCAGTGATTGGTCACGTTTGGTGCGAAACCAAGTATCTGGATTGTCATCAAAAGCATTCTCTAAAGGATGTCCCGGTTCTTCTGCTGGCCGACCAAGGACTAACAAGCTATCTGCGGCAATTGCATCACCAAGAGCTGGAGCCTTGCCATATCCAGATGTCGCGGTGAGCTCGACAGTTTTGTCGATGTCGAGATTGAGCGAACTTGCTTGGCGAATGCTCTGACTAGCAGTTTTGATGCGAACCACGCCATATTGCGCAGTATCGAAGAACCAGCCATTGGAGCTGGTGGCAAATTCGTTCGCGTTTTTCAATTCGTTGAGCAACTGACCATCTTGCATGACTTGAATTGGCTTGGCTCTGCTATGTACCCAGAATTCATAACTACGGGTCGTTTCTTGGCCTTGGTAACTGCCTTCAACAGGTTGCAAATCGATGGTGACAGCTCCTGCAGAATTCGTTGGGGCTTTGACAGCAATTCGCTGCTGACTAAATGCACCAGTTTGATAAGCCCGGCTTTGGCCATCGTCTTCGTACCAAGTAAACTCCGTATCACCTGCAGGGTAGATATCAAAAGTGATGTGATCTTTTGGCTTTTCACCGTCAAAAAGTGAGCTGGGGTACATTGGGATAATTGCCCCTGCGCGCACGAAAACTGGCGTTGTTTCAAGATCTACTTGGGTATCGATAGTAATGCCGCTGCTTGGTGCATTGATCACTCGACCATCCCAATAGTCATGCCATTGTCCCTTGGGTAAATAGATGTTTTGTCGCCAACCTTTACTGGCGGCCATGGAGCGATAAATTGGCGCTATCAGTAAGTCTCGGCCCAACCAAAATTGGTCAGGATATTGCGTCGCATTTGGATCATTCGGATAGTCCCACATCAAGCCCCGCACCATCGGGGCGCCGGTCTGTTCGGTCTGATACGCCAAAGTGTACATGTATGGCATCAAACGCATTTTCAGCTTTAAATATTTTCGGTTGATGCTGCGATAGGGTTCATCAAACCACCATGGATGCTTGCGAGTAGCTTTAGACCACCCTGACATGCCCATTAAAACGGGCGTGAATGATTTCCACTGCAAATCCCTGGTGAAAGTCTCTGGACTGCCGCCAAAAATGCCGTCGACATCGCCGGTGGCATAAGCCTGTCCAGATAAGCCAGAGCCAATCAATGTGGGGATATGCCAACGGATGTAGTCCCAACTACCCGATTGATCGCCCGTCCAAGTGACCGCATAACGTTGAATACCGGCCCAGCCCATCACGGTCCAAATAAACGGCCGTGCTGGCGAGTTTTGCCAGATCCCGGCAGCGGCAGCGGCATTTGCATTCATGGCAAATTGATAACCTTGACCGGTCCAAGCGACATCTAGTTTCTGTGCTCTGGTGCCAGCGGTGCCAACTTCCCAAGCAATTTTATCGACGCCATTTTCGGTCCAAAGCCCAGTTTTGAAGCCATATTTGGCGAGGCCTGCAACAACCTCGGGTAACTTGGTGTAGCCACAGCCATAACCGTCGTTCGGTAAAATCCAGCCGCCGGGCATATCGTGTTCGCGATATTTCTTCGCAACTGATTCGATGACGTCAGGGGTCGTTCCCGTAGGCCCGTCATGCCATCCCGTTGGCACTGTGCCTGGTTTTCTGCTGTTGTCGGCGTCGTTATAACAATCGGCATCGCCATATTCGAAAGCCCAACGTGGCAATAGTCGAGCTCGCCCAGTAAGTGCTGTGTAAGCATCTAGTACTTTAGGAACATCTTTGTCGACCAAATAATAGGCGTCAAAATAGCCAAATTGATGACTTAAACTGCTGTAGTCGTCTGCCCGAAAATCGTAGCTGCCATTACTCCAAGTATTTCGAACTACACCGTAGCCACGGTTTGACATGAAAAACGGCGCAGGACTTGGTCTATCGCCTTCTTCCCAACCACCGGAATAGGATATTTCGAGGGATTGGCCTTTAAAGGCAAATTGACCATTTTGCTGACCGCCGCCAAAAAACTGTTCCTGTGGGTCGCTGCTGAGAGTTTGCGTGGCGGTGGTAGCTGTTAGATTGAGTGGTTGAATTTCGCGCCAAATTAGTTGTTTAGCGTCACTCTGGTAGAGAGAAAATAACAGCGGTGATTTGTTGATTTTGACCACATAAGATTGCGTTTTGAGTAGGTAAAAATCAGCTTGTTCTTCGAGTTGAAAATTTAGCTGCTGTTGCGGTTGCTCCAGCACTATCGGCGCCTCTGTGTTATTCGCCTCTGGCGATACCCCGACTGCATGAGCTTCGAGACGGAACACTTGTGGCGAGATCAAGGAAAGTTTGACGCTAACTTCCTGATCTGTAGTTATTTGCAGTTCAGTTTCAGCTGCTTTGAGACTTTTTAAATTACCGATTGGCTCTGCATAAGTCGAAATGCTGAGCAATGACAAACCGCAGAAAAGCATAAATTTTGCAGATTTTAATGAATAATTCGGCATAACAGCGTCTCAACAATTAATTAGCGGCATTTGTTTTGAAAGTTCTAGCCTCTAGGGTTTAGCACAACTCAGTGATAATTGGGGCAGTCATCGGCATTTGCCGCGTCTGCTTGGTCATTCACCCACTATAAATCGCATTGTTTCGTTTTCTTTCAATTTCAAAAATTAAGCACTTATAAGCGTAATAAATGGATTTTTTTGGCATTAAAATGCCGGTAAATTCAATTTTAACCGCATTTTTTCAGTATAAAGTTATTTCGAATCGTTTTGAAATGCTATGTTTGTTTTTATTTTCCGCGGAAGTTTGCCGCAGTTAGCTGTTTCGATTGTCGGTATTGTGTTAGGCAATGGTTGCCATCAAGCAAGCAATCAGTTATTAGTTAATCACAATAAATTACAATTTCGACGGTATTGGATCTGTATTGTAGGTTTTAAAGGCTTTCGAATAGTTGTAATTGAAAGAATATAAAAGGTGATACTAAAAGCACCGATTTAAGGCGGGGAGTAGATTTTGGATTTATTAAATACCATTGAAAGGCAGCATGAGATTGTCCGCTTGACCAATACCAAAGGGAAAGTTGCGGTTATCGAGCTTGCGCAACGTTTTGGCGTTTCTGAAGTTACCATTCGTAGTGATCTCGCGGTATTAGACGCTAAGAAATTACTGATCCGCTCCCGCGGCGGAGCTATGGTGAACGATGATTTAAGTCGGGAACTATCTCTTAAAGAAAAAAAGCAGAAGAACTCTGAGTTGAAGCAACGCCTAGGCATAGCGGTGGCTGCGTTGATTCGGGATGACGAGCGAATCATTATTGATTCCGGCACCACCACAGAAGAAGTTGCGGCGAATTTACGAGAGCACAAAAATTTAGTGGTTATGACCAACGGTTTGAATATTGCTGTAGAGTTGTCGCAGTTAGACAAAGTGGAAGTGTTAATGACCGGGGGAACCCTGAGGAAAAAATCGATGTCGTTTTATGGGGCTCAAGCTGAGCAATCTTTACGACATTATCAATTTGATAAGTTGGTGTTAGGTGCTGACGGTTTTGATATTGATACTGGTTTATCAACTCACTTTGAAGCCGAGGCAAACTTAAACCGTCTAATGTGTGCCGCTGCCCGCGAGGTGATTGTTGTCACAGACTCTTCCAAATTTAATCGCCGTTGCTTTCATTTAGTTTGTCAGCCATCGCAGGTCCATACCTTAGTCACCGATTCCGGTATTCCGAAGGAGTATGCCGAACAGCTGGTGAACATGGGAGTTCGTGTTATCACTATACCGCTCGAAAACCGCTAAACATTGATTACTTATATGAAACGGTGCTGTTGGCGCCGTTTTACACTTGATTTGGCGGTTTCGCTAAACCTTAATTAGTATGTGCTAAATTCTTTACACCGTGTTGCCAGCTTGACACTCGATGTTTAGACGTCAGGATGGCTAGTCTTTAGCCAAAGCGCTTCTTCAGGTATATTGTCGGCGGTGGTCAAACAGCCAGCATGGCATGACGAGGAGCGCTCACAATGGTGTATGGTCTTGATATCGGTGGCAGTAAGATGGAGCTGTCGATATTCGATGCAGATCTAACGTTGCTACAGCGCTGGCGGATGAACACACCAACATCTGGATACGCAGAGTTTTTGCAGGCGATTAAGCAGCAAATTCAAGTTGCCGATCTGTTCGTCGCTCAAGCTATTCATGGTCATCATCACAGTTTATCTGAACAAAACCCGGTTAAAAGCCCACTTGGAATTGCCTTGCCTGGTGTGCAACTGGACAGCGGTTTATTGGTTTCGTCAAATATCCTCTACCTCAATCATAAAGCGGTGATGCTCGATTTAATTCGACTGCTGCAACGACCCGTAGCTGTAGGCAATGACTGCCGGTTGTTTGCGTTATCAGAAGCGCAACTGGGTGCTGGTCAACATGCTTCGCGAGTGCTTGGTGTGGTGCTTGGTACTGGAGCTGGCGCTGGCTTTTGCGTGGATGGCCGCCTCATCAGCGGTGCTCAAGGGTTAGCTGGTGAATTTGGCCATCAATCAGTTGCCGCAAGAGTCATTGCCAAACATCAAGTGCCGTTGTTTCAATGTGGTTGTGGCTTAGTCGGTTGTGCCGAAAGTTATGCTTCTGGGGCTGGCTTGGCACGGTTGTATCAACATTTTGGTGGTGTTGTGGCTTGCAGCCATCAATGGCTAGACGCGTTTCGCTTAAAGCAAGTGGCTGCAGTGCGTGCTTTTGATTGTTTCATCGATGCTTTGGGGGCAGCCCTAGCAGCCCAAGTGTTGGCGTATGAGCCGGAGCTTATTGTGGTAGGTGGCGGTCTGTCAGAAATCAGTGAAATCACCACTGCAATCCCTACAGCGCTTGCCCGACATTTATTTGCTGGCGTGCACCTCCCCAAAATTGTCAGCGCTGAATACGGCGCTACCAGTGGCGGACGCGGTGCGGCGCTTATCGCGATGCAGCATTTGGCGTCATCAACACAGAGTATCTAAAACTCTCGTATTTATTTGCGCAGTAAACTATCTATGCTATTCGTCTGTTTGGCTCTAATTTAGAAAAAATTCCTCGAACGCCATGACAAATGTGCAATTTGTGGCCATTCTTTGTGCAAGAAAAATACTTTGAGTGATCATCGGATTCGATGATCGTCGTAGGATTTATTGCAGGACAAAAAAGCATGGCAGCTCGTAGTCGATTGGGAGTATGGGGTCTTCCACTGTTGGTATTTTTGCTAGGCGCGGCGATGTCGTCCTGGGCAAGCTATTGGCTATACCGAGAGTTTCAATCTGAAAATACCGCAGAATTTAACCGACTGACCGATCAAATTAGTAGTGAGGTTGAGCAGCGTTTTCGTTTACCAATCTATGGGTTAAATGGTGCTCGCGGCGTCTATGCGGCGAGTGAACAAGTGACCCGCGATGATTTTCGTCGATACGTTGCCTCTCGCAATATGAAGGTCGAATTTCCGGGAGTGCGCGGATTTGGCTTTATTGAGCGTGTCCCATACGCCAATTTAAGCAAATTTTTGAGTGAAACTAGGGCCGATGGTGCCCCTGATTTTCAAATCCGGCAATTGAGCAATCGGGGCGATGCCGAATTGCTGGTCATTAAGTTCATCGAGCCGTTATTAAAAAACCTACAAGCAGTTGGCTTAGATGTTGCCTCTGAGCAGCAACGCCGAGCCGCTGCAGAGCAAGCCATATTGTCCGGTAAGCCCACAGTGACAGGGCCAATAGTACTTTTGCAAGATAATCTGAAAACTGCAGGTGTACTGCTTTATGTGCCTATTTACCAATATCCAGACATTGCAGGCCTGCATAGCAGAAGTCGCGAGACTCTTGTCGGATTGTTATATGCACCTTTGGTGGTCCGGGAGCTTTTAGACGGGATTCAGCCGGGTATTGAGCAGTTGGTCCATTTTAAATTAGTCGATGATGAAGTTGGAGCCGACTTTTACGACAATTTGGAGCTCCACGCGCTCAAACAGCATGCAAACCCCGCATTTGTCCGCGAACAACCACTGCAGCTACCAGGCCGTATGGCTAAAATTCAATTTAGCAGTATGCCTGCATTTGAAAAATCACTCGACACATCTACGCCTTGGGCTTTAGGCATTATTGGCTGGGTGCTTTCTCTGGCGCTTAGTATGCTTCTTTGGCAGCAAATGGAGCGCAGAGCAAGAGCGGAAAGGCTCGCTGAAAGTATGACCTCCGAGATTGAACGCTTAGCGTTAGTTGTTAAGAGCACAGCCAATGCCGTAGTGATTACCGACGTCTATCGTAATATCTCATGGGTGAACCCGGCGTTCGAGCGACTCACTGGCTACACAGAGCAAGAAGTTATTGGGCGAAGTCCAGCATTTTTACAGACTGCAAAAACGGATATAGCTGAAGTTAAGCGGTTAAGTGATCATCTAAGTGCTGGTGTGCCTTATCGGGGCGAATTATTGAATCAAGCCAAATCTGGCCAAGAATATTGGATAGATC
This sequence comes from Gammaproteobacteria bacterium, assembly GCA_017302255.1. Classification (GTDB taxonomy): domain Bacteria; phylum Pseudomonadota; class Gammaproteobacteria; order Enterobacterales; family Alteromonadaceae; genus Pararheinheimera. The sequence goes on along the minus strand of JAFLDV010000017.1, from coordinate 81,065 downwards.
TTGAAATTCAACCAATCCTCAAAGACTCAACGGAATTGGTCGGTTTTATGGCAATTGAAACCGATGTAACCGAGCGCAAGTTGGTACAACAACGCTTGGAAACTGCACTTCGTGATAACCAAGCTTTATTAACCACTTTGCATTTGCATTCTATTGTCGCAGTAACCGATGAGCAGGCATTAATGCTTGATGTGAATGAAGCTTTCTGCGAATTGACAGGCTATAGCAGAGCTGAATTGTTGGGCAAAAATCACAGCATGTTTGGCTCGGGATTGCATCATGCTGAGTTCTGGCATGAGATGTGGCAACAAATTTCGTCAGGGAGTCCGTGGCACAGTGAAATCTGCAATCGCAACAAAGCTGGGGAGCTATTTTGGCTGGATACTACAATTGCACCTTTCACCGATAAGGCAGGAAAAATCGTTAAATATATCGCGATTAGTCGCGATATTACGCAAAGTAAGCTTCAGCAATACAATTTGCAACATGCAAAAGATCAATTGAAGAAGGCCATAGAAATTGCTGATTTAGCGACCTGGCGCTGGGATCTCGGTGATGATAGCTTGCATTGGGACGAACGAATGTATCGCCTTTATGCCATCAATGATGAAGAACGTTCGCAACCTTTGTTGTATCGCACCTGGCGAAGCCGGTTACATCCAGATGATCTGCCGGAGGTTGAACGCCAATTGCACCAAGCACTTCAAGGCCAATCGACCTTCCATCCGGCGTTTCGTATTTTCGATCAAGGAGGCAATATTCGATATATCCAAGCGGCTGCGCAGGTCGAGCGCGATCTTAGTGGCAAAGTGCTCAGCATGCATGGCATTAATAGGGACATCACGCTAGATAAACAGGCTGAAGAGTTGTTGTTGCAGGCCAAATTAGCCGCCGATAATGCTAATAAAGCCAAATCAGAATTTTTGGCCAATATGAGCCATGAACTGCGCACCCCTATGAATGCGCTGCTTGGCATGATGGCATTACTGAGACGGACCTCACTCACACATCAACAATTAGATTATGTTCATGAAAGTGACACTGCGGCTCGTTCCTTATTGGGCGTTTTAGACGACATTCTGGATTTCTCGAAAATTGAAGCTGGTAAAATGGAACTGGAGCAGTTGCCGTTTGAGCTTGATCCTTTGTTGCAAGACGTTTGCTTGATTATGGCGGCAAATGTTAAGAAAAAGCCAATTCACCTGTGGTGTGAAATTGATCCCAATTTGCCACAAAAGTTGGTGGGTGATGCGCTCCGTTTACGTCAGATTTTTATCAACTTGACGGGTAACGCGGTGAAATTTACTGAGCAAGGTGATGTGATCTTGCAAGTGAAGCGGTTAAAGAGCCAATGGCCACAAATTAAAATTGCTTTTGCTGTCAAAGACTCTGGGATTGGGATAGATCCACAGCGTCGCAAAGCGATATTTAGTGGTTTCACTCAAGCTGATAATTCGATTTCGCGGCGATTTGGTGGATCTGGACTTGGAGTTGCCATCAGCCAGCGTTTTGTCCGCATGATGGGCGGCGAACTCGAAGTGCAAAGTTCGCTCGGAAAGGGCAGTGTATTTTCATTTGAAATAACGCTGAATGCGGCATCGAGCGAAGGAGCCACCGTCATCAGTGATCTGCAATTACCCCAATTAATTTTGTTGTGTCCTGACGATTCTCACCGTGACCATCTGCAACATGTTTTAGTGGACTTAAAACCCAAATTACAAACCTGCTTGCATTTACCGGCACTTCGGCAATTGTTACAAGCATCGCCAGCAGCTGTGGTGATGTTTGAATGGGGGGTAGAACAAGAAGAGGCCGTGAGTCGGCTCAAGTATGAGTTTCCTGCATCGCGCTGGCTCGCACTGACTTCAATAGTTCAACGTGAGGAATTGGTGGGTATTCAGAACATCGATGCCTGTTTAGTCCAGCCTTTTACTTACGGCATGTTGGCCGATGCAATTGCTCGCTGTTATCAAAGCGAGCTGACAGCGCGAGACCACGATTTCTCCACAACGTCCGATGCGTTGGCAGGGCTTCGAGTGATGCTAGTTGAAGATAATTTGGTCAATCAAAAGGTCGCTTCTGAGCTTCTGCAGTCTGAAGGTTGTGTATTGCATTGTTGTAACGATGGTGAACAAGCCTCGCTTGAGTTGGCAGAACTTAGCGAATTGCCCCATGTGATTTTAATGGATCTGCAGATGCCGAAAATGGATGGGTATGCCACAACTGCGCACATAAAAAGCAATTTGCGGTTGGCCAGCATCCCGGTTATCGCGATGACCGCGAACGCTTCAGATGAAGACCGACAACATTGTTTAGCTGCGGGCATGGTCGGACACATCGGAAAGCCTTTTGAGTTTGCTGAATTGGTTGCCTTGTTAAAGCCATTTATTCCGCAAGCAGTAAAGCCGAAAAAGTCAGTAGCAAAGCGCACCAAAGCCACAGGGCAGCAGAAGCATTTCTCATCTGAGGAGCGATTGCGTCAACTTGCCGAAATTGCTGGGATAGATTGGGATTTAACCCAACAAAGGCTGGATGGCCAGTTAGTGTTTTATTTAAAAATGCTGCCGGTTTTTATCCGCAGTTTAGAGCAGATGTCGCGGGAGTTAGGGCAAAGTCGCCCAGAAGATAGCAAAAGCTTGCAGCAGATTTGCCATAAATTAAAAGGTAGCTCGGCGCAAATGGGCTTACAGCAACTCGCAGATCAAGCAGGGAAGTACGAGCAGCATCTGAAAGATCAGCAAAAAATGACCGAAGATGAGTTGTTAAGTCTCAGTCGGTTTGTCCAAGCCAGCGTAGATGCGTTGCAGGCATTTAGTGCAGCATTACCTAGCGAATGGCAAATGCAATAGGTGGTTGGTTGGCTGAAGATCGCTAACATATCCGCTAAAATTCTGAGCGGCTGCTGACGACGCAGCTCAATGAACAATTGATTTTGAAGCAAAAGCTTAGATAGCGATGATTTCTAAGGCTTGGCGTTTAAATTTAATTGCTGTCACTGGTGAACCACTCTGAGTGTTGGGGCGTAGCTTTAACATCTTTTTATGTGTTGCCCTGGGGTTGTTCGTGCGGAAAATTTATTTATTAGTCATGTTGTTGCTGGTTGTTAGCTGCACCGGTGTGTCACCAGGGGTAACTCCAGTTCAGCAGTTTTCATTACCAAACTACCTGGGAACTTGGTATGAAATTGCCCGCCTCGATCATAGTTTCGAACGTGGTTTAACTGAAGTTACCGCCAATTACAGTCTGAGAGACGATGGCGGTGTGCGTGTGCTTAATCGCGGTTATGATGCCGAGGAAGGCGCATGGCAAGACGCAGAGGGCAAGGCATATTTTGTTGATGAGCCAACTGTTGGTCGCTTAAAAGTGTCGTTTTTTGGTCCATTTTACGGCGCCTATAACATTGCGCGGTTGTCACCTGATTATTCCATGGCGTTAGTGGTAGGCCCAGATCTTAGTTATGGTTGGATATTGGCGCGTAGCCCAAATCCTAGCGCCGAAATGTTGAAGAGCTTTCAACAGACTGCCACCGAGTTAGGCATTAGCTTAGACAGCTGGATCATGGTTGCGCATGGGAATAACACCAAAGGCAATTAACCATCCTTTGCCGGAAAAAGCCCTGCCTAATGACTAAAAGCTTAAGTTTCCTTAGTGTGGAGTTTTTGAATTAACTCATTAATGTGGTCTGTCAGCGCAATTAGTTCATGCGCGCATTCTTGATGTTCTTTCAGTTGGGTTTCGGCAAGTAAGGCCAACTGGCTTAGCGTGCCGAAATCCAAGCAAGCTGCTGTCCCTTTGAGTTTGTGCAGCAGTTGATGCATAAGCTCATTATCCGCTTGTTGTAACTGTGTCAGTTGTGGTGGCAAGCTTTCGACAAAACTCAACTGTATATCGTCCCAGCCGGTGTCGTTAGGTACCGGTTCCCTGTTTGCTGATTGAGTTAACAAGATCCCTACAGCTTGTGCCGAACTATCAATAACTTCGGTCGTTGACGGATTACCCAACACCGCTTGGATTGCTGAGATTAAGTTGGTGGCATCGACCGGTTTTGTTAAAACTTGCTGACCGCCAGCATCTAGTATTTCTTGGTGTTTATGCAATTGCACATCGGCAGTTAATGCAATCACCGGCATTGTATAACCTTGTTGGCGCAGCGTTTTTAGTGTGCTTAAACCATCGCGTACCGGCATGTGCATATCTAACAACAGCAGATCGATAGGCTGTTTGGCAATCTCAGCTAGGGCATCATCACCATTTGCGGCTTGGACAATACTGGCACTGCTGCCTTTGAGCATGGATTGAAATAATTGCCTCAGTTCACTGACATCATCGACAATTAAGATAACTCGGTTTGGTAGCTCTGGAACTTGCGCTGAAGGGAGCTCTGCATGTTCGATGACAGCTGCGTTGGCTAAGGTAATAGGCATTTCTAAGGTAAAACAACTACCTTGTCCAATCTCACTTTGTAAGGTTAATCTGGCATCCAGCATTTCTGCTAAACGTTGGCTAATATAGAGACCCAATCCCGTGCCGCCAAATTGACGAGTGGTGCTGACATCGGCCTGTTCAAAAGCTTGAAAGATCCGTTGTTGTTGTTCCAAGCTAATGCCGGTGCCGCTATCGGTCACGGCAATCACCAAGTTTGGTGCTTGGTAACTTGCGCTTAGACGCACAAAGCCATGTTCGGTAAATTTTACTGCATTGCTCATTAAGTTCATTACGATTTGACGAAGCCGAAAGCTATCGGTGATCACAACCGCAGGCAGATTAACAGCAATTTGCAAATCAGCTACTAAGTCCTTATTGCGGGTTAATAGCTGCAAAGTTGCCGCCAGTTCTTGCAATAATTCCGGCAAGTTGATGGGTTGTGGATCTAACCGTAATTTACCTTCATCAATTTTGGCGGTATCCAAAATATCATTCACGATATGCAGCAAGAACATACTGTGTTCCCGAATCGCTTTTAGCTCAGCTTGTGCGGCGGGTGGTAAGGTTTCAGCCTGCATTTGGCTTGCATAACCTTGAATGATGCTTAGCGGCGTGCGTAGTTCATGGCTCATGTTCGCCAAAAACCGACTTTTAATTGCCGCAAGTTCATTGGCCTTATCGCGTTCGCTGGCTAATTCTCGAGTGCGGGTCTGTACCCGCTGTTCCAATTCGTCCGATAGTTGGGTTTTTTCTAATAATACTTGTTGGAGTTGCCGATGCGCTTGCGCAATACGACGTTGCATGCGGTCAAAACTGCTTTGCAATTCGTCAAATTCAATGGCGGTAGCTCTGTGCCCCACGCTAGTGACATGCTCTTGATCAGGCTCTAAACGCTCTAAAGAATGGATCACATGGCCAAGCGTTTCGGTATAGCCACTGACAAACTGACGACTTGAATAACGCATTAAAATTACTAAAAATGCGAGTCCAAGTTGGGCGACTGCGAGAAACAAATCATAGCGAAAGTAGAGGCTTGCCATTTCGCTATATTGCAATAGTTGCCAGTTGGTCTGACTGATTGCGGTTTTTTGCAGCATATGCTCGCCATTCTCACTCAGTTGCACTGAGTGAACTGGATTAAACCAAGAGCGGGAAAATAGTTGGAACTTACTGACTAGTTCATTCGCCTCAAGATTAACAAATTGCCCAAGTGGGGTCTGTAACTGGTCTTGACCCCATAACTTTAATTGAGCGCCATCTAGTAATAAAAATTGATAATTAGAACTTGGATGTGGGGCAGGAAATTGGCTGGTTAAACGCTCCAAAGAAACTGATACCTCTAATACCCCAGCAAATTGTTCATTGGAAAACAACGGTACGGCAACGGCAAACAATAAGTCATGCCCAAGTTGTTGCCCTCGGAAAATATTGCTGACCATCGGTTTGAGCGTGGCTTTTGGCACGCTGAAGTACTCCCGATGCGCTACCGAAGAATTCCGAATATCTGCGGCGATAAATTCTTTATAAAACCCCTGCACAATGCCTTGAGCGTCAGTGCGAAGTGCGGAGATGAATGCTGGGTTTGATTTCACTAATTCGCGTAATAGTTCATCTTGCGGCACTTTATCAAGATGTTGCCGAGTGAGTTCTAGCTGTTTGATATAACCTGTCAATTGACTGGTAAGTTCTGAGCTAACATGTTGGTTTAATTGTAGATGTTTGGCATTGTTTTTTGATAAATCGAGAACCGTCGCCCCGAATAACGCCATCATAGTTAAAAATGAGACCGGTATTGCCGAATATACGGCAATCCGCGAAGCCAGTTGATGTTGTAAGGTCTGTCGACGCCGTTCAGTGCGAGCAGCTGTGACGTCAAACAACATCTTACTCCCGGCGCAATTCAGCAAAAAATTAATGCAATAGAGTAGCGCGGAGAAGCTTAAATACATCGGATCCTGATGGGGTGAGGTGTGATCCAATACGCCGATTGCTAACAACAAGTAGGCGCCTGACACCAGCACAAGAGACAAAGAATGGAAACGCCGCGCTGGCCACAGTAAAAAAAACTGAGCAGCAGCCAAGACCCAAAGTGGACCTGGAGCTAAGGGTAAAAGCACGACTAACAAACTGATCAGGCCAACTAAAAATCCGAGTCGGAGCAGCAATAACATTGGCGCGATAAGGCCGAGCAATAGTGGCGTGACATCGCTTAATTGCAGCGCCATGTTATTAGCAATGTAACCGGCCAGAGTAACGCCGACAAAAAACACCGTGCGTTTGAACAACGCTTGCTCTGTCATAGGCGCTACCACAAGGCGCGTAATTGGCCAGTTACCGCTTGGTGCCACAGCAACTCGAATTCGCGGTGTAGGAATTGTGGGACTTCAGGGGCAACCTGCATCGGATCTCGCGAATTTAGTCGCTGCCAAAGCACACGGCTGCTGTGTAAACAAGCGGCGATAAGGCTACTGTCGTCTGGTAAGTCCCTGAGTTGTTGCTGGGTGAGGACCGCATGACAGATCGCAGGTTCAAAGCCCCACAAAGTTAATAAGTACGCAGTAATTAAATCGCCGTTAGGCCAAAAATCGCCTACTGCCTTTTCATTGTTCGCAAAGGTATTGGGTTGCGCAATCAACACCAATTGACCGAGCGCGCATAATAGGGCGCCCATGAATATTTGGTCCTGTAGTTTTGTTGATAGTTCGCTTTGGCGGGCTAACACTTTGGCGATAGTTGCCTGCTGCCATGCTTGAGTCAATATTTGCTGGTGGACTTGTTCAGTCACTTTACCGCTCATTTGCTGATGCGAATATAAATTCGCCGCTAGCCCCAAAACCAAATCAAAGCCAAGCCGCAGTAAAGCTTCGTCAATTGCGTTGGTGGCACGGCTGTATCCCATAAATGGAGAATTAGCGAGCTGCAAGATCCGGCCGACCAACACGGGGTCTCTGCCCACGACAACACCCAGTTGATTCAGCTCCGACGCGGGATCATGGCAAAGTTGCTGTAGCTGATAAAAATGCGCCGGTAGAATGGGTAATTCCGACATGCTTCCGAGAGTATTGCGGGTCTTGGCATCGATTGGCATAGTGGCAAGCCGCTCAGCGCATTGGAAGACTCGAACAAAATCGGCATCAGTAAATGGTTTTGCTAAAAAATGATGGATCAGCGAACAGTCTTGTACTATCACTTCAGCGGAAGTATCCGCAGTGAGCAATACCCGAATGGCTGATGGGATATGTTGTTTTACCGCTCCAAGCACTGCCTCGCCGTGAATGACAGGCATCATACGATCGGAAATTACCAGATGGGCGTTAGTTATGCTGGGTAATTGCGCAACTAAGAGGCTAGGATCGACAAAATAGTGGATTTGCCAATGTGGTACCAATCGCTTAAGAGTACGTTGTAACGCGCGAACAATGAATTCGTCGTCATCAACGATGTAGGCGGTAAATTCATGCATTAGTTTGGTCCCCGCTTAACATCGCGGCTAGTGGTTGTTGCAATGCCAATTGCAAAAATCGTCCCGCATCAACCGGTTTACTGTATAGATAACCTTGAGCATAGTTGCAATTCATCTGAGTTAGCAAATCATGTTGTTCTTTAGTTTCAATGCCTTCAGCGACTAGCGAAATACCAAGCTCATGACTCATTCGAATAATATTGCGGACCATGCTTTGAGTAGCTAGTGAATGCTCAATATCGTTGATGATGCTGCGATCAAGTTTTACCACATCGACCGGTAATTTTGTTAGGTAAGACAATGACGAGTAGCCAGTGCCAAAGTCGTCAATGGCTATGGAAAAGCCGGCTTCGCGCAACAGTTGCAATTGACTTAGGCCAAAATCCAAATGCTCCATGACTGCCGTTTCCGTAAGCTCCAGCTGCAGATGCGAAGGATGAACCGAAAACTCACGCACTAGAGCCAGTAAATTTTGAATAAAGTCACGCTGTTGTAATTGAATGGGTGAAATGTTCACAGCCATTTGCGGGAGATCTAAACCAGCATCTCGCCACTTCACCAACTGCATCAGCGTGTGCCGGATAACCCAAACCCCTAATTCGTGAATTTGTCCGTCTCTTTCTGCGATGGGGATAAAAATCGCCGGTGATACCGAGCCAAGCTCAGGGTGTGTCCAACGCAATAACACTTCGGCTGAAGCGATTTTGTGGCTTTGTAGATCGACCTTGCATTGGTACGCCAGCTGCAATTCATCCTGACTAACAGCCTCATATAAAGCATTGCTGATTTCGTATTGTAGTTTTCTGGATTCGATGTAACGACGGTCATACCGAAGCATAAAATTGCTTTCAGGTCGATGAGGACTGCGTGCGGCTTGTCTGGCTTGATGAATGAGCGTTTTAGCGTCTGCGCCGTCATCTGGGGCTATGGTATAACCGACATTAAAGCGCACGTGTAAGGCTTTACCTAAGATAACCTGTGGCTTGTCGAACTCTTGAACCGCATTGTGCACAATGTCCTGTAATTGCGCTTCATGCCGCCATTTTTGGATCACAATCACGAATTGATCGGCAAATAAGTACGCGAGTTTACCGCGGTCTTTGACTTGATGAAGTAAGTGGGTGCCAAGCATGGCGACCAACTGGTCGGCACCTTGAAAACCAAGTGAGTGGTGGACATCACTAAAATTGCGAATATCTAAATAAATCACAGCTAAAGGTCGAGCATCCACCGCAAGCAACAAGTCAATTTCTTGTAGCAGATGCAGCTGATCCAGAACTTCTGGCATGTCAGCAAATTGTTCGGTGACATGCGATACGGACTGCACAGCTTCGACCCGCAGCAAATAATGATCGTCGTCACTGAGTTGGTGGATTAATTCCAGCGGGATCCCTTTTTGGGTAGTCACAGAAACACTAAGGCTTTGTTTTTGCAAAAATGCGACTAACTGTTCAACCTGAATATTGTGAAATAAAGTGCTTAAAGCGGCTTGCTGCATTTCCATGGCGGACAAGCCAAGCAGCTTTTGGCCTGCGGCGTTAAAGCGTATTAATTGACCTCGACGGTCAAATTCCAACAATGCATCTTGGCTACCAATCAATAATTGGGTTCGAAGATATTGTTGACGCTCGTTATCATATTTTTCCAGAGCAGCTTCTATATCTTCGAGCAACTGTGTTTCTAGCCAAGGTTTTTGCAGAAATTTAAACGCAAGTCCACTGTTGAGCACCTCAACTACGGAATTAAAATCTGCGTATGCACTTAAAATCATTGCCACTGTGTGCGGGGACTGTCGCTTGGCGAGTTTCAAAAACTCGGCGCCATTGATTTCTGGCATACGAAAGTCGGTAATGATTACGTTGATATCTTGTTGCTCAAAGACAACAAGCCCTTCTTTAGCACCATTGGCGCAGAAGACTTCATAGCCAGCGCGTCGCAGCATACGCTCCAGTGCGCGTAAAATATTTAACTCATCGTCGACTAACAGTATTCCGGACTTCATAAGCGAACTCCCGCAGAGCTGGACGAAAGGTTTATCTGTCGGCTAGAAGCCGTGCTGCTAACGCTATGAGCTCTTGATTATCAAAAGGTTTTTTCAAGTAAGCATCAGCGCCTAAGTTCATTGCATGTTGCAAATCCACATCATCAAGACCGGAAATTACGATCACTTTTAAGTCCGCGAGTTCTGCGCGCTGGCGAATAAATTGTAAGACCTCAAAACCATTAAGCCCTGGCATATTGATGTCCAGTGTAACAAGCGCAGGATCTTCGCTCATCAAACTGACACCTGCCGCGAAACCATCTTTGGCCGTCGCGACTTGATAACCATAATTGATAAATAGCCGCTTTAGCGATTTTAGATAACCTTCTTCATCGTCGATGACTAAAATTTTCGGCAGCGACAATGCCTGAAAATCTGCTGGAACCGGGATTTGGAATTTTTTCAGAAAGACCAAGAAGTCGTCTAACACAACTCGATAATTACCACGGCCAGGTAGTTTATGCCCTTTTAACTGGCCATTAGCGATCCAGCGACTCACCGTTCTTTGGTGGACATCACAATAGGCAGCTATCTCACTGGGTTTTAAAGTTTTCATCAAAGATAGACCTTTTAAAATTGACGACTATTATCCAATACTCTAGCATAAATATATTGGAAGACAAATAGGACAAAAAAGACAGTGTTTGTCTTTTCTTCGTCAAAGCGTTAGAGCGCTCTAAGGAGCAGTCGATGACTAGTGAAACCGTAATTGCGGCCAAGCAAAAAGTGCTATGTGTTGACGACGAGGTGAATATCCTCAAGTCCTTGCGGCGGCTTTTTGTCTCTGAACCATTGGAGTTAATGGCGGCAAATAGCGGCGCTGAGGCGCTAGAACTGATGAAACAGCATCAGTTCGACGTGATTATCAGCGATATGCGTATGCCGTCGATGGATGGCGCTGAATTTCTGACGCGTGCCTATAAACTACAGCCGGATGGTTATCGGATCCTGATGACTGGCTATGCCGACATCCAATCGACAGTCGCTGCGGTTAATAGCGGTAAAATTAGCCGTTACATTTCAAAGCCTTGGAATAATCAGGAGCTGATTAACGCGGTGACTGATGGCCTTAAACTCGTTCAGTTGCAAAAGCATAACCACGCATTACAACAACAAGTGTTGGAACAAAACCGTCAGTTAAAGTTACTGAACCAAGATTTAGAAAATCGGGTGGAACTTCGCACAACGCAACTCAAACAAATTCTGACCCAACTCAAATACAGCATGAAGCAGGTGGAGAACCAAAACCAGTCACTAATGAAGGTGCTCTACAACCAAATAAACGTGAATCCACTGATTGATGGCCAATTTGCGCTGCGCCTGAGTTACCTCAGCAGGAACTTAGCGCGGCACATGGGGCTTTCGCCACAGCAACAAGAGCATTTGGCTCTGGCTGGAATGCTGTCGGAAATTGGATTATCTGGATTACCACCAACCTTACTGAGTAAACCGACGCGGACTTTGGATGAAAATGAGTGGCAACGGTATCGCGAACATACCAGATTTGCCGAAGAAATATTGTCACCAGCTACAGCAATGGCGCCTGTGGCGGAAATAATTCGACATCAATACGAATTATTTAACGGCAGTGGTTATCCGGATCAATTGAACGCTGAGCACATTCCGCTAGGCTCACGCATACTCGCTGTGGCTCGTGACTATTATGGCTACTTAAACGGACGGATGTTGCCTCGACGTATTGATGCCAATAACGCGCTGCGCATGATGCGCCAACAGCAAGGCGCCATGTATGACCCCTTGGTATTAATGGCTTTATCAGAGGTGAGTGCAGGTGCGCCAGCCCCTGAATCAATACGTTCACCGTCACAAAACGGCAGTTTACCGCTTGATCAGTTACAGCCTGGTATGAAACTCAAAGCCAACGTCTACAATCAAAAGAATATGTTGTTGTTACCAGAAGGCCAGATTTTGACTGAGGCCGTATTGTCTAAATTGCGTCGATTATTGTCCGGCAGTCATGCTGAATTGTTGTTTTTAGTCGAACAACCTGAAGTCGTTGACGATGCTAAGGAGACGGTTGAATGAGATTTAAAGTCCGTACCGCTATCTCTGCCGCAGATCCAGCGTCGGAATTAGAGCAGGATTTGCTACTGCAACTGCAAAATCAGCAACAGGCTGATTTAAGCTTTGTATTTGGCAGCCCTCGCCAAATTGCGCGGTTTTCAGGTTTATCTCAAGTCAAAGCCTTATCGAAGTTATGGATAGGTGGTAGTTCGTGTCGTGGTGCACTTAGTGAGCAAACGATTGACTTATATCCAGATACTTTAGCAGTCATGCAGATTTTTGATGCCAAAGGTCATTATGGCGTCGCAAGCTGTGTTTTAACGACCGGTGATGTACGCCAGCATGCCAAACAAGTCCTGCAACAAGCCATAAGCAATGCGCAAGTCGAAGGTAGGGCACCTAGCATGATTTGGTGTTATCAGGCTCCTGGGCATGAAGAGTCTATCCTCGCTGGATTTGCAGATGCGGTGGGCACAGGTATACCGGTATTTGGTGGTAGCAGTGCTGATAACGACATCAGTGGCAATTGGACCCAATTTAGTCAGGATCAATATGGCAGCGAGCTTTTAGTGGTCGCGGTGTTATATCCATCAGTCTTGATATCTGGGCATTTTGGTTCTGGCTATCGGTTAACTGGCGACACCGCATTAGTGTCAAAAGCGATTGATCGTGAAATTATTGAACTTGATCAAATGCCTGCCGCAGACGTTTATCGGCGTTGGCAGGGGCTACCGCCATTTAGTCCATTTATGCGCACGAATGTGTTGTCGCAAAGCTCATTTCACCCGATAGGTCGAATCATTAGTGGCTTGGACGAAAGTCCGGTTACTTTGCTAAGCCACCCGGCCTATGTCGAAGCCGATCAGCGGATGGGGCTATTTTCTACAGTCCAAGAGGGGGAACGCGTATATTTGCTGGCGGGCAATCCAACGGAGTTAGCGGAAAAAGCCGGTGAAGTTGTGGCTGTTGCCGCACGCCAGATTATTGCGCAGGGCCAATTACCAAGCGCGGCAGTCATCGTATTTTGTGGCGGTTGTATGCTCGCCATTCCCGAAAAAATGGCTGAGGTGTTACAAGGGATCCGCAGGCAATTACCAGAGTTACCCTTTGTCGTGACATTTACCTTTGGTGAGCAAGGCTTCTTCGCTGATGGCACTAACCGGCATGGCAACCTAATGGTTTCTGCCGTAGTGTTTGGGAGTGAGAATGAGCGAAATTGATTTACTACGTACCAGTGTTCGATTGTTGACGCAAGAAAAACAGCGTCTGGAAGTTTATAAGCAGATGAATCAATTAATGCAGCGAGGTCTGCATGTAATGCTGTCGCTGCAATCTCCCCATGACATGTTTATCCGTTTTTTTGAATTGCTCGCCGAAGTTATTCCGTTCCATCGTGCGAGCATTTTGCTGCTCAAAGATGATTCTGTTGAGTTACTCGCATGCACTGATTTCTGTGAAAAAGTTCCGCTGGCGCAGCAGCAGCAACTATTAGCCTTATTGCCCAAAGTACAAATGAACGTTGCCGATTTAACCACGATAAAGGGCTGGCCTTCTTATTCTGGCGGCAGCTGCCAGGGTATGACTTCGATGTTAGTGCAACCTTTTCAAACTGAGTCACATCACTATTATCTGTTATTAGGTCATCGCGAATCTGCCGCTTTTGGTTCCAATCATGCGTCCCTGGTTGAAGAGTTTGTTGCTTTTGCCGCCAATACCTTAGATAGGATCGAAGCGAAAAATTTACTGCAAGAAACCGAGTTACTCAAAGCACGACAATTGCAGATGGAAGCTTCATTAATGAAGTCGGAGAAAATGGCATCGCTTGGCCAATTAGCGGCCGGGGTTGCCCATGAGCTTAACAATCCACTTGGTTATATTCTAAGTAATATCACTACCTTCAAGTCGTATGTCACCACCTATCAACGATTAATTAAATGCTATCAAAATCTCAGTAGTATGCCGGTTGATTCTGAAGAGTATCGATTGCAACAGACTGAATTAAAACAAATTTATAAGTCAGAAGATATTGGTTATATGCTTCAGGACTCTGTTGAGTTAGTCAATGATTCGATGGAAGGAGCGATAAGGTTGCGGGACATCATCAACAGCTTGCGCCGCTTTTCGCATCCGGATCGCGGGCAGTTAGAAATCGTTTCCGTTAACGAAATTCTGGAAAGTACCGTCAAAATTATCTGGAGCGAAATCAAAACTAAAACCACAGTGCGTTATGCGCTGGCGACAGAACCATTGTTGGTACTTGCTAATCCATCACAACTGAGCCAAGTATTTCTGAACATGGTGATGAATGCCGCGCAAGCGATGTCCGGAGTGCAGGGGAAGATCGAGCTTGCGACTTTTGTTGATGCAGACCAAGCGGTTATAAGAATATCAGACAACGGCCAAGGCATTCCTGAGGAAATAATCAACCGGATTTTTGATCCATTTTTCACCACAAAAGATGTTGGAAAGGGGACTGGACTTGGCTTATCGCTCAGCAAGGCTATTATTGATCAACACCATGGGACAGTCAGCGTGAGTAGCAAAATAGCAGTCGGGACAACTTTTGAGATCCGATTACCTTTGCAACAATCGCAGTAACAGGTTTAGCTAACCAATAGGATAATGCCAATGCAGTATGTGTTATTGCTCAGCAGCGATCAGCAACTGGCTGAACAGTTACAGCCGTTCTGCCCGGAACAGTGGCAGCTTAAAAGTTATTCCTCAGTGGCGGCTTACCTCGGGCAGCATGAATCAGAGGGCGAAGAAGATCTATTAATCATGGATCAAGCCATGCTGCAGGATCTAACTATGGCAGAGATCCGCAATCTGACTTTATTGTTGCCGATGGCGGTCAGAATCATGTTGGTACCAGATTGCCAAGATGAAATAGTCCTACAGTATTTACAGCAGTTTCATAGCTTTAGTAGTCGTCAGCTCAGTGGCACTGGCTTTAGAGCTCTATTGCAGCGGGTACAGGCCTTGCAATGGCTGACGTTTGACCCAGCCTTAAGACGTCAATTATTCTCGTTACAAGATTTACCATTGGTGCCGAAAATCGCCTCTGAGGTGAAAAGTATGCTCGATGATCCGGATGCTGACATCGACGCACTATCCAGAATTATTGAACAAGACACGACCCTCACATCACGTTTATTGCAGTTAGCAAATTCGCCCTATATGGGTTTTTCCAAAGACACAAGTTCAGTGTCGGTCGCCATTAGTCGCATGGGACTGAATTTGTTATATGGATTAGTTGTTGCTTTGACGCTTGAGCCTGAGGCGACATCGCGTTGTTCAGCCGAGCGTGGACAGCAGATTTTGGCGCAAAGTCTGCAACAAGCAAGATTAGCTCGCAAGTTTTGTGCATTGGCGGGTGGAGATCATGAGCAGCAAGAAGAAGTGGTAATTTGCAGTATGTTCACCGGCTTTGGCCATTTGGTGTTGGAATGTAACGGCTATCCAAGTCGACAATGGCATGAGGCTGCGCCAGAAGAAGAACCAGAAGCACGATTAGTCGCTGCTTTTATTCTAACTTTATGGGGCTTTAGCAACAGATTCACCGATCCATTAATGGCAACGCAATTGCAGGATTTACCTGAACAAGGCAGTTTAGTCGCAGATTCGCTATTACTTGCGGCTTGGTTGCCACAAACCGGCGCCAATATTTTGGGCCAGCGGTTATGGACTCAGTTACAAAAATCAAGTTATTGGTCGATGTGGGCACAAGCCTGTACTTTAGTGGTTTCGGATTAACTCGTTTAAATATCAATAGCTTAAGTTGTGCTTTTTGATTTTGCCCGATTTTGCCCGGGGTTTTTGTCGCGGAGTTGAGCCAAATTACGCTAAGTTACCTTTGGATTGTTTGGAAAAGGATTGGCTTGATGCGTAATTTAAGAAAACTAAGTATTAGCGCTCTGTGTTTATTATTACCTTTCACTTTATCAGCACATGAAGAAGCGCTGGATAATGGCTGGTGTGCCGGTGGTCAGGTTACAGTGTTAGGCCAGTTTAGCCTGACCGCGCCTGTGCTCAGCAAGTTCAAAGGTGCTGACAACGCTGTATGTAATCAATTAAAAAGTTGTGGTCAATTTGATGACGACGACTACACCGCCGCGCGCCGCGCCGCTGATGCGTTTTGTCATCAACTCAGTGAAGTAGAGCTAGCAAGCAGCAAAACCACCAGTGACAACGGTACCGTACGGCCAATTTTCCATGCGCCAGCGGTAGTCAAACACGCAGAATTACAGCACCACGAACTATATTCGGTAAACCAAGGCCTGAGCTTTTCTTGTGGTGTCTGTCGTTTACGGGTTGTTGCAACGCCAGTGCAAGTCACAAAATAAACATCAAAGTAATTGATTACAGTGAGTTAGCGCGGATTTCTTGGGTAAGCCGCGCTAGTTTTTCACTGATCTCCTCTTTTCGTCCCGTGCTGAGCGGGCAACTGGCCAAGACAAAATGGGCAGTTCGCAAGACTTCTCGCCAGCGCGGATTTTTCGGCAAAGTTTTCATCGACAAATAGCGGTCCAAGGAACGTGTCCGGATTCGACCGTCATCTACAGAAACCCGCCAAATCCCGCTTTGTTCGGCTAATTCGATGCGGGTACTTTGCGTACTTTCCTCCCAGCCGGCCAAACTACTTAACATCAAATCGACCAATTGCTGGGCGAAACTTTGATTATCAGTGGCTAATGCCGGAAGCTGCGGTTTTTGTGGATTAAAGACGACGACGATAAGCTGCTCTTCACGCTGTAGCGCATTAATCTCTAATGACAGCTGGTAGTTGTTGCCGAGGAATTGCCAGTCCGCTAACTCGATTTGGCAGTGTTCAATAGGCATTTCTTGCTGCCAGGCCTGCCAAAACTCTGCATGTTCTGGCGCAACCAGCTGATCGAGTCTTAAGTTTGCGAGTACCGATTGTTCGGTGCCTAACAACTTGGCACAGGCATCATTACTAAACATAAGCTGTTGATGGTTACCAAATATCAGCAGCGGCATGTCCAATTGGCCGAAGGCTGCTTTTAACGAATCGTGATCTGCGCCTAGTTGTTGTACTTGCTGGCGATGGAAGGCTATTTCATCTTGTAACTGTTGTCGTGCCATTAGCCTTTGTTGACGCTGCCGCCAACTAAATGCGCCAGCAAATAGCAAAAAAACAGCAGAAGCAAGCAGGACTAAGCCAAGTTGATGGCGTTGTACATCAATCTGTAACTTCTTAATTTGATTATCTTTGCTTAGGTCCAGTAGCTGTTTTTGTTGTTGTTCAAAATCCAATAAACTGCGTTGCTCAGCAAGGTGTTGCGCTAACTCAGTTTTGAATCTCTTTTGTTGGAAATCATTCAGTTGCCTTTGATAATCCGCGACAGCTTGCCATTGCAAAAATTTTCGCGAATTGTCGATAAGTGCATGTAAAAAGGCTTGTTGATGCTCCGGATCTGCTTGTTGATTGGCAAGTTGCAAGCCGGTGAGCAGCATGGCATCGGCTTGTTGATAGCGATCTTGCTGGCTGAGTAAATTGCCGGAATAGAGCTTTAATAATACCGTCTGTGCACTGCTTCCAAGCTGCAAATCAAGTGCTGATGCAATACTGAGGTGACGCTCGGCACTGACGAGTTCATTCAGTGCAAGTGCGGCTCGAGCGCATAACAGTTCCGCGCGCAATTGTCCTGCCGCATCAAGATGGCTTTGATAGTCTTGTAACACTTGTTGGAATATCGCTAGTGCTTGTTTGCCATTTCCTTGTTCTAAGTAAACCAAACCGAGTTCCTCTTGGGTGTGGCTCACGCGTTCAGGTTTGTTTTTTTGCCGATAGATCGCAATGGCTTGTTCAAAGTAGGGGATGGCTGCGGAAAAGTCGGCCATTTTACGGTAAAGGCTGCCGATGTTATTCAGGGTTACTGCTTGGCTTAGCTCGTTGCTACCTTGTTGCTTTAGCGAGAGGCTTTGTCGAAAGTACCGTAAAGCTTCAGGATACTGCATCATCGCCGAATGAGTGGTACCGAGATCAGCCAATGAGATGGCCCTGAACTGGTCGGAAGCCAATACATCGGCCTGTTTTTGCGCTTGCTGAAACCACTGCAATGCCAATAATCTATTGCCAAGACGGTAATGAACAATGCCGAGACGACGATAAAATTGGAACTGTTGTTCACCGGTTAAATTCTGATTCTGTAGCTGCTTGGCAAGGCTGAGTGCTTGGTCAAAATTTGCTTGTTGGGTTAATATTTCGAGCAGTTTTAAGGTGGCTTTTACTTGTGTTTCTGTTGCTGGTTGGCTGAGGTCGATGGCAACTAGTGCTTCGCACGAGCTTCTCTGTTCTGATATAGGCAGCTTTTCTTCAAAACAAGACTGGGCATGCAGCGGCGTGGTTAGCAGCAGCATTAGCAACAACGGCATTCTTTTCAAAATAGAGATCATTACTTCTGAACCGCAATTTCACAGCGATTCACAGTACACAAGCGAGCAGCTGAATTCAATCACTTGATATTTACATTTTGCTACGCCATTTTAGCGTCTCATTTTGTTGTTCAATCGACACAGGGCTGTTGCTTGATTGAGCTCCGTACGTTTTGGTTCCGGTATTTGCCGAGAATTTTCTAAGACGCCGCAATATCGGCGATAAACTGATGTAATTTCCGCAGTAGACCTCATCGCCTACTGCGGATTGCCATGAACTTACTTTTTAAGTTCTAGCACTTCTTTTTCCGCCACAGACCAGTATTGTTTAACTGCTTCAACTTCTGGTAACGGTTCAAAAGGGGTATTACTGCCCGGAGAGTCAGGAGACATCCGCACCACTTCCTTGACCCCAACTAATGGAGGGATGGTATAGCATTTGTGCAATTTAAATTGCACGCCTTGGTTCACGTAATAATAACCAGGGCCGACCATATTAGTTAGTGTATACGGTCCAGTTTGGGTGACGCGCACTGTGCCTGAGCCTGGCACACTGTAACCGCCAAAACCACCGCCACCGCCTGAGAAGGTTGAGGCATAGTTCGAAGTTGCTGTGAATGCTTTATAAACTTCCGGATCTGCGACGCCAGCTGGCACTGCGCCATAGAAGTTTGCGAGAATTTGCGGACCAGTCCAGCTCGCAGTTTGAATGTGCACAATAGTGCCGCCGTGACACCAAGGCACAGCATGAGCAGATAGTGAAAGTAGGGCGGTCGCTGCAGTCAGTGCAATTACAAGTTTACGCATGATATGTTCCTTTATGCTGGTTTGACTCAGCTTGCCTGTGGCGGATAAGTGTCAAGCGACAGGCGACTGAGTGGTTGTGGACAATGTGCTCTTGGGTTCTGCCGAAGAACACTTAGGTCTGTCTTCAACCTAGGCCGTTAAGGAGTTTTCTCAAAGCAAAACTCAGGGCAAAGTTGGGGTGAAGCAAAATTGCCCGAATTTTCCCGGTTAAGTAACTGATATTAATTGTTTTTAAAATCGTTGGCGTTCGTTCGGTTAGTTTGGTGACATGATCAATTTGGAGGTATTTGGAGGTCGAAGTATGGGCCACACTGCAGTTATGAAATAGAAACCGCAGTATGGTGATAAGGGGTTAAAGCAAATTGACTAGCTTTAGGAGCAATACGCCAACAACAACTCCGGCAATGAAGGTGATAACCGGCAGTAAAGTACTACCAATTCTTGGCGCATTGGTTTGTGCTGTTGCATCGTACTCTTCTGCAATTTCCGTCCGTTCAATATTAAACGCGGCTGCTAAGGCTTTACTGGTTTCAAGCGAAGCAATACCGTGGACTTCGACACGTTGGATAGTTCTTAAGCTCAGTCCACATATTTCCGCGAGTTGCTGCTGAGTCCATGCTTTTTCCATGCGCAATTGCCGGATTTTCATAGCATTCAATTGCATGGATTACCCCTTGAATAGTGTTGCAGTAGCAAAACCAACGAGAGCGCCAACGACACCGCCACAGATACCAAAGACAAAAAACATTCTGAGTTTTTTCCACAGCGGCATTTGTTGCTGCGCATTTTTCATTTGCGCCATTATTCGAGGGAAATCCCATTCATCACTATCAATGAGTTCGCCGGCTAACCAAAACTCGATAATGTAGGGACCTTTAAATATGCTGACTACCCGCACACGAATTTCAGCGGCCTGTTGGTCGATTTGAAATGTGTGGACTGAGCTATAGCGAAAGGTACGCTTCTCAGAAACCAGTATTTCATCGACATAAACTTGTTCGCGACCAGACACAAATGACGCGACAATTTTAATGGTATGTTCGCCGCTATCGAAAAAACTTAATGTGCTATCAGTGGTTATATTCATCAAATGACTCCTTGGCTTGACCCTGATGATTAAAGCCAATGGCGAATGATTAACGTGACGACAAATATACGTCAGTCAGCTGATTGGCAGCTGACATCTTTGTGACACTTCATATAAATCAATATATTAGATTAGTTATCGCTTGTTGTTGTTTTAGCTATTCTAGAGGTTTTTAAGTTAATTGCTGGGAATTGGTACAAGGGATATTGGGTACGTGCTTTGCTTGCTGATAAAGCGGTAATTTATCGCTGAAGTTTGAAAGTGGTGGCCCCACCTGGACTTGAACCAGGGACCGATCGATTATGAGTCGAGCGCTCTAACCAACTGAGCTATAGGGCCTTGTTTGGCATCGCGGAGGCCGCATTGCCGGAAAACGCAGGCAGTATATGAATTTTTCGCCAGCTTGTCACGGATTGTTCAGCAGATGAATGAGCTGTTTGCCGAAAATTTAGGCGATTGACGATGGTCACAATTTCGATGAATGCGGCAAAGTTATAATGGCAGGAGAGTTCAGCTTTATCTAATTGCTAATGAGTGCAAGAAATAGCAAAACGGGCTGTTGAACCTAGTAGCCAATAAAAAAGCGCCGTAAAGGCGCTTTTTTCATCGAGCAAAACAGAGTAACGACTACTCGTCGAGGAAGCTTTTTAAAACTTCTGAACGAGAAGGGTGACGCAGTTTACGTAGTGCTTTTGCTTCGATTTGACGGATCCGCTCACGGGTTACGTCAAATTGTTTACCAACTTCTTCTAAGGTGTGGTCGGTATTCATATCAATACCAAACCGCATCCGCAGTACTTTTGCTTCGCGAGCGGTGAGCCCAGCAAGTACTTCGTTGGTTGCAGCTTTTAAGCTTTCCATGGTTGCAGAATCCAGCGGAGATTCTGAACTGCTGTCTTCGATAAAATCGCCTAAATGCGAATCTTCGTCATCACCGATTGGAGTTTCCATCGAAATCGGTTCTTTGGCGATTTTCAGCACTTTACGGATTTTATCCTCTGGCATTGCCATCCGTTCTGATAACTCTTCCGGAGACGGCTCGCGTCCCATTTCTTGCAGCATTTGCCGAGAAATACGGTTAAGTTTGTTAATGGTTTCAATCATGTGCACTGGGATACGGATTGTCCGCGCCTGGTCCGCGATAGAGCGGGTGATAGCCTGACGGATCCACCAAGTTGCATAAGTTGAGAACTTATAACCACGACGGTATTCGAATTTATCTACCGCTTTCATCAAACCGATGTTGCCTTCCTGAATTAAATCGAGGAATTGCAGACCACGGTTGGTGTATTTTTTCGCGATAGAAATAACCAAACGTAAGTTCGCTTCAACCATTTCTTTTTTCGCCCGACGAGCTTTCGCTTCGCCAATCGACATCCGACGGTTGATATCTTTGATTTTGAAAATGGATAAACCAGTTTCTTCTTCAATCTTACGTAACTTGTCAGTAGAGCGAACTAGTTCTTCGCGCATATCTGACAATTTTGGTGAATATGGTTTGTTGCCTGCGATTTCAGCGTCGATCCAAGCACTGCTGTTTTCGTTGCCAGTAAAAGCCTTTAAGAAGTTCTTCTTCGGCATTTTGGCGTATTCAACGCAATGTTTCATCACGATACGTTCTTGCACGCGCACGCGGTCCATCATTTCCCGCATGTTTTTGACCAAACGGTCAAATTGTTTCGGTACTAAACGGAAGCAGCGGAATACTTCAGACAGTTTTTCGATTTCAGCTTTGGTCTGCGGATGTTCGCGGCCGTTTTCGATAATCGATTTACGTGTCACTTCATATTGCGTACGCAATTCGCCGAATTTTTCACGGGCTAATTCTGGATCTGGACCAGTGTCAGCTTCGTCATCAGCGTCTTCGTCTTCGTCGTCGCCGCTGATATCAGTGTCTTCATCAGCCAGTTCTTCTTCTGGCACGTCAGAACCAATGTGTGTAGCTGTTGGCGGTAAATCGTCAACTTCGTTTGGATCAACGAAAGCGGTAACAATATCGCTAAGACGAATTTCTTCGGCTTCGAATTTGTCCCACTGTTCCAACAGGTAAGTAATGGCTTCAGGGTATTCTGCGACCGACGTTTGCACCTGGTTGATGCCGTCTTCAATGCGTTTAGCGATGTCAATTTCGCCTTCGCGGGTCAACAGTTCTACGGTCCCCATTTCGCGCATGTACATCCGGACTGGGTCAGTGGTGCGGCCCAGCTCTTTATCTACACTGACTAAAGCCTGCGCAGCTTCTTCTGCAGCATCTTCATCAGGTGTAGCGTCAGACATGATTAAGTCATCGGCATCAGGAGCTGTTTCACAGACCTGAATACCCATGTCGTTAATCATGCGAATGATATCTTCGATCTGGTCAGAGTCGATGATATCTTGTGGAAGGTGATCGTTTACTTCGGCAAAAGTTAAATAACCCTGCTCCTTACCTTTTAAGATAAGTAGCTTTAATTGCGACTGAGGATTCTGCTCCATAGAGGCTGCTCTTCCACCCAAATATATAGTTAAATTCAAAAATGCGAATCGACGATTATAACAAAGCGTAGCTTTTCTAGCCAGCTAAGCTTTGCAGATCCGCGTTTTATTTGCTCTTGAACGCTTTCAACAGCATGGCGTACTCATGTCGTTCGGCGACCGATAATTTGCTAAGTTGGTCCTTGCGCTGTAAAGATTCAAGGCGTTGCTGCAAATATTGGTCTTCAATCGAACGAAATGTATCTAGAAACTCTTGGGTCAATTGTTCTTCAGCGACCTGATGGTCCCATAAAGCCAATTTCGCTAAAATTCCATACTCTGGCGTATCCCGCCAATGTTCTAACAACTGCGCCGTCGTTAACTCCGGACGCTCTAACAATCGCTGCTGAATGCTTAACAGCAGCTGGACGCCTGGAATATTTGCGTCATTTAGTTCTGGCGCCACTGGCATCGCTTTTGCTAACAACGGCTGCTGCAGCAATAACGCGATTGCTCGACGCATTGGTGTAATCTTAGTGCTTTGTGGCGTATTTGCGACCGCACGAGCATTTTTAGTGCGAGTTTGTACAGTGCGTGGTCTGCCAACTAAATTTGCCAGTTTGTCCAGTAAAGCTTCCCGATAGAATTCGCTTGGGATAGTACTAATCATTTCATTGGCCTTTGACCAAAGCGCTGATTTACCCGCATCGCTGGTCACGTCCATTTCTGAGAGCAATCTATCGAATAAATAGGTCGACAGCGGCAGTGCCTCGTTGAGGCGCAATAGAAATGCATCTTTGCCTTCTTTACTGACCAAAGAATCCGGATCTTCGCCATCAGGCAAAAACACGAACTTTAGTTCTACACCATCTTTTAAATTTGGCAGGGCACTTTGTAACGCCCGCCAAGCAGCATCTCGACCTGCTCTATCCCCATCATAGCAACAAATTATTGTGGGGCAAAAGCGGAACATCGTCTGCATATGTTCAGAACTAGTAGCGGTGCCAAGACAAGCCACCGCAAAATCGATGCCGTGCTCAGACAACATCACCACGTCCATATATCCTTCAACAACTAATAGTTGTGAGACGCGCTCTTGTTGTCTGGCTTCGAAAAGACCATAAAGTTCACGGCCTTTATGGAACAATCTGGTTTCTGGCGAGTTTAGATATTTGGGTGTGCCATCACCAAGCACGCGACCACCAAAACCGATGACTCGGCCGCGTTTGTCTCGGATCGGAAACATCAAACGGTCGCGGAAAAAATCGTACTCGCGGCCATTTTCATTTCGATTGGTCAGCTTGAGCTCGAACAACTGATCACGAGCGGGTCTACTTTGGCCAAGCTGCTTTAATACTAAGTCCCAACTATCAGGAGCATAACCAATCGCGTATTTATCGATTGTTCTCTCTGATAAACCGCGTTTAGCTGCATAAGCTTTTGCCGTGGCGCTTAACGTCAACTGTTGCTGATAAATCTTGGTTGCTTTGTCCATTTGGTTATAGTCATCAACGCTGCCTTGCACATAAGGCTTATGTCCGGCTTCGCGTGGGATTTCCAAATGGTGCATCTTCGCCAACTCTTCGATGGCTTCGACGAATTCAAGTTGTTCAAACGCCATCATAAAACTAATGGCATTGCCGTGAGCACCACAACCAAAGCAATGATAAAACTGTTTGTCGGCACTTACGGTAAATGATGGAGATTTTTCGCTATGAAAAGGGCAGCAAGCCGCGTAGTTCTTGCCGGCTTTTTTGAGAGGTACCCGCTGATCGATCAACTCGACAATGTCGGTTCTGGCTAACAGATCGTCAATAAAGGGTCTTGGAATTTGTCCTGCCACCTTTTTCCTTTTAGCTAAAATGCGATACCCAGAAAAAGACAAACCGTGCGCAAGGCACGGTGTGCAGTTTAACAGCGGAAGCCGTTAATTCAGTCGCTTCGCAAAAAAGCGGTTAGTTCAGGCGGTTTTTAACAAGACCACTCAAAGCGCCCATATCGGTTCTGCCTTGAACTTGCGGTCTCAACCATGCCATCACTTTTGCCATATCCTGCATATTGCTAGCGCCAGTTTCAGCAATTGCTTGCGTCAACAAATCGTCTAGCTCGGCCTGAGTTAGGGCTTGCGGTAAAAACTGCTCAATAATCGTTATTTCTGCCAACTCAACATCGGCGAGATCCTGTCTGGCTGCAGCAGAATACTGACTAGCAGATTCTTTACGCTGTTTAACCATTTTGGTCAGGATCGCCAGAATGTTCGCATCATCAGGAATCATTTGTGCATCAATTTGGCGTTGTTTAACTTCCGCCAACGCCAAACGAATAGTGCCAAGGCGTAATTTATCCTTGGCTCGCATGGCGTCTTTTTGCGCTTCCTGAAGTTGCTCGAGCAGTGACATCTAAACGACTACTAATTAGTACAGTTTGATGCGACGTGCGTTTTCGCGTGACAGCTTCTTCATGTGACGTTTCACAGCAGCAGCTTTTTTACGCTTACGAACCCAAGTTGGCTTCTCGAAGAATTCTTTTGCACGAACGTCAGCCAGAACACCAGCTTTTTCGCAAGAACGCTTGAAACGACGTAATGCAACGTCAAATGGCTCGTTTTCTTTCACTTTCACTACAGGCATTAAAATCTCACCTCGGTTGATAAGGACACCGCGACCCGGTCAGCGGCTAACCAATACGTTTAAAAATGGTGCGGCATTTTACTCAAAAGCCAGCGCTAAAGTAAAGCAAATATATAGAACTCTGGCTCTCATTGTCAGAAACCGCTACAATTCGCGGCTTCCAAGCGAGAAATGAGGTCAAATAATGCGGGTTTTAGGCATCGAAACATCCTGTGATGAAACTGGGATAGCCATTTACGACAGTGAACAAGGCTTGATGAGCCATGTACTATACAGTCAAATCCCATTGCATGCCGACTATGGTGGTGTCGTTCCAGAACTCGCAAGCCGTGATCATATCAGAAAAACTCTGCCATTGATCCAGCAAGCGCTAAAAGAAGCCAATTGCGGCGCTCAAAGCATTGATGGCGTCGCCTACACTGCGGGGCCGGGACTCGCTGGAGCGTTATTAGTTGGCGCCGCCATAGGTCGAAGTTTAGCATTGGCTTGGGATAAACCTGCATTAGCCGTTCATCATATGGAAGGACACTTGTTGGCGCCGATGCTGGAAGAAACACCTCCGGAGTTTCCATTTTTGGCGTTGTTAGTCTCTGGCGGTCACACACAAATTGTTCGAGTTGATGGCATTGGCCAGTATCAATTACTGGGTGAGTCGATTGACGATGCTGCTGGTGAAGCTTTTGATAAAACAGCCAAATTGATGGGGCTTGCCTATCCTGGCGGGCCGCTTTTAGCCAAACTTGCTACCCAAGGTGATGCCAAAAAATACGCGTTTCCGCGGCCGATGACCGACAGGCCTGGACTTGATTTCAGTTTTAGTGGGTTAAAAACGGCCGCAGCCAATGTGATTGCCGCCGAAGGCACATCTGAGCAAGTGCAAGCCAATATCGCCGCATCCTTCCAACAAGCCGTGGTCGATACTTTGGTCATCAAATGTAAAAGGGCGCTGGTGGAAACACGCTTAAAACGACTGGTCGTTGCCGGTGGTGTTAGTGCCAATACCTCATTACGTGAGCAATTAGCGGCATTAATGGCTTCGATGAAGGGGCAAGTGTTTTATCCACGTAAAGACTTTTGCACAGATAACGGGGCGATGATTGCCTACGCGGGTTGGCAGCGGTTAAAAGCAGGCCAGGCCCAAGATTTGACTATTGGCGTGACGCCGCGTTGGCCTATGGATCAACTGCCACCGCTTTAGGCTAATTTCAGCGACAAGGTGAGCCGATTTGCCTTGTCGCAAAAATCATCTGAGGAAGAATGCCAAGCCAAATTTATGCTCGAAGATTGGCTTAGGTGAGTGAATTCAGTGAGTTATTCTTTCGGGCGTTTGTGTTTATCCCAGACTTTACTTTCATTGCCTTGTAATAAGCGCAGCATATTGTGACGGTGCCGAAACACGATCAAGATACTGATCATTAAGACCGGAAATGTGTATAAAGGCTTGATAAACCAAGTGAAAATCGGTGCTAAGCACACGGTGACTATCGCCGCGAAAGAAGAATACCCGGTAGCGCCAACCAACATCATCCAGGTTGAAACTAATAGACCAGCTAAATCTAAACCAATAGGCAGCATGGTGCCAAAGGCTGTTGCCACTGCTTTTCCGCCTTTGAAACCAAAAAACACTGGGTAAATGTGGCCTAAACAGGCGAAAACCGCGATCATGCCCAAATAAAACGGCTCAATTTTTAAAAAATAAGAAGCCCAGACGGGGATTGTGCCTTTAAGCACATCAACGACAAGCACCAAAACTGCAGGTAAAGTGCCACCAAGGCGAAGCACGTTTGTGGCACCAGGATTACCTGAGCCATGTAAACGCGGGTCGGGCAGACGAAACAGCTGACAGATAATGACGGCAGAAGAAACCGAGCCGCATAAATATGCGACTAGCATCATTCCGGCGATCGTCAATGTCATGAATGGATTTCCTCAGTCAGCGGTTTTGCGTTAAGATCAGCGCTTCTACGGCGCGAAATGCAAAACCGGTCAATAAAAGTGGCCAGATTATAGACTTTTATCGGTTTTGCCTATCCGACCAGACTACCCTAATTCCAACCAAACGCCAATGCGGAACGACTTGATGGATATAGTTTTTGTACAACAGCTCGAAATTAGCAGCGTGATTGGCGTTTACGAATGGGAAAAAACTATTCAACAAAAACTGCTAATCGACTTAGAACTCGCTACAGATATCCGAGCCGCCGCTGCGGATGATGATATTCGGCAAACTTTAGACTACGCAGTGATTTGCCAGCAGGTCACCGCGCTCGTACAAGCCAAGCCAATTGAGTTGATTGAAACAGTTGCAGAGCGTATTGCTTCAATGTTGTTGACGGAATTTGCGACTAAGGCCGTCGCCGTGCGTGTATGTAAACCCGGGGCAGTGCCAGCCGCGCAAACTGTAGGCGTTGCTATTCGCCGAGGCCAGTGGTAATGCCGCAAATTTACATTAGTGTGGGTACCAATTGTAATCGTGATTATCACATCAAAATGGCCGTTGCCGCGCTTACTGAAGCTTTTGGCGCTTTGAAGCTGTCATCGGTTTATGAGAGTGATGCGGTTGGCTTTAAGGGTGACCCGTTTTATAAC
Source organism: Gammaproteobacteria bacterium (assembly GCA_017302255.1). GTDB lineage: Bacteria > Pseudomonadota > Gammaproteobacteria > Enterobacterales > Alteromonadaceae > Pararheinheimera. The sequence goes on along the minus strand of JAFLDV010000017.1, from coordinate 53,148 downwards.
ATGGTGATCGGCGCACAAACTGAATTGCCGATCCATCAATGTGTAGCCTTGTTTAAAGCCATTGAAGATAACTATGGTCGGGTTCGTGGTGGTGAGAAGTTTTCCGGACGTACCTTAGATTTGGATTTATTGACGTACGACGATCAGGTTTGTCAAAGTCCGGTGGAGTTGCCGCGGGCGGAAATTCTATATAATGCCTTTGTGCTGTGGCCCTTAGCTGAAATAGCACCAGACTTATCTCATCCAATTGCCGGTCAATCTTATGCGCAGCTTTGGGCGCAATATCAAAGTGAGCAACGTATTTGGCCGGTTCCGTTTCACTTTTAGCCGCAGGCCAAAAGTGATTCGTGAATAGTCCCGCCAAGCATTCGTAAAAACCTTATGCAAGCCGTGGCGGTTTATTACCGCAGTATTGTCCTGCTGTTTTTTGCTGAGTTAGTAACTGAGTTTTACCTTAAATCGCAGAACTATCTCGTCTTATCGAAACCCTGACTTCCCAATTAGTAGTTTGCAAGGTATGATTCTGTACCAGTCGTTACAGGTCTTTACACTTTGGCGATGATATTTTGCGAAATGCGACTGGCTCGCAATAAGAAAGGGTGTTATTTTATACAGGTGTTTTCATCGCAAGCCAAAGGAAGTCACTGCGCTTTGCGATATCTGTAGCAAAAATGCAATTGGTTAACACAGCAGTTTTCTTCAATGCTGAATTGGTTTTCCAACAGTTTCTATTTAATTAATCAATACGGCGCTGAATATGAGTCAAATTAAATCAGTAGGGTTCTCCTTTGCAGGCTTGGTCGTTATCGTGGGCATTTTGTTCGCAGTTAAGTGGGATCAATTCTCAATTATGATGGACAGTAATGAAAGTTTTCTTCCACCGCCAGAAACCGTTAGTGTGTTTAAGGCTGAGCAGCAAAGTTGGCCGAATGTGTATGTCGCTATTGGTACTGTCGAAGCTGATGAAGGCATCATGATTTCTGCGCAAGTGCCTGGCAAAGTTAAACGTATTACTTTCCAATCCGGCGCTGAAGTGAAAGCTGGCGACGTGTTGATTGAGCAAGAAGCGATTAACGAAACTGCGCAGCTGAATGCCGCACAAGCGCGGTTAAAGTTGGCAAAAACTAGTTATCAGCGCATCGTCGAATTAAACAAAAATAAAATCGCCTCTCAAAGTGAAGTGGATTCAGCATTGCAACAAGTAGAGTCATCACAAGGCGATGTTGATGATTTAAACGCTACTTTGCAGAAAAAGCTTATCCGTGCGCCATTTGATGGCCGTGTTGGTTTACGCCAAGTCGACTTAGGGACTGACTTGCAAGTCGGTACAGAGATTGTTTCTCTGCAAGCGACTAATCGTGTACGGGTGAATTTCCCGGTGCCACAGGATTGGTTGAATCGCTTGACCACAGGTTTACCGGTGGAAGTTGCTGCAGCCGATATCAAGGTTAATGGTTTAGTTACTGCCATCGGTGCAGAAATCAACGTTACTACCCGCAATGTTCAGGTGCAGTCTTCACTAGATAATGCCGATAAAAAATTAGTCCCAGGTATGGCAGTGACTACGACAGTGACACTCACTGAGCCTCATGCGGTGTTGGCAGTGCCAGCAACTGCTGTGGTGTATGCACCATATGGTGACACAGTGTTTGTGGTTGATGATGGCAAAACTTCAGGCTCATTAGTTGCTCGCCAACAGTTTGTGCAATTAGGTAAGTCTCGCGGTGACTTCGTGGAGGTGCTGAAGGGCTTAAAACCAGGTGAGCGAGTTGTTAGCGCTGGCGCTTTCAAACTATTTAACAACCAAGCAGTGGTGATCTCGGCGAATCCGACACCAGAATTTAAAACTGAACCGACACCAAGCGATAGCTAATTCGCCTGCTTTCATGACTGTCGTTTGCGGTTAGTTGAATTTTTTGCAATGGGGTTACCATGAAATTTACCGATATCTTTATTAAAAAGCCGGTGCTTGCCATCGTCGTCAGCTTGCTGATCGTGCTTGCCGGCATGCAATCGCTCGGGAACATGTCAGTTCGACAATACCCGCGTAGCGATATTGCGGTGATCAAAATTACCACTGTCTATGTCGGCGCCAATGCTGAGTTGGTCCGCGGCTTTATCACATCGCCAATCGAGCGAGCGATCGCTTCTGCTGGCGGTATTGATTACGTCGAATCTCAAAGCACCATGGGTGTTTCGACCATATCTGCACATTTAACCTTGAATTACGATCCGCTGAAAGCGATGACCGAAATCACTGCCAAAGTGAACCAAGTTCGTGGTGAGTTGCCGCCTGAAGCTGAAGTGCCGTCAATTGCCATTGAAGCAGCTGATAGTCAATTTGCACAGGCCTACTTAAGTTTCAGCTCCGACATTTTGGAGCAAAACCAAATCACCGAGTTTTTAACCCGATCAGTCCAGCCACGTTTAATCGCGGTCCCTGGTGTGCAAAAAGCGGAAATCCTAGGTGGTCGTACATTCGCTATGCGGATTTGGTTAAAAACTGAAAAAATGGCAGCGCTTGGTGTTACGCCGATGGACGTTCGAAATGCCTTAACCGCAAACAACGTCCAAGCGGCTCTTGGCCAAACGAGGGGTTCTTACACCCAAGTGAACCTTAATGCCAACGCTGATATGAACAATGTTGAAGACTTCAAGCGCATGGTGGTTCGTCATAGCACGGACGGCGTTATTCGTTTGCAAGATGTTGCGGATGTCGTGTTGGGTGCTGACGATTATAGTGTCGAAGTGAATTACTCCGGTCAAACCGCTGTATTTATGGGGGTGTTTGTCGCGCCTAATGCCAATAGCTTGGAAGTTATCAAAGCGGTGACGACTGAGATGGAATCGATCAAAGCGGAGCTGCCGGCAGGATTGTCTGCTGAAGTTTCTTACGATGCCACCAAGTATATTGATGCAGCAATTAAAGATGTTATTAAGACACTAGCGGAAACCTTAGCCATCATTATTGTGGTTATTTTCTTGTTCTTAGGTTTTAGTCGTTCGGTGCTTATCCCAATAGTGGCAATTCCATTGTCCTTGATTGGTGCGTTATTCATTATGAAAGTCTGCGGCTTTTCATTGAATTTGCTGACCTTACTGTCAATTGTATTGTCAGTCGGTCTGGTGGTAGATGATGCCATCGTCATGGTTGAGAATATCGAACGGCACATTCAAGAAGGTCTAAAACCATACAAAGCGGCAATTGTGGCGGCTCGTGAATTGGCAGGCCCAATTATCGCCATGACCATCACGCTGATTTCTGTGTATGTGCCCATCGGTTTACAAGGTGGTTTGACCGGGACTTTATTCCGTGAATTTGCTATCACCCTCGCTGGGGCTGTAGCGATTTCGGCAATAGTCGCTATCGTTTTATCGCCAATGATGGCATCACGGATGTTAAAGCCGCATTCTGAAATCAAAGCGCCGTTGTCCAATCTGTTTGATAGATTTACTCATTTCTACAATCGTACTTTGCAAGTTACGCTTAAGAATCGTTGGGGTGTTTACTTATTCTGGGTTGCAATTGCGGGTTTAACTGTACCTCTATACATGAAGTCAGCTCCAGAACTTGCGCCCACTGAGGACCAAGGCGTTATCTTTGGTATTGTTGATTCATCGCCGAATGCTACCATCGATCAATCGTCGTTTTATGGTAAGCAAGTCAACCAAGTGTTTATGAATGTGCCGGAAACTGATTTTACTTTCCAAATCAATTTCCCGACCGGCGGTTTTAGCGGCATGGTAACTAAACCTTGGGATGAGCGTGATCGCACTACCGCTGAGATTTTGCCAGAAGTGCAACAGCGACTTTCGGAAATTGCCGGCGTACGTATTTTGCCAATTACCCCACCGTCTTTACCTGGTGGTGGTCAGTTTCCGGTAGAGTTTGTCATTGCCTCAACCGCAAATAGCCAAGAAATATTTGAATATGCGTTGAAATTACAAGACATTTTTACTAAAAGTGGCCTGTTTGCTTTCCCACCGATGTTAGATGTCAAAGTCGACCAACCAGAATATCGTTTAGATATCGACCGGGAAAAAGTTGCTGATTTAGGTCTTGATATGGCAACTGTCACCCGTGATCTTGGGACCCTTTTGGGCGGTGGTTGGGTTAATCGCTTTAATATGGATGGCTTAAGTTACAAAGTTATTCCACAAGTGAAGCGCGCTGAGCGCCTGACACCAGATGATTTGGGTAAGCTTTACATCACGGGTCCAAATAACACCATGATCCGGTTAGACCAAATTGCAACCATGACCCATGCCACAGTGCCACGTAGCATCAATCGCATGCAGCAACTTAACGCGGTAAAAATTAGCGGGGTTGCTATTCAGCCGCTAGGCACTGTGCTTGATTATATGGATAAAGAGGCTCAGCGTATTCTGCCGTCAAATTACACTGTGGATTACACTGGGGAATCACGTCAGTTAAAACGTGAAGGCAATACCTTCTTGCCTGCGTTTTTAACTGCGCTAACCATGATTTTCTTAGTGCTTGCAGCGCAATACAATAGCTTCCGCGACCCGTTGGTAATTCTGCTTGGCTCAGTGCCATTAGCAATGTTTGGAGCCTTAGTCTTCACTTTCTTGAAGATCCCAGCACCAATGCCGCACTTTACCGACGCCTTTACCAGCACGCTGAATATTTATTCGCAGGTTGGTTTGGTGACCTTGGTGGGGTTGATTGCTCGCAACGGTATCTTAGTTGTTGAGTTTGCAAATAAGCTGCAAGAAGAAGGTTTGAATAAGCTCGATGCGGTGCGTCAGGAGTCAATTCTGCGCTTACGTCCGGTCTTGATGACGAGTATTGCTACCATTGCTGGTCACACTCCTCTGATATTTGCTGAAGGTGCTGGTGCAGAAGCCCGGAACTCTATCGGTATTGTCTTAGTCTTTGGTATGGCAATTGGTACTGTGTTCACGCTTTACGTATTGCCGTCAATCTATGTTTGGTTAGCCCGCGATCACCATGCTGACCATGCCAGACAAATGGCGCTTGAGGCAGAATAATAACAATCAAGCGCAGCAAGGCTCATGCGTCTAGACGCTGAGCCTGTAATAAAAAACGGCGAAAATATTCGCCGTTTTTTTACTTTCAAATCTAGCCAAATCAGACTTAATACCAAATCGACAAAACAAATCCACAAAGTAAAGCCACAAAGTAAAGCTATAAGTTAGGCTAAGCGCCGCCGCCGTTGTGTTTAGCGCTTACTGATTTTGCTGTAACTGCTTTTTACTGGCAGAGATCGCGGCTAGCCTGGCTTCACGCACGGCTTCACGCATGGCTTCGCCTTGGAAGCCTTTGGCAACTAGTGCTTTGACATCAACCGTGCGAGCGCTTGCTGCCAGTGCGCGAAGATAATCAGCTTGTGGATAAGGTAGTTGTTCAAAACCGGTGCGACCGCGCAAGTCGGCGATACAGCAGGTGAGCAACAACTCCAACCGTTCGGCACGGCGCCATAAATCAATGCCATCAAACAGCTTCTGCACCGTCGTTGAGCGAAGCTCTTGGCATTTATGCACCAGTTGATGATATTCACAGGCGATAAGCGCCAAATCTCGGCAGTCATTCGGCACCCGCAACCTTTGGCAGAGCTCTTTAATTAACGGCAGGCCAGTGTGCTCATGACCATGGTGGGAGGGCCATTCATGCTCAGGCGTAACGCCTTTGCCCAAGTCATGGCATAACGCCGCAAAACGAACGTCAAGCCGATCTGTCAACAAAGCTGCCTGTTCCAGCACCATCATGGTATGAATACCGCTGTCGATTTCAGGATGCCATTTTGGTGGGTTGGGCACACCCCACAGTTGATCGATTTCTGGCATCAACTTAGCCAGGGCGCCAACTTGATGCAGCAGCTCGAAATAGGCCTGTGGTGTTTTTTCTAGTAGCGCTCGTTCGGTTTCTTGCCAAACTCGCTCGGCGGTTAGGTGTTGCAATTCGCCCGAGTCGACTAACTGGCGCATTAGCGCCAAAGTTTCTGGCGCGACCTGAAAACCAAGCGGATAGAATCTGGCATAAAACCTAGCGACACGCAGCACCCGCAGTGGATCTTCAACAAAGGCGTCCGAGACATGACGCAATAGCCGTTGTTGCAAATCACGTTGACCATGGTAGGGATCAAATATTTCGCCAGTTTGTTCATCCATTGCGATGGCGTTGATGGTGAGATCTCGGCGCAGCAAATCTTGTTCTAAAGTGACATCTTCGGCGAAGTAACAGGCAAAACCAGTGTAGCCTTGGCCTTGTTTACGTTCGGTGCGAGCTAAGGCATACTCGTTTTTGCTTTTCGGGTGCAAGAATACTGGAAAGTCTTTGCCAACAGCCTGATATCCCTGGGCTAACAATTGGGCAGGGGTTGCCCCAACGACTAAGTAGTCTTTGTCTTTAATTGCCAGTCCCAATAATTGATCTCGGACTGCGCCACCAACAAGATATATCTTCACATGCTTTCCTGAACGCTGATTTTTTGCCATTATAACGCTCCAGCAACAATTGCGCGCAAGTTCAGCATCAGGACTTTATGTACACCGGATTTTTTGGTCTCACCAGTCAGCCATTTTCGATAGCTCCGAACCCGGATTTCATGTATCTCGGCGCTCGACATACCGAGGCTTTGGCGCATCTACGCTATGGCTTAGGAGAAGCGGGCGGATTTGTGCTGCTAACCGGCGAGGTCGGAACCGGCAAGACAACGGTTTCTCGGTGTTTGTTAGCTGAATTACCGAGCAATACGCAGGTCGCGTTTATTTTAAATCCGACCTTATCTGAACTCGAGTTGCTGGCCGCGATCTGCGATGAATTAAAAATTCGCTACAAAAAAACTGATGCCAGCTTAAAAATGCTGACGGATAAAATTACGGCAAAATTGCTGAAAAACCATGAGGCCGGCATCAACACCATTTTAATTATCGACGAAGCGCAACATCTGCAGCCGGCGGTGCTTGAGCAGCTTCGCTTGTTAACCAATCTCGAAACCAACACTAAAAAGCTGCTGCAAGTGATTTTAATTGGCCAACCTGAATTGCAGCAGTTATTGCAGCGTCAGGATTTGCGCCAATTAGCCCAGCGCATTACCGCCCGTTATCATTTAATGCCACTGACGTTGGCAGAAGTGGCGTATTATGTGCAGCATCGCTTAGCTGTTGCCGGCTGTTCGCGGCCAGTGTTTAACCAAGGCGCAATTAATAAATTGTTCCAACTGTCTGGTGGTATTCCGAGATTGCTGAATTTGCTCTGTGATCGAGCTTTATTAGGTGGATATAGTCAACAGAAAGCACTTATCGACGCCAAATTGGTCGAACAAGCAGGACGAGAAATTTTAGCCATCAAACAGCCGGAACTTAAGGCGGCATTGCCAGTTTGGGTCTTCCCAGTGCTGTTTCTGTTATGTGTTGTGATTGGCGTGTTAGCCACTTTATTCTTGACTAAGTAGTTGTTTTTACCGGAGTAGGATTTGAAATGTCGTTATTAATGGATGCACTTAAACAACAAAATCAGGGCGCAGCGCAGCCTGCAGTAGTTCCTGTGGCATCCTCCAGTAATTTTTGGCAATGGCTCGCACTGGTATTATTGGTGGTGATTGGCATTGTTTTCGGCGTTGTTTTGGCCCAGTGGTTGCAAAGTCGGTCTGAGCCAACACCGCCAGTTACTGTTGCAACGCCAAGCCCGATAGTTGCGCAACCGGTGACGGCAACTGCAACGCCGCTAGTGGCAACGCCTGGTTTAATTCTCAGTGATCTATTGGCTGTGCCAGTCGAAGATGAACAATTAGTGGTTTCTGCAGACGCGCAATCGTCAGCCGGGGATAGCTTGGATGAGCAAGTTGCTGCCATTGAATCCTTTGACGAGCAGCCGCCGATGGTCGAGGCAGATGTTTCAGAACCTGTCGTGGAAACGCCAGCAGAAATGTCGGCCGATGAAGTCTCGCAAGAACTTAAAGATAAATTTAAATTCGCCATGGAATCTAGTTCAGGTGAAACGCCAAAATCAGGCGTTCGCGAATCTGCGGCACCGGCTCGTGATGTACGTAGCCTTGACGATTTATTGCAGCGCCAAATTCCACCGATCCGTTTTGAAGCCCATGTATTTGCAACTGAGCCAAAACAACGCTGGGTTAAAGTGAATGGCAAAGATTTGCAAGAAGGTCAGTGGGTAACTGCAGATATTCAAATTAAAGAAATCACACCGAATTATGTACTGATGCAAACTGGTCGTCAGATGTTCAGTATGGAAGCACTTAGTGAATGGTCTTATCGGTTGAAGCGATAAGCAAATAATAGATAACTCGCCGAAAAAAGCGGGGCGGATCGCAAATTGCCGATCCGCCCCTATTGCCCCCCCGGGCAAATTCCCTTTCTAGTTTAAACGTCGGAATTAACCGACGTTATCACTCATGGTCATCAACGATGCGTTACCACCAGCCGCAGTAGTGTTAATAGTTACCGTTTTCTCGGTCACTAAGCGGTGGAGTAAACGTTCATCGGCTGGCGTGGTAATCAGTGGGGAAATCGCGCCATCACGCGCCGCAATTAATTCACCAGTCAGTGCTTTCACTGCACTGCCAGCTTCGATAATTGCCGCAGCAATGCCTTGATGGTTAATCAACGCTTTTAATTGAGTTAATTTCACCACGTTGAACAAAGCAGGCGCCAAGCCGGCATTTAGTAACACTTTACGAATGACATCAGCTTCTGCCAAGTCTTTATCTTCAACCACAGCAACCACGCCATTACCCGCAGCCAGTGCCGTTAGCATGCTCAATAACCAATATTTGAAGCAGGCACTTTCGTCGCGAACTGCAGCAACAATGCCGCGAGCTTCAAGGTGTAATTGGTTTGATTCACCAGTAGGTCCCGGCAACTGAATTGGCGCAGCTAATTCTTTTTCAATTCCTGCCAGCAACTGACGGGCAGTGGTAATGACTTCTTCTAAATCAGATTCTTGTTTCACCACCAAGGCATCAGCGGCGATTTGCGCTAAGAATTGGCGAATCACAGACGAGCGAGCAGTGATGTCTTGTGCCTGCCAAGCTGGCTGAGCTTTCAGCGCCTGTTGCAAGAACAAATCGATGTTATGGTCGGTCGCTGGTGCCGATAACAAGGCTTGTTGTTTTGCTTCTGGTAAATTCGCTTCCACGACCGCCGTTTGGTCTTTGACTAAACGAGTTAAGTAGAATGGACCACCAGCTTTTGGACCAGTCCCCGATAAACCACGACCACCAAATGGTTGTACGCCAACGACTGCGCCAATCATGTTTCGGTTGACGTAAATGTTACCGGCTTTCACTTCACGGGCGACTTGTGCGGTCACTTGCGCGATCCGGCTGTGGACGCCCATGGTTAAACCATAGCCAGTGGCATTGATTTGGTTGATAACTTTGTTCAGCTCATCTGCTTTAAAGCGAATGATATGGACCACTGGACCAAATACTTCGCGCTCTAGTACTGACAAGTCTTTGATTTCGTATAAACGTGGTGCAAAGAAGAAATGACCATCGCCACTTGGAATTGGGCAAGCGTAATGTAAGGTCGCTTTGCCTTCTAAATATTTCACATGGTTTTGCAAGCCAGTTAAGGCTTTTTGGTCGATGACTGGACCAACATCGGTCGACAGATACGCCGGGTCGCCTACATGCAGTTCCATCATGGCGCCTTTGATCATGGTAATGATTTTATCGGCAACATCTTCTTGCAGGAACAACACGCGAAGTGCTGAACAGCGTTGACCCGCGCTTTGAAAACCAGAAGACACCACATCATCAACCACTTGTTCTGGTAATGCTGTTGAGTCAACGATCATACAGTTTTGACCGCCAGTTTCTGCAATTAGTGGCACAGGTTCGCCGCCGCGTTCCGCAAGCTTACGTGCGATCCAGCTACCAGTCTCAGTTGAACCAGTAAACATCACTGCTTGAATACGAAGATCTGGCACCACGTGCTCACCGATCACACGGCCTGGCGCTACGGCTAATTCGACAACACCCGCAGGTAAACCCGCTTCGCGCCAGAGCTCAATGGCGCGAATTGCGATTAAGCTGGTTTGTTCAGCAGGTTTAGCAATCACTGTGTTACCCGCAGCAACAGCGGCGGTCACTTGGCCTAAGAAGATAGCTAATGGGAAGTTCCACGGGCTAATACACAAAACCACACCACGGCTATCTGCTGCATGGTCTTTAAACATCACTTCAGCGCGAGCTGCATAATAACGGCAGAAATCAACAGCTTCACGCACTTCCGCCACGCTATCAGGCACTGTTTTACCGGCTTCTTTCACACAAATCGCTAAAAGCTCATCACGATTGGCTTCTAAAGCATCAGCGAGTGCACCTAATAAACGCGCGCGCTCTTGCACTGGTGTTGCTGACCAAGCTGGGAATGCTGCATCTGCTTTGGCGATACTTGCCAGCATTTGCTCTGGCGTATGATGCACTGTGTAGCCAATCACTTGGCTATGGTTCGCCGGGTTTCTGACAACTTTAGCTTCATCAACTGGTGCGATAGCTGCGGTCCGCTCCAACCATTGTTGCATTGCCGCACGCACTGGCGTGATGGCATCAATTTCAGTTAAATCGATACCAGTTGAGTTTTTGCGCTCTGCGCCATACAAATTGGCGGACAGTGGAATTTGCGTATTTCGCTTTTGCTTCCAGCTGCGCACAGTTTCCACCGGATCTTTTAACAAGGATTCGACAGGGATATTCTCATCAACGATGTTGTTGACGAATGAGCTGTTGGCGCCGTTTTCTAATAAACGACGAACCAAATAAGCTAGCAAATCAGAATGCTCACCGACTGGCGCATAGATGCGACATGGCACTTTGTCGTCGGCGACCACTTGGTCATAAAGCGCGTCACCCATGCCATGGAGGCGTTGGAATTCATAACCGCTGCGGTCAGGTGCCATTTCTAAAATAGTGGCAACGGTATAGGCGTTGTGTGTGGCGAACATTGGGTAAATGCTATCACGGTAGGACAGTAATTTTGCTGCACAAGCTTGGTATGAGACATCGGTTGACGGCTTGCGACTAAACACCGGGAAGTCAGCGTGGCCTTCGATTTGGCTAATTTTAACTTCGCTATCCCAATATGCGCCTTTAACCAAACGCACCATTAATTTACGGCCAACACGCACAGTGAGCGCGCGTAACCATTCGATTAAGTGAATGCAACGCTTTGAATAGGCTTGGATTGCCAAGCCGAAACCTTCCCAGCCCGCTAATTCTGCATCGGCGAATACTGCTTCAATGACATCCATTGATAGCTCTAAGCGGTCTGCTTCTTCGGCATCGACGGTGAAGCTAATGTTGTAGCTCTTCGCCGCGATAGCTAAGGTTTTTAACCGTGGCACTAATTCATTCATCACGCGGTCGCGATGTGAGAACCGGTAACGTGGGTGGATTGCAGATAGTTTTACGGAAATGCCTGGGCTTTTGAATGGGCCGCGGTTTTTCGCTGCTTCACCAATGACCTTGATGGCCATCATGTAACTTTGGAAGTAGCGATCTGCGTCTTCCATAGTCCGGGCGCCTTCACCGAGCATGTCGTATGAGTAGGTGAAACCTTTGTTTTCTAATTCAACAGCGCGTTCAACTGCTTTATCAATAGTGGTACCCATAACAAACTGAGTGCCCATAATTTGCATCGCGTAACGCACAGCTTGGCGGATCACTGGCTCACCTAAACGACCACAAGTGCGTTTTAACAAACCAAATTGATTTTTTTTCTCATCATCGCTGTAGTTCACCAGTTTGCCCGTGAACAACAAGCCCCAGGCTGAGGCGTTGACGAATAACGATTCACTATTGCCTAAGTGTGAGCTCCAGTCGCCATTCGATAACTTATCGCGGATCAAACGGTCAGCAGTGTGTTTGTCTGGCACGCGCAATAAGGCTTCAGCAAGACACATCAGCACCAGACCTTCTTCGGTCGATAGTGAGAATTCGTTTAACAGGGCATCAACACCGCCTTTGCCGATTTGGGCTTTGCGGATATTCACCACTAACTGACGGGCTTTTTCCCATGCACGAGAACGAGCTTGCACGCCGATATCAGCCAGCGGCAGTAAATATTCTAAAACTTCGGTTTCGTCTGCACGGTAAAATTTGCGGATGGTCTGGCGGATTGGATCCGTCGTCGTCAGGTCGCCGTGAAATAGCATGTTTTTATCCCAGTTGAATTAAAATAAATGCTGCATTTTAGAGAAATCACTACAGTATTTGGTGGTTATTTTTGTCATTTAACCGTATATAATCTGGTTTAGTTGCCAATTAACCAGAAAATGTTTGGAAATGACCTCATCAGCAAAAACTCGTGGCTTAGATAGGATCGACAGAACAATATTAGACACTTTGCAAAAAGACGGCCGAATTTCGAATGTTGAACTCGCAAAGCGGGTCAATTTAAGTGCTAGTCCCTGCATCGACCGGGTTAGAAAGTTAGAGCAAGACGGTTTTATTGAAGGTTATGGCGCTAAATTAAATGCGTCTAAATTGGGTCTGGGCACCGCTGCTTTTATTCAAGTGACCTTAGATAGAACCACGGGCGCGGTGTTTGATGAGTTTCGGGATGCGGTAGTGCAAATCGCCGAAGTGGCGGAGTGCCATATGGTGGCTGGCGGCTTTGATTATTTATTGAAGCTGCGCTTGTCGAGTATGGAGGCTTATCGAGCTGTGCTTGGACGTATTGTCGATTTACCAGGTGTTTTACAAACCCACACTTATGTAGTGATTGAAAAAGTGAAGCAGGATACAGGTTTGCCAGTAGCGGAAGGGTAATGCTCGTTGCTGAGTTAAAGACAGCAAGCCTAGCTTCAGGCTTGCTGTTTGTGCAGGTTAGATCAAACGCAATTTAGTGCAGAATTTACATCCAACGGTCATTACGACGACGTTTAGGGGTAATGGCCGGCAGAATTAATCCAAGAAATAAGCCTACAGCTAAAATGCCGCCGCCAATAACCATTTTATTTTGCATTAAGTCTGGGTTTTCATCGGCTAAACGCGCAGTTAATTGAGCTGCAGTTTGCTTGGCCAGTTCCGCTTCTTTTTTCGCGTTATCGCGCTCGGTTTCTGCAGCAACGACCGCTTGCTGCAGATTTTGCCGCTCTTGCTCAAATTGTGCCGCAATCATTTCTTGTTGACCAAGTTGTTGCTTCAGCGCCGAAAGATCGGCTTTTGGACTGGCTGCATAAGTGATGTATTCGCCACTTAACCAGCCTTCATTGCCAGACACATCACGAATTTTGATATAACCATTGGCTGGGTTGTCGCCGATGAAGGTCACACTTTCACCAGCGCGAACAGTCGAAATGGTGCGATATTCGTTGCCTGGGCCTGAGCGCAGCGGGGTGCTTAACGCGTCAATGACAAAGGCTGGTTTTTCCGAACTTGCGCTAACTTTCGCAGGTTCAGTGCTTGCCGGTGTAGCACCGGCAGGCGTAGTTGCAGGGCTAGTTTGCGCAACGCTGACAGCGCTGGCCAGTGAAGCTACAAGCAACCAAGGACGGATCAGATTTGACATAATTCTTCCACAAAACTTAAGGCGCGGGGGACTGGGCTGATCATAGGGAGTTGTTAACCGATTGACAAGCAAAAACACTTGCCGCCATGGCTTGGATGGCCTATGTTGCGCTGCAGAGATCAATGACTACCCAAGGATGCCTTGATGACGTTGGAAGTCGAATTAAAATTGGCGATTAATTCTGGGCAACAAGTGCCAACTGAGGCTGCGTTGCTGGCATGTTGGCAACCGTTATTGGCCCAGCCTGTTACAAAACACGCCGAAAAGCAGTTATTTAATGCCTATTTCGAAACGGCAGACCAGTGGTTTCGCCTGCACGACTGCGGGTTACGCACTCGATTAAAGTCGGGCCAATACGAGCAAACCATTAAACTTGCTGGCCAGCAACAGGGGGCGGCGCATATCCGCCCCGAGTACAACCAGCCTTGTCAGAGTGTTATGCCGGTGCTTGCCGATTTCCCATCTGAGATTTGGCCACAAGGCACAGATGTCGCGCAGTTACAGCAGGATTTACAAGAGCTCTTTCGCACCGACTTTGTTCGCCAAGCTTATATTCTGCAGTTGCATGATGGCAGTAAAGTTGAAGCTGTACTGGATATTGGCACTGTGGTCGGTGGTGGTGCTGATGCACCTATCTGTGAACTTGAATTAGAGTTGCAACAAGGTAGTGTCGACGCTTTGTTTACGCTAGCCCGAGCGATGGTCGCTAGTTTGCCGGTAAGTTTAGGCTTTCAATCTAAAGCGGAACGCGGTTATCGACTCGCTCAGCAGCAGCCTCTCACTTGGCTAACGCCTGCTGTGGATGCTGAGTTAAAAGTCTGGCTGCGCGCACTCTCACAAAACTTGTTACTGCAACACCAATCTTCGGATGAGTCGGCACCTGCGTTATCACTACTTTGGCAACAATTTCGGACAACTTTGCCGTCGCGGCAAGTGCCTGCGGCGCTTTGTCAGCGAGCCATGCAGCTTGATATCGCGATTTCTGGTGAATTCCAATTATGGTTGCTGGATTTTTCTGCATGGATGCTCGAGGAATAAGTCATGACTGAAATCAAAGCCGCGCTCGACCAGTTGAGTCCTGAATTAGATCAATGGGTGTCACATCAGTTAAGTATGCAAGAGCTTGCTGTCGACTCGGCACCAGAACTCAAGCAGTTATTTGCGGTAAGCGCTTTGTTGTGTCGTACAGTGGCTCGCCAGCCGGCGCTTATTCAAGATTTTGTCACCGGCAATGTTAGCCAGCCGCTAGTTCCCGACTTGCTGGGCGTCAACGAAGCGGAAGCTATGAGGTTATTGCGCCAGTATCGAAATGCGGGGCTTTGCCGAGTGCTTGCTGATGATGTATTGCGAGCGCAACCGATAGCCACAGCCTTGGCTCGGGTAAGTGCTTTGGCTGATGCGCTGATTAATGCGGCTTATGGCTGGGCTTGGCGCGAACTCGCTGCACAATGGGGTGAGCCCCTTGCTGCTGACGGTAGCGTGATGCCGATGCTGATTTTGGGCATGGGTAAGCTTGGCGGTGGTGAGTTAAATTTTTCTTCCGACATCGATTTAATTTTCATTTACCCAGAGAACGGCAATACCAGTGGCGGTCGTCGCAGCTGCGAAAATCAGCAGTTCTACACCAAATTGGGGCAAAAAATCATTAGCTTGTTGCACCAAGTGACAGGTGATGGTTTTGTTTACCGCGTCGATATGCGTCTGCGGCCATTTGGCGACAGCGGGCCTTTGGTACTAAGTTTTGCTGCATTTGAAGATTACTATCAAGAGCAAGGACGGGATTGGGAGCGTTACGCGATGCTCAAGGCGCGGATCTTAAATCCAGTCGAGCCGTTTGCAAGTGAACTTAACGCGATGCTGAAACCTTTTGTCTATCGTCGTTATATCGATTATTCGGCAATTGAATCATTGCGCCGGATGAAGCAACTCATTGAGCAAGAAAATCGCCGGCGCAATCGTGTCGATAACATTAAGCTGGGTGCTGGTGGTATTCGCGAAGTCGAATTTATCGTCCAAACGTTGCAATTGATCAGGGGGGGGCGTATTCCTTCGTTGCAACAACCGTCAATTTTTCAGGCGTTCCAGTCTTTGTCGCAAGAAGGTTTATTAACCAACGAACAAGCCGCGGCATTACAGCAGGACTACCAATATTTGCGGCAAATTGAGCAATGGCTGCAAGGTGCCGACGATCAGCAAACCCAAACTTTACCAGCAGAGCCACTAGCGCGTGAGCGGTTAGTGCTAGCAATGAAAGCCGTTGATTGGGCTAGTTTGGAGCAAGATATTCAGGCCTCCATGCAGCGAATTCATCAACAATTCCAGTTGGTTATCGCGCAGGATGAGCAAGCCGAAGCGGATGAATTGTTGCTTGGTCGTCTATTGTGGGATAGCGAGCTTGCGCCGGCAGAGCTTGCCGAGCATGTGGAATGGTTGGCACCAGCCGATGCCGAGGCTTTGGTTGCTGAATTGCAACAGTTTAAAGGTGACTGCCAGAAACGCAGTGTCGGTCCACGCGGTCGTGAGCTTTTAGCTAAGTTGATGCCTTCTTTGTTGCATGTCGTGGCTAAAGAGCAAGTGAATGCGTTAGTGCTTAACCGGGTCTTTGGTGTATTTCGGCAAATCGTTAGTCGCACCGCTTATTTGGAACTGTTGTTTGAAAATCCGCGAGCACTGCAGCAGCTAGTGAAGCTTTGTGGTCGCAGTGGCTGGCTTGCTGAGCATCTGGCTCGGTATCCAATGTTGCTCGACGAGTTGATTGATCCTGAGCAGTTATACCAAGTCGCGAGTGTTGCCGATTACCATGACCGCTTGCGCTTGCAGCTGATGCGTGTGCCGGAAGACGATTTAGAATTGTTGATGGAGACTTTGCGCCAGTATAAACAGGCGCAGCAATTGCGGATTGCGGCGGCTGATATCACCGGCATTTTGCCGTTGATGAAAGTGAGCGATCATTTGACATGGCTTGCAGAGGCCTTAATGAGTAAGGTTGTTGAGCTCGCTTGGCAGCAAATGGTGGAGAAATATGGTTATCCAGCTGGGATCAATGCGGGCGATGCTAAAGCCTTTGCCGTTATTGCCTATGGCAAACTTGGTGGCTTAGAGCTTGGTTATGGTTCAGATCTGGATTTAGTTTTTGTCCATCAATGTGATTCGCTGGCGTCGACTAGCGGCGACCGAGCCATTGATTCTCGACAGTTTTATTTAAAATTAGTACAACGGATTTTGCATTTGTGCACAACCCGCACGGCCAGTGGTGTGCTGTACGATATTGATACGCGCTTGCGGCCATCCGGTAATGCAGGTTTATTGACGGTTCATATCGAAACCTATGGTGAATACCTGCGTCAAGATGCATGGACCTGGGAGCACCAAGCGTTAGCTCGCACTCGTTTAATCTACGGTGATAGTGCAATTGCCGAACGTTTCGAACAAATTCGCGCCGAAATCTTAGGGCAACCGCGTGATCTAGCCAAACTTCGACAAGAAGTGGTGGAGATGCGGCAAAAACTGCGAGAACACCACGGGGTTAATTCGCAGGAAGTGAAACACAAATCTGGCGGTGTGGTTGATTTGGAGTTTATCAGTCAGTTTTTGGTGCTGGCGTATGGACAACAATTTCCAGAACTCTATGCCTACAGCGACAATATTCGCATACTCGATGCGGCCGCTGCTTGTGGCTTGATGTCGGAAACTGAGGCGCATGCCCTGCAGCAGGCTTACCAGCAGCTACGTGGGGTTAGTCATCGAGAAACTTTGCAACCGGCCGATGGTTCGTCGCAACCTGACTTAACAGCGGCCGAGCAAGCAGTACAAGCTAGTTGGCAGAGGGTAATGCTCGAAGCTGTTGCTTCTCACCATTGATTAATCTGCAATTCTCTTGCAAGAAAGGGTTGGGCTTGTCCGTTACCACGGCAGCCCGCTCTTTTGGACAAAAATATGCGAGCAAGGGTGTTTCGAAATCTGGAGAAATCGCTGCGACTATGTCTTTGAGTGAACTCAAATAGTCGCCGCCGCTCTCAAAATAATGCTTTACCACATAATCCTTGGGTAAAGTCCAAATCAGTTCAATACCCTCTGCGGTAGCAAATCCTGCCATCTGATCGCGTATTTTCGAGCCGGTAGTGAATTGTCGATTGGTTTCGCTGCCTTGCCAATTGCCGTCAAGGGCTGGAACAGTATTGGTGCGACTGGCTAATGTTGAGGTTAAAGAATCACTGGTGTCTTTCAGTTTGATTACATATTCTTTTGAAGAATCAACAGTGGCATCTAAGGAATACCGCAGTTGTTCATAGAAGTTGGTGAACTCTTTAGCCGCTGAAGTTTTTGCTGTTTTTTTCGGATCGACCGCAGCATCCGGATTGAAGTTGATAAGTTCGGGTTTGAACAACAGTACAAAAGCAAGTCCCAACAAGACGACTGCCGCCATTAAATGCTTTATCCAAAACCACATAATTCTCGTTTCCTGCCACCAATACTGTATTGATACTAACCAAAGTCGTTGAGAACGCCAATGGAATTTGCAGGTCATTGCCACAATGACCTGCAATTAGTTGCAGTTAGTACAAACTTGGAGCGTCTGGATCTGGTCGCGTTTTGAAGCGGCGGTGGACCCACATGTATTGTTCTGGGTGTTGGGTCACGGCTTGCTCGACCCATTGGTTGATCCGAATTACATCGGCTTGGTCATCGCCGCTTGGGAAATTATCAAATGGCGGTAGGATTTCAACTTGATAGCCCTGTTGATTCGGTAAGCGTCGAGAATAAATCGGCACTACCACGCAGTTTGCTGCTTTGGCAAATAACAAAGTGCCAGTGGTGGTAGCGGCATCCGGGACTGCAAAAAATGGCACGAATAACGAGCGGTTACGGCCATAGTCTTGATCCGGCAGATAAAAACAAACTTCTTGATTGTTTAGCGCATGAATTAACGCTTTGACATCTCGTTTGCCAATCATGTATTTATTGCCACGATTGCGGCCGCGAACCATAAAATATTCCATCACTGGATTATTGTGTGGACGATAAAAGCCGACCGAAGGGTGATTCAGACCGAAAATTCGCCCCGATGCTTCTAAATGCAACATATGTGGTGATAACAGCAAAACGCCTTTGCCGTCAGCAATCGCATTTTGTAGATGTTCGTAACCCAAAAAGCTCGAGTATTTTTTAAAGCGCCAGTCTGGCCACCACCAAGCAATCATGGTTTCAATCGCCGCACAGCCCGTTTCTTCAGCGTTTTTTGTCAATAAGTCATTCCGAGTTGCTTCGTCCATTTCTGGGAAACATAACTCGAGATTGCGTTTAGCAATTTTTCTACGTGATTTCAGTAGCTTGAAAGACAAACGACCCAGCGCGCGACCAATAGCCATGAGCCAGGAATAAGGCAACCAACTGGTTAACCAAGCAAGCGCAATAGCCAGCCAAACTAACCAAAAGCGCGGGTGTAACATTGACCATTGAAACGGGGGGTTAGCAATCACAGCCAGTCCTCGACAGATAAAAACGGGCTATTGTAACGGAATTTCAGCATCTGAACAGATGAAGTGCGGTCAGAGCAGTGGAAACTGCCCTGACCGAGCGCGAGATAACTAGTTAATTAACCGCCTAAAGCTTGGTTCACCAGACCTAAATCGTCTTCAGTTAAGGTGCCTGCGGCTTGTTTTAACGACAGTACCGCTAAGATGTAATCGTAGCGAGATTTGGTCAGGTTGCGGCGAGCATCAAACAGGTTACGGGTGCTTACTAACACGTCAACAATGGTCCGAGTTCCAACTTCAAAGCCAGCTTCTGTTGCTTTTAATGCGCTTTCCGCAGAAATTACTGATTGCTCTAAGGCTTTAATCCCTGCAATTGCTGCGCCTACGTTGTTGTAGCTTGAACGAATTTGGCGCAGCACAGAGCGGTGGCCTAATTCTAAATCTTCGCTAGTTGCAACATAGTTGGCACGTTGCACGTCAACGCCAGCTTCAGTCGCACCGCCAGAGTAAATTGGCACACTTAAAGTTACACCAACTGAATCTTCGTTGCGTTGAAATGACCGGCTTGAATCGTTCAGCGTTTTGCTAGCATTTAAACCCAAAGTTGGATAATGACCTGACTGTGCCAAGTCGATATCGTTCTGTGCAATTTCAACGGCTAATTTGCGCGCTTTTAAATCTAAGTTGTTTTCTTCCGCGATAGCAACCCAATCAGCAGCATTGCTAGGCTGTGGTGCTGTTGGTTTGAAACGCACAGTGTTCAATGGTTCAAGCGTTGAGTGATATTCACCAGTGATTTCTTGTAAAGCTTCTTTAGCGTTTTCTAGCAGATTAGTTGCACTGATTTCGCGCGCAACCACCGCATCAAACTGCGCTTGGGCTTCGTGTAAATCGGTGATAGCAGTTAAGCCTACTTGATAACGCTCTCTGGTTTGCTCAAGTTGACGCTCTACTGCACGTTTTTCTGCAACCACGAAGGTTAAATCGTCGTTTGCACTTAACACCGCAAAATAAGCTTGAGAAACCCGGACTATTAACGCCTGTAAAGAAGCGTTGTAATAAGTTTGACCTTGCAGCGCTTGTTTTTCCGCGGTTGATAAACGGCTCCAATCACCCCAGTCAAAAATGGTTTGTCTAACAGTGATTTGGTTGGTGTAGCCAGTGCCAGTTGGCGAGGTTACGCCAGCAACAGTTTCACGGCTTTTGCCAATCGTTGACGAGAAGGCAACGGTCGGTAAAAAATTAGCTTTGCTGATATCTACGCTTGCAGTACTGACGTCACGTTGCGCTGCAGATTTTAAAACAGCAGGGTCTTTCTTTAATGCCAGTTGATAAATGTTTTGCAGGTTTTCCGCACTGGCTTGAAGGCTAAACAAACCCAGTGCAGCGCACACCAATGAACTTAAAACAGTTTTTTTCATAACCAGATCCCATGGGAAAACAAAATTGACCGAATAATACCGTGTTAGCGTAGACTAAGTCGAACCGAATGCGTAAAAGTTGTCCGCACAAGTGTAACAGAATGTGAGTCCAAATATGTCTGATTTCAAGGGGATTAATTATCCATCTTTTCAAGTTGATGATGTACAGATTGTCGACCAATCTACCGTTTTTCAAGGCTTTTTTCGGATAAATACCTATAAATTTAGGCATCGCTTATATAACGGTGGCTGGAGTGAGGTTGTAAGCCGCGAAATGTTCGAGCGTGGCCATGCTGTGGTGGTACTTCCCTACAACCCGAACACTGATGAAATCGTGCTTATCGAGCAGTTCCGATTAGGCGCTTTGGCCACTAGTCGTACGCCGTGGTTGCTTGAAGCCGTGGCGGGCATGATTGACGAAGGCGAGAGCAATGAAACTGTTGCACGTCGTGAAGCCATGGAAGAGGCCGGACTTGAGCTTGGCCGATTATGGCCTATGCTCAGCTACCTGAGCAGTCCCGGTGGCACCACTGAACGCATCCATATTTTTTTAGGCGAGCTGACACATTCAGTAACGACTGGGGTCTATGGTTTAGCGGAAGAACACGAAGATATTAAGGTGCATGTGGTGAGTGAACAGACTGCGCAGCAATTATTGCAAGCAGGTGCAATCGACAATTCCGCAACTGTGATTGCCTTGCAATGGTTGGCCTTACATAAAGCGCAAGTTCGTCAGCAGTGGGCTGCACTGTCTAGTGCACCGTCTATTGCACAGTCTAGTGATTAAGCGTGGCCCAAGGCAGATGTTATTTCGTAAAAGCCAAAACTACCGCCTTTGGTAGCTAGGAGAAAACTATGGCGTCGTTTGCGCTAAAACAGCAGTATCGGCCTTATGTGCCGGATTTTTTAAGTTTGTGCGAACGCAATTATGCACAGCTGCGCTTTTTCCTGCCGCAGCCTTCAGTGGTGAACGCCACCCAAAGCATTCAAATCAATGCGCTTGAAGCCTATCGAATTACTGTGCTGGCGGAAGCGCCATTTACCACAACTGTGCGTATCGCCCACATGAGCGAAAGTGTGCATGCATGGCTGAAACCGCAATTTGAAGTTCGACTTTATCACGATGCTCGTCTAGCTGAAGTAACGGCATGCCAACAGATCCGCCAATTTAAAGCCGTGTACAGTTACCCTAACACTGAGATGCTGCAGCCCGATGAAAAACGGCAAATCAATGCGTTGCTAAGGGATTGGCTGATTCTCTGCCAAAAACAGGGGTACTCGCGAGTTGAGGTGAAACCGTGACGCGGATATACCAAAGTGACGATGTTTCGCTCTGGCGCTGTTATCAAATTACGGATTGTCATTTAGTTGCAGATGCTGACGGTAGCTATCAAGGCATTAAGCCCTACCGACATTTACAAAAATTGTTGGCAGGGCTAAAGCCATATCCGCTGATTTTGACTGGCGATTTGACCCAAGACCATAGTGAAGCTTCTTATCAGTTGCTGGCTGATTTGTTAAAAGAATGGCCGGCGCCGGTGTTCTATGTGCCGGGTAATCATGATGATCCTGCGATGATGGCGAAGGTGTTTCATGCACCAGCAATTAGCTCAGGCCCATTTAGCAGTGCTGAGGAAATTTGGGCGGCCGGTTGGCAGTTGCTGCTGCTATCAACCAAAGGCGAAAGCCCGGCCGGTAGTTTTAGCCAAGATAAATTGGCGGAGCTGGCAAACCGTCTTGATGCGCAGCCAAGTCGGCCTACTTGGTTGTTCTGCCATCATCATCCAAAGCCTATTGGCAGTTCAATTGACGAACACGGACTAGTCGAGAGTGCAGAGTTTTGTCAGCTTCTAGATAATAGACCGAAAGTCAAAGGCTTAGCTCATGGTCATTGTCACTATGCATATCATCAAGTTCAAGACAGTTGGCAGATAGTTGGTTGCCCCGCAAGCTCGGTGCAGTTTAAACTGGCAGCTGAATGGTTGACGGAAGATCAGGGGCCACAAGCATGTTTGTGGCAATTTGCCCTCGACCAACCAGCACAATGGGAGTTTGTTGTCGTTTGAAAGCTAAAACAGTGTTATACCTGCATGGATTTGCCAGCTCGTCGCAATCAGAAAAAGCAGTCATTATTCGAGATTTTTTCCATCGCGAATTACCTCAACATCAGTTGTTGTTACCGGACTTACCCTACACTCCCAAAGAAGCCGATGACTTGCTGCAGCAAATTTGTAAGCAAACGCCGCCTGATGTCGTGATAGGTAGTAGTTTGGGCGGATTTTTAGCGACACGGTTGACTGAACAGTTTAATTGCCAAGCAGTTTTAATAAATCCAGCGGTGCATCCACATTTATTGTTGCGCCAACACCTTGGCCGTTATTATCATCCGGTAAGAGCTGAGCATTACGAAGTTGATGCCTCGCATTTACCCATTTTGGCTGCGCAGCAAGTCACGCATATTCAGCAACCGCAGCAGTATTTAGTGTTATTGCAAACTGGCGACGAAGTTTTGGACTATCGGCAAGCTATGGAATTTTATGCCAATTGCCATTTGGATGTGCAAGAAGGTGGCGATCATGGCTATCAAGACTTCGAAAGTCGCTTGGCAGATATTGTGAAATTTTGCCAATTAGCGTAAAACCCTGTTTATTGATACAGTAATTTGATTTTTTGCTCGAACCGGTCTGTTTGCCGGCCTAATCTGGAATTCGCTATGACTGAACAACTGTACAACGCCGACTCGATTGAGGTGCTGACTGGGCTTGAACCGGTACAGCGCCGTCCGGGCATGTATACCGACACCACACGTCCTAACCATTTAGGACAGGAAGTTATTGATAACTCGGTCGACGAAGCGTTAGCAGGGCATGCTGACACTGTGCAGGTCATTCTTCATCCAGATCAATCACTTGAAGTGATTGATAATGGCCGCGGCATGCCAGTGGACATCCACCCGGAAGAAGGTGTCAGCGGCGTAGAATTGATTCTTTGCCGTCTGCATGCGGGTGGTAAATTTTCCAACAAGAATTATCAGTTCTCTGGCGGTTTACACGGGGTCGGTATTTCGGTCGTTAATGCCTTATCGACGCGGGTCGAGGTTGCCGTTCGTCGCGATGGCAATGTTTATGAAATGGCGTTTGAAAACGGCAATAAAGTGTCTGAGTTAGCGATCACTGGCACGGTTGGCAAACGCAATACTGGGACTCGAGTTCGGTTTTGGCCTGATGCGAAATACTTTGATTCTTCAAAGTTTTCAGTAAGTCGCATGCTTCATGTACTCAAAGCTAAAGCAGTATTGTGTCCTGGGCTTACCGTTAAATTTGAAGACAAAGTCAACGAGCAAAGTTACACCTGGTGTTATGTTGCCGGTATTCGCGATTATTTAATCGACGCAGTTAAGGATATGGTGGCATTGCCGGAGCAGCCGTTTGTTGGCGCATTTAGCGCAAGCAATGAAGCAGCGGATTGGGCGGTGTTGTGGTTGCCTGAAGGCGGCGAGTTGGTAACGGAAAGTTACGTGAACTTAATTCCAACGGCGCAAGGCGGTACCCACGTCAACGGTTTACGCCAAGGTTTACTAGAAGCACTGCGTGACTTCTGTGAGTTCCGTAATTTGCTGCCACGCGGCATCAAATTAACGCCTGAGGACGTCTGGGATCGCTGTGCCTATATTCTCTCGTTAAAGATGCAAGAACCACAGTTTGCTGGCCAAACTAAAGAGCGTCTGTCGAGCCGCCAAGCCGCGAGTTTTGTCACCGGTGTGGTCAAAGATAGCTTCAGCTTATGGTTAAACGAACATACCGATATCGCTCAGCAACTTGCAGAATTTTGCATTAATAATGCGCAAAAACGCTTACGTGCTGAGAAGAAAATCGTGCGGAAGAAAGTTACAGCAGGTCCGGCACTGCCTGGAAAGTTGGCAGACTGTAGCGCGCAAGATGTAAGCCGTACTGAACTCTTTCTAGTCGAAGGGGATTCTGCGGGCGGATCCGCCAAACAAGCTCGTGATCGCGAATTCCAAGCGGTGATGCCACTTCGCGGTAAAATTTTGAATACTTGGGAAGTTGAATCCGAACAGATTTTGGGTTCGCAAGAGGTGCACGATATTTCCGTAGCGATTGGCATGGATCCAAACTCGGCGGATTTAACTCAATTGCGTTACGGCAAAATTTGTATTCTTGCCGACGCTGACTCGGATGGTTTGCACATTGCGACCTTGTTATGCGCTTTGTTTATGCAGCACTTCCGTCCGCTAGTTGCAGCAGGCCATGTGTTTGTGGCGATGCCGCCGCTATACCGTATCGATATCGGCAAGGATGTGTATTACGCGCTGGATGAAGAAGAGAAAAACGGCATCCTTGATCGCATAGAAGCTGAGAAAAAACGCGGCAAAGTTAACGTGCAACGTTTTAAAGGCTTGGGCGAAATGAACCCATTGCAGCTGCGCGAAACCACCATGGACCCGAATACTCGCCGTTTAGTGCAGTTAACTATCGATGATTTGCGACAAACCATCGAAATGATGGATATGCTGCTTGCGAAAAAACGCGCGAATGATCGGAAAGACTGGCTGGAATCCAAAGGTGATCGCGCTATCGTAGTGGTTTGATTGCAGAACTTCAGTATACTGGCGACTGCGCAATTATGCATTTTGGCTGAATTATTATAATGAAAAAAATCTTTGTGCCTTGGTTGATCCTTAGTTGCTTGCTGCCGTGTTATGCCACGGTGGCTGGTGATGCGCCTGCACCTGCGACAGCAACTGTTTCTGAAGCCGCTGCGCCATTGCCTGCTTGGCTATTAGAAATTCAACAGAAAAAATTCCAAAAGCCGCAGCAGATGCTGCAAATAGCCTTAGCTAAAGAGGCGGAATCGGCAAAGTGGCCAGTTGCGCTGCAAGCAAGTTATTTCAATGAAATCGGCCTAATTTATGAAGTTTTAGGGCGGCATCGTGATCAACTGGCAACGGCTGAACATGCTTTAGCATTAATTCCCGATGCTGAAGATCGAACAAAAATTGAATTGTTATTCAGTATCGGCTTTGCGCTTGAAATGCACCGTGAATACGGTCAGGCCAATGACTACTATGAGAAAGGCATGGCGCTTGCCAAGAAAATCGCTGACGAGAAAATGCAAATTCAAGGTCTATTGAATTTGTCGGCGATGCTGCAAGAAGAGTATCAAGAGCAAGAAGCTTTAGAGATGCTTAAAGAAGCTTACGATCGGGCCGTCGCATTAAAAGATAAAGAAATGCTTGGCGCGGTAAACGCCGAGTTAGGCCTGATGTATACCGGCCTCGGCAGTGATGAAGAAGCCAGACAGTTGCTAGAAGAATCGTATCGAATTTATGATGAGCTCGGTTGGGAAAAGGCCAAAATCGCGATTTGGTATAACTTGGCATCGACTTATCGTTACATCAACAAGGCCGAGCAAGCGCTTGGATTGTTTGAGCAAATGCTTAAAGTCAGTTTGATTGACGAAGATCCGGTCAACCTGTATTTCGCCTACATGGGCATGGCCACAACGAGTCGGCAATTGAAGCGAATTGATGCCGCTGTTGCCTATTTGGAAAAAGCTGAAATCTATTTGCCGCATCTGCAATCGACCTTCCAACTAAGTGTGCATCATTTTGAAAAAGCCCTAATTTTTAGAAGTTTAGGCCAAACTAGTCTGGCAATGCAGGAAGTAAACTTAGCGACAGAACAGTTGCAATCAGATAAAAATGTATCCGATAAGTTTTATCGCCTGCATTTTGAAGAATTTCGCGCGCGGCTTTATGCCGATTCTGGCGACTTTGATAAGGCTTATTCGACTTTAAATCGATTTTTCCGCGACTATGTCGCCCTACAAGATGATAAACGCGATTTGCAGGTGCAAAAGTTGCGGTTAGGCTTTGATGCGGAACGGCAAAAAGCGAAAAACGAATTGCTAAAGAAAGACAATGAATTGCAAGCACTGCGACTGCAAGATGTCGAGCGTAATCGGCAAATTCAACGTATGTGGATTAGCATCTTTGCTTTTACTAGTCTGATTTTATTGACTTTATTGGTTTGGCAGTGGAAGCGGCGTCGTAAAACGTTGCCAACCACTTAACCTCAGCACGGGATTTTATGACCGACATTATTTTAACAGCTGACGGCATTGAACAACGGCCACTGCGCTCGTTCACTGAAGAAGCATATTTAAATTACTCCATGTACGTCATTATGGACCGGGCATTGCCGCATATCGGTGATGGTTTAAAACCGGTGCAGCGCCGTATTGTGTACGCAATGTCTGAACTTGGTTTGTCGCATCTGGCCAAATACAAGAAGTCAGCGCGTACCGTAGGTGACGTTTTAGGTAAATTCCATCCACATGGTGATTCAGCCTGTTATGAGGCGATGGTGTTGATGGCTCAGCCATTTTCCTATCGGTATCCGCTGGTTGATGGCCAAGGTAACTGGGGTGCGCCTGATGATCCGAAATCGTTTGCCGCGATGCGTTATACCGAAGCCAAACTGTCGCGTTTTAGCGAAATCTTATTGACCGAACTAGGTCAAGGCACCGTGGATTGGGTGCCTAATTTCGACGGCACCTTAGACGAGCCAAAAGTATTACCGGCTCGCCTTCCGCATATTTTATTAAACGGCGTTACCGGTATCGCTGTAGGTATGGCGACCGACATTCCTCCGCATAACGTGCGAGAAATTGCCGATGCTGCTTGCCACGTGTTGGACAATCCAAACGCGTCAGTTACTGATTTATTGCAATACGTGAAGGGCCCAGATTATCCGACTGATGCCGAAATAATCACACCAGCCCATGAACTTGCCGCCATTTATGAAAATGGTCGCGGCAGTGTGCGCATGCGCGGCCTTTACACACAAGAAGACGGCGACATTGTGATTACGGCGCTGCCGCATCAAACGTCGGGCGCCAAAGTGCTTGAGCAAATCGCCGCGCAGATGAATGCGAAAAAACTACCGATGGTGTCAGATCTTCGCGATGAATCTGATCATGAAAGCCCATGCCGTATCGTGATTGTGCCGCGTTCAAATCGCATCGACGTTGAACAATTGATGCAGCACTTATTCGCAACCACAGATTTAGAGAAATCGTACCGAGTTAACCTGAACATTCTTGGTCTTGACCAAAAACCTCGGGTGAAGAACTTGCTGGAAATCCTCAGCGAATGGCTAGTGTTCCGCCGCGATACTGTGCGTCGGCGTTTGCAATATCGTTTGGATAAAGTACTGGATCGCATTCATGTATTGGAAGGTTTGTTAATTGCCTTCTTAAACATTGATGAAGTCATCCGTATCATCCGTGAAAACGATGAGCCTAAACCTGTGCTGATTTCCCACTTCGGCATTACCGAGCGCCAAGCTGAAGCTGTGCTTGAGCTGAAGTTGCGTCATTTAGCCAAACTTGAAGAGATGAAGATCCGCGGCGAATTGGATGAATTAGCCAAAGAGCGTGACCATCTGCAAGGTATTCTTGGTTCTGAGTCAAAACTCACTAAGTTAATTCGCGCTGAGTTACAGGCCGATGCACTGAAATATGGTGATGACCGTCGTAGCCCGATAGTGGCTCGTGGTGAAGCTAAAGCATTATCGGAAAAAGAATTACTGCCAAGCGAAGCAGTCACTGTCGTGCTGTCGGAAAAAGGCTGGGTACGTTGTGCCAAAGGCCATGATGTCGACGGCAACTCCTTGCAATACAAAGCGGGGGATGGCTTTAAATCTTCGGCTATTGGTAAGAGCAACCAGTATGCGGCCTTTATTGACAGTAGCGGTCGTAGCTTCGCTGCCGAAGCTCATGACCTACCGTCAGCGCGCGGCCAAGGCGAACCTTTGACCGGCCGTTTCCAAATGGTGGCGGGCGAAAGTTTTGAGCATGTGCTGATGGCCGATGATAGCCAACAACTGTTATTAGCAAGTGATGCTGGCTACGGCTTTGTCGCCAGTTTCGCAGATCTTGTTAGCCGTAACAAAGCAGGTAAAGCACTATTAAGTCTGCCAACAGCAGCTAAAGTACTGACGCCACTTGCTATCAAGTCGCCGGAAACCGATCAAGTCGTGGCAATTTCTAACGAAGGCCGGATGTTAGTGTTCCCAATTGCTGAATTGCCAAAACTGAGCAAAGGCAAAGGCAACAAGATCATCAGTATCCCATCGGCCCGTGCGGCAAGTCGCGAAGAGTTTGTGAAAATCCTTGCGGTAGTACCAGCGGATAGCGGCATTACTTTAG
Source organism: Gammaproteobacteria bacterium (assembly GCA_017302255.1). GTDB lineage: Bacteria > Pseudomonadota > Gammaproteobacteria > Enterobacterales > Alteromonadaceae > Pararheinheimera. Next base: position 24,497 of record JAFLDV010000017.1, on the reverse strand, counting down.
TTGCAGGAAAGCGCAAAATGACCATTAAGGCCTCTGATCTGACGCATTATGTCGGAGAACGTGGACGTCGTGGTAACAAACTGCCACGTGGTTTGCAGCGGATTGACGAGTTGTTAGTCGGCGAAGTCGCCGGTGAAACTGAGTAAAGTCCTTGAATTGGCGGTAAGTGAGTCGAACTTACCGCCAACTTCCTAAATTTATCCCACAGATCAAACCAGCCATTTCATTGAATACCGTTATACTGGGCGGTGTCATTTCGCTGAGGAATTCATGTGTTAGCAGTTATTCGTTTGTTTTTATTAACCTTATTTATTGTTGTTGCCTCAACTATTGGCATTGTTATTTGCTTAGTGCGGCCATTTCATCGAGATAACGTCGGGTTATTTTCGAACTGGTATAGCAGAGCCTCTCGCATTTTTGGTGTGCAATTAGAGATCCGACAAAAGCCATCGTCTGCTGCAGCAATGCCTTGTGTCTTTCTGGCGAACCACCAAAACAATTATGATTTGTTCACCATCAGCGGTGCACTGATCCCTGGCACTGTGACCATCGGTAAGAAAAGCCTGAAATGGATCCCATTTTTTGGCCAGTTGTATTGGCTTGCTGGCAACATTTTAATTGACCGCAACAACAAATCTCGGGCAGTTGGTGCAATGCAAGGCGCAGTAGATCGAATCAATAAAGACAAAGTTTCGGTTTGGGTATTTCCAGAAGGCACGCGGAGCTACGGCCGTGGTTTGCTGCCATTTAAAACCGGTGCTTTCCACATAGCGCAGCAGGCTGGTGTGCCGCTGGTTGCTATCTGCATGAGCTCGACTCAAGGCAAAATTAAGTTGAACCGCTGGAACAACGGCAAAGTGATTATCGAGTTTTTAGAACCTGTGTATCCCGATGAGCTTGGCGTGCCGGTGCGTGATTTGGCCGAGCATATGCGTCAAATGATGTTAGATAAAATTGCTGAGTTAGATACCGAGCTTAAGCACGAATTGCCTACCCCGCAAAACACAGTCACAGAATGAGTCGTTTACTCTAAACAAATGCGGATCTTGCGTCTTACTCGCCAGTTTTGGCTGACGCATTCCGCATTGTTGTTACCTAAAACTAGTCGTCATAATCCGCAAAATAGCCTTCTTTTAAGATTTCGTATCGCAACACAGGCGCCTTCGCTTTTTATGTTGCTCTTAATTTTAAATTAGCTGCAACACTATGAATGCAATCATTATTTTCATGTGGTATAAGTATTGTTGGTTGTGTTTAACAAAAAAGCATTAAGTGCTGAAAAACCTGCCATAAAAATAATAAATAATAATAAATAATTAAATTATTAACTTGTGCATCATCGGTATTAGATGCTCCGATAACGGAAATCTCATGAAAAATAAGTTTTTAAAAGCTGCTGTGGCGGCAGTAATCTTATCTGCAACCTCTACTTCAGCAAACGCTGGGGTCATTGATCCAAGCAGTGTGTTGCTTAATGACGCTGGCGCAACCATGCTGGAAAATTGGTATGGTCAAGGTGATCTTGATTGGAACAGCATTTGGTATGGCACTACTGGAGCTTCTGCAGAAAGCTGGCATAGTACAGTCAATGGTATTGCAAACACCTTTTCGATTTTCAACATTACCTATAACGGTGCGACTTATCTGATTGGTGGTTTTAACAGTGGTGTTTGGTCAGACTACGGCTACTATGTCGATGGACTTAGCAATAACTTCATTTTCAATTTGACCTCCAATTTCTACCACACAACCGCCAACGGTTATTGGTCGAATCATCAATATACGATTTATAGCGTACGCGACTATTTACCGACTTTTGGTGGCGGTCATGATTTATTTGGAGGTTCAGGCTATATCGGTAATGGCTATAGTCACTTCGTGGGCTCATATAATGGCAGTTGGGATGTCAGTAAAGGGAACATCGTTGATCAAAGCAAACAGTTAGTGTCATTTCGCGTGAACGCATTGGAAACTTTTACTGTTAGTGCTGCTGCGCCTGTAGCTCCTGTGGCGCCAGTGTCTGCGCCATCGACAATGGCAATTTTTGCTTTGGGTTTAGTTGGATTAATCGCACGTCGTTTCGCGAAAAAATCTTAATTGCTTGCGTTGTGCTGTTTGTTTCAGCGCAATATGCACCTCAAAGCACAATGTGATTGGATAGGCATCTGCCAGTATTGGCAGATGCCTTTTCGTTTTTAGCGTTAATTTTTCAGTGATCAATGTGTGTCGCATCCCCATTTTTCAGTGGTTATTGCGAGTATGAAGTTTGATTGCGACAGGTTACTCAACAAAGTGATAGTCAGGTGAGTGGCGGCGGTTCTGACAATTCAGCACAAAATTTATCGCGGACTCAGCATTCGGCGCTAAAATATCGGGATAAAGATTGCATAGCTTGTGACAAAGTGGCAATTGGGTTCATAATTGCGTTTTATCGTCCAAATTTAAAATCTATAGGAATCAGTGATGTCAGAGAATTGGAGTGAATTTACCGAAGAAACGGTCAATGCCTTGTTGGAAGACGGTAGTGATCCTGATGCGGAATATACGATTGAGCACCATTTTTATCATGTAGATTTTGCCCGTTTGGAAAAAGTCGCAGTTGAGGTGTTTAAACTTGGTTTCGAAGTCACCGATGCTGAAGAAGTTGAATTCGAAGACGGTGGCAGCGCTTGGGTGTTTGATGCTATCCGCGAGCAATCACTGGATGCTGAATCAATCACGAAAGACGCTATTAAACTTGAAGCCTTAGCACAACAATTCGGCGTGGAGTACGACGGTTGGGGCACCTATTTTGAAGGTGACGAAGAGTTCGACGAAGACGACGAAGAATAAGTTCGCGTTTCGTTAGGGTAAATAAAGGAGCCTCTTGGCTCCTTTGTTGTATAAATAACGGTCACTTCTTTCTGCCAATGTCTGCTTACGCAAAGTATTGTTCTTCGAAGTCTACTAAAAACTAAAGAATTAGTTGATCGTAAAATAGACATTTGCTAGTCTTCTACTAATTAATTAGTAGAAGAGAATTCTCAAGCTATGGCGCGAACAAAATCCAATGAATTAACCAGTGCCGAACAAAAAATCATGCAGTTGCTTTGGCAACATGGCGAGCTGACGGTGCGAGATCTCACGGAGATGCTAAGTGCTGAGCAATCTGTTGCATATACCACGGTGCAAACGCTCTGCCGAATCTTGCACGATAAAGGACACGTTGCTTGCGAAAAACATGGAAAGGCTTTTGTCTATCAAGCGATTACCGTGCAACAAGAGGCGAGAAGCCAAGCATTAAGCTCGCTATTGAAAAAGTTTTTTGGTGGTTCACCAGCGTTATTGGCGCAGCATTTGATTGCGCAGGATTCGCTCTCAATTGAGCTAGCTAATGAACTACAAGCAAAAATTAATTCGGTCGCAAAAGTACAAGCGGCGCCATCAAACGACAGTGATCACACCAAGGGCTGACTCTGAATGAAAAGGCGCAAGTTCTTAATTCTGCTTTTGTTGGCTTTTTTCGGCTAAGGAGCTGCGATGCTCGAGGTCAGCTGGTTTGCATTTTACCTACTAGTCCATTTGTTACTGGCATTAGGTGTATTGCCTATGCTGTTATGGCTTGGTCGTCATTTGTTACAACCGCAATGGATGCTTCGGTTATGGACTATGTCGGCACTTATTGTGGTGATCTTGCCACTTTTGCTGTTACAGCCGTGGGCATTTGGCAGGCAAGTTTTGCCTTGGTTTCATGGCGGTATCCAATATTTTAGTAGCTCTCCAATCTTAACACATGCCAAACAGGGGAATGACCTCGCTGTAGTGCAGATTGACCCGCAAATTGTCAGTCCAGAAAAACTGCAATCTCAGGAGGTTAAGCAAATTCGCTGGCCTGTGCTTTCACAGTGGTTATACCGTTTAGCACCAGTTATTTGGCTTTGGTTACTGGTGCCGATAGGCGTTTGTTGGCAACTCGTTCGCTTACTAAATAGCTATTTCGCCACTCGTCGAATCCGTCAACAAGCATTGATGGTGACAGCGTTTTCAAATTCTTCTGTCGTTTCGATACTTAAGAATACTTGCCCTTTGGTCCTTTGCGTGCATCCAAAGGTGCCGAGCGCTATGCTGCTTGGATTTCGTCAGCCGATGATTGTGCTGCCACAGAGCTACCTTGAGCAATGCTCGCTGGATGAACTTAAATTAATTGTCGATCATGAACTTGAACATTACCGGCAACAGGATCTGCGTGTTTATGTGGTTCAGCAATTAGTGGGTTGTTTTTTTTGGTGGAGTCCTGCATGGCGAGTGATTGTAAAAGAGTTAGACCGTTGGCGTGAAATTCGTTGTGACTGGCGGGTGAGCAAAGGGCTGCCTGATCCCGTTGGCTACGCACAAACACTATTAGATTGTGCGAAACGTTTATCTGTTGCAGGAGCAACGCCATTTCAAGCTTTAGCACAACGCTGGTTACAGCCTTCATTATTGGCACTGCGGATTGACGCGGTATTAAGCTGCCAGCAACAGCCTCGGCTTTGGCATGTTCGAACTATGTGTCTGTTTCTATTCTGCTTCTGTGCCGCTGGATTTTGGTTAGCTCAGCGTTTTCAACTTGCGGACTTGCCGGCACAGCATGCCCAGATCCGGTTAAGTCAGTTAGCACCACTTGCGAGCCTGCTAAAAGCGGTATCAGCAAACAATAGCGCCGAGGTCGTTCGGTTGCTAGGGCAAGGCGCACCACTGAATTTAGCCATGCCGGGACAGGGCAGTGCACTGATGGTTGCAGTTAAACATGGTTATCGTGATTTAGTGGCATTGTTGTTGACTCACGGGGCCGATGTTGAGGTGAGTAGTCGAGGCGATGGCAACGCACTCATTATTGCGGCAAGCCGCGGCGATCTCGTTTTGGCAAAGCGTCTCCTCGATGCCGGTGCCAATGTGAATGCTGCGGTACTGGCTGACGAAACCCCGTTGATCAACGCTAGTTTCCGTAATGATATTGCGATGGTGCAGCTGTTACTCGACCATGGCGCTGATATCAATTTGCAGGTTGAAACTCCACTTGCTGATGGCCCCGAGATGCGTTCGGCATTGAGTCGTGCGGCAAGCCCAGCGATGCAGGCTTATCTGATTGCTCGGGGGGCTAGATAATGCCTCCCTAATCAAACTCCAATCTAAGCAACTCCAATCTTTTATTCGACAAAATGCGGTTACGCCGCATAGGTGTACTTTTACCCAAAATTGCTCAATTTGCGATATATAAAAGGAAATATGATGAAGCAAATACTCCGCATGATCGTGAAACGATTACTCTCGTTTATCTTGGTTGGGCTCGTTCTACTAACCATTCCGGTTGTTTGGTATTTCAGTGTCGGTTGGCAGTCCCTTCCGCAGCAGGTCCCTTCGACTCAGCAACTATACAGTCCCGCATTTCGTCGTGCTGCCGATGAGGCATTTACTGCACTCAAGCAGGCACAACAACAGCAATCTTTTCCTGCACTGACGGTTTCCGTCGCTTATCAAGGGCAGGTGCTGTGGACTGGCGGCGCTGGCTATGCCGATGTTGAGGCCAAGATTGCTGTTAATAGCGAAAGTCAATTTCGCATCGGAAGTTCTTCGAAAGCGGTAACAGCGACAGCAATTGCCCGAGCAGTTGCCAAGGGGCAGCTCAATTTGGACGCACCGATCTCGCGCTACCAGCCTAATTTACCTAATAGTTTGTGGGAGCAATTTACAATGCGTCAGCTACTGTCACATACCGCTGGTTTGCCGGGCTATGATGAGAATACTGACCTATCGGGTGTCTGGCAGACTTTGCTCAAGCAAAAGCATTTCTCCGACGTCGATGAGGCTTTGCATTTATTTGATCAGGCAGAATTGCAATATCCTCCAGGCCAGAATTTTCTATACAGCTCATTTGATGTCAACATTGCAAGCAGTGTTCTACAGCATGCGACTCAACGGCCGTTTCTCAGCTACTTGGCGGCTGAAGTCACTATGCCATTGCAACTAACCAGTCTCAAAGCTGCAGATGAGCCATATTTGCACCAGGTTCAATTTTATCAGCAGCAAAGCAATAAGCGTATAAAAGCGCATTGGCCGGTAGATTTATCCCAGAAATGGGCAAGTGGCGGCTTAGCTGCAAGTTCTAAAGATTTAGCGAAACTTGGAATGGCCTGGTTGGATCCGGAATTTATTCCAAAAGCTGTACAGCAACAGTTTTGGACCAAGCAAGCGCTAAGTAACGGTGAAATGAACCCGCAGAATTACGCACTAGGTTGGCGGGTGAGTCGACGCAACTTCTTTTATTGTGACGACGCACATCCCCTCAGCAAAGAGCTAACATGGGTGCACCATGGTGGCGTTTCTGACGGCGCGCAAAGTTGGTTGGTAATTTACCCAGAATATCAGTTGGTTTTGGCGATGAATACGAACACTGTGACCGAGGACTTCTGTACCTTTGCTGGACAAGCTGCCGCCGTAGTTCGTCCATTTATGCGCCAAGTTGCGCCGGAGTTGTTTAGCCAATGATACGCTATCTCTGAAATAAATAGCTGTGTGAGTATTTAATAGCTGTTTACGAAATAAAAACACCACCTAAAAATTAGGTGGTGTTGAAGTTTTAGCGAAAGACGGTGCCGAACTTAGTTGGCTTTACGACGACGCGTTAAGCCTAAACCTGCTAAACCAAGACCTAATAGCGCTAACACACCTGGTTGTGGAACTGGGGTTACTGGTGGAGCGCCAGTGTTACCAGATAATAAGTTTTCAAACATCTTGGCGTTATTGAAACTGTTTGACCAGTTTGATGCCGCGTTGTCCCACACGTTTTGGTCGGTAATTAAGAACACGCTACCTGGACCAATGTTTTGATACGCCATCATGATACTTGCAGCGCCATTGTATGACTGTTCCCCGATCATTAATGCTTCGGCAGTACCACTAATAGTTAAAGGTGCGAAAGCTGCGTATTCGTAAGTGTTTACGCCTTGGGTTAGCGCATGGCTCAGGATCTGACCATCGACAACGCTAGCGCTGCGGAAACCGCCGTCAAGAACTGTATTGACGATTGAAATTGTACTTCCCAAAAATGCTAACGCAGCATTAATTCGGATATTTTGGTTTGGCGAATAGCTACCGTGTTCGCCCATAAATGCAATGCGGCCGCCATTGGCTAAGAAACTCGCCATGGTGTTTAACTCTGCTACGGAATAAGAATCGGCTGGTTGTGTAGCCCACAGTAAATTGGTTGCCGCCAAACTGACAGTGTCTAATTGACCTGAAGCGACAGAAGAAGAATGGCCGGCTAATGAGCTGTAGAAATTGTTGATGTTAGTTCTAACATCGCCACTAACTGACTCGCCCCAAACGGTAACAACACCAGCTTGAGCGGTTGAAGTCATGCCGAACAATAGCGCTGCGGCGATCGCAATTTTTTTCATGATAGATCCTGTTGAGTTTTGAATTGTTTGCTATTCAAAGCAAATTGCAGGCCACATTGATATTCTTAAGTAAAAACAATAAGATACATTATCACTATGCTTTAGAGACTCAAATAAATGTCAGAAGTGTAAATAAAACTGACGATCTTTTATTTACATTTTTGCTTTTTTACTAAGATCACTTTTCTGATTTAAATCAGATGCTTGTATTTATTTTCATCAGCTCGATTTAAATATTAAGTGTACCGAATTTACCATTTTTTAATGTGATTCGAGCTGGAGGATGAAGCGAATATCGCATGTTCGACTAATCATTGCTGGTAAAGGAGCTGAAGGTAACCAGCAACAAAAAAGCGACCCGAAGGTCGCTTTTCAACTTGCGATAATTGTCTTATTACAGCGCAGCGATTTGTGCTTGTTGTGCGAGTAACTTGCTAATTGCCGCTTCGGCATCGGCCAATTTCTCACGCTCTTTGGCAAGCACTGCTTCTGGGGCTTTGGCAACAAAACCTTCATTAGCCAGTTTGCCAGCAACACGCGCGGCTTCTTGCTGCATTTTCTCTAATTGCTTGGCGATGCGGCTTAATTCCGCTTCTTTGTCGATAAGACCTGCCATCGGGATCAGTAAGTCCATTGCCCCTAACAACTGCGCAGCACTTGCTGGTGCTGTATCGTCAGCGCCAAGCACCGTGATGCTTTCCAGTTTCGCCAAATTCAGCAGCAGCGCGCGGTTTTGCTCTAAACGACGAGCATCTTCGCTGGTTAAGTTACGCAGCAATACTGGTAGTGGCTTGGTTGGCGCGATGTCCATCTCACCACGAATGTTACGTATTGCTAAAATGAAGCTTTTCACCCATTCGATATCCGCTTGTGCGGCTGGATTAATCAGCGTGCTGTCTGCAGCTGGGTAGGCTTGATTCATAATGCTGATACCAGCAGTAAAATCTTTGCTTGCCAGTGGCGCAACGCGCTGCCAGATCTCTTCGGTGATAAATGGCATAATTGGGTGCATCAAACGCAGCAGTGATTCTAAAACTGTCACCAGCGTGCGACGAGTGCCACGTTGCTGAGCTTCAGTGCCTTTGAATAACACCGGCTTAGTGAGCTCTAAGTACCAGTCACAGAATTGGTTCCAAGTGAACTCGTACAAAGTATTGGCTGCCATATCAAAACGATAGCTATCCAAGTACTGACGGAATTGGCTAACCGTTTCTTGGTATTGGCTTAAAATCCAATGATCTGCAAGCGATAACTCAAGTTCGCCGCCATGAAGACCAGTGTCTTTGTCTTCGGTCATCATCGTCACATAACGGCTGGCATTCCACAGCTTGTTGACGAAGTTGCGATAACCTTCCAAACGCTTCATATCCCAGTTGATATCGCGACCGGTTGACGCTAATGCCGCGAGGGTAAAGCGCAATGCATCAGTACCCGTGGCTTCGATACCTTCTGGGAATTGTTTTTTGGTCTGGTTGCCAATTTTCTCTGCAAGCTGCGGCTGCATCATGTTGCTGGTGCGCTTTTCTAGCAGATCTTCTAAGCTGATGCCGTCAATCATATCCAGTGGATCGATGACGTTACCTTTAGATTTTGACATTTTGTCGCCGTTTTCGTCGCGGATAAGACCGGTGACGTAAACCGTTTTAAATGGTACTTGTGGCTTGCCGTTTTCATCTTTGATGAAATGCATGGTCATCATGATCATCCGGGCAACCCAGAAGAAAATGATGTCAAAACCAGTCACCAACACGTCGGTTGGGTGGAAGGTTTTTAAATCTTCTGTGTTATCTGGCCAGCCGAGCGTTGAGAAAGTCCAGAGTGCAGAGCTAAACCACGTATCCAACACGTCATTGTCTTGGCGCAGGCTCACTGAGTCCGCTAAACCATGCTTGGCGCGAACTTCGGCTTCATTACGGCCCACATAGACTTTGCCATCGGCTGCATACCAAGCAGGAATACGGTGACCCCACCACAGCTGACGGGAAATACACCAGTCTTGGATGTCACGCATCCAGCTGTAGTACATGTTTTCATATTGTTTTGGTACGAATTGGATATCGCCGTTTTCGACAGCTTCAATCGCAGTTTTCGCCATAGGCGCAACACGCACATACCATTGGTCGGTGAGCATTGGTTCAATCACCACACCAGAGCGGTCGCCGTAGGGCAGGGTGTTGTTCAGCTCTTCAACTTTGTCGAGTAAACCTTGGGCATCTAAGGCCGCGACAATTGCTTTGCGCGCCGAGTAGCGGTCGAGGCCAGCAAATTCCGCAGGAATAGCTGCGGTCATCGCGGTGTTTTCTTCGCCGTTGGTGAAGAAACATTCGCCAGTTGCGCGGATAGTCGCATCTGGTGTCATCACGTTGATCATTGGTAACTGGTGACGTTTGCCCACTTCGTAGTCGTTAAAGTCGTGAGCTGGGGTGATTTTCACACAGCCTGAGCCCTTGTCTTTGTCGGCATGTTCATCAGCAACGATTGGGATACGACGATTCACCAGTGGCAGCAGAATTTCTTTGCCGATTAAAGACTGGTAACGTTCATCGTCTGGGTTTACTGCAACTGCAGTATCACCGAGCATGGTTTCTGGACGAGTGGTTGCAACGACGATGTAGTTGTTGCCATCCGCAGTGGTCACGCCATCAGCAAGCGGGTAACGTAGATGCCAGAAATGACCTTTTTGGTCTTTGCTTTCAACTTCTAAGTCAGAAATTGCCGTGTGTAATTTTGGATCCCAGTTGACCAAGCGTTTACCGCGGTAAATCAGATCGTCTTCATACAAACGCACAAAAACTTCTTGTACGGCGTTGGATAAACCAGCGTCCATGGTGAAGCGTTCTTTTTCCCAGTCGACTGAGTTGCCTAAACGGCGCATTTGCGAGGTGATGGTGCCACCAGATTCGGCTTTCCATTCCCAGACTTTTTCGATAAAGGCATCGCGACCCATCGCATGACGATCTGGCAAATTCGCTGCCGCCAATTTGCGCTCAACCACCATTTGCGTGGCGATACCGGCGTGGTCAGTACCCACTTGCCATAAAGTATTTTTGCCTTGCATGCGTTTGTAACGGGTGAGGGCGTCCATGATGGTTTGCTGGAACGCATGGCCCATATGCAGGCTGCCAGTGACGTTTGGCGGCGGGATCATGATGCAATAAGCGCCGTTGCTGTTATCACCTGATGGCTTAAAGTAGCCTTTGCTTTCCCAGGCGTTATACATGGCCTGTTCGATTTGACTTGGGTTAAATGTCTTTTCCATTGTCTCTACCTATTTCAACTGGCGTTGATTGTTTCTGGCGTGACGCCCAGCTGACGATAATGTTTATATTTTTCGCGTGCTGCTGTTTTCTGCGCTTCAGCAACTGGAACAAATTCAATAATTTGTACAAAGCGGTTAGCAAATGTCGGAATGCTTGCTGTTAAATTAACCAGCACCTGACGGCTTGATTTCGGTGTTTGCCAACTGATTTCAATCGGTGCGCCGCGCTGCGGACCTTCACCGGCTAAATTGTGAGGAACAAATCGTTCAGCATCAAACTGCCATAATACCTCATCGAGCAGCTCGGCGTCTTGCTGATTCTCACAGAACACTAAGACGCGCTGGCCGGCGCGGTACAAATCGGCACAAAGCTGGCACGCTAAAGTAAAATGGGCTGGCACATTCGCCAGCCCGGAAGCACTTGGTGCAGCCAACTCAGTGGAAGGTTGCTGCTGAGCATCGCTCAGCACGTAAAATTGTACTTGCATCAATTGGTTCGTTACTCAATTTAAGCGGCCCGTATTGATATAGCGAGCCGCTACCGGCTTAACTCTCTGGATGATGGCCTGCACGGTTAATTAAAAATTGCGTCAACATCGGGACCGGACGGCCGGTTGCACCTTTGTCTTTACCGCCACTGCGCCATGCAGTGCCGGCGATATCCAAATGCGCCCAATTGTATTTGCGGGTAAACCGCGATAAGAAACAGGCCGCCGTAATAGTGCCTGCAGCGCGGCCGCCTAAGTTGCTAAAATCAGCAAATGGGCTTTCGAGCTGGTCTTGGTAATCGTCCCACAACGGCAAGCGCCATGCGCGGTCGCCACTTTGCTCTGACGCATTTAAAATCTCATGCGCTAGCGGGTTGTGGTTACTTAACAAGCCTGAAGCATGTTTACCAAGCGCAATCACACAAGCGCCAGTTAAAGTCGCAACGTCAATGACTAAATCTGGGTCAAAGCGTTCGACGTAAGTCAGCGCATCACAAAGCACCAAACGACCTTCAGCATCAGTGTTTAGCACTTCTACGGTTTGGCCAGACATGGTGGTTAAGATATCGCCTGGGCGATACGCTTTACCGTCTGGCATGTTTTCCGCAGCAGCTAACACGCCAATCACGTTAAGCGGTAAGCCAAGTGAGGCAACAGCATGCATGGTGCCAAGCACTGAAGCTGCGCCGCACATGTCGTACTTCATTTCATCCATAGCATCGCTTGGTTTGATGCTGATGCCGCCGGTATCGAAGGTTAACCCTTTGCCAACTAACACCACCGGTGCGCTGTCGTCCATTGCGCCGTTGTATTTGATGACTGCCATCTTGGCTTCGTTTTCTGAGCCACGGGCAACTGCCAAATAGGAGTGCATGCCAAGCGCTGACATTTCCGCAGTGCCTAACACTTCAACCGTTAACTTGTCAGTGATTTCGCTTAATTTGCTCGCTTGTTCCGCTAACCATGCCGGCGTACAAATGTTTGGTGGCATGTTGCTGACATCTTTACATTTTTTGATACCAGCTGCGACGGCCAGGCCATGCTCAACTGCTTTTTCGCCGATAGTTAAATCGCGACGGGTCGGCACGTTAAAGACGATTTTACGCAGTGGGCGGCGGGTCTCGTCTTTTTTGCTTTTTAATTTATCAAACACATACAGGCAATCTTGAGTGGTTTCGACGGCATGGCGCACTTTCCAATAAGTATCGCGGCCTTTGACATGCAGTTCTGATAAAAAGCAAACCGCTTCCATGGAGCCTGTTTCGTTTAATGTGCTGATGGTTTTTGCGATGATTTGTCGGTATTGCCGTTCATCTAGTTCGCGTTCTTTACCGCAACCGACTAATAATACGCGCTCACTCAGTACATTGGGCACATGGTGTAATAACAACATTTGTCCTGGTTTGCCTTCCAGATCGCCGCGGCGCAACAAATTGCTGATGTAGCCTTCGGAAATTTTGTCGAGTTGCTCGGCGACGGCCGATAAGCGGCGAGGTTCATAAACTCCGACTACAATGCAGGCACTGCGTTGTTTTTCCGGACTTCCGCTTTTAACGCTGAACTCCATTTGGACTCCTGTTTTTCATAGGATCTAACGAGAAATAACCGGACAGCAACCGAGCTGTTGGACGTGGCTAATAAAAAAGCTTCGGTTCCGCCGTACTTTCGTCGATAATAATTGCAATAAACATCCAGTTTACTTAAAAATTGCCAGTGTGCCAGCAAAAACACTGGTTTTTAGGGGGCTTTTTTGATTGTTTTCCGTTATTTGCTTGGTGAAGTGTTTAAATCGCAGCTCGCGGTATTCGTTATTCTAATCACCATCATTTTAAGTCAGCGTTTCGTAAAAATATTGGCAGATGCCTCAGAGGGCGAATTGCCGGGGCAAATGGTATTGGCATTGATTTCACTCAAGCTGCCGCAGTTGGCTGTGCTCATTTTGCCATTAGCTGCATTTTTGGGCGTTTTAATCGCGTTTGGCCGGATTTATGCCGAAAGTGAAATGACTGTGCTGCATGCCACTGGCATTAGTGAGTGGTATATCACCCGTTTAGTCGTTGGCTTTAGTCTGTTGATTTCAGTCGCGGCAGCTGGCTTGATGATGTACATCAGCCCGTGGGCAAGCCAGCAAGAACTGGCGATGTTAGCTAAGGCTGAATCTGATTCGGGGCTTTCGACCTTGATCCCTGGGCGCTTTCAACAGACCTCCAATGAAAAAGCGGTAGTGTTTGTGCAGGACATGAATCGCGATGGCACTATGTTGTCTCGGGTGTTTTTGGCGCAAATGCCTACCGAACAAAGCCCAACACATTCAGTGGTTTATGCCGAAAGCGGCACAGTGACCGAAGATGCCTCTGGTGCGCAGAAATTGGTGCTCAGCCAAGGCCGCCGCTACGCTGGCAGTGTCGATGAGCCGCAATATGATGTGCTTGAGTTTGGTCGCTACGAAATTCAAATTCGTGAACAGCAGGTTGAACAACGTCGGCAAAAAATTAGTGCCTTATCGACTGCTGAGTTGTTAAAAACTCCTGGCGGCGAAGCTGCAGCTGAATGGCACTGGCGTTTAGCCATTCCACTGTCTATCCCAATTTTAATGATGCTGGCGGTGCCACTGAGTCGCGTTAATCCGCGTCAAGGCAAGTTTGGCCGGATGTTGCCCGCCCTTGCTTTGTACTTGGTCTACTACATTTTGATGATTGTTTCACGTTCGCTGATTGGCGATGAAAAAATTCCGGCTTGGCTTGGTATGTGGTGGTTGCACGGTTTAGCTCTGTTATTTGCGGCGATCCTGTTGCTGCAAAATCGGGCCGGTGCCAATAAGCTGTGGGCGCGGCTGCGTGGGAGAGTTATCTATGCTTAAGATTATCGACCTTTATATCGGTCGCACGATTTTATCTACGACCACATTAAGCCTCACTGTGTTGCTGGTGTTATCGGGCATGTTTCGTTTTATCGACCAGCTGCGGATGGTGGGGCGTGGCGATTACGATGTATTAGCTGCTGCGATGTTTAGTCTTTTTACCATCCCCGGTGATTTGGTGATGTTTTTCCCAATGGCGGCACTGATTGGCGGTTTGATTGGTCTTGGTATGCTGGCGAGCAACTCGGAATTAATAGTAATGCAAGCTGCTGGTTATTCTCGGCTTAATATCATCACCTCGGTAATGAAAACGTCGTTATTAATGATGATTGTGGTGATGGCCGTTGCCGAGTGGGGCGCTCCGACGTCTGAGCGATTTGCTCGCGAGTTAAAAACCAAAGCGACCTCTGGTGGTAATTTATTCGCGGCGCAGCAAGGCGTTTGGGCTAAAGACGGCGATGATTTCGTCAATATTCGCCAAGTAACCGACGCTGGCGATTTAAAGAATGTGACGATCTATGAATTTTCTCCGGACTTAGCACTGCAGGCGATTGTGCATGCGCAGAACGCCATATTTATAAAGGGCGTTTGGCAACTACAGCATGTCAGTCGCTTAGCCTTTCGTGAAGATAAAGTGGAAAAGCATGAATGGGAAGAGCAGCGCTGGCGTTCAAGTTTGACGCCCGAAAAGCTGGGCGTTGTCAGTGTCAAACCAGAGTTGCTGTCGCTGAAAGGCCTTAGCGAATATTTGGATTATTTAGAACAAAATCAACAACAAAGCGCGCGTTATCAATTAGCGTTTTGGCGTAAAGCTACACAGCCTTTAACCATTATTGCGATGTTGTTGTTGGCGCTGTCGTTTATTTTTGGCCCGCTGCGCAGCGTTACTATGGCCGCTCGGGTGCTGATGGGCATTTTAACCGGTTTCGGCTTTTACATGGCGAACGAAGTATTTGGTCCTATTGCGCTGGTCTACCAGCTGCCGCCAGCCTTTGGCGCTATTGCTCCAAGTGCGTTATTTATCGTGGCTGCTATGTATATGATGCAGAAAAAGTAGCGAAGAAGGTTTTTCAGTTGTAGCAAAATGGCGACCTTGGTCGCCATTTTTCATGGTCAAATTTAAACAACCTCCGATGGAGGTTGTTTTTACTGCTAGCGCTCAGCGAGCTTCTTTGTGCAGATTTCGAAGACTACTTTGTTCTTTGGTCAGCACAATCATTTGGCTGTCGGTGAGCTGATCTTGCAGTGCTAACCCTTTGCCAAAGCGAATAATTATCCACAGGTTGCCAAGCCCTGCGAGTGCCAGCAATGATCGTAACAAAGCCTTGCTTGGCTTTAGCAGCGTCCCATCTTGGTTCACCAGTAATAACCGCCACGCTCGCATGCCCAAAGTTTGTCCTGCTTTGCTCCAGAAGTAGACATAAAAGCTAAAAATTCCAACAATAAGATACAGTTGAAACCAAATCGCATGTTTTTGCACATAGTCAGCAGTATCGATATAGCCTTCGGTCGCAAGGACGCCAGCAATTTGCAGACCTTTCACCACCATTAACGCCAGGCCCATCGCCAACATCATTAATGCAATTAATGCCATAACGTCATACATCATGGCGGCAAGTCGACGCCACAGTGGCGCACGCGGGGCAGATTGGTACATGAAACGTCCTTCAAAACGGTAAAAATTCTTCGATTACAATGCAGTAGTTACCACAATGACTGTATTCGCAATATAGCATTGCCCTGAATAGGCAAATTACCTTGGCCAAGGTCTTGGCGAAATTGCGCATGATAATACCAAATCGATGCTGCCGTGTATCAATAAAGCGAAAATGGCGACCAAGGCTTTTAGATCGAAAGCAGAGCCAATACTTGATGGACTCATAATGAAACTCCTAGCCCTTCGGAGTGATCTCCGGTAAGTTATTGCACCGTGCATACCTAAGCTTGAGCTTGCAGTTGATATAGGTTTTAACGATGTTTGCAGCACCACTTTTTCGTCGATGGTTTATTGCCGCTTTGTTGGTTTGGATTTTTTTATTCCTGCAAGTCACTAACATAGATTTTCTGCTGGAACATTGGTATTACCCCGCAATTATGGTGTTGGGCGCTTTTGTCGCGGGCTCGACTCCCGAGGGCGGCGGAGCCGTGGCTTTTCCCATTCTGAATATTTTTCTGCAAATTGACCGCAGCATGGCTCGTGATTTTAGTCTGATGATTCAAAGTATCGGCATGACTAGCGCAAGTTTGTACATTTTGAGTCAGGCGGCAGATCGTAAAATCTTTAAGCCGTTACTTTGGATGATCCCTGTATGTTTTATTGGGTTTGTCCTTGGCATGCAGTTTTTGCAAACTTTACCGGTTTACATTATTCAAGCGTTGTTTTTGAGCTTAATCACAGCGTTTGCCGTGGTATATAGCTTTGCAAGTCACCGTGGCTGCCAAGCGCAGCTGCGCGCGCCTGAACAAGCAGAGTGGGGCATGCTTTTGTTGATCCTGCTTGCTGGCGGCATGTGCGCCAGTTTATTTGGTACCGGCGCCGATATTATTCTGTATACCTTGTTAGTCACTCGTTTTCGTATGCAGGAAAAAGTCGCAACACAAATGGCGATTATGTTGATGGCGAGCATCAGTATTGGTGGCTTTGCTTACCGAGGTTTGGTGGATGCATCACTCACACACTACCAATTCCAAACGTGGTTATGCGCTTATCCGGTTGTGTTGTTTATGGCTCCCTTTGGTGCTTTGGTGCTAAGCCGAGTGAATAAAGAGTTGATGCTAAGAGGCGTGGCGATTTTGAATGTCATGCAACTCTCGTATTTTTTACTGTATAACGGCAGCGCACAAAAATGGTTGTGGGCAAGCATCTTTACCGCAGTGTTAACTTTGCTGTTTGCATTTAGTCTGCGCCAATTAAGTCAGAATAGTGAAAATCGCATCAAAGCAGCTGAAACTGAGAGTAGTTGAGGTTTCAAGTAGCGCTCGCAGTTAAATTCGAAAACAGGCTAAGTTTTTTTCGCTAGACTGCGGGGGCTTTGGTTCGAACTGAGATTTACCATTTGGCTTCCTCAGACAACACTTGGTTTTCCTTGAAAAGATTTAAAAATCGAGGTTGCTGCAGCTATATTGCCACTTTCTGAAACGGGTGATGCTAACCAATTTCGAGCATTTAAATGGCGGCCCGACTGGCGAGCACGAAGTTGCAATTAGTGTTTAGTTAATTCATTAACCAAGTAATTGCACCCGGAAAACGTTTAGCCCAATCTACTTCGCAGTGCCTGCCTGTATCATCCCGAACCACCTTAAGCATTCCTTCCTTCGGTAAACGAGCGAGCAGCATTGTTTCGAGCTCATCAACTTCTTTGTAGCCATCGAACTCCACTTTACCCATGTCAAAATATATTTTGACATCTTTAAGTGATTTCGTTGCTTTTAACGCCGCAATAATAATAGGTTCGCCTTTGCCATTTGTTAATGATAGTGATGGCGAAAATGCTGCGACAAAACCAAAGGTTTCGCTATATTCCATCGCTGCGAAAAGTGCCATCATTCCGCCGAGCGAGCTGCCTGCGAGCCCCGTACTTTTTGCGTTTTTTAGTGTGCGATAATTATTATCAATGTAGGGTTTGAGGGTTTCTTTTATAAATTGCATGGTGAATTTCCCTTCCCCTTGCTGTGGCTTTCCACCCCAGTCTACAAAATCCCAAGGAGTGTACTCATTCCATCGACGCGGGCCATTTGCAATGGCGACAACTATAAGTTCTTGTAGATGATGTTCCTTAATGAGCATTTCAACAGACTCGTCTATTCGCCACTCATCGCTGAATGCAGTACGAGCATCAAAAATATTTTGTCCGTCCAAAACATACAGTACCGGAAATTTCGTATTCTGCTTGGCGTCGTATGAAGGCGGCAAATATATGGAGATATTGCCGGTGCGTTTTAGTTGCGGCATATCAAAATCGGAAATGCTGATAATATTTCCTGTGTGCGTGGAGCTTGCTTGTTCCAATGGCGCATCGTCTTTCCAAGCCGGAATTGTATAAGACAGCGACTTAGTATTTTCCGTAATTTTTTCGTAAATGTCGCACCACTTATTGCCAGTTTTTGTCGCTGGCACACTCATCCAATTGCCATTTTTTACGAAGGTAAACAACACATCCCCATGAGGCAAATCAACGGTGGCGCTCAACATGCCGTCTTTAGCATTGAGCTTAACTGCTGCATCGCCTTCCATAGCCCAACCGTTAAAAGTTCCGAGTATATGGACGGTATCTTTAGCTGAAAGGTTTTTCGGCGGCACAATCGAAACATTTACCAGCTCAGCAAAGACCTGCGGCGCTAAACATAAAAAAGCTGATGCACAAAATACCTTAAAACTTATAATCCGCATGATATGTCTAAATCCCTGTGTTCATTGTTAGTAGATTTTTTAGAGGAAAAATAAGGTAAATACTGCAACCATTCCAAAAATGTGGAAGGTAAAACAATGGTTTAGGCTGGTATGGAGAGTTCATGGCAGTTCCTTATCTAATCGTTCGCCAAACAAAACTTCGGAACTGCTCATTAATGTCAAAACCATGTTTGCCGATTTTCTCTAGGTAATCAACTCAGATCTTTCCACAAATACCTGCTGAACTCACCAATAGCCATCATAAAGCCAACGCCATTGGCTGCGGCATGGACACAGATGTCTTTTGGGCATGCTCCATCAAACAATCAGATGCAAGTTTTAGGCTTCCGGTAAAGCTTTCGCCTCTGAAAGATTGCGCTGTCGGAACAGTCCCGTTTAGCCGTGCAAACTTAGCAGCGCTCTTGTTTTAATGCAAAGCCTGACAGCGCTTGGTTGCGCTCATTCGCAAGATCAT
This sequence comes from Gammaproteobacteria bacterium, assembly GCA_017302255.1. Classification (GTDB taxonomy): domain Bacteria; phylum Pseudomonadota; class Gammaproteobacteria; order Enterobacterales; family Alteromonadaceae; genus Pararheinheimera. The sequence goes on along the minus strand of JAFLDV010000017.1, from coordinate 5,607 downwards.
TAAATCAGTCACCTATACTTTCTTAAGGCCGGGAAGTCGCTGTTTTGGCTTAATTTTGAGCAATTAGATGCTAAATCGATAATACTGCTTGCACCTCATCAAAGCCTTTGTATAATGCAAACACTACCACGCAAGACCCCCTAATGCCTAGGTGGCGAAATCGGTAGACGCAGCGGATTCAAAATCCGCCGTTGGAAACAACGTGTCGGTTCGAGTCCGACCCTAGGCACCAATACTTAATTTGTCCCCTCACTATTTTTGTTAATCACAGTAATTTTTGTTCAATCTGATATTGCCCTATAAAGCATCGAATTAATTTCTCATCGTCACATTTTCATAGTTAAATTAAGCGCTTAGCTGCTATTTTTTGCTGGCGGTAAACTGTGCATTTCAGTGTCACCATCTGTAATAGCTAGTTGCTCAATAATCACTTTTGCCTTTGGATACTTTGCACAAAGCTCTGTTGCTGTCGCCGCTTGAAAACACTCGATATGAAAGCCTGGTGCCATGGTGCAGCCGTATAAGGCATAACTTCCGCCTGCTACCACTCGTCCTGCTTGCCATACTCCGGCTGGTACTACAAATTGCGGGATCTCACCACGACTCGTCGCTTGGCCGAGGATCACTTGTTGCTCTTCACCATCAGGATGAATTAAATAAAGCGCCAAGGCATCGCCTTGATAGTGATGCCAAACTTCGTCATAACTCAGCTTGTGAAATCGAGAGAGGCTTTCCGGTTGTTGGCAAAATAGGCCAAGCATTGCCGTGCCGAGCGGCGTGCCTTGGGCCGTGCACTCTGCTGATTGCCACGTTTGACGATACAGAGTGCCTTCGATGGGTAACCGATTGAAGCGATGTTGCTTTAATAACGCCAGCACGCGCTCATCAATTGGCATCGCTTGATAGGCGGAATATTCAACCACATCAATAATGGCGTCGGTATTCAATGGATGATAATAGTGGGGGAACAACTCATCCTTAGTGAATGTCGGCAACTCAAGAGTACTTGGCTCAAAAACGACCGGGTTTGCCAGTAGCTCGGGGGCGACAACCGCCACATACAAATTTGAGGTGTCTGGGTAAAACATGGCCATCACTCGCTGCATTTGCTCATGGGTGCACAAGTGGATATAACCTTCGCTGGTTAAACTCTCAGGTGCATACAGCGCATTACTAGTTAGAGCAGCAAGCTCTGGCTTGAAAATTAGATGAATTAAATAGTGCGTCATCAGATTACTTTGGAGTGGTTGCTTGGGCCGAGCATACCATGCTTTTACTGCAGGCAATACGCCTTGGCTAAGCCGGAATATGCATCGCTTAATGCTCGCGCCGTGAGTTACTTGTTCGGTTGATGAGCTGAATTGTTCGGCAAAGACTTGCAAAATTAGCACAGCATTAGCCTATTTGTTTGAAATCACATATTTACCCGTTTTTTGTTGCAAAGCTTGGTGGAGGTTATATATTAACGCGCACACTAAAGTTGGGAGCGATTTGGTTTCGAAACTCCGTGCTCTTGAAGCAATTTCAGGCGAGGTTAGTCTGCTATTTAGCAATAGATTGAATCGTAATGTAATGTTTTTAAGTGCCTTTTTCTCAGCGCTTTGCTAGCAAGCTTTACTTGGTTTTTGTAACTTTGTGAAGTTTTTGCAATTATTTGAAAGCATTACGAAGTTTTACGTTGTTGTATTTTATATGGATTTTAAATGCATTTGGTGCGAATAGATTATCAAAAATAGGAGCGTTTATGGTCAACAAACTCAAAGGGTTAATGCTTTTAGCAGGGATCCTTGCAGTGAGTGGGTGTGGTGGTGGCGGTGAGGACAATTCGACAGTTGTTGCGACCAATAAAGCACCAGTGATCTCTGGCTCGCCAAGCACCGCAATTGCGACTCAAGCCTTTCGGTTTATTCCACTCGCCTCCGATCCTGATGGCGACCCGTTAACATTCAGTATTAGTAATAAACCTACATGGTTAAGCTTTAAAGAAACTACCGGCGAGTTAACAGGCACACCAACATCTTCGGATATCGGCAATTTTAATAACATCGTCTTGAGCGTTTCTGATGGCAAGTTAACTGCCAGCATTACTATCACAATTACTGTCCAAGCCGCGCCTGTGTTGAATGTGGCACCGACAATAGCCGGCACTCCAGTGCCGGTGATTGAAGAGCAACCCTTTAGTTTTACGCCAACCGCAGCCGATCCAAATGGTGATGCACTGAGCTTCGCTATCAGCAATAAACCGGCATGGCTTAACTTTGATGCGACCTCCGGGAAATTATCAGGTACTCCTTCGCTGGGCGCTGCCGCTGTTTATCCAAGCGTGGGCATTACCGTATCGGATGGCAAGTTAAGTGCGGTGTTGAATCTGACTATTGAGGTTAAGCCGGCGCAAAGTGTCACTTTCACTCCAACCGCAGGTGTTGTTTCTGCGGCTTATTTCCATAAAATCGACACGAAAATTACCGCTCCCGATGTGAGCTATCGCATTGAGCAGCTGCCAACGTGGGCCACTTTTGATGAGAAAACCCTGACGATTTCTGGGACACCAGATCTGCAAGGCGCTGAGAAAGTCAGCTTGATGGTGAAAAACAATCAACAGACATGGCTGGTGCAGGGCACAATCGATATCCAAGACCGCGCACGTTATCTAGCCAAAAATGCAATTGATTTTTATAGCAAAAATTACGACGGGGCGCTGCGAACTTTACGCAATGACTTAGATGGGACCTTAGCTGCTGAAGTGCAATTTGTGCAATCGCATTCAGTCGCACCGAATAATAATTTTAATCGCAACACTGGCGATGAAAGCAAATCTCGATATATGCCGAGACTAGTCGCGCAGCGCGACACCCTTTTGTTATTTATCCCGAACAGCGATGCCCCCCTCAACGAGGTGCGTGCCGAACTGACGCATCAGGGCAAGCCTGTGACGACTATCCAGTTACAGCATCCAAATTTATTGCCAGCAGCCGACTTAAATAATGGCAGCTCAGTGGCCTATTCGAGCAAAGCATGGTGGGTTTATCTGCCATGGCAGCATGTCAAAAATGGTCTGGAAGTAGAGTTTTTTGCCGCAGATCAACGCGGTAAATTAACCGCCGCCAACATTGATATGGGTGAAGCATCGCAATTGGTGCTAAAGAGCATTCGTTTGGGGATGTTGACCACTCCAGATCAAAGCCAAGGTCACTACACCTTGCGTGAGCCTGTGCTGGCGGCAACTGATTATTTCCAGACCATCCCGGTATCCAAACTAGTGGTTGCTAGTTACGCGGACATGACCCTAGATAAGGTTATTGTGGCAAGCGGCCGCATTTACGAGAAATCGAAAGATGTATCGAGTAGTACTTCTGGGGATGTCTACAGCGGCGATATGCGAGAAAACGTGGCGAAAGCCCAAGTGAGTACCGGTATCAATTTAGCCGATTATGGTTATACCAGTAACAATATGAATCAGTCATACCCGCATGTATTCAAGCAGATCACCAATCATCATGCTTGGGGCCAGTATACCAATGGCCGGGTAGCGCATGGACTAAGCGGTGGCAATGGCATTGGCACGCTCATTAACTCTTGGGGCAATGAGGCAAGTCATGAGTGGGGGCACGCCTACGGGTTAGGCCATTATCCTGGGCAAGAACTCACCACAGATGGCCGCTGGGCTGTGCATCATGCCGACAGTGGTTGGGGATATATCGCGCATCGTAAGCGCATGCGTAGCAATATTGATAGTCTGAATACCGATGGCAGCATGACTTTCCATAAAGATGCAATGTCCGGTGGTTATGCCAACAGCCAATTTTCAACCTACACCCATCACACGGGCTATTCGGCACGAGTGATCCAAGCGAATCTGGAATCTTTTCCAATTGCCGACACAACCTTCGCTTCAGGGTATAAAAAATGGGATCGGCAAACAGGCCAGTATGCAACTTATCGCGATGCAAATAATCGACCAGTACCAATTGCGGTGGGTGTTCCAGTTGCCACGCTGCTAGGTGGTTATGATCCGGTCAATTACCCTGCGTTGATTTACCCGGTGTTCCATGGCAATTATGGCAATCTGTTCGATTTACCAAAACCAGATCTGAGTTCGAATGCCGACCAATGCTGGCTCGAGATTGCTAATGCCGCCAATGAAGTGAAGCAAGTGGCTGTTGCCGCAACTCGGCATAATGCTGCGGCGATTAATCAGTTTCATATCAACATTGCTGCGGAGTTCAAACCAACTTTAGCGACTCTGCATTGCCGTCACAAAGGCATCACTACGGAGCTGACGAGAACAACCTTCGACGGTCAAATTCCAGTGTTACCAGAAGTCGCCATTGTTGGCCAAGAACATGGCTTTAAGCAGCTGAAACAACGTGAATTTGCCGAAATTGCGCAAGAGTTGGACGCGTTGCCACTAGATACTTTGCTGATGCCTTCAGGTATGGCGGTTAAAGTCGACAGTTATGAACTTGCTGAATTATTCGCGACATTGTCAGCTGAGCAAAGCGCTAAATTGAGAAAAATGCTCGGTTACCGAGCGGCAGCCATCGCCACAACTGTGTTACTCAGTCAGGCAACCGCAGCACAACTACCGCCAGAGGAAGTTGCTGCTCGGTTAAAACTGCATTTAAAAACCACAGGGCTGTTGACCACAGATAACGTCACGCTCACTGGCAGTGAAATCCATGGCAGCGGCTATTTCTTTGACGGCAGCAACGGCGAAAATGCCAATGTGATGTTAACTGCTAGGACTGGCGTTGAAGAAGCCAAGCGAACCGCTTGGACCCGTGATGCCTATGGCCGCCTGCACTTAACCGCCCAGCCATGGTTATGCGCGACGCATGTTGGCAATAACATCACTATGCTCCAGTGCAGTCTTGATAACTTACGTCAACGTTGGGGCTTCCACGACAATAATCCCTTAGTATTGAAGAATATAGATTCAGCAAAATGTTTAGATTTCGATAGAACCAACGTGAAGTTGATCCCCTATAGCTGTCATGGTGGTTCAAACCAACGCTGGAACGGTGTTATTGACGAAACGCAGTTATGGTTGGCTGTGTTAAATGGCGCGGAAATTCGCCAAGTGATGCTATTACTGAACAAGTAGAGTGAGTTCGATGGCTTTGCCAAAGATATGGGCGCATTGACTTTGCGCCCTTGTGCTTTTGGTGTTGGTAGAGCCTATATGATTAATCTAGCACTGTGCCTGAACGTCTATAGCGCCAACTTGATAGCACCTTTTCAAATGACGCCTTTTTATCGCTAAAATGAGCTCAGCTGACATTCTAAAATGCTTGAGTTTGGTGCTATTGCACTTTCGCCGCTTGGTTTACCCTGTTAAACCGCAATTCCATTGTATTTTAATAGCGGCGTGCAAAATGTCACGCCGATTTACCATTATGATCACTTGCTGCTTACCGTCAGTTGCACTTTCACATAACCACCAGTTTCAGCAATTATCCAGTTACTTAATCGTCAGCTAGGAGCGAATTGCAGATGTTCAGATCAGGCGCTCTTGAATAAACGAATCTCTGCTTTGCTTTAATTTGCAGACATACGTTTTTTCGTGAACCTAATTCAGTGCTAAAAGCATCGGGTAAAACAAAGCCT
>JAFLDV010000016.1 GCA_017302255.1 Gammaproteobacteria bacterium | reverse complement strand
ATTGCCGACCCAGTTAAGCGCCGATTCGCCGCTTTATTCGCGCTTGAAACGCCAGTTTGGTAATTACCAACAACGGGTGATTAAGCCTTTTTATCAAGACTATTTTGCCGGTCTTGACCGTCAAGTCGTGCTAGTTGACTGCCTTGGCGCGCTGAATCAAGGTTATGCGGTCATGCAAGAAACTCAGCAAGCTTTGATGCAGATTTTACAGAGTTTCAGTTATGGCCCGAGCAGTTTTTTGGCGCGGTTGTTTCAGCCGAAAATTGACAAAATTTTGTTTGCCGCAACCAAAGCCGATTTGCTGACCCCAGAGCAACATCGCAACCTGATTTTGCTGCTGCAACAAATGCTACAGCAACCATTGCAAGATAGCCGCTATCAGCGGGCAAAGACTGAAGCTTTAGCTCTTTCCTCAGTAGTGACAAGTGAGTTTGGTGTGGTTGAGACTGCGCAAGGCCGACAATCCTGTATTCGCGGTACCGATAAAAATGGTCAGTTAAGAACCTTATTCCCGGGGGACGTGCCGATCTCCATGCCTTCGCAATTATTGTTTACTCATCATCAATTTGCCTTTCCACAGTTTGTGCCACAAGGACTAGCCGCTGACGGTTTGTTGCCAAGTCAACGCATGGACCAAGCGCTGGAATTTATTCTAGGGGATGCGCTGCAATGACTCAGTCCGTCAATACCGATAAAGCTGCCGAACCTTTGGCCACAAATACCGTAGCTTCAGAGCTAAAGTCTGCCAAAGAATTTTCATCGCAGGACTTTGCGGCAGACGTGTTCACTAATTTGCAGGGTGATAGCCAGACTAGGAAAGAGACTTTTCCAGACTTGCATGATCTGACCGCAGACCAAGCCGGGTATGGTGAACTCGCAAAAGCGAAAGAGTTTGCTCCTGATGACTTTAGTGCACAAACAGCCCCTGTAAAACCGCTGGAAATCGAAACCAAAGCGCGGACTTGGCCTTGGCTGGTTGGGCTTGGCTTGGTTGGACTATTCGCTGTGCGCCAATGGTCACAATGGCTTATCGAAAGCTGGCAGCACAGTATTTTTGATGGCAGTTTGGTCACAGCATTGACCTTGCTGGCGTTGGTGTTGCTTGGCAAATATAGCTATCAAGAATGGCGGCATTGGCAGGTTATCGCCAAACGCCAAGCATGGCGTGAACAAGCCAGTCGGTTGCAAAATACCCTGCAATTTGGCGAAGCCAGTAAACTTTGCCATGACATCACGCTCAGTTTGCCTGAGGCTGTCGTGCAAAGTGCGCAACTTAATTTTGCGAATAGTTGCAGACCTGAGCATAGCGACGCGGAGCGCTTACAGCTGTTTGAACGCATCGTTTTGCAAGAAATCGACCGTTTAGTAGCAGAACGCATTTCCGAGGCCTCAATACAAACCGGTGTTGCTGTCGCATTAAGCCCATTTGCGCTCGCGGATTTATTGTTAGTACTTTGGCGTGCTTCGCGATTAGTTCGAGAGATTTCGGCATTTTATGGCGAAAAGCCGGGGCTTCGGCAGCGTTTTGGCTTATTGAAAAAGTTTGTTGAAACTTTGTTTTGGACTGGCGCTTCGGAACTTGCCATTGACCTTGGCAGTGACTTTTTTGGCGCTGAACTATCCAGTAAATTGTCAGCCCGAGCTGGGCAAGGGGTGTTAGCGGGGCTCTTAGTTGCTAGGTTAGGTCGATTTGTGCAGCAGCAATTACGGCCCTTGCCACTGGCATTGCCAGCGCCAAGTAGTAGTAAAACATTGTTCGCTGCCATCGTGAAGAAGCTGCAAGGGAAAAGTGGAGATGAAGCAAAGTAACCTGTCTTCTGCAAACTAAAATTTACATTTCTGAGTGGTACGAACAATTCGTTGAAGGCTAAAGCAGACTGTCAGATGTCTGTATGCCTTGTTCTTGATATAACTCTTTTGTTTAGATGAAAACAAATTCGTCTAAACACTAGGTTGATATGAGCAGTAAATTCGCACACCTCGAAACGCAATGTATTCACGCAGGAAAAGTCAAAGATGCGCAATATGGCGCTTTAGCAACTCCGTTATACCAAACTTCAACCTTTGTTTTTGACAACGCTGAACAAGGTGCTGCTCGTTTTGCCGGAGAAGCCGAAGGCTTTATCTACACTCGACTTGGCAATCCAACCACCCGTGAACTTGAGTTAAAAGTTGCTGCGCTTGAGGGCATGGCAGACGCTGCAGCTACAGCCACTGGGATGGGCGCTGTCGCCGCATCAACGATGGCTTTCTTGCAACAAGGTGACCACTTAATTGCGAGTAAAGCGATTTATGGTTGCAGTTTTGCTTTGTTTAATCATCAGTTTGCGCGCTATGGTATTGAAGTGTCATTTGTTGATATGACCGATCATCAAGCGATTGAACAGGCTCTGCGGCCAAATACCAAAATGTTATTTGCCGAGACGCCGATCAACCCAAATTTAGTGGTATTGGATCTGGCCTTTATTGGCGCTTTCTGCCGCAAGCATCAACTAATTTCAATCATTGATAATACTTTCCTGACGCCATTGCTGCAGCGTCCTGCAGACTTTGGTATCGATATTGTCATCCACAGTGCGACCAAATACTTAAATGGTCACGGTGATGTGGTCGCCGGTATTATTGTGTCAGATGCTGAGCGCATCACCACTATCAAATTGACCACGCTAAAAGATATGGGGGCGACGATAAGCCCGCATGATGCGTGGTTGATTATTCGTGGCTTAAAAACCTTATCAGTGCGCATGGAGCGCCATTGCGCTAATGCGCAAAAAGTTGCTGAGTACTTAGCAACTCATGCCGCGGTTGCCAAGGTCTATTACCCTGGTTTACCAGACCACCCTGGCTATAAATTCATCGGTAGCCAAATGAAGGCGGCCGGTGGTGTGTTGGCATTTGAATTAAATGGTTCATTGGATGATGGTCGGTTTTTTATTAACCAATGCCAGTTGTTAAGCCTGGCGGTGAGTTTGGGTGATGCGGAGTCACTAATTCAGCATCCAGCGTCAATGACTCATAGTCCATATAGCGCAGAAGAACGTCGAGCCGCAGGCATCAGTGACGGCCTCATCCGCATTTCTGTAGGTCTTGAACATGTTGATGACATCATTAGCGACATAGAACAGGCGTTAGTAAAGATGTGTGCACAGCAAAAATAATTGTTTCTTTTCATGTGCTTAGATTGGCGTTTTTAAGTGTTTGTAAATCAAATAATACATTTTGCTAGTTGTTAAGTTTTACGATTTCTGTGTCAAAGATTAACAGCCGGATCTCAATCATCTAGGATCCGGCCATCAGATGCTTGGCGAACGGCCAAAAGCACAATAAATTTCAACAGGTAGTTCCATGACATCGTACGTCGCTAAACAGTCAGACGAGCACGGTTTTATTGCGTGGTCGGATGAAGATAATGCAATTTGGGGTGAGCTGATTAATCGTCAGTTATCTTGTATTGAAGGCAAAGCTTGTGACGAATATTTACAAGGGTTGCAACGGTTAAATCTGCCAACAGACCGCATTCCTCAACTGGAAGAAGTCAGCAAAGTGCTGCGCGAAACCACGGGATGGGAATGTGCAGAAGTTCCTGCGCTGATTAGTTTCGACCGCTTTTTTGAATTGTTAGCCAATAAACAATTCCCGGTTGCCACCTTCATTCGCAGCCGTGAAGAGTTCGACTATTTGCAAGAGCCGGATATTTTCCACGAAATTTTTGGCCACTGCGCCATGCTTACCAACCCTGACTTTGCAACTTTCACCCATATCTATGGCAAATTAGGTTTGGCCGCGAGCAAAGAAGATCGGGTGTATTTAGCGCGTTTGTACTGGTTCACTATTGAATTTGGTTTGTTAGAAACTGAACAAGGGTTGCGGATCTATGGCGGTGGTATTCTGTCATCGCCAGGTGAAACGCAATATGCGATGCACTCAGATATCCCTGAACGCAAAATGTTAGAGGTAGTTGATGTGCTGCGAACTCCGTACCGCATCGATATCATGCAGCCGCTGTATTTCAAAGTCCGCAGTATTCGCCAATTATTTGAAATTGCTCAGCAAGATTTAATGGCTTTGGTGCAACAGGCAAAAGCGCTGGGTTTACACGCACCTAAGTTTCCACCAAAACAGAAAAAAGCCAGTTAAGATAGCGCCAGTTAATCCCTAATGACCAGCGCATAGTCGCTGGTTTATCGACACAAAGAGACCAAGTAATGACTGATTTAGCCGTAATGAAATGTGAAGCTTGTCGTGCTGATGCACCAAGAGTTTCAGATGATGAACTACCAGAATTAATGCGCCAGATCCCAGATTGGGTGCCAGTAGTTCGTGATGGTATTTTGCAACTTGAACGTAGTTATAAGTTTAAGAATTTCAAATTAGCTTGGGCATTCCACCAAAAAGTGGCTGAATTAGCTGAGGCCGAAGGTCACCACCCAGCACTGTTGCTGGAATGGGGCAAATTGACTGTGACTTGGTGGTCGCACTCAATTAAAGGACTGCACAAAAACGATTTCATTTGTGCGGCGAAAACTGACCAACTACTGGTTGGATAAGTGTCAATAAGATCTTAAGTCTTTGAAAAAGCTGCTGTTGCAGCTTTTTTTGTCGCCAAAATTCAGCATTTCAGCTATTTGTTCACAAAAGTTTACAAAAACCACTGGTCTAGCTCTGACTCTTTGCCGTATGATGCAACATATCTTAAGTGAAAGGGTTGGGCAGCAATGCGTTTGGAAATTCATTGTCAAGATCGCGTCGGAATTGCACAAGATGTTTTAAATATTTTGGTGCATTTTCAAATCGATTTACGGGGGATTGAAGTGGATCCGTCGCTAGGGCGGATGTATGTGGCATTTCCAACTGTTGATTTCGAACGCTTTCAAGAGCTTATGGGTAAAATCCGCCGCATTACTGGTGTCGATGACGTTAAGACAACAGCATTTATGCCTTCGGAGCGTGAGCATAACGAACTATCGACTCTGTTAAAAACCTTGCCTGATGGCGTGATTGCTGTTGATACCAAAGCCAACATTACCATTATTAACGATGCCGCTTTGCAAGCTCTAGCGGTAAGTCTTGAGGATATTCAAGGCCAGTCGTTAGTGCCATTGGTCAAAGGTTTTAACATTCAACGTTGGCTCGAAAGCGACGACGTGCTGGCGCAAACTCGTAAAATCGAAATTCATGGTAAACGATTTATTGCTGACGTATTGCCGGTGATGGTACCTGATGAATCTGGCCATGAAATTCTAGCTGGCGCCGTTATTAACTTAAAATCTGAAAGCCGATTAGGCGAACAGTTGGTTGTGTTCAAGAAGGGCGATCAAGAAAGCTTTAACAGCATTCAAGCATCTAGCAATGTAATGCGCCGAGTGGTGCGTGAAGCGAAAAAGATGGCTCAACTGGATGCGCCTATCCTCATCGTTGGGGAAACTGGTACCGGCAAAGAGTTACTAGCGCGAGCCTGCCACATGGCGAGTAGTCGTACAGGCAAACCATTCCTAGCAGTCAACTGCGCGGCATTGCCAGATAATGTGGCTGAATCTGAATTGTTTGGAATTGGCCCAAATGCTTTTGCGGGCAGTACTGAAGGTAAAAAAGGCATTTTCGAACAAGCCAACAAAGGCACAGTGTTTTTGGACGAAATTGGCGAGATGTCTCGCGAAATCCAAACCAAGTTGCTGCGTTTTTTACAAGATGGCAGTTTCCGCCGTGTTGCTGATGAAAACGAGGTGCGCGTGGATGTCAGAGTTATTTGTACTACGCAAAAAGATTTGCCGGGAATGGTGCAAGATGGCCGCTTCCGAGAGGATTTATACTATCGTTTGAACGTGTTGACCTTGGCATTGCCGCCACTTCGCGATCGCAAACAAGATATTTTGCCATTGGCTGAGTTGTTTATCACAAGACTGTCGGCACGGCTTGGTCGCAAACCACCAAAAATTACCGATGCCTGTGCTCAGTTTATTCAGCAGTATCCTTGGCCTGGCAATGTTAGACAATTAGAGAACGCGTTATATCGGGCTGTCACTTTGTTGGAAGGGCCGGAACTTGATACCGACCAATTGCAGCTACCAAGTTACACCAATGACTTTGGTTATTTAGAGAAAGACTTTGACGGTACCTTAGACGAGGCCGTTAAATGTTTTGAAGCAAATTTACTGCGGAAATTGTTTCCGGCTTACCCAAGTTCTCGGCAATTAGCGAAAAAACTTGGCTTGAGTCACACCGCAGTCGCCAATAAATTGCGCGAATACGGTATCAATCGTAAGAGCGTAAAAATTTAATTACGCATTGTTTCCCGCGCTTTACTTCATTTCGGCCGCTTTTGCTTAAAAGCGGCCAAATTTTCCGCCATTTATTCATTTTCGGCAATTTGTAACTTTTACTGTACAAAATAGCTAGTTTTGGCCAAGCGAACCCTGTTACGCCAAGGGCTTTAGTATTTCTTGTATCTGCACCAAGATATCAGGCTGAAAACAACATGTTATATTTTGGAGTTACCCAATGTTTGACCCAATTAATCCTTTAGGCACCGATGGTTTCGAGTTTGTTGAGTACACAGCAGCTGATGCCGACGGTATTGCTAAGTTAAAACAGCTGTTTGCATCTCTTGGTTTTACCGAAGTCGCTAAACACCGTTCAAAGGAAGCTTGGTTGTACAAGCAAGGGGATATCAACTTCATCATTAACGCCGAACCGAATTCACAAGCAGAGCAATTTGCTCGTGAGCATGGACCAAGTGTTTGTGCCATGGCATTTCGAGTGAAGGATGCGGCTGTTGCGTTGCAACATGCATTAGCAAACGGCGCTACTGAATATAAAAACCAAATTGGTCCAATGGAATTAAATATTCCAGTGGTTTACGGTATTGGTAGTAGCTTGCTGTATTTTGTTGACCGCTACGGTGCCAGCTCAGTGTATGACATCGATTTCAAATTCTATGACAATTGGCAAGCCTCAGTTGCAGAGCATAGTGTTGGTTTAGATGTTCTCGACCATTTAACGCACAATGTTCGCCGCGGCAACATGAATGTATGGTCAGGTTTTTACGAACGTATTGGTAACTTCCGCGAAATTCGTTATTTCGATATCGAAGGGAAGTTGACTGGTTTAGTCTCTCGCGCTATGACAGCGCCGTGCGGCAAAATTCGTATTCCAATCAATGAATCTTCAGATGATAAATCACAAATCGAAGAATTTATTCGGGAATACAAAGGTGAGGGGATCCAACATATTGCCCTGACTACCGAAAATATCTATGAAACTGTACGTACCTTACGCTCTCGCGGTATGGATTTCATGCCGACGCCAGAGACCTACTACAATAAAGTCGATGCTCGGGTACAAGGTCATGGCGAGGACTTAGATCAACTGCGTGAGCTGCGTATTTTGATTGATGGCGCGCCAGAAAAAGATGGCATCTTGTTGCAGATCTTCACTAAAACTGTAATTGGCCCAGTCTTCTTTGAAATTATTCAACGTAAAGGCAACCAAGGGTTTGGCGAAGGCAACTTTAAAGCATTATTCGAATCTATCGAAGAAGATCAAATCCGTCGTGGGGTGTTAGCCGATGCGTAAGTGGGCTTCGTTTCCGTTAAAAGAAGGCGATATTTCTCGCCAAGCACATGCGGATTTTCCTGAGCAGGCAATCTACGAGCGAGAAACTGGTCGTAGTGGTTTCTTCGGGCCAGCGAGCCATTTCCATCATACCCATGCACCAACCGGCTGGAGTGATTGGCAGGGACCGTTAAAACCACGGCTATTTAACTTTAACGAAATTAATAGCGACCAAACCCCATCGCCATGGCAGGTTCCGTTGCTACTGCATAATGCAAACTGCAAAATGCGCACCTGGCGCTTGACTGAGTCGATGACTCATTTAGTTCGGAACGCGGATGGCGATGATTTATTGTTCATTCACGAAGGCGAAGCCGAACTGTTTTGTGATTATGGGCATTTAAGCTTACGTGATGGTGATTACGTGGTGATCCCGCGTTCGACCAGCTGGCGTTTAGATATTAGTGCGCCAATCTTCGTGTTGATGATTGAAGCGACCAATGATTCATACCAATTGCCGGAAAAAGGCTTGGTCGGTAATCACGCGATTTTTGACCCAGCAATGCTGGATACGCCAAAAATCGACGAGGCGTTTAAAGCGCAGTACAGTGAAAATACCACGCAAGTTCATGTGAAACGCCATGGGCAAGTATCGGTGATCACTTATCCATTTAACCCTTTGGATGCAGTGGGTTGGCATGGTGATTTAGCAGTGATGCGCATTAACTGGCGTGATATCCGGCCGTTAATGAGCCATCGTTATCATCTACCGCCATCAGCGCACACCACTTTTGTAGCAAGCCGTTTTGTGGTTTGTACTTTTGTCCCAAGACCGATTGAGAGTGATCCTGGTGCGTTAAAAGTGCCGTTTTATCACAACAATGACGACTATGATGAAGTGCTGTTTTATCATGCTGGTGATTTCTTCAGTCGCGACAATATTGAACGCGGCATGGTTACTTTCCATCCGGCGGGTTTTACCCATGGTCCTCATCCAAAAGCCTTCCAAGCAGGTCGCGAATATCGGAAGAAATTTACCGATGAAGTGGCAGTGATGTTAGACACTCGGGATCCGCTGGAAATGGGCGAAGCTGCAATTGCGACGGAAAATCCAGACTACGTGAACAGCTGGAAAACCAAACCGGCTGAACAGAAGTAAGAGTTTGACAGGAAACAGAAAATGAAATTAGCTAGTCTGAAAAATAATAGCCGTGATGGTCAGTTAGTGGTCGTCAGTCGCGACTTAACCAAAGCCGTTGCTGTGGCGCACATCGCTGGCACCATGCAACATGCCCTTGATCATTGGTCAGTAGTCGCACCACAACTTGCAGAAGTATATAACGGTTTAAATCATGGCACTGTGCAAGGCGAGTTTAGTTTTGAGCAAAGCGCTTGTGAGTCGCCACTACCGCGTGCTTATCAATGGGCCGACGGCAGTGCTTATGTGAACCATGTTGAGTTGGTTCGCCGCGCTCGTAACTCAGAAATGCCACCAAGTTTTTGGACTGATCCATTGATGTACCAAGGCGGTTCAGATGATTTCATCGGTCCACGTGATGCCATCGAAGTAGTCAGCGAAGATTACGGTATTGATTTTGAAGGTGAAGTTGCGGTCATTACCGGTGATGTTGCAATGGCATCAACTCCGGAACAAGCACGCCAGCAAATTCGCTTGGTAATGTTGGTGAATGACGTGTCGTTACGCGGCTTGATCCCCAATGAACTGGCGAAAGGTTTTGGCTTTTTCCAAAGCAAACCGGCGTCAGCATTTAGCCCTGTAGCAGTAACTCCAGATGAGTTGGCAGCTGATTGGCAAGACGCCAAATTACATCTGCCATTGTTATCACATCTCAATGGCGAGTTATTTGGCAAACCAAATGCTGGTGTGGATATGACCTTTGATTTCGGTCAGTTAGTGGCTCACGCCGCGAAAACTCGAAATTTAGGTGCGGGTGCAATCATTGGCTCTGGTACAGTGTCCAATAAACAAGGTACTGACTTTGGAACCTCGATCAGTGAAGGTGGCGTTGGTTATTCCTGTATCGCTGAAGTTCGCATGATTGAAACCATTCGTGATGGTAAACCTAGCACTTCATTTATGAAGTTCGGCGACACTATTCGCTTGGAAGTGTTGGATGCCCAAGGTCATTCAGTCTTTGGAGCTATCGACCAACAAGTGGTGCAATATACTGCGCGCTAATCGAGTCAGTTGCTAAAAGCCAGCGGTTGCTGGCTTTTTTCATTTGGAGTTTCTATGAAATTATTTAGTTATTGGCGATCATCTGCAGCATATCGTGTGCGTATCGCGCTGAATTTAAAACAGATTCCAGTAGACATGACGTTTGTGCATTTGATTAAAGACGGCGGTCAACAACGGCAAGCTGAATATCGACAACTAAACCCGGCGCAGTTAGTGCCAAGCCTGCAAGACGACGAGCTGACACTGAATCAATCGCTGGCAATTATCGATTATTTGGAAGCGAAGCAGCCAATTCCGGCATTGTTGCCAGATGATTTAGCATTGGCGATGCAAGTGCGGGCTTTTGCTCTGGATATCGCATGTGATATTCATCCGCTGAATAATCTGCGGGTATTGCAGTATTTGACCGGTACTCTTGGCGTGAACGAAACGCAAAAGGTAGCTTGGATCCATCATTGGCTGGCCACAGGTTTTGCTGCATTAGAGCAAAGGTTAGCGAGTTATGCAGGTGTCTATTGTTTTGGCGATGACATTACGCTTGCGGATGTTTGTCTTGCGCCACAAGTATACAATGCGCTACGTTTTCAATTGGATATGACGCCATATCCGACGATTCTGCGAGTTTATGAGCAATTAATGCAGGTTCCGGCATTTGTTCAAGCCGCGCCTGAACAACAAGCCGATGCGCAAAGCTAAGCGCAAGGCTAGGCTTTAGTGCCAAGCCAATTAACTAGGCTTCACCGGCCCGACAATCCGTGGCAACCGAATGCTAAATTCGGTATGCCCGGGTGTTGATTGGACGCTGATAGTGCCGCCATGTTGTTGCACTATGCTGTGGCAAATTGATAGACCTAATCCAGTCCCTGCGCCGACTTCTTTTGTGGTGAAAAATGGGTCGAAAATATAGGGCAGGGCATCGGCTGAGATCCCGCATCCAGAATCAATAATCGATAACAGGATTTCACCATTTTGCACTAAAGTGCGAATACACAAAGTGCCATCGTGATCGCCAATGGCTTGGCTGGCATTAATTAGCATGTTCATCAGAACTTGTGAAATACCTGATGGCTGAGCGTTTAGCCATAATTCTGGTTCAGCGAAATCCAATTCGACTTTTACATGATGTTTTAGCTCATTACGCGCTAGTCGCAGTGTCGCATGGATAAGCGCATGTAATTCAGTGGCCTGCCAATTTGTTTGATCCGGATGCGAAAATCGTCGCAAATCCAAGACCAGATCTCTGACGCGGCCAGCACCGATAATCGAATCACTAAGCAATTCCGCACTGTCTTGCAACAGAAATTGGATGTCTTCTTTGGCTTGCAACTGCGCTATTTGTTGCTGAACTTCCACTCGTTGTTTTTCGTCAGTGGTCTGTTGCAGCTGCTCTAATAAGCCAATGTATTTGGTGAAAATTGCCAAGTAAACCTGAAAGCTATTTAGGTTACTTAAGATAAAGCCAATGGGATTATTCAGTTCGTGTGCGATGCCAGCGACTAATTGGCCAAGCGAAGCCATGCGTTCCGACTGCAGCAGTGCCTGTTGGAGTTGTTGAGGGTCTTTGGCATTATTCATGTTACTGATATCCATTAGATTTCAATGATTTGTTGCATTTTTTATCTTGGCGCTTCGTTACTTAAGGCAGATCATATATTTCTGAAAAAATGACTTGCATGCGTATTAGATTGCCGCCTATGGTTAGCTTGTACATAGGGAGCTGCAATGTCAAAGACCATTTTACTTGTTGATGATGAAGTCGGCATTTTGCGCGCATTGACGCGTGTTTTGCAAAGGGCGGGCTATCGCGTATTAACTGCGGAAAACGGTGCGCAAGGGCTCCAAGCGTTAGTCGGCCAGCAAGTTGCATTGGTTATTTCTGATTTCCGTATGCCTGGCATGAAAGGCTCGGAGTTTTTACAGCAGGTAAAAGCAATTTATCCAAATACCATTGGCATGATCCTAAGTGCTTATGCCGATCGGGACGCGTTATTGGAGTGCATGAACAGTGGGGCGGCATGGCGCTTCCTAGAAAAACCGTGGAACGACGACCAACTGTTGCAAGAAATCGATCTTGCTTTAGCTGAGCGCGACCGTAGATATGCGGAATCTCAGCGGACCAACTTGTTGATGTCCTCTGATGAAGCGCTACTTGAGCTTAGTGCCAACGGCCAAGTACTGCGATTTAATAGTGCAGCGACGCATGTATTGGGATTACAACCTTCTGAACTGCGCGGAAAGGTGCTTGCGGATCTATTTGACGACATTAATCCTATTGAATTAGCGACCTTTTTCCATAAAAAAGATCACGACATGGTGCTGCATTGTCATCGCGATAATTACGTGAGCATTAGTCACCGCATTTCCGATCTTTACCATTACTTGCTGCGTTTAACCCCTGTGCAGGAGTTGCGCAATCAAGTGTTCGATGGATTGGCGAGTGTACTAGACCTGCCGACCTTGCGCAGTCGTATTGAAAATATGCTGTTGAGCCAACAACCACAATTTGCCGTGGTTGAACTCTCGGTAATGGACTATCAGCGCTTTAGCGATACGCTATTAGAAGCATTGCTAGATGAGTTGTTAGTGCGCTGCGCCGAGATGTTACAGCAGAATTTGCCCTTTAAAGCGTTATTGGCCTACATCTCTGCTGACCGTTTTGCGGTGGTGTTTCCTGACCATAAATCGGAAACCGAACTGCAGCAACAAATTAACCAGTTGCTGTCACCGTTTAATACCCAAATGCAAATTGGGGTAGATAGGTTGCAGATTAACTTTTGTGTTGGTTACGCCTTGTCGCCTGACGATGGCGATACGGCAAAGCAGTTACTGCATCATGCCGGCGTTGCTTGTCGGCAAAATGAAGCTAACCCCAAAGCCTTCTATTTAAGATTCGATCGAGAAATGGTTGAACTGAAACGTCAGCATTTCGAAATAAGTAACTCATTAGTTTCAGCCATGGAGGAGCAACAATTTCAGTTGTACTTCCAGCCGAAAATTGATTTAAAAACAGGTCGTTGCGATGAAGCCGAAGCGTTAATCCGCTGGCATCATCCAACCATGGGCTGGGTATCCCCTGCATTATTTATTCCTATCGCTGAGCGTGACGGCCAAATCATGGCGATAGGGCAGTGGGTTTTAGAGAAATGTATTCAGCAGCTTGCGACTTGGCGACAACAAGGTGTCGCACTAAAACGGCTTGCTATTAATTTATCCGGACGACAATTGCAGGATGCCCGGTTACCACAGATTTTAAGTGGGCTGCTTGCACACTATCAGTTAGCAGCATCGACTATCGAGTTGGAAATTACTGAAACCTTTTTGATGGCCGATATCCAAAGCAGTGCTGAGTTATTAGCAAGTTTAAAAGCGCAAGGTTGCCACTTGGCTATGGACGATTTCGGCACTGGTTATTCGTCATTGGCCTACTTGGCGAAGTTGCCCGTGGATGTGCTAAAACTCGACCGTTCGCTATTGTTAGACTTGGAGGATTCTCCTCAATGCGCCAGCATGGTTCGTCATATGATTCGGATGGCGCACGAACTCGGTTTACAAGTGGTCGCTGAAGGAATTGAAAGTGAAGGCCAAGTGCGGTTATTACGCGAAATGTCATGTGATTTAGTACAAGGTTTCGTCTTTAGCACCGCACTAGATTTAGCTAGCTTTACGCTATATTTACAACAACAACCGGCGGTAGCCCAACTGGAACAATTTGCCGATGCTTGAAAGTCAAAGTGATTTACGTGCCCTGATCATCGACCCTGATCCTGCATATCTGGCGGCGATCCGTCGATTATTAACCCGAAGTCTAATTAATTGGCATTGTGTTTATTGCGAAGATGCTGCTGAAGCCACAGAGTTACTGCAAAAAGGGTTTAACCCGCATTTGGTTGTGTCTGACTGCTTGGACAGTGATATCGCCAATGGCGAGGATTTATTAAACTTCACTCAGGAAATCGCACCAGCAGCGGTACGAGTACTCATGAGTGCTGAGAATTCGGTGAATGTGCTATTGGCAACCACGCAAGTTGCACATATGGTGATTGGCAAGCCGTTTAACGATGCGCAATTATTAGCAGTGTTTGGTCGGGTTCAACGGTTGGTATTTGGACCTTTTACTGCGCACAGCCGCTATCAAATTGGCCTCATCCAGAATTTGCCGGTTGCGAAAAATAACTATCAGTCAATTATGGCAATGCTAAATGATCCAGAAACCCCAACCAAAGTGTTAGCTCAAGCGCTAACTCGAGATGCAACTATTACTGCAAAACTGTTGCAGATAGCGAATTCTGATTATCTGGGGTTTAGCAGACAAGTTCTTGATTTAAATGATGTCATTGTTCGTCTTGGTCGTGAAATGATTAAAGCGATTTTAATGTCGGTGCAAATGCATAGCCAGTTCGAGGGCCGGATCAATCCTGTCTTACATCAACAGTTGTTAAACCAATCGTTTTCATTGGCGATGTTAGCAAATCAGCTGGCAAAAACTCAGTTTAAGCTTGATACCCAATTGGCAGAAAAAGCCTTTATGGCAGGGTTACTGCAAGTGTTAGGGCCACTAGTCTTGTTATCAACAATGGCACCGGAAGAGCAGGCCTTAACAAACGAAGATATGTTTCAGGACGGTATTGCCGATCACTGTCTCATTAGTGCCTATTTAATGACTTTGTGGGGTTTTGATGAAGATGTCTGCCAAGCGGTGCTGTATCGCTTAAATTTGGCGGAGGTGAACTCGCCAACGTTACTGCAAACCATATTACATCTGGCAACTTATGTGTTGATCTATCAACAAGCGAAACCAAATGAGGAATTGCCTCCCCCTTGCTGGGCGGCACTAGAAAAGTTTAATCTGACGGAAGCATTTTTATCAGGTAAAGAAGTGGCACAATGAAACTGCAGTTTGTATTCCCGAAGCGTTGGTTTAACCGGCTGCTTGTTGTCGTTGGAATGTTTGGTTTACTCGCCCACGCGGCACTCAGCAGTTATTTGGCTTGGTATGATTATGCCTATCCTGTGCATTGGACATTCACAATTTTGGCACCGATTTGCTGTTTGCTCTGGGGGCTTGTGCCCAGATTACAATTGCAATCCGAGCCCAAGGTAACCCATTTGAATTGTTAACGTTTTGGCATCAGCATCGCTTCAACATTAATGCTGTCGATGCCTTTTTCTGTGAAGTTAAAATGGATTAGCCCTCGTTTTTTCTCGGTAAAATGATAACGAGCGCCGTCAATTAGCAGACTAAAGTCACCAGGCCGTTTCGGCACGAGATCAGGTTGTTTTACTAATTGAATGTTGTGCGGCGGGAGCGACCAGTTAAAACCGTTCAGTGGTTTGTCGCTGAAGTCAGTTACCCAAACTTGGTTTTTATCGTTCAGTACTATCGCCAAAGTAAATCGTTTCGGAACCTCTTCCACATCCATTTGATGTTGCCCGAGGCTAAACGAATAACCTTCTTGAGCTTTTAAAAACGAAAAACCAAAAGGTACGGTAGACTCGCTACCGTCAGCCAGTGCTAATTTTGCTTGGCCAGTAAAGTTAAAGTCTGCCGATACCGTGGTGCTAAACAACATCAGCGCAGCGCTGAACATAGCAATTTTCTTCGGTTTCATATCAACCTCGATTTACTGTTGATCAGGATTTACTTCCGCTCCCTGATACTTTGAGCTTCATGCCCGGTTTGAGCATATAAGATTTCTTCAAATCGTTCCATTTGATGAGATCAGATATTTTAACTTTGTGTTTACGTGCAATCTTATCCAGAGAATCGCCACTTTGCACGGTATAAAGGCCAGAAGTGTTAGCGGCCTTTGATTTTTTTGAAGATTTTTTTGCAAGTTCTGATGCCGATGGAACCTTTAATATTTGACCCGGTTTGAGCTCTGCGCCTGATGCTAATTTGTTGGCAACACGCAGCTGTTCGGCATCAATTTTCAGCTTTTTGCTGATGGTCCAAATGTTGTCGCCCTTACGAACCTTGTAAGTGCTGGCAGATTTTGCTCGAGCTGTTTCCGCTTCCGGTGGGATTTGGATACTGTTGCCGACAGTTAAGGTATTGGATTTTAAGTTATTTTGTTTCTTCAATTGATTGATGGATACACCGAATTTTGCGGCGATAGAGCCAAGGGTGTCACCTTTTTTGATTTTGTAACTTTGCCCGGCAACTAACTTTTGAACTTTTAATCCACTTGGGTCAAATTTCGAGAAATTGTCGACAGGGATCGCCAGCTGATGCGGCCCATCCGGCGATGTCGCATGGCGTTTAAAGCCGGTATTAAAGCGTTTAAGTTGCGCTAAGCTAAGTCCGCTAGCCTGTGCCGCTTGTGCAAGATCGACAGGGCCTTTTATTTTGGCAATAGCAAATTGTGGTTTATTGGCAATCGGTTTTAGCTGTACTTGATGGCGTTCTGGATTTCGCACGATATCCACTAATGCCAGCCATTTCGGCACCGTTCGCGTGTATTTAACTGGAATGTTTAACGAATAGAAGTCGGTCGGCTTACCTTTAGCTTTATTGCGGATAATCGCATTTTGAATTCGCGCCTCACCTGAATTATACGCCGCTACCGCATTAATCCAGTCGTTTTCTAAGTTGTCGTGCAGATACTGTAATAAATCTAAGACTGCCTCAGTTGATGCAATTGCATCGTTGCGACCGTCATACCAATAGTTGATTTTAAGCCCGAAGTTTTTTGCAGTTTGCGGCGCCATTTGCCACATCCCAGATACGCCAGCGCCCTTGATTTGTGGATTGAACGCGCTTTCCACGATAGGAATTAACGCGAGTTCGATTGGCATGCCGCGTTGTTCAAGGCGTGTGACTATATAATAGAGAAATGGATCAGCGCGTGTAGCAACATCATTTAAAAATTTTTGCTGGCGTGAATAGAATTTACGCTCCATGGCGATTTCTGGCCGATCAGCGACATTGACACTCATTTGTTGCCGAATACGCAGCCAAACATCATCTAATGCCGCCAAATTTGCCGGTTCATTCGGTTCGGCAATAGGCGAGTTAGGCACTTCACTGGTGGTTACAGGGTGATGGAAATCACTGGACGAGTTCTCAGAAGTGCTAGGCGCAGGTGCTGGTTTGTCATTATTTGTTGCTGTACAGCTGGTCAGTAATAACAACAAAACCAACAGCAAATATTTGTTAAGCATGCAAAAGTCCTAGCTTGTCTTGATCCTTGTTCGGGATTGTAAAAAATCCGGCAGCTTGTCGAAAATAACAAACACCTTCAAATTATTCGGTGGTGCGTTGAAACAACCCCAGCACCAGATGGGGGGCAAATCATAAAGGACTTGGTGTTGATTGCAAGTCCAGCTTAAAAGTTATTCTTCCAATTACGTAAAAAACTAAACAATTCCAACGCGTTATTTTGTTGCCAGCGTTGCTGCAACTCTAAGTTCTCACAGCGCAAAAACGGGTTATAGCTCCGTTCCGCATTAAGTGTGACCGGTAAGCTTGGTCTGTTGTGTGCGCGAAGTTCTTCTACTAGTGCAATTTGTTTGACGATATCTAAGTTGTCAGGTTCAACAACCCGAGCAAATTTTAAATTGCTCAAGGTGTATTCATGGGTCGGGCATAACATGGTGTCTGCCGGCAGACTGTTTATTTTTGCCAAGGATCCAAACATCTGTTGCGCCGTTCCTTCGAAAATTCGACCACAGCCGGCACTAAACAAGGTATCTCCACAGCATAAAATATGTTGTCCTTGGCTGGTTGTGAACAGATATGCAAGGTGGTTGAGGGTATGTCCAGGCACCGCAAGCACCGTTATAGTCGAATCATCGAATACGTTAAAACTCTCGCCGCCGCGACATGCAGTACCTTTGAGTAATTCGCCATGGAACGGCAATGCAGGCACTAGAATTTCAGCGCTAGGCCATTGCTGTTTAAGATTAGACAAGCCGTCAATATGATCTGCATGTTGGTGAGTAATAAGGATTTTTGTCAGTTCTAGTTCGTGTTTGTGCAAATATTGGCTAAGTTCAGCACTGCTACCAGGATCGACGGCAATCACAGCGTTGCTATCTGCTTGGCGAATGAGCCAAATGTAGTTATCCTGCAATATCGGGATGGCGATCGCTTGTAACATGTAAAAGCCTTCTAACTGACTAAAAATTCGAGTATAGCGTGGAGTCTTGTTATGAAACCAGCCTTGAGTCGGCATCAATTACCGCAAGTACCGCGGAGTTGGCGAGAATTCAAGCAAGGTGATGCTTTAGCGCGACAACTAGAAACGCAATTCAACTTGTGGTGGCCTCGCATCTTTGGCTACCACTTATTAAAAGTGGGTAGCTTGAGTTGTGAGTTAGAAACTGGCGCTTGCAGTATCAAACATCAGATCCGGTTATCTGATACCTCGCCGCTCGCTACTGTTATTGCCGATCCAGACGACTTACCCTTCGTGCAGCATGCGGTTGATGCTGTGCTGTTAGCGCATTGTTTAGAGTTCGCCCAAGATCCGCATCATGTTATTCGTGAAGCACATCGAGTGCTAATGCCCGATGGTTACTTGTTACTAAGCGGTTTTAATCCACTCAGTGTGATGGGGCTTGCGTCATTGTGGCCGGGTTTACATCGCCAGCTGCCTTGGAGTGGCCGATTTTTTACCATTGCCCGAGTGAAAGATTGGTTGCATCTACTTGGTTTTGAAATTATTTATGAACATCGATTGTTCTGTACCAGTATGCTCAGTGAGCATGCAGGGGCATCCTCGTTTCGGCATTGGGCTGACCAACATCTCAATTGGCTTGGGGCTGCCTATGTGCTTGTCGCACGAAAACGGACTTTACCCTTAACGCCCATTAAACCAAAGTGGCAATTAACTAGTCAGTTTAACCCTGCGGTTAAAGGGGTTAGTGCTCGGCAACCAGATCCACAAGCATAAGCTGATTGCAAAGTATTGATGAAACTCGCTAAACGCTGTGTCGTTTAGCTGAGTTTAATTTGAGAAAGCCAGCGGTCCAAAGCATTGCCAAAACGTTGCCGGTCACGTTGGTCGAGCGTTGCTGGACCGCCCATTTGCACACCGGCACCGCGCAACTCTTCCATCATATTTCTAAGGGTAAGCCGCTCTTGAATGGTCTCCGCTGTAAGGACATCACCCCGAGGAGTGATGACTTGGCAGCCTTTAGCAACAACCAACGCAGCCAAAGGAATATCCTGACTGATTAACAATTCGCCTACTTGAATGTCGTCGCTAATACGTTGATCTGCACGGTCAAATCCTGCTTGCACGCGAATGCTGCGAATTTTCGGGTTCATTGGCAATGGAATTGCGTGGTTAGACACGAAGTTGAGCTGTATGCCAGTGCGAGCACTAGCGCGAATTAACATTTCCCGACAAACCTTCGGACAAGCATCCGCATCGACCCAAATCAGCAAAATTGCACTCCTAAATTAGCTTAACTTCGAAAATGTCACTGCATTATGTTGTTGAAGAGTGGCGGTGGTGTGATGTTGCAAGTAAGTTTGCGCCTGTGCCGGACTTAAGGTCATGAAGGCTAAGTCGTCGCGGACTGCTCCAGGTTGTTCTGCTGGCGTAAATCCGACTTTTAGATAACTATTCATCGCAATTTCATTGCTCAAAAACACATACAAGGAAAACTCAAGGCGTTTGTTTTGTCCAAGCGCTAAGCTCAGCAAGCCTTGCAACAGCGCTTGCGACAGCCCTTGGCCACGAAACCGCGGGAAAATTAGGAGGCGAGCCAAATGATGGCGACCAAATCTAGCGCAAAGCTGGCCAAATCCGACTTGTTGCTTACCGCGATACAACACAAAACTTTGAGTGTCCGGCAGCAACAGCTTTTGCAAGAATGCATGTTTTTGCAAAGGATAATGAAAACCTTCACCACCCCAGCGCGTTACTTCATTCAGATTACTGAAATGCGCACGCAGTGCTAAACAGTCATCTATTGAAGCTGATTTTAACTGGTAGACTTGATCAGGCATTCAGCAATTGCCCAACCAATTGATATACACCAGGAAATAGCAACAAAACGCAAAATGCGACGTTTAGCTGCCAACTGAATCGATAGTAGGGTTGCTGGTAGTAGCTGTTATCCCTACGGATCCAGAACAGCATATAAGTTGCAATGGCAGTTGGAAGCCCGTAAATAGTGTTTAATTCGCCAGCTAAAAAACCACTCCAAGTTGCCACTACGCCAACAAGGGATAGCAGCAACCAAGACATCACCATACCTTTACCGCGATTCGCTTCCATCACAACTCCTTTGACTTACCACATTAGATCATCAGGGATCTTGAAGTCTGCATACGGATCGTCTTCTGGTGCCGCTTCATCTTGTTTGTTTTGCAAAATGATGGCTTCCGGTAGACGTTGCAGAACTTTATCCGCGACTTGAATAGGAATTAAATGATATTGCTCGCCTAGTTTTGCGATTGCAATCAGACCTTTGACTAATTGTTGGTGGATGGTGGCGTTTACGTAGAGTCGTTTAACCAGAGTGCCATCAGTGAAGTTGAAGGCCTGCTCACCTTTAAAGCTGATGCTGTTGAGTTCAATGATTTGCTTCACTTGTGCCGCAAGCGCCTTCTTTTCTGCTTCTAGCTTCTTTTGCAAGTTGAGTTCGCGGTCTCTAGCGATTTGCGCTTGCCGAGTTTGTTCAGCTAAAACAGTAGACTCCAAGGTCACCTTGCCCTGTTTACCGGCTTGCACGCGCTCTTTATGTTGTTCTTTTTTTATGTTTTTGAGCTTTTTAGCATCGCCAAGCCCAGCTTTTAACAGCTGCTCTGCAAGTGATTTCGACATGTTGCTTCCCCAGAAATACGATATAACCACTATTGTTTCACGAACTCCTGCGCCTTGCCAAGCATCGCACCAGCGCAAAAGCTGACGGAAGAGGGCATTTTAGGTTATGATATGCCTGTATTCACTGTATAAGAGCTGCCATGTTACCTTTTCAAGAACTTGCTTTAGATCCTCGTTTGCTGCGGTCCATTCAACATTTGGGCTTTACCGCGCCAACCCCTATTCAAGCGGAAGCGATTCCAGCTGTGATGGTTGGTAAAGACTTAATTGTGTCGTCCAAAACTGGATCTGGCAAAACATTGGCTTATTTGCTGCCGATGATGCAGCGACTGTTGAAAAGCCGCCCATTATCTGCACAAGACCCAAGAGCGGTCATCTTAGCGCCGACCCGTGAGTTAGCTTCACAAATATATGCGCAGTTGCGGTTATTTGTGGCAAACACTCGCCTAACTTGCGCCTTTATTGTTGGTGGTGAAAATTTCAACGACCAAGAAAAGCTGCTCAAACGCCAACCACAGATTATCGTGGCTACGCCTGGCCGACTGGCAGACCATTTAGAGCACAAAACCTTTTTCCTGCAAGGCCTTGAAATGCTTATCCTCGATGAAGCAGATAGGATGCTCGATTTGGGCTTTATGCCGCAATTGCATGCGATTCATGCCGCAGCTTCACATCGTTTGCGTCAGACTTTGATGTTTTCCGCGACTTTAGACCATGCTGAAGTAAACGAACTTGCGTTGTCGTTACTGAAAAGCCCACATCGTGTGGCGTTAGGTGCGGGTTACGATCCGCATAAAGATATCGCGCAAACTTGCTATTACGCAGACCATTTAACGCATAAAGAAGCATTGTTATTGCACTTTTTGCGCAATGAAACTGTACGCCAGTTAATTATTTTCACGGCAACACGTGAAGATACAGAGCGATTAGCAACCTTAGTGCAAACAGCAGGTTTTGCAGCGACTGGGTTAAACGGCAAACTGACCCAAGCACAACGTAATGCGGTGATGCAGGCGTTTGCGACCAACAAATTCCAAGTATTAGTGACCACAGATGTCGCTTCGCGCGGCCTTGACTTGCTACAAGTCTCGCATGTGATCAATTTCGACTTACCAAAGCACCCTGAAGAATATGTGCATCGTATTGGCAGGACAGGGCGCGCCGGTCAGCAAGGCGTTGCTATTTCCTTAGTCGGGCCAAAAGATTGGCAAGCGTTGCAGGCAATCGAGCAGTTCTTGCGTCGTCCATTGGAATTTAGCAAAGTTGAAACACTCCCTGCGAAATTTAACGGACAGGTCGCAGCAAAACCAAAAGCTAAGATCCAACCGAAAAAAGCCAATAAACCGAAGGGCGAAACTAAAGTAAATTCGGTGACCGACGGTAGCGCAGTATTAAAGAAAAAAGCGCCAAAATTCTTTGAAGGTGGTGATGACGGTGCTGCACCAATGAAAAAAAAGCAAAAATAATCTAAATTGTTTGTTTTTTATTCATAAAATGGTGCTACACTCGATTTGCTAGCCGCTCGAAAAATAGACGAGATTGTTGGCAACATATTGTTTGTAAAGGAAACTTTTTCAAGCAATCGGAACGGTCCAAATACAGTTAATTTTATTTTCTGTTAATCAGCTTTACCTATTGACCCAATTATTCGGTTCACTGATAATGGGGTCGTAATATGTACTAGCTCGAACGTGGCCGGTAATATTTAAGTCGCCGTTTCTTGGCAAATATAGTTAAAGTAAGAGAATGTTATGTCACAATTAATTTCCGGTACCGTTAAGTGGTTCAACGAAGATAAAGGTTTTGGTTTCATCGAGCGTGAAGGCGGCAAAGACGTTTTCGTTCACTTCCGCGCTATCAACGGTACTGGTCGTCGTACTCTTGTTGAAGGTCAGAAAGTGACTTTCGAAGTAACTGAAGGCCAAAAAGGTCCTCAGGCTGAAAACGTAACTGTAGTTGCTTAATTAGCAATATAGTCAAAGTTTCTGTAAAAGAGCCGGCATAGCCGGCTTTTTTGTTTCTGGAAATCAGTAAAAGACGTTAAGATCTTGATTTGAATTGGCTTTTACTAGCGCTGATACCATCAATTAATGGTTTTCGCTGTGCTTGCTGTTAGCAAAGCAATAGGGTGTTATCAGGTTTGTTCTTGGCAAAAAGCTAAACACTGCCAGCCACCGCTAATGTTTATTGCTGAGTTTCTTGCTGCATTTGCAACCTTAAGTGCATGTTTCCCCTCGCATAGTATGCTCATCAGCGAAATTCTGAATTCGTCAGCGCAATAGCTTAAGAATTAGTACGCAGGTTTTGGCAAGCATCAGTTGATCTGTTGCAGACTGGCATTGGCATGGGCTTTCACTTGCAATCGCAGTTGTTGCAGTAATGGGCTTTCGCACTGCCAATGATGCCAATACAGCGGCGTATCTAGATAATAGCTCGGTGCCAAATCCAGCAGTTCGCCGCGCATGATGTATGGTTGCATTTGCAAATCTGGTAGTAGACCAAAGCCAAGTCCTGCCAACACCGCCTATAAAAATCCTTCTGACGACGGGCAAATATGCACATGCTCTGGGGTAATGCCGGCAAATTCTGATAAGAATTTATGCTGCAATAAATCATCTTTACTGAAAATTAAGCAGGGTGCGTTGGCCAACTGAGCGCGGTCAGACGCTGATAAGTGATATCTTTCGATAAATTGCGGGCTAGCGACAGCGCGATAACGCAGCGCGCCCAACGGCATGACGTTGCCGCCATTTATCGCAACAGGACTGTCGCAAATACACGCCATCACATCCCCTTGTTTCATGCGCTTTAAGCTAACGGATTGATCTTCTACAACTAAATCGAACCGGATGTTTGGTTTGTCTGGTAGCACCAATGCTTCTGGTAGCCAAGTGGCAAGTGAATCGGCATTAGTGGCAAGGCGAATCACTTGCACTTCCTGTTCCGCAAGCCCTAGCGCAGCTTCCATCTGTTGCACTTGTTGCAAATGATTCAGCAGCAACAATCCTGCTGTTGTTGGTCTAGGTGGTACCGTTCGTTCAAGTACTGGCTGGCCGAGTATGGATTCTAGTTGCTTAATGCGTCGACTGACCGCGGATTGCGTAAGATGAAGATGATTTGCGGCCTTTTCAAAACCGCCTTGCGCACTTACTGCCGCCAGCGCTTGTAACAGTCGATAATCCAGCATCGGAGCCAATCTCAAGTGAGTTATGATTATTAGTCATGATACACAATTATTATTCGTTAGATTCATGAGTTTTTCCAAGGTAGGCTTTAGCAATAATTTTGGGGAGCATTGCTGTGTGGTCATTGTTAAGTGGTTTTAGTTTGGGATTGAGTTTAATTGTGGCTATCGGCGGTCAGAATATTTGGGTACTTAGCCAAAGTATGGCTGGCGCGAATCGTTTGGTTATCGCAGGCGTTTGCATCCTTTGTGATGCACTGCTGATCCTACTTGGTGTCAGTTTTATTAGTCAGTTACAGCTTTGGTTACCACCATTAGTGCCTATTCTCACTATCGCAGGCGTATTGATGCTGTTGTATCTAGCCTATGGTTCAGCGAAGAGAGTGATACAGGGCAGTTCAGGGTTGTTAACTAACGAGAATGTGCAGCGGCAATCGCCAAAATTGTTGGCTTTGACCGCGCTTGGTATCACCTTGTTAAATCCACATGTTTATTTGGATACAGTGGTTTTAATCGGCAGTCTTGCCAATGCCGATCCTTCGCCGATAGCCTTCACAATTGGCGCTTGTTTGGCATCGCTGTTTTGGTTCAGCGCTTTAACGGCTTTTGCTCCGAAATTAAAAGTCTTTTTAAGCTCACCGCTGCGCTGGCGGATCTTTGATGCGGTGATTGCGGTTATTTTAATGGCGATTGCTTTGCAACTGGCGTTTAATGCGTTCTGGTAATACGTTCTTGGAATGCGTTCTTTTAAGGTACAGACAAATACAATCAAAGGTCTCATAAACCAACAGCTAAATTTTGAACTCACGCACCAGACAAATAGACGACTGTACTGGAGATATTCTTGTGCTTGGACTTTATGAAAAAATAGTGGCCTTTACCATCCAAAGCCTAGTTGCGCCTGTGCCTGCTGGCTTTTAAGTCCGACGTGGATACCGACAAGACGCACTGATTTGCCTTCTCCACGTTGCCAAGCTTGCTGCAGTAATTGGTTTAGGATGTCAAAGCAAAGCTCCGGGTGTTGGCGTTCTATGGTGGTTTGGCGAAAATCTTGAAACTTTAATTTGATGCCAATTTTCTGGATTTGATCTTTGGCGTCACAACGCTCAATACGCCTGATGAGTTTTTGATATAAATCAGCCAATGGCTCCAAACCTTCGGACAAGTCGTTGAGATCACGACTAAACGTCTGTTCAACAGCAACTGATTTCCGCTCACGCTCTGATTGCACTTGGCGCAAGTCGATACCGCGACTTCGCTCTAATAGTACTTCAGCAAAACTGCCAAACTCTTTAATTAACAACTGCAAATCTACTTGCTGAACATCTGCACAGCGATGAAGGCCGAGTTTAGCAAGCCGCTCCGCGGTTTTTTGACCAACGCCTGGAATTTTACGAAGTGGGAGATCCCTAACAAAATCTGCAATCTTGGCTGGCGGCAACACAAAAATGCCATTTGGCTTGTTTTCATCGCTACTTATTTTTGCCAAAAACTTATTAGGCGCAACGCCCGCTGATGCGGTTAAACCAGTTTCAGCAAAAATAGCGCGGCGAATATCTTCAGCGATCAAAGTGGCGCTACCACTAAACATCTCGCTATCGCTGACATCTAAGTAGGCTTCATCAAGACTTAACGGCTCAACCTTGTCGGTGTAACGATGAAAAATTGCTTGAATTTGTGTGCTTACAGCTCGGTACTTCTCCATATTTCCTGCAACTAGCAGTAAATGCGGGCATAGTTTATAAGCTTGCGCCGTTGGCATTGCCGATCGCACACCAAAAGCTCGAGCAGGATAGTTACAGGTACTGATGACTCCGCGTTCAACACGACTGCCACCAATTGCCAATGGCACATCGCGCCAAGCTGGGTTATCTCGCATTTCCACAGCGGCGAAAAAACAATCCATGTCGATATGAATAATTTTTTGCATGAGCAACTTAACTGTATGGTTATACAGTTATTGTAGGCGTATTTTAGTCGCTGTAAAGACATTTTAGATAAACCTATGATTTGGATATTAATCTTTACGGATCACCGAGGACCAACATCTTAGCTAAATGCGGCTACGGGTTAAGCTGGCGGTTTAGACGTCTACTTTTAAAGTGCAACTTGAGGCGATTCGATGTATGATGTGCGCAATTTTTTTAAGCCCATTAGCGACTGTGCCGCAACAGGAGAACACATGTTAAAGCGTGATATGTCTATTGCCGATTTTGATCCAGAGTTATGGCAAGCCATCCAGGATGAAACTCAGCGTCAAGAAGACCACATTGAACTTATCGCCTCTGAAAACTACTGCAGCCCGCGTGTGTTACAAGCACAAGGTTCGCAACTGACTAACAAATATGCGGAAGGTTATCCACATAAGCGTTATTACGGTGGTTGTGAGTTCGTTGATATTGCAGAAGATTTGGCAATCGCGCGCGCAAAAGAGCTGTTTGGTGCTGACTATGCAAACGTGCAACCTCACTCTGGTTCACAAGCAAACTCTGCAGTTTTCCTCGCGTTGTTGAGCGCTGGCGATACAATTTTAGGCATGAGCTTGGCGCACGGCGGTCATTTAACGCATGGTGCTTCTGTGAGTTCATCAGGCAAAATTTACAAAGCTGTGCAATATGGTTTGCACCCAGAAACTGGCGTGATTGATTACGCGCAAGTTGAAGCTTTAGCACTTGAACACAAGCCAAAACTGATTATTGCCGGTTTTTCCGCTTACTCAGGTATTGTTGATTGGCAGCGTTTCCGTGACATCGCCGATCAAGTTGGTGCATATTTAATGGTCGATATGGCCCACGTAGCAGGTTTGGTTGCAGCTGGTTTATATCCAAACCCAGTGCCAATTGCTGATGTTGTTACTACAACGACACATAAAACTTTAGCTGGTCCTCGTGGTGGCTTGATCCTCGCGCGTAAAAACGAAGAGATTGAGAAAAAACTCAATTCAGCAGTTTTCCCAGGCGGTCAAGGTGGTCCTTTGATGCATGTTATTGCCGCAAAAGCAGTAGCGTTCAAAGAAGCATTACAACCTGAATTCAAAACATACCAAGCGCAAGTATTGAAAAATGCTGTAGCTATGTGTGATGAGTTTAAAGCTCGTGGCTATAAAATCGTTTCTGGTGGCACGCAAAACCATCTGTTTTTGTTAGATTTAATCGACAAAAATATCACTGGTAAAGACGCTGATGCTGCATTAGGCCGTGCTCATATCACTGTAAACAAAAACTCAGTGCCAAACGATCCACGTTCTCCATTCGTGACCTCAGGTTTACGGATTGGTACTCCAGCCATTACTCGCCGTGGTTTTGGTGAGATTGAATCTCGTTTGGTTGCGAACTACATCTGTGACGTTTTAGACAATATGGGTGATGAAGGTGTTGTTGAAAAAGTGAAAGGACAAGTTTCTTCACTTTGCGCACGTTTCCCAGTCTATGCCTAAACTTCGGTTAAATGCTAAGATGGCCGCCTAAAGCGGCCATTTTTTTAGCCAATAGCCAGTTTAAAAAGGAATTCTCTTTGTTTTGTCCATTTTGCAAAGCGGAAGACACCAAAGTTATCGACTCTCGATTAGTGGCCGAAGGCTACCAAGTGCGGCGTCGGCGCGAATGCACGGCTTGTCATGAGCGTTTCACCACTTTCGAAGCTGCCGAATTAGTGATGCCGCGGATCATCAAACGCGATGGTTCCCGCGAACCATATAACCAAGATAAATTGCGCAGCGGCATTATGCGCTCGCTGGAAAAACGGCCGGTGCCGATTGAAGATATTGAATCTTTGATCAGCAAAGTTGAATCGCAACTTCGCGCCACCGGTGAACGGGAAGTCCAAACCGAGCTGATGGGGCAGTTAATTATGTCTCAGTTGTTGTTGCTTGATAAAGTTGCCTACGTGCGTTTTGCCTCGGTTTATCGTTCCTTTAAAGACATCCGCGAGTTTGGCGAAGAGATAGCCCGGTTGGGCGATGATGAGCCTAAGCAATGATCCATTCAACCAATCATTTCAATGCGGCCGATGAGCAGGCAATGCGCCGCGCTATTGCGCTGGCGGGGTTAGGCTGTTACACCACAGCACCCAATCCTAACGTTGGCGCCGTGCTCGTCAAAGGCGGTGAAATCATCGGTGAAGGCTATCATCAACAAGCCGGCGGTCCGCATGCTGAAGTGTTTGCCTTGCGCCAAGCTGGCGACTCTGCAAAAGGTGCTACTGCATATGTCACCTTGGAGCCTTGTAGTCATTTTGGTCGAACCCCACCTTGTGCAAACGCGCTTATAGCTGCAGGCGTCAGCCGGGTGGTAGTTGCGATGCTTGATCCAAATCCGTTGGTTGCTGGGCGCGGTGTTGCGATGTTGCGAGATGCTGGTATCAGCGTTGATGTCGGTTTATTCGAGATGCAAGCACGGGAGCTAAACCCAGGATTTCTAAGTAAAATGGAGCGCAAGCGTCCATTTTTCCGATTAAAGATTGCGATAAGTTTGGATGGTCGAATTGCGCTTGCTAATGGCGAAAGCAAATGGCTCACCGGGCCTTTGGCGCGCGAAGACGTGCAACTGCAACGCGCAAAAGCTTGTGCCATTATCTCTAGCGCTGAAACAGTGCTTGCTGATAATGCGCGTTTGGATTTGCGCTCTGCAGCCATCACGCCAATGGCTGATGGACAGCTTCGGCAGCCACTTCGAGTCATTTTAGACAGACGCGCGCGCTTAACCGGTGCCGAGCCAATGTTTCAAACTGGTGGTCGCATTGTGGTAATTTACGCAACCAACTTAGCGAGTTTACCCTCGCTTGATGGCGCTAAGGTTGAAGTGGAGCAGTGGCAGGTTGACGAGGATAACTCCGGTTTTTTAGCCATCGACTCAATAATGCAGCGATTGTCGATGTTGCCAATCAACGTGATTTGGCTGGAAGCTGGCGCTAAACTCAGTAGTGCGTGGCTTGCCAGTGGTTTTGTTGATGAATTAATGGTTTACCAAGCACCAATTTTATTAGGCCAAGATGCCAAGGCAATGCTGAGCATGCCGGCTTTAGAAAAGTTGGCCGATGCCAAACGTTTTCGTTGGCGTGAGTTCACCCAAATTGGTGATGATCTTCGGCTTGTTGCCAATTTATCAGGATACTAACTATGTTTACCGGCATTATTGAAGCGACTGGCGAACTGAAAAAGCTAGAGGCAAAAGGTGGCGACTTACGCGTCACTATCGTGAGCAGCAGCTTAGACTTTGCTGATGTCAAACTTGGCGACAGTATCGCTAGTAACGGTGTTTGTTTGACAGTGACCGCAAAAGGTACTGACTGGTTTTGCGCCGATTTG
This sequence comes from Gammaproteobacteria bacterium, assembly GCA_017302255.1. GTDB lineage: Bacteria > Pseudomonadota > Gammaproteobacteria > Enterobacterales > Alteromonadaceae > Pararheinheimera. The sequence goes on along the minus strand of JAFLDV010000016.1, from coordinate 66,075 downwards.
TCCGCCGAAACTCTGAAACGCACTTTGTTTGGTCAATACAAACAAGGGCAACGCATTAATTTGGAAAAAGCACTGTTGCCAACCACAAGGCTTGGTGGGCACTTAGTCAGCGGTCATGTTGATGGTGTCGCCACCATTAGCAAAATTCAGGCCGAAGGCCGCGCTTGGCAAGTCTTCGTTAACGCCCCTGCGGAACTAGGACGTTATATCGCAGAAAAAGGTTCTGTCACAATTGATGGCATTTCGCTGACTGTTAATGAGCTAATCGGCCAAGAGTTTCGTTTAACTATAGTTCCGCACACAGCAATGGAGACCACAATGTCCCATTGGCGCGTTGGCAGTGTGGTTCATATTGAAGTTGATTTGATCGCCCGATATTTAGAACGTTTATTACGACCCACAGACGATACAAACAAGGCGGGTATTAGCCTGTCATTATTACAACAAAGTGGTTTTCTCTGAATTCTGTAACCCGAAAAGGTGAGTTATGCAATTAAATACGCCAGCTGAAATTATCGAAGACATCCGCAATGGCAAAATGGTTATTCTGATGGATGACGAAGATCGCGAAAACGAAGGCGATTTGGTCATGGCTGCCGACTATGTGACGCCGGATGCTATCAACTTTATGGCAACTTGGGGTCGCGGCTTAATTTGCTTAACCCTCACTCGCCAGCGTTGTAAGCAACTTGATTTGACGCTGATGGTCGACAAAAACAAATCACAGTTCTCAACCGCTTTTACTGTCTCGATTGAAGCTGCCGAAGGGGTAACCACAGGTATTTCAGCGGCTGACCGTGCAAGAACAGTGAAAGCTGCCGTCGCGCGTGATGCTAAAGCAAGCGACATTGTGCAACCTGGCCATATCTTCCCGCTGATGGCCCAAGATGGCGGTGTTTTAGTGCGTGCAGGTCATACCGAAGCTGGCTGTGACTTAGCCCGTTTAGCCGGTTTAGAACCAGCTTCAGTGATTGTCGAAATCCTGAATGACGATGGCACTATGGCCAGACGCCCTGATCTTGAAAAATTCTCGCAAAAACATGGTATTAAGATCGGCACAATCGCTGATTTAATTGAGTACCGCAATTTACACGAAACGACCATTGAGAAAGTTGCGACTTGCCAATTGCCAACTTCAGTTGGTGATTTCACCCTTCATACCTTCCGTGACACTATCGACAATCAATTGCATTTTGCGTTAGTTAAGGGTGATATTGCTGCAGAACAGCCGACTTTAGTTCGTGTGCATTTACACGATACTTTCAGCGATTTGTTGATGTCGACTCGTGGTGCACACCGCAGTTTTTCATTGCAATCGGCAATGGAACGGATCCAGCAAGAGGGCGGCGTGTTAGTGTTGCTCGGTAAACACGAAAGTACCGAAGATATCGTACGAACAGTGCAGGGCTTTGCGGCCGAAGATATTGGCGAAAAACCAGTCACCGCGCCGTGGAAAGGCACTTCACGCAACGTCGGTGTAGGCTCACAAATTTTAGCGAGTCTTGGCGTGAAGAAAATGCGACTACTGAGCCAACCAAAACGCTACCATGCGTTGTCAGGTTTTGGCTTAGAAGTGGTTGATTACGTTTCGGAATAACAAAAATAGTCAGACAAGGCCGCTTTTGTGCTATTATATGCGGCCTTTTTCTTTACAGTTCAAATAAACGAGGATGTCACATGCAAGTGATTGAAGCTGGCTTATCCGCCAAAGGTAAAAAGTTTGCCATTGTAGTGGCTCGTTTTAACAGTTTTATCGTGGAAAGTCTGCTTGAAGGCGCCGTTGATACGTTAAAGCGCATCGGCAATGTTGACGATGCTGACATCACGGTTATCCGGATCCCTGGCGCATTTGAACTGCCACTGGCAGTACAAAAAGTAGCTGCAAGTAACAAATACGACGGCATTATTGCGCTTGGCGCGGTGATCCGCGGCGGTACTCCGCATTTTGAATATGTTGCTGGTGAATGCACTAAAGGTATAGCGCAAGTGATGATGCAGTATGGTCTGCCAGTCGCATTTGGCGTTTTAACTGTAGAAAGTATCGAACAAGCGATTGAACGTGCTGGCACGAAAATGGGCAACAAAGGCGGCGAAGCTGCTATGTCTACCCTTGAAATGGTTAATGTTCTGGCACAACTTTAGGATTTTTGCATGAAACCAAACGCACGTCGCCAGTCACGCTCACTGGCAGTACAAGGGGTTTATAGCTGGCAAGTCAGCAAAAACCCTATTGGCGATATCGAACAACAGTTATTGCTTGAGCAAAACACTAAGCACTTAGATGTTGGTTATTTCCAAGATATTTTGCGTGGTGTCGCTGTAAATTATGCAGTGCTTGATGAAGCGGTAAAACCATTTATCGACCGTCCATTTGAAGAAATCGATTTAGTTGAAAAGGCTATCCTGCGCGTTTCTGCTTACGAGCTGAAATTCCGTTTGGACGTGCCGTACAAGGTGGTGATCAACGAAGCCATCGAATTGGCAAAAGCCTTTGCCGCCGATGACAGTCACAAATTTGTCAACGGCATCCTCGATAAAGCAGTCAAACTACTGCGGCCAAATTGATGGAGAGCCGGCGAAAGTCGGCTTTTTTATGCACGAATTTGAACTGATTGCTCAATGTTTCAGCCAATCCGGCCGTGCTCGCACGGACGTGCCTATTGGTGTTGGCGATGATGGCGCTGTGATCCAAGTCCGCGATGGTTTTGATCTTGTCGTGACCACCGATACCATGGTGGAAGGCGTTCATTTTTTCCCAGATGTCGATCCACGAGCTCTAGGCCACAAATTAGTTGCGGTCAATGTCAGTGATCTAGCGGCGATGGGTGCTGAGCCTTGTTGGCTATCGTTAGCCTTGACCTTGCCAAAGGTGGATACTCCTTGGTTACAAGCATTTGCTGAAGGCCTTAGTGAAACCGCTGATTACTACAACTGCCAATTAGTCGGTGGCGATACCACGCGCGGTCCGTTAACTTTGACACTGAGTGCCAAAGGGATTGTGCCGCGGGGCAAAGCACTGACCCGCAGTAATGCCAAAGTCGGTGACTATATATACGTGACCGGGACTTTAGGCGATGCGGCACTAGGTTTAAAACTGGTGCAAGAGCAAGTCGATGTCAGCAAAAAGCATCGTGCCCATATTTTACAAAGATTCCATTATCCAACTGCGCGAGTCGCAATTGGTCAGGCGCTTCGCAATATTGCGAGCAGTGCCATGGATATTTCTGATGGCTTATGTGGCGATTTACCGCATATTCTGGCGCGCTCTAAAGTGGGTGCTATCGTGGATGTGGCAAAAATCCCGATGTCGCAGGCGCTCAAAGATAGCTGTGATTGGCAGGCTGCGTTGCAATGTGCACTGTCGGGCGGTGAAGACTACGAGTTATTGTTCACTGTTCCTGAAAACAAGCGCGGCTCGCTTGAGGTGCTATTATCGCCTTATGGTGTGCCGGTCACTTGTATCGGTCGGATCACAGGCGCAGCAGGTAAACTTGAACTTCGCCATCTTGACCAGCCGTTTGTCTACCAACATCAAGGTTATGAACATTTCTAATGGCTACACATCCGTTTAACCTCGCAAAGTGGCAACATTGGTTGGCTTTAGGTCTTGGCTCTGGTCTTGCGCCAAAAGCGCCGGGCACTTTCGGTACTTTAGCCGCAGTGCCTTTAGTGGTTATCCTGAGCTTCTTTTCATCTTGGGTAGTGATTGGCTTTTTATTGGCGCTTTCGGTACTTTCGGTGTACGTGTGTCAGGTCGTGACCAACGACATTGGTGTCGAGGATCATGGCTCTATCGTCATCGACGAAGTGGTCGGCTTTGCGATAACGATGTGGGCAGTTCCATTAGATTTTATCGATCTTTGTGTTGGTTTTGCGCTTTTTCGCTTGTTTGATATTGTAAAACCTTGGCCAATTCGCTGGTTCGATCGCAATATTCATGGCGGTCTTGGCATCATGTTAGATGACATTGTCGCTGGTATACTGGCTTGTGCTGTCTTGCATAGTGTATGGTTACCTTTTATTCACTGATCAATTTCTTCTCAGCAGGTTTTTATGCGCAAGGTCCTGTTATTCATCACATCCTTCATGCTGTTCGCTGGCAGCGCATACTCGCAAAGTCCCCAATCAATCTACGATTACGATATCAAGCAATGGACAGCCGTCGATGGTTTGTCCAATAACTCGGTCCGAGCTATCACCCAAGATCGTTTAGGCTATTTGTGGGTCGGTACTTTGGAAGGCCTCAACCGGTTTGATGGTCAACGCTTTGAAAATTTCTCGACCAAACAAAATAAGCAGTTGATTGGTAATGCAATCACCCATTTGTTTACCGACCGCCACGACTACATATGGGTCGGCACTATGTCGGGTTTGTCTGGTCTCAATCCGGCAACCCTGAAGTTTGACCGTTTTCCAATCCTCGGTGAAGTCACTGATATTGCTCAAGTGAGTGAACATGAGATTTGGGTCGCCGCAGATAACCTATTCCGCGTCAAAGACAACATCGTAAGCCGTGTTGAAGAAATCAAAGAGCCGGTCAGTCAAATTCTGGTTACCCCGGAACATATTTGGGTTACTAGCAACAAATTTTTATACAAACTTGATCATAACGGCCATTTAGAAAAGCTGCCGTTGGCTTCGGATATTGCGCAGCACCCGATTTATGATTTGCAGTGGGAAGATGGCAGCATTCATTTAGCCAGTGAACAAGGCTATTTTCATGTAAATGCCAAAGGTGAAGTCAAACGTTGTGATTTACCATCAGAACCAGGCCATGCCATTTATCAATTACATCACGATAAACAAGGTGGCGACTGGGCTTCAGGTTACGACAAGTTGTATCACCGTCATCAAGGCCAAGATTGGCAAATCATTTCACGCGATGAATTGGGAAGCTCGACTCGATTTAGTGACATTTTCGAAGACAACCGTCAAAACGTCTGGTTAGGCAGCTTTAGCGATGGTCTTTACCGTGCATCGCGCGGGAAAATCAAACGGGTGTTGGGGCAACAAAATCAAGAAATGATGGTGCGAAGTCTAGCTGCGAGCTCTGGTGGCGATTTGATTTTGACCACCACCGGACGAATTGGCTTACTCGATAAACAATTTCAATACCGCGAGTTGCCGCTGGATAAAACCTTGGCGCTTGGCACTATTCAGGACTTACAACAAGTCGGTGATGAATGGCTCTTAGCCAGTGATAGCGGGCCATATCGCTATAACGCCACCACGGGTACTTTGCTGCCGTTAGTGGAAGAATTAATTGGTGTAAAAACCAAAGTCATTAAACCTAAACGTCAGGGCGGTTATTGGATAGCAACCAATCTAGGTTTATACGAGTACGCGAATTCAGTGCTAAAACCTTTTGCACTTAATAGCGAATTTGAATCGACAGTTGTCACATATGTTGATGAAAAAGAAGATAAATTGCTAATCGGCACCACTAGAGGTGCTTACCAATTTGCTCAAGGACGTTTAACGAGATTAGGACTTGGCACACCGCTTTCCAATGGTTTTATCAGCGCCATGTTGGAATTAAAAGATGGCACTTTATTGGTGGCGACCGTTGATGATGGTTTATTTGTCAGACATTTTAGTGGGCAATGGACGGATATCGATACCGCCAACGGCTTGCCATTTGAACCTATAGTTACTCTTTATCATCACGAGCAAAGCGGTTATGTCTGGGCCAGTACCTTAAAAGGCATCTTTCGTTTTCATCCTGCAGATATTCGCCATGGTGAAAACAATCAGTCGGTGTTTGAGCAAGTGCTAACGCCTTACGATCGCCAGCTCGGTACTGCGCCAGGTCGTTGCTGTAATGGCTCAGGTCATAGCAAAGTTGCATTCTGGCAAAATCAGTTGTGGTACCCGACATTAAAAGGCTTGGTGTCGGTTCCCGTCTCGCTTAAAGTAAATCGGGATGAACATAATATTCCATTGATCCAACAGGTTGTGACGAATCAAGTTTATGCTGTGTTGCCAGAGCAAACACGACTGGTGTTAGAAACCGGCGAGCGAAACTTTAGCATTCACTACACAGAGATCGACTTTCTGAAACCATTGTCGTTAGAGTTTCGCTATCAACTGCAAGGCTTTGATACCACCTGGCATCAAGTAGGCTCAAGACGCGAAGCCATTTATACCAATTTACCACCAGGAACCTTCCAGTTCGTTTTACAAAGCCGTAGCTACAACCAAAACTGGGAAGTTGCAGGGCAAAGTAGTTTAGAAATCGTAGTGCCGCGGCGTTTCGATGAAACCGTTATTTATCGCGGTCTCTGGCTGCTGTTAGCAATGTTTGTTTTATATGGCATTGTTTGGCTGTTACGCCGCAACAACCAAAGTCGCGAATATGAATTGACCAAGTTGGTGAAGCAACGGACATTGGAGCTAGAAAATTCAAATATTCGGTTAAATGAGCTAAATGAACAGCTCTCGCATTTAACCCTGAAGGATACGCTCACTGGCTTACGTAACCGTCGCTTTATGTTTGAACAGTTACCCAAAGATATCGAACATTACCAGCGTAACCGCGAATCTATGCTCGCGCAGAATAAATGTATTGCGCTTATTCATCTTGATTTGGATAACTTTAAAGGCATTAATGATAAATACGGCAACAGTGCTGGCGATAGTTTATTGCAGCAAATCAGTGGTTTACTCATTCGCGAAACTCGTGGCTCGGACTATGTGGTTCGGTATGCCGGCGAGGAATTCATGTTGGTATTACGTGACGTGCCCCAAGATCTGGTTCGTGAATTTGCCGTTCGCCTGAACGAACTGATTAGCGGCGACAGCTTTATGCTACCAGACGGGCGGGTAGTGCCAGTTAACTGCTCTGTGGGCTACTCGGTGTATCCGCTAGAACTATTAGGCGGGCAGCTGATTAGTTGGGAAGTGTCGTTGCAGTTGGCGGAACTTGCATTATTCCATGTGAAGCATAATGGTCGTAATGGCGTTGCTACAATTGCGTTTGACCAACAAGTTGACGCGTTCGAGTTTGAAGATTCGAATCATATCGAAGCGCAGGTTGAGAAATTCTTGGCTGACGGTGTGGCTTGGTTCGAGTTAACACGAATGCGTAAAGAGCCGCAGTAGGCTGACTTCTTTATGGGTTGCTGGTTTATGTTGTCATTGCTTATCGGTAAATCAGTGAATGATGACGGATAAAGGCAATCACCATAAAAAATCCCAGCATGTGCTGGGATTTTTAAATGCATCATAACTAGAGTTTATTTTGCATTAAACTGAGCAATCTGGCGGCTAATGCCCGCGCTATCGAGGCCAAGTTCTGCATACAGCTCATCTTGAGTGCCATGACGAATAAAATGATCAGGTAAGCCCAAATTCAGCACGCGATAGTTTAATTGTAGTGCTGCAATCGCTTCATTTACTGCTGAACCCGCACCGCCGGCGATAGCGTTATCTTCCAATGTCACTATCAGCTGATGCTCAGCTTGCAGCTGCTGTAACAGCGCTAAATCTAACGGTTTCACAAAACGCATATCCACCAAAGTAGCACCTAGTGCTTCAGCAACTGGAATGGCTTGTTGTAATAAAGTACCAAAGGCCAGAATGGCGACAGAATTGCCTTCACGAACGACTCTAGCACGACCAATAGGCAGAGCTGACATTTGCTGCTCAGGCGCAACTCCGGTTGCGCTACCGCGCGGATAACGCACAACGGCAGGGCCTTTGTGTTGATAGCCGGTAAATAGCATCTGACGGCATTCGTTTTCATCCGATGGCGCCATAATAAGCATGTTTGGAATACAACGCAGGTAACTTAAGTCAAAGGCGCCTTGGTGGGTGGCACCATCAGCACCGACTAGTCCTGCGCGATCTACGGCAAATAACACATCTAAGTTCTGCAACGCGACATCGTGGATCACTTGATCATAACCGCGCTGTAAGAAGCTTGAGTAAATCGCTACCACAGGTTTTAAGCCTTCAATCGCCAAACCTGCAGCTAAAGTCACTGCATGTTGTTCTGCGATGGCTACATCAAAATAGCGCTCTGGATAGGCTTTGGAAAATTGAACTAAATCCGAACCCTCGCGCATTGCTGGGGTAATGCCTTGCAGTTTTGGGTCCTGCGCAGCCATGTCACAAATCCATTGACCGAAAATATTGGAGAAACTCGGACGTCCGGCTTTTTTCGCGGGTTGTGCTTGTGATGCTGGGTCAAACTTACTGACGGCATGGTAACCGATAGGATCTTGTTCAGCTGGGGCATAGCCTTTGCCTTTCTTGGTCACGACATGCAACAACTGTGGACCTTTCAACTGCCGCATATTACGAATTGTATCGACCAAGTTCACTACATCATGCCCATCGATTGGGCCTATGTAATTGAAGCCTAATTCTTCAAAGAAAGTACCAGGTGTTACCATGCCTTTAAAGTGTTCTTCCGCGCGGCTGGCTAATTCGTGTAGCGGTGGCACCCCACTTAAAATACGTTTCCCGCCTTCACGCAAGCTGGTGTAGAAGTTACCCGAGAGGATCCGTGCAAAATAACGATTCAGCGCACCAACGTTTTCAGAAATCGACATTTCGTTGTCATTTAAGATAACCAGCATGTCAGGACGCACTTCACCAGCGTGGTTCATTGCTTCAAAAGCCATACCAGCGGTGATAGCACCATCACCAATTACTGCAACGACTTTGCGATTGGCTTGTTCTTGACGAGCGGCAATCGCCATGCCGAGAGCTGCACTAATTGACGTGCTCGAATGGCCGACTGTCAGTGTATCGTATTCACTTTCTTCGCGACATGGAAAAGGGTGAAGGCCATCTAATTGCCGAATTGTTGGCATTTTTTCGCGACGGCCGGTCAAAATTTTATGCGGGTAAGCTTGATGACCCACATCCCAAATCAGTCGGTCAAATGGCGTGTTATACACATAATGCAGCGCGACAGTGAGCTCAATGGTGCCAAGACCAGACGCAAAATGGCCACTGCTCTGACTCACACATTGCAATAAATAGGTACGTAGCTCATCGCTTAATTTAGGCAGTTGCTCTTGCGGCAATTGGCGTAATTCAGCCGGAAGATTGGCTTTGGCTAATAAAGGGTAATCAGAAATATCGAGCGCCATTGTCTAAACCTTGGTCAAAAACTGCGGGCAATTACGTAATGAGCAAAAGCGCTCAACTCAGAAGTGTCATAAGGTAGCACAGAAAGTGCATCTTTGGCTTCTGCTAACAACATTTGAGCTTTAGCTTTTGCTGCTTCCAGCCCTAATAATTTGGGGTAAGTGGCTTTATTTGCTTCCAGATCTGAGCCTTGAGGTTTGCCAAGAGTTGCGGTATCTCCCTCAATATCAAGAATATCGTCTTGAACTTGAAAAGCTAACCCAAGTGCTCGTGCGTAAGTGATTAACGCGGTAAGTTCGTTCTCATCGGTTTTGCCACTGCACAACCAACCAAATCTGACAGAAGTTTCAATTAACGCGCCAGTTTTTAGTTGGTGCATATTTTCCAGCGCAGCCAAAGTCATCGCTTTGTCAGTATGCGCTAAATCGATCGCTTGACCGCCACACATGCCGTTGTAACCAGAGTGCAAAGCAAGTTGCTTCACTAACTCAAGCTGTGAAGCTAAGTTAACTTGTTGATATGGATGACTACATAACAGTTCAAAGGCAAGGGCTTGCAAGGCGTCACCAGCTAAAATCGCTGTCGCTTCATCAAAGGCCTTGTGACAGGTTGGTTTGCCACGACGTAAGTCATCATCATCCATTGCGGGTAAATCATCATGGATTAACGAATAGGTGTGCAGGCATTCAATGGCTGCCGCAGGACCATCCAAATCGGCAGGATTAGCTCCGAGCATTTGACCGACGCTGTAAACCAAAAATGGACGCACCCGTTTGCCGCCGAGCAACAAACTATAACGCATGGCGGCTAAAAGTTTGTCGTCAGTGATTGAACGGACTGCTAGGGCATCCGTCATGAACTGTTCAACACGTTGTTGGCATTGTGGAAGACTGGCCAGCAATTTATTCGTCCTGAGTTTGGCTAAATGGCTGAAGTTGTTCGCCGCTCGGCTGTTGCAGCAAGATTTGTACTTTTTGCTCTGCACTTTGCAGCTGTTGCTGACTTAGTCGCGAAAGCTGAACACCACGTTCAAATTGCAGCAAGGCTTGATCAAGCGATAAGTCGCCTTGCTCCAGCTGTTGCACGATATTCTCGAGTTCGCGGAGATTTTGCTCAAATTGCTGGGGTTCTGGCTGCTTTTTGCTCATAGTGGGCCTCGTGCGCTTTTGTGCGCAAAGTTACCTCAGCTAGCGCTATGGGTCAATCAGATTGCCGTTACCCTGTAGAAAAAACCATTCAGCTTGAAAAAAAATTAACTAAAAAAAGACGTTGGTCGATAACTCTCGGTAAGCTAAGCTAAAAGTGCCAAGCATTGTGGTAACAGCAGGAGATAAATTGTGGATTTAGCAACCGTCATTGGTTTGGTCGCGACTATCGGTATGATGGTCTGGGCGATGTATTTAAGCTCCGCCGGTAACCTTGTCATGTTCTACGACTTCGTGTCGATAGTTATCGTTTTCGGCGGCAGTTTTACTGTGGTATTTATGAAGTTCACCCTGGCTCAGCTGCTTGGCTCGGGTAAAGCGCTCGGCAAAGCCTTTATGTTTAAGATGGAGTCACCAGAAGAGCTTATTGAAAAAGCAGTGCAACTTGCTGATTCTGCGCGTAAAGGTGGTTTTTTAGCTTTGGAAGAAGCAGAAATTCCAAATGCGTTTATGCAAAAAGGCATCAATATGCTAGTTGATGGGCACGATGCTGATGTGGTTCGCGGTACTTTAGAAAAAGACATCGATCTAACATACGAGCGTCATGGCATCTATGTTGGGGTGTTTAAACAACTTGGTGACTTAGGTCCGGCAATGGGCATGATCGGAACATTAATTGGTTTGGTTGCGATGTTAGCGAATATGTCGGATCCAAAAGCTATAGGTCCGGCAATGGCGGTGGCACTGTTAACAACGCTCTATGGTGCTCTGCAAGCGAACTGTTTGTTTATGCCGCTTGCCGACAAGATGTCTATCCGCAATGAAGAAGAAAAAAGTAATAACTTACTGATTCTTGACGCAATCATGGGGATCCAAGATGGTCAAAACCCGAAAGTTATTGAAGGTATGCTCCGTAACTACTTAATGGCGAAAAAACGCGAAGTTAAAACGGAAGGGGAATAGCCCATGGCTAAATGTCCTAAGTGCCCGCCGCCAGGGCTACCCGCGTACATGGGCACATTTGCAGACTTAATGTCGCTGTTGATGTGTTTCTTCGTATTGCTGCTATCGTTTTCGGAAATGGACGTGCAAAAATTTAAGCAAATTGCCGGTTCAATGGCGTTTGCTTTTGGTGTGCAGAATAAAATTGAAGTTAAAGATATTCCGAAAGGTACCAGTGTTATCGCCATGGAGTTCCGCCCAGGACGTCCTGATCCGACCCCTATTGATACTATTCAACAGCAAACTATGGACATGACCCAGCAGACTTTAGAGTTCCAAGCGGGTGAAGAAGATTCTCAGGGCGGTCGACAAGAGCAACGTGAAGATAAGACGGGCGGCGCAAGTGATAGCACCGATGATAGTTCCTCAACGCCGACGGAAGCGCAAACTGCACAGATGCAGGAACAAACCAATGACATGCTGAAGAAAATTGCTGAACAAATGCAAGAGCAAATTCAAGACGGTGCCATTGAGTTGGAAGCTCTGGGTCAGCAAATTATTATTCGGATCCGCGAAAATGGTTCTTTTCCATCGGGTTCAACGTTTCTACAACCAAGATTTAAACCAATCATTCAACAAATTGGTGCGATCCTTAAAGATATTCCCGGTGAAATTACCGTGACAGGTCACACCGATAATGACCAAGTGTCGGATGAACTTAATAGCAACAATTGGGAGTTATCCGCTAAACGCGCGGTCTCTGTGGCAGTTGAGTTGATGTCCGGTACTGGCCTTGATAAAAATCGTTTAGTGGTAGTTGGCCATGCCGATACTCGGCCGATAGTGCCAAACAATACCGAACAAAATCGCCGTCGCAATCGTCGTGTTGAGATTTCGATAATGCAAGGTAAGGCGAAGGAGTCAGATCCAATCGAACTGCGGCAACCAGGCGGTAATTAAGTTTGTTTGGTCGATTAAATTTTACGGGCGCTGTATAATCAGCGCCCGTTTTTTTGATAAGTCAGTGCCATGATCGAATTTATTGTTAAGCTCCACCCTGAGATCTCTATTAAAAGTAAGTCGGTGCGTAAGCGCCAGACCATGCTGCTTGAGCAAAATATCAAAACGATTTTGCTGAGAATTGACCCAGCGGTTGAAGTGCACAATCTGTTTGATCATCTGACCGTTCGTCTTGATAAGAATGATCTAACTTTACGCGACCAAATGGTCGAGCATCTGCAATGTATTCCGGGTATTGTCCAGTTTGCGCAGATGGAGTCTGCCACTTTTACCGATCTCCATGACATTTTTGAGCAGGTGCTCGCGCTCTACCGTCCGCAACTAGAGCATAAATCGTTTTGTGTGCGAGTGCGTCGACAAGGCAATCATCCATTTACTTCAACCGAAGCCGAGCGCTACATCGGCGGCGGTCTAAATCAGCATATTGCGTCCGCCAAAGTTCAATTACACAAACCTGACGTCACTGTGCAATTGGAAATTCGCAAAGAACAACTCATTATGAAAACCAATATTTACCAAGGTATGGGTGGGTTTCCATTGCCAAGCCAAGGGGATGTGTTGTCATTGATTTCAGGTGGTTTTGACTCTGCGGTGGCCAGCTACTTGATGATTAGAAAAGGCCTGCGTACTCATTATTTGTTTTTCAATTTGGGCGGTGCAGCGCACGAAACTGGTGTTCGGCAAATGTCGTTTTACTTGTGGCAAAAATTTAGTTTGTCACACAAGGTAAAATTTGTGTCGGTAGATTTTGCCCCTGTAGTCACAGAAATATTGACCAAGATTGACTCTGGCCTGATGGGAGTTGTGCTAAAACGCATGATGATGCGCGCAGCAACCACAGTTGCTGAAAGTCTGAACATCAAAGCGGTGGTTACTGGTGAAAGTATTGGTCAAGTTGCCAGCCAAACTATCGCCAACTTAAATGCCATCGACCGTGTCACCGACATGCTGATATTGCGCCCGTTAATTTACCAAGATAAACAAGAAATTATCGATATGGCGCGTGCCATCGGCACTGAGGATTTAGCGAAAAGCATGCCGGAATACTGCGGCGTTATTTCGAAAAGTCCAACTATCAATGCCGTGATGGCGGATGTGGAAGCAGCAGAAGCTCGATTTGATTTTGAAATTTTAAAACAAGTCAGCGAAGCGGCCAAAGTTCTGGATATTCGCACTGTTGAGTATCAAGCAGATCAACAAGTTGCAACAGTGCAAACCGAATCCGTGCTGCCAGCAGGTGCTGTGGTCATTGATATTCGGGCGAGCGATGAAGTGGAAGATAAACCACTGCAGTTGCATACCCATCAGATTGTCGAACTGCCATTCTTTAAATTGGCCAAAGGTTTTGCTGAGCTTGACCAACAGCAACAGTACTTTTTGTATTGTGAGCGTGGTGTTATGAGCCGACTGCAGGCTTTATTACTGGCAGAGCAGGGCTATCAAAACGTTGGTGTGTATAAAAAGTCCTAATCGCCGTGCGGTTCGGTTACGACGATCTACTTCGCTAGTTTTGCTGGGTTTAGTGAGTTAAGCTCTTGATTGATTTGTCGAATTGTTGGCAAATCAAGCAGGTGTTTCACGCCCTGTTCGAGCAAATATCCGCTGATATAAGCGGCTTCCAGCTGGCGGCCGTTTTTTACATCTTGCAGCATCGAAGAATAATTTTCTGCAGTCGCAGTAATAACCTGAGCAATTTGTTGCTGCAATTGTTCCGACGTAAAAATTTGGCCTGATTGCTTTGCTACTTCGACAAATTCGCTGACTAACTTGCCGATCACGGCTTGATAATCTGCGCCTGCCAGTGCACCGTTGCGGACATTGTGGATCGCAGTTAATGAATTGATGACTAGGTTGATTGCCAATTTCTGCCATAAAAACGGCAGGATATCGTCGACAACTTCACATGGCCCAAGCATTTGGGCGATGGCAGAACTTATAGTTTCCTTTTCGTTTTTTTCGCCCTTTTCATTCTTTGCGACGGACTTTTCGGATGCAAGCATGGACTTAGCAACTTGGTTTACAGCGCCCAGGATGGTTTTGCCTTGTCCTGAGTGGACAACGCGAAGTGGTGTCGATTTGTATGCACCGTGAGTGGTACTGGCAAACCATAATCCTTGCTCAGCGCTAAGTAGCGGTAGTACCTGTTCGATGGTTCCCATGCCATTGTGACAAAGCACGATTTGCGCATTTTTAGTTAAGTTTGGCAGATATGCTTTCAACGCATCAGCAACCGCATAAGCCTTGACCGGTAGCAATAAGGCCTGGATCGGTGTTGTCTTGGTTATGCTGCTCAGCAAAATTGGATATTCTTGCTGGCCAGCACAAAAACTAAAAGCAAAGCTAGTGCCTACGTTGTTTTGAGGTCTAAGTGCCAATTGCACTTTAGGTGAGCCTTTTAATGCCGCATTACTTGCCGCAAGCAGTCCAATTGCGCCGCTGCCGACAATAGTCCAAGTAGTTTGTTCAGCTGTATTCAACGCCAAATCTGCGCTGTCAGCGATGGCGGCATTTTGGGTGATGTGCATAACAAAATCCTCGGACTTCAAAAACTGCTAGGCTATTTGGTTAGTTTAGACTCTGTGGCGAAATAAGGCGTTATCAACAATTTCCAAAGTAGTAAACCTAGCATAATTCCAGAGTTATCTGCCGCCCAATCCCACCAATCACCCATTCTATTAGTAAAAGTCGCTTGGGCTATTTCCACGGCGCCACCATAGATGACCAACAGCAAGGTACCCAAAACTGTTTTTTTCGGGTAACTGGCTTGCCACAGCAGCATTAATGTTAGGAATATTAAGTGATGCATGACTTTGTCATTTGGCATCCAGGTCGAAGGAATGCCGCTGACATCCTTCATAAATCCAAAACTGCAAACAAACAAGACAATGTAGAACAGTGGCTGGCAGTACTTAGGTTGGAGCAATTGTTGGATGATTTGTGGCATAAATCGCTTACTTCTTTCTGAAATTTGGCTCGGATTATAGGGCGTTCTTCAGTATAATCAATTGCATTAGTGCACATATAGGAGCCCATAATGCCTTCTTTTGATATCGTATCCAAGGTTGAACAACAGGAAGTTCTGAACGCTGTTGAAAACTCTAACCGTGAGCTAACCACTCGCTTTGATTTCCGCGGCATCAAAGTTGAATTTGAGTTAAAAGACGAAGCCATCACCATGAAAGCTGAAGCTGAGTTTCAACTGCAGCAAATGCGTGAGATTTTCTTAGCCAAAGCCGTTAAACGTGGGTTGGACGTGCGTTCATTTGAAGAAGAAAAAGTAGTGCACTCCGGCAAAACTTACAGTCAGGTGCTGAAATTAAAACAAGGCATCGACAAAGATATGTCGCGAAAAGTGGTCGCTTTGATTAAAGAAAGTAAAATCAAAGTACAAGCGGCTATTCAGGGTGACGAAGTTCGAGTGACCGGCAAAAAGCGCGACGAGCTGCAGGAAGTTATTGCATTGCTGCGACAAAGCGACTTAGGCCAACCATTCCAATATCAAAATTTCCGCGAATAGCTGAGTTTTAGACATCTAGATTTCTATTGACAATTTATCAGCGGCCGCTAAACTGTGGCCGCTTTTGTTTTCAGGTGCCAGGCGACAGCTTGGTGAAACGGGAAACTGGTGACTGCAGTGATTTGAGTTTAGTGAAGTCGAATTGCTTGCATAGTCCAGTGCTGCCCCCGCAACGGTAAAACGATATGGCCTAAGGCCTTGGGTGAATGACCACTGTCTGATGATGGGAAGGTTTCACCCAACGAAAGCGCTTTTCCAAGCATTTTCGGTATTGTCAGCCCGGAGACCGGCCTGAAAATTTCTTTCACCCACAGCACGCGGAGGGCGTGTTTTACGGAGTTCATATGTTGAAATTTTCAATGCTGACTATAGCAATGGTCAGTAGCTATGCTATTGCTGATGATATCGAGCACATTAGTGTTTACGCCAACCGTCAAAGCCAACCTGTAAACGAAACCCTGACCAGTTTAACGGTACTTGATCGCGAACAAATCTTAAAAAGCCAAGTTCGGGATTTACCTGCGTTACTGAATCTGGTTGCCGGAGTTAGTGTTTCGCGCAGTGGCGGTCGCGGTCAATTATCCAGTGTATTTGTACGCGGCGGTAATTCCGGCCATACCTTGATTTTGCTTGATGGCGTTCGGATTGGTTCAGCCACTTTGGGTTACCAATCTTTGGCACTAGTGCCGCTGGAACAAATCGAAAAAATTGAAATCATTCGTGGCCCTAAAGCTGCGTGGTATGGCTCTGATGCATTGGCTGGCGTTATCGCCATCACCACGCGAAAAGATGAACGTACAGAACTTAACGTCAGCCTCGGTAGCTTTGGGCAAGCGGAAGCCAGTATCGGGGGCAGCGTCAAACGCGATGATTTGCGGTTGTTTGCTTCAGTTGGCAGTGCGCATGGTGATGGTTTTTCTGCAACTACCAAAGGCGATCCGGATCGCGATGGATTTTCCCAGCACTATCTAAAACTTGGCGCAGATTACCAAACAAAATTTGGTGATTTTGGCTGGCAATCAAATATCAACAACGGTTTCTACGAATTTGATACAAGCTGGGGCGGTGACCAAGCTGACACACAACAAGACTCGCACCAGTTAAGTTGGCAAGGCGATGTGTTGGGGACCACACAGCAACTGCGGGTGTCCCGAAGTGTTGATGAGGACACTAGTTTTGGTGATGACGTTGCGAGAAGCTTGTTTCGTACCGACCGCGACGAGGTTGATTACCAATTAAGTTATGACTTAGCGCGTGATTTAACTTGGTTAGTCGGCAGTAACTGGTATCAAGAGTCAGTGCAAAAAGATGCACCAAATTACAGTCAAGCGCAGCGGACTAACCAAAGTGTATTCACCGGTGTTAGTTATCAATGGCAGCAATGGTTGTTTGACAGTGCAGTAAGGCGTGACTCTATCACCGGCTATGGTGCTGAACAAACTTATCAATTAAGCGGTGGTTATCAGTTAACTGATGCTTTGACGTTGCGCTTAAGTCAGGGCACTGGTTTTAAAGTTCCGACGTTCAACGAATTGTATTGGCCGCAATATGGTAACCCTTTGTTAAAACCTGAACTTTCTCGCTCACGTGAGTTAGGTTTTGATTATCAACAAGGCGCTTGGACTCTGAACCTAACGGGTTTTGACCGTGACTTAACTAACCATATTCAGAAAGTGGGCGACAGTTTAGAGAACGTGTTGCTCGCCACAGTAAAAGGTGCAGAGCTGACAGTCGCATGGCAAGGTGAAGCTTGGCAAAGCGGCGCCACTTACACTTATTTAGATGGTAAAAATGAGAAGGCGGGCACTGATTTGACCAACCGTCCTGCCAATAAATTGGCATGGCAGATCGCTCGGCAATGGCAAGATACAGAAGTGGGCTTGACCGCACAGTATCAAAGTGAAGCGTATTCGGTGAGTTATCCAAGCACCGCTGAACTTGGTAGCTTTGTGGTGTGGGGAATTGGCGCCAGTCATCAGTGGCAGCAAGGCCTGACGTTCCGCGCCAAAGTAGACAATCTTTTTGATAAGTCCTATCAAACCAATCTTGGGTATCAGCAGGCCGGTGTTGAGTTTGGCTTGTCAGTGCAGGTTACCGAATTCTAAACGGATTACTATGGCTAAGTAGGCATTTTGAAAGGTAAAAAGCCGGGAGTTGCACTCACCGGCTTTTTTTTCGGCAATTATTCGGGGTTAAGCCTCAAGATTTGCGCAAATGTTTGGCAAAAGTATTGGCAAATTTCAGCAGTTTAGGTTTAACCACAACTTGGCAGTACATCTGCTGCGGGTTCTCAAAAAAGTAGCCTTGATGGTAGTCTTCGGCCGGGTAAAACTGTGCGAGTGGTTCAAGTGTCGTCACAATCGGCTGGTCGAAAATACCGGCTTTGGTTAATTCGGCAATATATTGAGTGAATAGTTGTTGCTGCTCGGCACTTTCATAAAATAATACCGACCGATATTGTGTTCCAACGTCATGTCCTTGGCGATTAAGTTCGGTTGGGTTATGTAGGGTAAAAAAGATCTGCAGTAGTTCAACGATGTCGACTTCATTATCCTCAAAGCTGATTTGTACTACTTCAGCATGGCCTGTGTTTCCGCTGCAAATTTGCTGGTAACTCGGATTAAGTAAATGCCCGCCCATGTAACCGCTGATGGCACTCTGAACACCAATGACTTGGGAAAAAGCGGCTTCGATACACCAAAAACATCCGCCGCCAAGCGTCAACTGTTGTAATGCCATGTTCTGTCCTTACTCATCTATTGATTGGTCTATTGATAGAATTGTACCGTACAGTTAAAGATTACGAGCAGTATTGTCGAGGAGATCAGCGTGAAGGTTGCAATTATTGGGGCAGGGATGGCTGGTGCAAGCGCCGCCGCTTGGTTAGTGGCGGCAGGTGCTGAGGTTGAAGTCTTTGATAAAGGCCGCTCTGTAGGCGGCCGCATGAGCTCAAAGCGCCTTGATGAACAGCATTATCTGGATATGGGCGCACAATATTTCACAGCTCGCGATCCGGCATTTACGGCATTGGTAGCGGATTGGCAAAATGCTGGGGTAGTTGCGCCTTGGTCGTTCACGCCATACGTTTTTAACGACAAGTTGCAAATATCAGCAGATCAAGAACGGCGGTTCGTCGGTGTGCCGTCAATGCAACAGCCAATCAAGCAGTTACTCGCCGACGTCGCGGTCACCACTTCATGCCGAATCCAAAGCATTTATCAAGATGAACAAAGCAGTTGGCATTTAAGCGCGGAAGATGGCCGTGAGTTTTCCGGTTTTACCCATGTGCTTGTCACAACGCCACCAGTGCAAGCTGCCGCGTTAGTACAAGAGTTTCCCGAGCTTAGAAACCTAATACCTGACACCATTTTACGGCCCTGTTGGGCGGTGGTGTTAACGGTTAAAAGTTCACAAACTGAAGATTTCGAATCAATTCATCCGGCTAAGGGCATCTTTGTGCAAACTGGCAGTGTGCGCTGGGCATGCCAGTTACAGGACAAACCTGAGCGAGCTGCAACGACTCGCTGGCTTGTGCATTTTTCTGCAGAGTTTACCAAAGCCCATCTCACTGAGTCTTTAGAAACCTTGGCTGGTATTGCCGTCACTGAGCTTGAACGAATACTGAGTTGCTCAATTGAAATCAGTGAAAGTATTTGTCATCGCTGGCTGTTTGCCACTGTCGATGCAGAACAACAATCGCCAGGGATCCTGAATATAACCGAACTGCCGATTTGGTTGGCCGGCGATTGGAGTTTTGGCGGCCGGATTGAAAATGCGTGGTTAGCTGGACGCCAAGCCGCCGAGCAAATTTGGCAAAGTGCTTGCGGCAGCACTAAATAACCAGTTAACGTAGTGATTCATCAACCAACAAGGAATAGCAAATGGGGTTGTTTAGTGGCTTACTCGGCAATGCTGGTGAAGTGGATTTAGCGGACGTTGAAGAAGAGCTGTCGGCGATATTGGCTGATGGTGAAAAACTTGAACAGGTGTTCAAGCTGATTCGCGACATGATTGTCTTCACCAACCGCCGGCTGATTTTAATTGATAAACAAGGGATCACTGGGTCGAAGAAAGAATACATGTCGATCCCTTATCGCTCAATTGTCAGGTTTTCTGCTGAAACGAAAGGGCATTTTGATATTGAATCAGAGTTGTCGATTTGGCTCTCTGGCAGTGAATTGCCAATCAAAAAGACCTTTAGCAAAGATGGCAATATCATGTCTGTGCAAAAAGCGCTGGCAACTTATAGCTGTCGGTAGGGCATCATTAGAACAATCGATGAGCCTGCAAATGCCAAGCTCATCGATTTGTTAGTGATAGTTTAAGTGGTTAGGCGGCATTGCTAGTTTTAGCATTAGTAGTGCTGCTAGTTGGTGAATTTTTCGCAGTTTTCTCTTCTTCCGCAACTTTTTCTTGGAAGGTTTTTAAGCCTTTTTGAACCAAACCATAGGTCTCGTCGATATCCGTTGCCACCTTGCCATTGAGCTTATCGAGGCTTTTCAGAATATCTTTGGCATCAGCAAAACCCTTTTCAATCCCTTGGCTAAATTTATCCATGAATTTGGTTAATGCTTCAGTATCGTTCGGATTTCGTTCTTTAAATTTTTGATAGAAGCCTGCAGCCATCCCGACAATACGCTCTGAAGTTGCCTTGGGTGAGTTATCAACTTCTGTCTCATAAGCTTTGCTTTCAGTTTTAGCAGTTGCTTCAGCGGTTATTTTTTCGCTGCTACTGGAAAATTCGGCTTGGACTTTTTCCAAAGCAGTTTTAAACAACAAGCTCATCGACTGGTTATCAGACTTCAGACTGATATTCAAACTCGAGCTTAAAATTTGGCTGTTAAGCGCTTGGCGATTTTGTAATGACGCTTGATAAGCAGTTAACTCTTTTTTCGATTGCGTCTCAGTGGCTGCTGTTTTGGTGTTGTTTGCCGCAACATTAACTGCGTCAGTACTGGTGTTGTTGGTAGTGGCTGCAATTGACATAACTAGTTCCTCGGAGCGCTTGGTGTCTTGCCAGTATAGGTGTTTTTTTCGCCACTGTCCGCTTGCTGTCGATAAAAGTGGCGAGTTTTTGCCACTTGTTCACAGAGATCTTTTGTTGCAGTTAAGGCTCTTATACTTGCCCTGTGTAATAAATCACTGTTTGGCCTAATAATTTGAGAATTACGCACTGCTTGCAACTGTGGGTATTGTTGCCAGTTGAGTAAACCTCTGGGTTCATTTGCCGAAACTGGCTGAATAATCAGCTGTGGATCTAACACTAACACTTGTTCGACACTCAGTTGTGGGTAGGCGACAGTACTGCTGGCTAACACATTTTGGGCACCACAAACTTGTAAATGCTGATTGGGCCATGCCGATGTTCCGATACTCGACAATGGACTATCCCAAAGCTCGTAGAACACCGAAACTGGGCTTTGCGAACTATATTGTTGTCGCAGTGCGGCTAACGTTTGCCGATATTGCTTGGCTTGTTGATTGGCTTCGTCAACGTGGCCGCTGATACGGCCAAGACGTTCCAAATCGCTCGCAACATCGTCCAATTGTGTTGGCTCGAATAATTCAAGGTGAAAACCAAGCTGGGATAAACGTTCGATGTCCGCCGCAGGGGTGCCACTTCGCCACAACAAAATTAGATCGGGTTTTAATGCGACAATTTTTTCCAGCTGCAAACCAGCGTAGTTACCGACTCTAGGAATTGCGCTGGCAGCTGTTGGGTAGTCGGCATGCTCACTTGTCGCTATGATTTGCTCGCCTGCACCTATGCTAAATAATAATTCCACCAAATTGGGCGCTAATACTATCAATCGAGTAGGCGGGGGCGTGCTCGCAGTTTGTGGAGCAGCTTGCTCTGCAGTTTGCTCTTCAGTTTGTTTTGAGAATGCCGCTGGAGTTTGGGCTAAGCAACAAACGCCGACGGCGAACAAGCTAAACCAGCGACCCAAGGCAGGCAAAAGTAGCTTCACCAATCGATTCCTTTTTGCACTTTGATCCCCGCATCAAACGCATGCTTTACCGATTGAACTTCACTGACGGTATCGGCTATATCAATAAGTTGTCGATGAGCTCCGCGGCCGGTGATCACTACATGCTGGTGTGCGGGACGGTTTTGAATGGCACCTAACACAGTGGCTAAGTCGAGATAATCGTAACTCAGCATATAAGTCAGCTCATCCAGCAGCACTACATCGATGTTGGGATCTTGCAAATATGCCGCACAATCTTCCCAGACTTGAGTCGCTGCAGCGATATCAAGCGCTCGATCTTGGGTTTCCCAAGTAAATCCTGTCGCCATGACTGAAAACGGCACGCCGTGTTTTTGCAACAGATTGCGCTCGCCACACTCCCAAGTGCCCTTGATAAATTGGGCGACAGCTGCGGTAAGGCCATGTCCTACCGCTCTGGTGACAATGCCAAAACCCGCAGTCGATTTGCCCTTGCCATTGCCGGTAATCACCAGAACTAAGCCTTTATCTGCAGTTGCTGCGGCAATTCGTTCGTCGACCTTGGCTTTGAGTCGTTGTTGGCGCTTTTGATGACGCTCTGCATTAGTGTTGTCGTCAATAATTTCAGGCTGGTTTGGCTCTATATTAGTCACTGTTGTTCCACATGATTATTGGTTACGCTAATCTTGATTGCTGACATCAAGTCGATTAACGACGCCGAGCTAATAACAATAAAAAGAACATGCTGCCAATGGCTGAGGTTAATACCCCAAGCGGGATTT
Source organism: Gammaproteobacteria bacterium (assembly GCA_017302255.1). Classification (GTDB taxonomy): domain Bacteria; phylum Pseudomonadota; class Gammaproteobacteria; order Enterobacterales; family Alteromonadaceae; genus Pararheinheimera. Next base: position 43,622 of record JAFLDV010000016.1, on the reverse strand, counting down.
CTTGGCTTGGTAGCAAAGTACGGGCTGCAGCATCAACCCAGATCAATAAAATTGCGCCTGCAAGCGCGCTACCGAATAACATTGGCAGTGGTGAATTGCCAAGCCAGAATCTGATGAGATGCGGTACTAGTAACCCAACAAAGCCAATTCCGCCGCAATAAGAAACAACAACTGCGGTCAGTGCAGCAGAGCACAGCAGAAGGCCAAGTCGAACTTTATTCACGGCAACCCCCAAGCTCTTGGCTGTGGCGTCAGCAAAATGCAGCGCTGCTATCTCACGTCGCCAGAATATAATGATCGCAAGAGTCATGAAGAGCACAGGCGCAATTACCCAAACCGCTGTTATTTGTGCTCTCGCCAGACTGCCCATTAACCAGAACATGATCCGATTGGCGGCAAAGGCGTCGCCCATATACAAAAATGCCGACCCGAGCGAACTTAGCAAAAAGGACACGGCAACCCCTGCCAAGACCCAATGTTCAAGTTGGTTTCGCCGATTTACGCTGACAAAAGCAATAACTAGGCTAATGGCCAGCAAAGCGCCAATAAAAGCAGCGATAGGTAAGGCAATGCTAAGATTCGGCAGCCATACAGTGACGATAGTCGCACCAAAAGCTGCACCTGCAACTATGCCAAACAAATACGGATCTGCTAATTGGTTGCGGCTGAGGTCTTGCAGCAAGCCGCCACATAAGGCGAGGCTGGCACCAGCTAAAACACCAAGCAATAACCGTGGTAAACGCAATTCAAAGAAAATCTGCTGGGACATGCCACCATCAAGCTTGGGCTCAACTAACGCGCTCCATGACAGCGGCACAGCGCCGATCTGTAGACATACCATCAGGCTAACCAGTAATCCGAACAGCAGTAGTAGCAGTTTTAGCCGTATACTCATGCCAGCTCCGGCGCGAAAGTTACGCGTGGTGAACCATCAAATGGATTGTTATCGACCAAACAAGGACGTTGATAGACTTGCTCTAGTGTGGCGCTGGTCAGCACTTCTTGGGGAGATGCCAGTGCAATAAACTTGCCTTGGTCAAGTAACAGCAGTTTGTCACAATAACTAGCCGCCAGATTTAGATCATGAAAACTTGCCACTAAAGTCAGATCCCGTTTAAGCGCATGCTTTCGAGTTAACGCCATTAATTGATGCTGATGTTGCACGTCTAAATGGTTAGTCGGTTCATCTAACAATAAAACCCCAGTTTGTTGAACCAGCACGCGAGCTAAATGCGCCCGTTGTAATTCACCACCTGATAATTCGGAAAGTCGAGACATTGCCCGGTCTGCTAAATCGGTATGGTGCAAAGCCTCACTTATAAGCTCGCAATCGACATCCGCCAATGATTGATACCAGTGTTGGTAGGGCAGACGGCCTAAAGCGACTAATTGCCAAACAGTATCGGTGCTTGCTGGGTCTATTTCCTGAGTTAACAAGGCAATTTGCTGGGCGCGAAATTTACTACTGATGGTTAAAATGGCGTGTTGATTTAGCAAAACTTCGCCGCTGGTCGGGGCAATAAGCCCGGCAAGAAGTTTTAATAAAGTAGATTTTCCTGCGCCATTTGGGCCAATGATCCCCAAGCGTTCACCTGCGCCAAGTGACCATGTCATTGGCTGCAAAATTTGCCGTTGGTTAATACTCCAACTCAAATTTTGAACTGCTAAAGTCCCAGCTTGGCTCGTCATTGATTTATCTGTAGTTATTCAGCAAAAAAGTATGTGCCGATTGTAGCAAGAAGGCGTCGATGCTGCATACGTTTGTGCCGAGCAAAGGCTTCGCCAATAAAAAACCGACATGAATGTCGGTTTTTTTCTGCACGAACTAAACGCAAAGCGCTATTTGGCTGCTTTTGTGTCAGCTTCTTCACTCAGTGTCTGTAATTGTTTTTCAATATCTTTAGGTGAACCGGTATGTTTTGCCAACGCAACATAAGCCACAGGCACAATGTAGAGCGTGAGCAAGGTTGCAAAGCCTACACCTGCGCAAATCACCATACCGATCACCATGCGACTTTCAGAGCCTGGCCCTGAAGTCACAATCAGTGGAATACCGCTCATTACCGTGGTGAACGCAGTCATGGTGATTGGTCGCAAACGTTGTACCGCCGCTTGATGGATTGCCGTGGTAAATTCAACACCGGCGTCCCGCAGTTGGTTGGCGAATTCAACAATCAAAATACCATTTTTAGCGACCAAGCCAATAATCATTACCAAACCGATTTGACTGTAAATGTTGAGCGTCATATCAGCCAGATACAGGCCGCCAAGCGCGCCAGCCATCCCAAGCGGTACGGTCAACATAATCACCAACGGATGAATAAAGCTTTCAAATTGGGCGGCTAGAACTAAGAAGGTGATGATTAGCGCCAAGGCAAAAATGAGCACAGTGGACTCACCACTGTCTTTAAACATCATGGACTCGCCTTTGTACTCGATACCAACGACATCATCAATTTCGGTTTTTACCGTGTCTTCTAAAAACTCCAGCGCTTCACCGAGGCTATATCCGGGGGCTAAGTTGGCAGAAATGGTAATGGCGCGCATCCGGTTGTAGCGGTTGAGTGTTGATGACGTTGCTTCCTCTTTTAACGTCACAAGGTTATCCAATGGGATCAAAGTGTCTGAATTGGTCGAGCGCACATAAACATTGGTAATGCTGCCTGGCTTGGTAAAGTCATCATCACTGCCTTCGATAATTAAATCGTACTCTTTGCCGCGGTCGAGGAAAGTGGTAACTCGGCGCCCACCAAGCATGGCTTCTAAGGCTCTGCCGACGACACCTACAGAAATGCCTAAATCGGCAGCCCGTTCAGCGTTAATTTCGACTAAGACTTGTGGTACGGTTTCTTTGTAGTCGTGGTCAAGCATTTGCAATTTGGGGTTTTGTTGCGCTTTTGCCAGAACAATATCGCGCCACTTTGCCAGTTCTTCATAGGTGTTCCCTTGCATGACAAATTGCACTGGCCGTCCACCGCCACCGCGGCCACCACTTAAACCACTGCGCATATTGGGGAAAGCTCGGACGTCAGGCAGAGCATTGAGTTTTTGCCCGATTTCTTGCATGAGTTCTGGGGTTTTTCGCTGGTCGTTGTGCCAGTTCTCACTGCTCACGACCGCCATGCCGCCGGAATTACCAAAGCCAGGCACGCGGATCAACAACCGATTCACTTCACCTTTTTGATAGTACGGCAGTAACAAATCCTCGATAAGGCGCATGTTTTTCATATTGCTTTGAAAACTTGCACCTTCAGCAGGGCTCATCATCACAAAAAAGGTGCCGCGGTCTTCTGGTGGTGCTAATTCTGAGGGTAAAGTCCGCACTAAAATTACGCTGATAACGCCGCAGCACAACAGCACTAAGAAACTTGGCCAGCGCTTTTTCGTCACTAGCTGCAGTTGTTTTAAATAGCCTTGCTCAATTTTCTCAAAACTGTGCTGAATAAAGCGACTAAGTCCGGTTTTACTCGGCTGTTGTTTTAGCATTTTCGAGCAAAGCATTGGCGATAAGGTCAGTGCAGTGATTGCTGAAAATGCCACTGCGGCGGCAACGGCTAAGGCAAATTCTGTGAATAACTTGCCTAAATCGCCCTGCATAAACACCAAAGGCACAAACACAGCAATCAGCACTAATGTTGTGGCAATGACCGCAAAACCGACTTCACGGCTGCCGTTATAAGCTGCCAATAGTGGATGCTCGCCGTGTTCAATTCTTCGATAGATATTTTCTAAAACAACAATGGAGTCATCAACAACCAAACCGATCGCGAGCACCATGGCGAGCAAGGTCAATAAGTTAATCGAAAAGCCAAGCGCATATAACACTGTCACTGCCGCAATCAAAGCAACAGGAACCGTCACTGCAGGGATGAAAGTCGCTCGCAAATTGCCAAGGAATAAGTAGATCACCAAGACAACCAAGACCATGGCAATGCCGAGTGTCACGTAAACTTCGTGAATGGACTCAGCGATGAATAATGAAGAATCGTAACCGGAGAAAATGGTTGTGCCTTTAGGTAAAGTCGGTTTAATCCGCTCCATCTCGGCTCTAGCATTGCGAACTACATCTAAAGTGTTTGCTTTGGACTGCTTGATAATGCCGATACCGAGCACATTTTTGCCATCACTGCGAAAGTCACTTTCTTCGTTTTCGGAAGCAAGTACGACATCAGCCACTTCACCAAGGCGAACCAAATAGCCGTTGTCGCCTTTTTTCACCACTAACCGGCGAAAGTCATCTTGAGTTTTGTAGGTTCGTACCACTCGGACTATAAAGTCGCGGTCGGTAGATTTGACATTGCCGGCGGGCAATTCGACGTTCTCGTTGCGTAATACGTTTTCAATGTCTTGAACCGTCACGCCACGCGAAGCCATGGCATTTTTATCTAACCACATCCGCATTGCATATTTGCGTTCGCCACCAATTTGCAGACGAGCAACACCATCCACAACGGAGAAGCGTTCGACGATGTAACGATCTGCATAATCAGTCAGCTCCAACGTCGTCATGGTCTCACTGCTTAATAAGAACCACGCGATAGTGTCATCGTCACTATTGGCTTTAAACACTTCTGGTGCTCGAGCTTGGTCGGGAAGGTTATCCATGACTCGAGAGACCCGCTCACGCACATCATTCGCTGCCGCATCAATATCGCGATTAATATTAAATTCGATGGTGACGTTAGATCGGCCTACACGGCTATTCGAGCTAACGTTTTTAATCCCTTCGACCCCACTGATCATATCCTCAATCGGCTGGGTGATTTTTGATTCGACAATTTCTGCAGAGGCGCCAGGATAGTCTGTGCTAATGGTGACTACTGGTGAATCAATATCCGGAAATTCCCGAAGTGGTAGCATCGAAAAACAAACAATCCCAAAAATTACTAACACCAAATTGATAACAGTGGCGAATACCGGACGTTTAACCGAAAGATCGGAAAGAAGCATGGGTTACTCCGCTTTTGTTATAGTGAGGCCGGAGCGCAGCTTTTGCGTGCCTTCAGTGACAATTTCATCGCCGACTGCAAGCCCCGAGCGCACTTCAACCAGTCCCGGCGTACGCAAACCTAAACTGACCTCGCGTTGTGCCACTTGATTATTGGCATCGACCACATAAACAAAATGTTTGTTTTGCAGCGGGACAATGGCTTTTTCTGGGATTTGCAAAGCTTGAGTGATTGCAAGCTCAATAGTGACATTGAGCAACATCCCTGGTTTTAATTTGAAATCAGCATTATCGATAAGGCCGTGGCCTTTTACCGAGCGAGTGATAGGGTCGATCCGTGGGTCTAATGCGGTTAAGCTGCCTTTGAAGGACGCATCCGCAAAGGCGACGTTGGTGATGCTGAGGTTCATCCCAGGCTGTAATTCTGCCAAATAATGCTCAGCAGCATTAAATTCAACCCGAATTTTGGAAATATCATCGAGTGTGGTTAGCGTCGTGCCAGCTGATAAAAATGCACCGTTACTGACTTGGCGTAAACCCAGCACACCGTCAAAAGGAGCCTTGATAACCATGTCTTGTAATCGAGATTGAGCGGCGTCAAGTTGCGCAGTGGTGGCGTTTACTTTGGCTTGTTGTTCATCAAACATGGACTGCGCGCTTGCTTTTGAATTTGTTAAGTTCTTTAACCGAGCCAATTGTCGCTTTTGTTCACTTAATAACGCAGTTAATTCAGCGACACGTGCTTTTTCTTCTAAATCATTAAATTGCGCTAAAACTGTGCCCTTACGAACCGGTTGCCCCTCGTCGATGTTTAATACTGTCAGGTAATCATTTGATGAACTAACGATTTTTGTCGAGTCAAACGCTAGTGCAGTGCCTAATGCTTTAACTTCCCGCTTTAAGGTCGCGAGTGCGACTTTTTGGGTTTTTACTGTGGTGGCAGTATCACCTTTACGTTTTCCGGCATCGTTCGTTTTTACCGGGATCAGTAAAAAGGCTAAAAACAACAGCAAACTGGCTAAAATAATGGTGATTAGGCGTGAATGTTTAACAGGCACTTGAACTCCGACCTTCAGTTTATAAAAATCTGATGTATTGTAAGGAAAAGCTTGGCAACATTAGGCTAGGGTTATCGCAACTCAGCGGGCGTTGGTCGTAATCCGGAGAATAATATGGCAGAAAAACCTTGTGAGCGTTGTCGAATGATTAGATTCTACTTAGTGTGGACTATTCTGATGAGCGTTTTGATGTATTTCTATTTAGAGTCTTTAGGCTAGCCTCATGCTGCAATTTAAGGCTGCAAGTGCGCAAGGAGGCGGTGGCTTATTGCTCTCAGCGCTTTTGGCGATGCTGATTGCAGTGCTGGCTTTTTCGCTTTGGCCCGATGTCGGTCCACAGCAAGCTTGGTTATTGATATTTATCTTATTAGGGCTTGCCGCTTTTGTCGGTTACAGTAAGTTAAAAGAACCAGCGGTGATGCTGCAGCTGGATGACCGAGGGATAGTTTTTTTCCACAAATACGGCAGTTGGCGTTTACCATGGCATGACTTGGCTTACGCTAAAGTTGTCGAAATCGAAGGGAAAACCCTTAATTTTGTCGGATTTAGGCTCAGCAGCTATAATGAGTTTTTAGCATGCATAACGATTCGATTAGCGCTGCGTTTGCTGATAGAGCAACGACCGTTGCTGGTTGCAGCCTTAGGCGCTGGTTGCAGGGACGGCAGGTGTCCCACGACAATGCTTGAACAGTTAGCTGAGTTTAAGCACAATGGCGTTAGCTATCGTGGAGTACTGGGATTGTTTGCTCAACGCATGGACCATTTTCGAACTTTGTTACAGCTCGACATTTTAATACCCGCCGATGTTGTCGGGTACGCAGCAGAAGATTTTTGTCGTTTAATCAATCAACAACGGCTGAAGTCTTTGATTATAAAGGGCGGCTAGACACTCTGCTGATGCTGTATCATAATGCGGATATGTCTGACCAACGACTGGTGAAAAATAATGAGTACATACGAAAGACCGTTCCTGGTAAGTGGCCGTAATACCATCATCCATAAACAAAAAAAATTAGATTTGGTAATAGTTAACAACGATACGGATCCAGTTGTTGTGGTGTCTAGGACAGGCGTAAAAATTTTTACCGAAGAAGTGCCAACGAATCGTGTTGAAGCCAAAGAACGCTATTTGGATCTGGTCGATATTGGCAGTGTTGATGTGTTTGGCGAGACGAAAACTTTACTGTTTGTGCAGGCGCTAAATGGTAAAGAATACAAAATAGATTATAGCAAAGTGGGTACGGACTTATTTTTGCGAGTTCACCAAGAAAACTACATTTGATTTTTGGTGATGAGGAGTCAGTAACTGTGCTGGCTCCTTTAGTCCATGTTCCTACCTGCTATGTTTCCGCCTGCTACTGATGTTGTGAATACCCTATGCCAATGCAATTTGTTCGACATGACGATTTAATCGAGGTTCAGGTCTCAGTAAATGACCTGCCAATTACTTTGCAACAAATTCGCGATGGATTGAATGAGGCAGGCTTCGGACGCTGTCAAGTGATTGGTGATCAGGTGACTAACTTGATCGCCGATTACGAAGTCATTCAGTCTGACATTCGTTTGAACAAATTGCCTGCGGGCCAAAAAATTAGTCGACGTATCGCGGTGCGTCGTAATGCTGAACTTAAAATCTCCATCGCTGCGGATAATATGAGCGTTTCTGCAGAAATTTCTGGCGCTTGGGGTGGTCAACCAGTCTCTGCCAATGACCTGGTCAAAATGGCACAAGAGCAGGGCGTTAGCTTCGGTTTTCAAAAAGAAAGAATAATTAATTTAGTTGCGGCAGCAAGTCGAGCTGAACCTGGTGTGCTTACTTCGGCGATAATAGCGGTAGGCCGCACTATGCAACCGGGACAAAATGCCAGTTTTGAACCTCTCGTCGAAGGCATGACGGTTCGTTTGAACAAGCCGATGGCTCATGAAGAAGAGCGCATCGATCTGCGTGATTTCGGTGTTATCCCTTCTGTTCATCAAGGTGAGGGCGTAGTTAGACGGCTACCGCCAACGAATGGTGTCGACGGTGTCTCTGTGCGTGGTGAAATTACCCCAGCTCAACCTGGACAAAATACCGAATGGCAACTTGGTGAGGGCGTTGAGGTTAGTTCTATAGATCCAGATTTACTTGTGGCTGCGCGTGACGGTATGCCAAGGTTGTTGGATGCCGGCGCCTCTGTTGACGAAGTTTACGCAATTAATAAAGTCGATTTATCAACCGGCCATGTGCAATTTAAGGGCGCAGTTATAGTAAACGGCGACGTCACTGAAAGCATGAAAGTAATAGCCGGAGGTAATATCTTTATTAAAGGTTTAGTCGACGGTTCGTTAATTGAATCTGGTGGCGAGATCAGCATTGGTGGTGCCGTAATAGGACACCAGATGGCTCCGACCGCTGACGGCGAAACTTTTAGTACCGTTATCAGAGCGAAAGGTGATGTCAAATGCAATTTGGCGCAATACGCTCGCTTTGAATGCGGTGGTGATTTACAAGTGATGAAACAACTTAATCACTGTGATGTTAATGCTCGAAGCGTTCTGGCAGGGCAGGCGGACAAACTTACCGGCAAAATTGTCGGTGGCCACTATTTGCTTGAGCTTGGACTCAAAGCAGGCGTGCTCGGGTCACCCTCTGAGAGTACCTTGATTGTTGATCTCAATCGCCGGGTATTGCCAGTGGTAGAGAAACAACAAGCACTTCGCGACAACATCCAAGCAATTAAGCGTGAAATGGAAGAAATTCGCGGCATGATTGAGCAAATGAAAAGCCAAGATCAAAACGCGGCGATTCAGCAACAAATCAAAATGTTCATCGAAGATTTTGAAGCGCAAAAAGCGATAGCGCTTGCCATGATGACCGATGTCAAAGCTTTAGAAGTCGAGCGGCAACAATTGCTTGATGAAACGGTGATCATCGTGAAGCAGCATATTCACGCTGGTGTTGATATTCGGATCGGTAGCGAATCAATCCCAATCAAGCGTGACTATGGCGCGACCAAGATTAGTTATGCCGACGGGCAAATTAAACTCGACCCGCTAGTTTAGGTATGTTTGTTAACTGCAAGCGTCGATTGCCAGTCGGAAAATTACTTTTCTCGATCGACGCTATACCGCATCACAAGCCAAATCCGTTATAAATAACCCGATAAACAGGATTAATTATCATAGCGCTGCGATATGCGGCAGCGCCAAACCATTAGATTTTCGGTATGCTTAAGCCATCTGGTTACTGGATCAACAGTTCAATGAATTTTAACTTTAAACAAAAGTGGCGTTTACTCCCATTCATTTGGTTGATGCCCTTGTCGACAGCTTTTGCCAGTGAATGCCAAATGGCTTTTGCCCACGGGATCTTAATTTCTCCTGAGCAAATTCGCGTGCTTACAGACGACCGAACTGTGTACCAAATCAATCGTGATCAGCAGTTGTTTATTCTGGGTGATATGCAAAAGCTGACACCACAAGACATTGAAGTCTTGGCGCAATATAGCCAAGGCATGCGGAAGTTAGTGCCTGAAGTTGTGGCTATTGCCGTGGATTCAGTCGAGATGGGGCTCTCTGCAATTGAAAATATGTTACTTGGCGTTGGTAACGCATCACAACAAGAAGAGTGGCAAGCATTAGTTCGTGAAACAACCTATCAAATCATGTCTCGCTTCGTCCGTAGCGGAGAACATTTTTATTTGGCGCCACAAAGTCTAAAGGAAATGGATGCATTTCTTCATGGTGAGTTGAAAAATAACCTAACTGCTTTGGCAAAAAATACTGTTGGGGCAGTTTGGGAAGCATTACGTGATGCATTGCAGCAAACAGATGATGATTTCGAACGTCCAGAGCGACAAGATTGGCAATCAGTAGAGCAATTAGTGTCGAAAATTAACTTGGGTTTAGATAGCAAAGCCGAAGAGCTTGAAGCGAAATCAGTGCTGTTCTGTGCGCGATTAAAAGAACTCGATCAAATAGAAAGCCAATTACAAAAGCGCATCCCAACATTGTTGGCGTATGACGTTGTCGTGGAAAAATAATCGACAGCAGCCCCTCGTTTGCCACCGGTAAATTCTATTTAGTCGTAAATACCAATAAAAAAGGAGAAAGTAGTTCACTTTCTCCTTTTGTGTTCTCGGGCCTTTTGACCACTTCTTATTCTTGCTTCAGTTTGCTGTTTTGCTTAGGCCAAACAGTAATTTATTAGAATTTTACAGTGTAACGTACTGTCCATACTCGACCTAACCAGTCGTGCACCGAGCTCGCATAACCATTAGTTGGTGATGACGCGTATGGTGGCTCTTTGTCGGTTAAGTTACGTACCGCGAACTGCACATCTTGATCGTTAGTGATGTTATAACCAACACTCGCGTTCATGGTCAGCCACGATTTCACTGTTTCATTATCAAATTTGAAGTCGCCGTCACCAAGTGAGCTTACATAATGCGCACTGAGGCTAGCGTTCCAATCTTGTAGTTTCCAATCGATACTGGCGTCGCCAACAAATTCTGGGCGGGCGATTTCGCTAGCGCCGCTTAACTTGCCAAGCAAATCTTCTGCTGGATCATCTGCAGTCAACTGACGCTCATAACTCAAGGTCCGGGTGCCAGCTAAGGTTGCTTTAAAGCGGCCAACACTGGTATCAAAGCCATATTTGATTTTGGCATCGATACCGTCAGTCTCTTGCGCACCAACGTTAAAGAAGCCAGTACGTAAGAACGTTAAGTCACCGCCGCTGTCTTTCACACAACCGAAGGCGCCATTCAGTGCTGCAGCATCGGCAACCGTTGGTGCAGTGCCTGCGATACAAGCTTTTAACGTGGTGTTGGCATCAACATCAACGATATCGGTATGCTCATAGCGCCAGTAGTCGATGGTCATATTCAGATCATCGGTTAAGTTCCAAGAAATACCGGTATTAAAGGCTTCAGAACTTTCTGCATCTAAATCACGGTTACCTAATGTTTCTTGATCATATTCGAGTTCGCCGGCTTGGGCACCAAAACTACCGCACAATGCGTTGTATGGTTTACCAGTACCACAGTCGATGTAGTTAGAACCCAAAGAAGTGCCCGCACCTAGTTCAGACAATGAAGGTGCACGGAAACCTGTGCTCCAGCTGGCGCGCAGGATTAAGTCGTCGGTTGCACGGTAACGTAATGACACTTTCGGGTTGGCATCGCCACCAAAATCACTGTAATGGTCGTAACGAAGTGCAGAGATGACATCGAATTTTTCAGTGATAGGCAAGTTAAACTCAGCGTAACCGGCATACTGGGTGCGATCTGCAGCCGCATCACTTGCGCCTAATGTGCTGACGAGTCCTTGTTGTGCAACTAACGCTGGAGTATCGAAAATATCTTCACTGCGCCATTCACCGCCAAATACCGCGCTGACAGGGCCTGCTGGTAATTCAGCGATATTCCCGCTGATGTTGAAATCCCATGACTTCACATCAGACTCACCGACACGTGGGGCTAATTCACGAAGACCGGCAATAACGTCCGCAGGCGTATCACGGCCTAAATTGAAAGGATTAAATTGGCCGTTGCCGATCGCTGCAGAGAGACGGTCTAAATTGTAGTATCCGCTGACATGCAGTACTTCGTTGTCGGATTTACCTAAAGTGGCAGCAGTTTCGTAGCGCCAAGTTTCACTTGAACCAAAAATATTAGTTTCCCCGCGAATACCAGCGAGTAAACGATAGCTATTGCTGTCATATTCTTGCATCCGGCGCTCTGGGAAGCGCGAACGCACGCGGATAGTGCCGACCGAACCATTTTGTGCGTCAATAGTGCGAACCCATTGCGGAACTGCGGCTGCATTGCCTGGTAAGCGCAGGTCAAAAGAACCAGCAGAGTCGTAAGAGTGACCGGTATTTTTTTGATACATTGCTTCAACAAACAACTCTTTTTCATCACCTAAACGGTAAATATGGTTGAGGGTTGCACCAAGGTTTTTCGTATCTGGTTGGATAGCGCGTTCATTGACATAATCATACTGACAACGAGTACCGCCGTTGCTGGTCTTAGTGCCACACCAAGGTTCTGCGTAGTCACGACCGTCGATAGTGACGCGAGTAGACGATAAGAAGGTCACGTCAATAGGACGGTCTTCATTCATCAATTCATCGCGTTTGAAATAATCTAATACCACAGTGGTATTTGAGTTGTCAGTCGCAAAACCGCCGGTGTAGGTAAAGTTATAACGACCGAAATCACCTTTCGCTGAGTCGTCGCCAGTCATGGCACTAACTTCATGGCCTTCATAATTTTTCTTCATGATGAAGTTGATAACACCGGCAATAGCGTCAGAGCCATACACCGAAGCTGCACCGTCGGTCAGCACTTCAATGCGTTCAATCGCAGTCATTGGGATGGCGTTGACGTTGACGAATGAGTCAAAACCATTCGAGAACGAGTCGACAGCAACCCGACGGCCGTTTACTAAAACCAGTGTTGAGCTTGAGCCCAAGCCACGTAAACTAACACCTGCAGCTCCTGGTGGCGTGCCATCAGAGCCTGCAACGTTGCCGTTTTCTGTGAAAGTTCCAGCGCTTGCGGCTTGCGGCAAATCTCGCAGGAAACTTGCAACGCTGTCATAGCCTTTGTCCATTAAGTCTTCGGCGGTAAAAATCTCTAGCGGATTGGCACCTTCCATGTCTACGCCCTTCAAGCGAGACCCTGTCACTTCAATCTTTTCAATTTTCTTATCTGCTGCCGGTTCTTCAGGGGCGGCAGTTTGTTGTGCTGAAGCAGAAAATGCGAATAAAATTGCACTGCAGATAGCTGTTTTCTTTAGATTTTTTTGCAACAAGGTTGCTGGTGATTGTGTTGTGTTCATGTGCATTCCTCAGGATAAAATCGCGCTAGATTTTGTTGCCTTCAGGCAATCTGGTTTGTTAAATCAACGAGTAAAGGGATGCAGAGAGGGCTGCAAAGCAGAACCGGAGTGACACGCTCAAATAGCTAGGCAAATATCAACATCGAGCGGGGAGTGCGCGGATGTTGACATATCTATGCCAAAGCAACGGGATTTTGAAGCGCCCCTCTGCGTAAAGCAGAGGGTGATCTAATTATTAAACCACTCGGAAAGGTAGTAGGGAGAGTAGTAATAACTGCCAAGATTAACTGCGCATTTTTGCATGACCCCCCCTCCTATAAATTTGGCGATATCGTGATGACGATAAGGCGTTTGATTGAACCGGAAAATCGGCTGAGCTTTAAAACTCACTGATTTGCAAAATTCTGTCAAGCGTTTTTTTTTAACCTATCGCTAAAAGCTTGATCTGCCAAGTGAAGCATTTTGCGGGAGGAAAAATTAGAACGAAAACCATCAGGAAGAAAAACAGCGCTGATAGGTGACTCAAAATAGCATCTCAGATTTTTAGCTGAGTTCGCTTGACTTAACTGCTTAAAATCAGTATTTCTAAAATAGAATTCAGCACGGCAATTTAGCTTTTCTGTGCAAAATCCGTCTTCTTCATGGTAGCGATATGCTGAAAAATGCAATTTATTTAAGCACATATCACTATTCGTCTTACTACTTGTCAGAGTGGTTTAACGAGTAGATAGTCGCCAGACACCCAGTGTCTGGTTGGCGCTATTGTTGCCACCTCCATCTTCGTTGCATTGCTAATTACTTCAAAATTATCTCGCATTCTTGCGCTGATTTATTGTTGTCTGCAGCAACGAAAACTCCAGTTAAAATCGTAAATTCTAACTAAGCGCTTGTGCGAGCATTTGTAAGATTTACGCGTATATTCAGATGGTTATTGTCATGTCGCATGAACAAAAACAAACAAATACGGCGAGCATGCCGGATGCGTTAGTCATACTATTTTTTATCATGGTGCTAGCGGCAATCGCTTCGCATCTGGTGCCTGCGGGCTCATTTCAACTACTAGAACCTGCACCGGTTGCAGAAGGTGCCGCAAAAGTAAAAGGTAAACTTGATCCGAATAGTTTCCATTTTGCCGAGCAAGCAGACCCAGGCGTGCCGCTATTTGCTGAAGGCGGTGCCGTGGGTTTTTTCAATTACGCTTTTGAGGGCTTAGTCTCAGGCAACAAATGGGGATCTGCGGTTGGTGTTGTGATGTTTATCCTCATCACCGGCGGAGCCTTTGGGATCTTGATGAAAACTGGGGCTATTCATAACGGCATTTTAGCGTTAATTGATCGCACCCGAAACTTACAATTTTTGTTTATTCCGATTTTGTTCGCGCTGTTTTCTTTGGGCGGTGCAGTTTTCGGTATGGGTGAGGAAGCGATTGCCTTTTGTATCGTGCTACTCCCGCTAATGTTGGCGCTTGGTTATGATGCCATTACTACAGTTCTGGTTACTTACGTGGCCACTCAAATCGGTTTTGCCACCTCATGGATGAACCCGTTTAATGTAGCGATAGCGCAGGGGATCGCCGAAATTCCATTGTTTTCAGGGCAAGAACTCAGAATGGCTATGTGGTTAGTGTTCACCATTTTCGGTATGGTTTTTACCATGCGTTATGCCGCAAGAGTCAAACAAAACCCAGAATCATCAGTAAGTTATCAATCAGATCAACGAGTGCGTGCTGTACAAAATAGTCAGGTATCTTCCAGCTACTCTTTTTTAGATTCGGTGATTCTCGCGTTGTTCTTTGCAGGTCTTGCTTGGATCATTTGGGGGGTGACTGCTCGCCAATATTTCATTCCTGAAATCGCCAGCCAATTTTTCACCATTGGTGTAGTTATTGGTTTTGCCGCCGTCATTGGTGGTCGGCTTCGGGTTAACGACGTCGCCGACGGCTTTAAACAAGGCGCAGCAGACTTACTGCCGGCCTCATTGATTGTCGGTATGGCGAAAGGGATAGTGTTGCTGCTTGGTGGTGACAATCCAGAAAATCCGTCTGTGCTCAATACCCTATTGTTTTACTCGGCGCAGTCTCTGCAAGACTTACCTAATTACCTTTCTGCTTGGCTGATGCTAGTTGTGCAATCGGTGATCAATTTCTTTGTGTCATCGGGGTCGGGGCAAGCGGCATTGACTATGCCATTGATTGCACCATTGTCAGATTTGATTGGGCTTTCTCGACAAACCGCGGTGCTAGCCTTCCAATTGGGTGATGGTTTAACCAATTGTATTATTCCAACGTCAGCTGCGCTAATTGGCTGCTTAGGTGCCGTCCGTCTGGATTGGGCGATTTGGCTGAAATTTGTGTGGCGCTTGCAACTCTATTTATTTGCGCTTGCCAGCATGTTTATGTTGGTTGCTGTTGCAATCGATTACCAGTAAAAGGAGTTGCTTGTGAATTCGATTATTCTTTTAAAAAATGCTGAAATTTTTGCTCCAACAAGTTTGGGGCGCCAGGATTTAGTTATTGCTGGTCGCACCATCGCCGCTATTGGTGAGGATTTTAACCTCGCAAGTAGCAATTTGCCGGTGACAGTGCTGGACTGTACTGACTACTACCTCACTCCAGGATTTGTCGATTCGCTGGTGCACTTTATCGGTGGTGGTGGTGAGGGCGGTTTTGCCACTAGAACTCCAGAAATGCAGCTTACCGACGCGACACTAGCCGGTGTTACCACCGCAATAGGTGTGCTTGGTACTGATGCTACTACTCGAACTTTAACGAATCTGTTGGCCAAAGCCCATGCGCTGGAAATCGAAGGGATCAGTACTTATTGTCACACAGGCTCTTATGAAATTCCTTGTCGAACCTTAACCGGCAGCATTACCGATGATCTTATTTTAATTGATAAGTTTATTGGGGTTGGTGAAATTGCCATCAGTGATCACCGCTCATCACAACCTACGACCGATGAGCTGAGGAAAGTTGCGGCAGCAGCAAGGGTTGGTGGCATGTTAGCTGGCAAAGGCGGGGTAGTCAGTGTGCATGTTGGTGCAGGCGAGCGGATCTTGCAACCACTCTACCAAGCGGTAAGTGGCACTGAACTTCGGGTTAAACAATTTTATCCGACCCATATGAATCGAAATCGCCGAGTGTTTGAAGCGGGTATCGAATTCACTAAAAAAGGCGGTGTGATTGACTTTACCACAAGCACCACAGCCTACGATTTACGTCACGGCGAAGTCGCGGCGGCTGCTGCTTTGGCTGAAGCGTTATATCTTGGCGTCTCAGCGATGCAGCTTACCCTGAGTTCTGATGGTAATGCGAGTTTGCCGCTGTATAACGATGATGGCGAGCTGCAAGGTCTGCAGGTTGGCCAAGTGCAAAGCCTCTATCAGAGTTTCCGTGAGGCGGTGGTTCAGCATCAGGTGCCTTTGGCAAATGCACTGACCAGCGTCACTGCCGCGCCAGCGGCAATTCTTGGTTTGAAACAAAAGGGGCAAATTAGCGCTGGACTTGATGCGGATGTCTTATTGATCCGTCGTGAAGACATGCAGTTAGACACTGTGATCGCCAAAGGTCGGATGCTAGTACAACGTGGCGCCGCGTTATGTCGTAGTACTTTTGAACCGGAGAATTAACGATTTGTGCTGCTCACTGATTTTGCTCTTGACCAAAAATCTGATAGTGGTCGTTAGCAAAAATCAGTGGGTAGGCCGGATTTAGCGTATCAAATGGTCGAGTTTCAATGACCAAATACCGCGATGTGATATCTGCTAGTTGACACCTCTCGACTGTAGTTGAGGCAATAACCAAATCAGTACTTTCAGAAAAATGTGATGGTGCTCGCAGTTTTAGTAGCTTAACCAACGATTCGGGCAGTTGTTCGCGAATTTGCAGCCAACGCTCACCTAATGGTGGTTGAATATCTGTTGGATTTCCCCACTCAGTGTGCATCAAATAACGTTGTAATGACCAAAAAGTACTGACGTGATTGGGTGCTACGACACAGATTTTTGCCTTGGTTTGTTTTTCGTTCTGTAAAAATTCGATGACCTGCGCAAATGAATTTTCCGTTGGATGACGCCTGTTTTGCATTGCGCTTTGGCTCAAGTTGATGCCGACGATGGCAAAGACTAACGTTAGTTTTAGCCAATTTGGCGTTGGCATCTTTGCCAAACAGATCCCAAACATGATGCTGAGGATCGGCAGGGCAAAAATGAAGTTTCGTTCTAGCCATAGCGGTTTAACGATATATGACAGCAAAACAAAGACCAGCACTGGCAGTACAAGGTAGCAAAGCAAGATATTGCGGGTTGTTTTATCGCGGCTTGCGTACAGCATTAACAGGCATTGCAGCACCAGTAGCAGAGCAATAACAAATTCAAGCAGATTAGTGGAATTAAAAGTCGCGCCAAGTTGTTGGGTTGTCGCTGAGTGGTTCGTGGCAGTGCCAACCAATAAATCTTGGAATAATTGCCAGATTTGCGCTGCAGCTGGTGTTAACGCATGGCCAAGCTTTCGGATCATCGAGTTGGCGATGACTGGCAAAGCGGTCAGCGCTACAAGCATATGCATAACAATCCAGACTCGCCGCTGTCTAGCTTGTAGGCTTAAGAAGCCATAACAAAAATGGAAAAACAATAGAATTACGCCAATGGCATGACTATAGATTAGCGCGACACCCAATGCAGCTATGCTCACTAGCAGTGATTTTTTATCAGCTTCTTTATATTTTTCAATCAGATAAAATATGCAAAGCGACAGCAATGCCAAAAACGGATACATTCGGATTTTGACGCTTTGCTCGAGCAACAACGGACTACAGAATACCAAGGCGGTGGAGCACAATGCCGCGACTGCACCGTGGCGGCGATAAACATAGTTAAATGCCACAGTTGATATCAGCGCATGAATAAAACACGAGCTCATCGAGAGCCACAGATCTGATTTGCCGAAAATTGCCCAGCAATCAAGCAGTAAATAATATAAAGGTGGATGTAGATCCCAGCGTAAGGTGAAAATCACCACCTCGATTGGAGTACCCAATACTGCAGTTGCGCCCCAAATATCATCATCCGTGATTGGAATGCTGCGCGTGCTATACAACCACAAGGAATTACCGGCAAACAGCAGTAAAAACAGCAAAATGCCAAATCTATGGCGCAGCATCCAACTATTCATCCGATTTGCGCCAATACTGTGGTTGCGACGCAAATGCTGATAATACCGAGGCTTACTTTGTTTTGCATGGCAAATACCAGTGGGTCATCGTGCATATCTCCGCGCTTGGTTGCTCGCCAAACAAACATCAGCCAATAACTCAATAGCGGCAGTAACAGCCATAGTAGTTGGGCGTGGGGGTATTGTTTGCTAGCGATATTATGATCCACGTAAAAACCTAACATCAGCACCGCTAACGTCGCCGCGATAATGCCAAAAAACGAGAGTAGCTTATAGTGGGTAAGTCGATATCCGCGGCCAATCAGTTGTTGGACATCGCCAGATTGCAGGTTTTGCACTTCAGCGCAACGTTTGACAAGTGCCAAGCTCAGGAAAATACTGACTGAAAATGCTAACAACCAACCCGATACTATGACTGATATCGCGGCCGCACCAGCGACTATTCGGAGAGTGTATAGCGCTGCCAACGTCAGCACATCAATCGCCACAAAACGTTTTATTGCTAGCGAATAAATCAGCGTGATCCCAAGATAAAGCAAAAGTAGTTGCAAGAATTCGGCATTCACCAATGTGGCGAGAGCAACAGCGAAAACAATCAGAATCAGACTTACCAACAATGCACTGTGAATACTGATGAGTCCAGCGGCGAGTGGTCGATGGCATTTTACGCGATGACACCGATCTGACTGTAAGTCGACCAAATCGTTGATGATATAAGTCGCTGAAGCCATTGCGCCAAAAGCAATAAAAGCGATAAACAACAAGGCAATTTTTGAAACATCGGTGAATAAACCTGAGACTAACAAAGGGACAAACAGCAACAAGTTCTTCAGCCACTGATGAATGCGTAATTGTTGAAGCCACAGTTTGTGTGCTGGAGGGCTGGTAGTAATATCAAAAGTTTGGCTAAAGTTGCAGGCATCGACGGATTGACGACCAAGTGCCAAACGCACTTTGCGACTTGGGTTTACTAGGTAGCTGTGTTTGGCATGGGCAAACAACACAAAATCGATGACATCATTACCTGCGTAGGCGAAATCTGCCGAAATCTCCTGTATTTTCCGTAATTTGGCCTCTGCAGTTAAGTTAAGCTGTTGGTCACTGGCAAGGTAGCCATGAAAAATATTGGAATGCGCAATGATTTGCTGTGCGTATTGCTCGCTGGCGGCGGTAGCCAAATAAATGACCCGACCTTTGGCTTTTTCCGCGCGCAGAAACTTTAGAAATTCTGGATTAAGTGGCAATAGGTCAACGTTAACTTGCGCCGCCGCAGCTAAACGAAATTTTAGATAGGCTACGCCACGAGCCAGCCAGAAGCAGCAATAAATTAGCACCAGCGGGTTGCGCTTACAGGCGTCAACAAAACTCTCAAACAGCAAGTCAGCTTTGCTGTATGTTCCATCCAAATCGACAAATAATGGTATGAGATTATCGTCTTGCATCAAGCGCTTAGCCTAGTTCTCAGCGGTTAAGAAAAGTCTAACAAGGTTTGGTCGCCAAGGAAACGGCTCTCGCTAACATCTCACAGGTTCATGAAGTCGGCACTTGAGCTTTGCAATATCGCTTAGAATTGAAGTTTCCCCAGCAGTTACTGACAAATGGTGCCGTTTTAAGCGGCACCACCTTAGACAAGATGCCAGTAGCTATACTACGCCGTAATCGCCACCTAGTACTGCAGGCATGGCGTTGTCGACTTCATCGCTGATAGCATCAATGGTCTTTTCTGCTTCTTCCAATTCGCTGACTTCGGCAATATGGAACAAGGCTTCGCCTTCATTAATTAATGGTAAGTTGTTGCGACCGATGATAATTCCAGAAAATGAAGCCTGCACCGCGACTTCAAAATCACTGTAGGGTGAGTAGATATGCGCGAGGATATCGCCTTGATCAACTTTTTGACCAAGGCCGAAGTAATAACGAGCAATACCATCATGCTCGGCACGGATCCAACTACTTTTCTTGGAAAATAACGAGCGGGTTTTCTCTGGGCGCTTGACACTTCTGAGCATGCCCAAACTGTGCATTACATTCATAATGCCACGAACACCAATTTTAATGGCGTGTTCGTCAAATCGCAGTGCTTCACCGGCTTCGTACAGAATAATCGGGATACCCATATTGTTCGCGGTTCCGCGCATGGTGCCGTCGCGACTCGCAGCTTTGATGATAATTGGCGCGTTAAAACTCTCCGCCATTTTAAGCGATACTTTATCGCGAGAGGTTGCTCGAACTTGGGGCAGGTTACTGCGATGGATGGCACCTGTATGTAAATCAATGACATGCGTACATTTTTTCAAAATGCGATCAGTGAATTGCCATGCCATCCGACTACCCAAAGAGCCCTTTTCACTGCCTGGGAAGCTACGGTTTAGATCGCGTCTATCCGGTAAATATCGACTTTGTTGGACAAAACCATAAGTGTTGACGATAGGGACCACCACCAAGGTGCCTTTGAGGCTATTGATTTTTGGCAGTCGTAACAAGCGTCGACAAATTTCAACGCCATTGATTTCATCGCCATGTAAGGCTGCGGTGATGAGTAATACTGGACCAGGTCTTTTGCCATGGACAACATGGGCGCCGATGTTAAGTTCAGTGTGAGTGTAGAGTTTACCAAAAGGGATATCGACGACTGCGCGAGTTCCTGGCGCAATTGAGCTATTCCCTAGGGTAAACGGCAGATGTTCTTCGGCGACCGGCACTGTTTTGATTTCATCAGGGTCGACGACTGGGCCGCTAGTTTGTTGTTCGCTCATTGCTTACTCCGCATTTTGGCCTGATGTTTTAACACTTCTTGTTCGACATATTCAATCATCGCTGCAGTGACATCAACTTCACTGGCGCCTTCAATACCTTCAAGTCCAGGTGAGCTATTAACTTCCATCACCACAGGACCTTGGTTCGCCCGTAAAATATCTACGCCAGCCACGTTTAATCCCATACAGCGCGCGGCTTTGATGGCAGTTTGTCGCTCTGCTTTAGATAATTTGATTTTGGTCGCAGTGCCACCGCGGTGTAAATTCGAGCGAAATTCACCGGGCTTCGCTTGACGTTTCATCGCGGCAACAACTTTATTGCCAACCACAAAACAGCGGATGTCTGCACCATTGGCTTCTCGAATGTATTCTTGTACCAGAATATTGGCATTTAGCCCCATAAAAGCTTCAATAACACTTTCGGCAGCAGTTCGGGTTTCCGCAAGGACCACACCAATACCTTGGGTGCCTTCTAAAAGTTTAATGACTAACGGCGCGCCGCCGACCATTTCAATGAGATCAGGGATATCACCAGGTTTATCGGCAAAACCAGTCACTGGCAAGCCGATACCATCGCGAGCCAGCAGTTGCAGTGAATTTAGCTTATCGCGTGCTCGACCAATGGCGGCTGATTCATTCAGGCAATAGACACCCATCATTTCAAATTGTCGTAAAACGGCACTGCCGTAAAAGGTGATTGATGCGCCAATTCTTGGGATCACTGCGTCAATATCATCAAGCGCTTGGCCACGAAAGTGAACTGATAACGCGTTGTGATTGATGTTCATATAACACAAGGTCGGATCTATGACTTCGACCTGATGGCCGCGCGCTTCAGCGGTTTCAACGATGCGTTTGGTTGAGTAAAGTTCGGCATTGCGGGATAACACGGCAATTTTCATGCAGACTCCGGTGTCTGACTGCGTCATTCTTATCGCTGATTGTAGTCAGTCTTTTGAGTAATTTGCAGTAAGTAGGTTAATTTTCAGATATTTGCTAACGCGAAATACGCGAGCTAGGGCAACAGCAACAATGAGCCTAAGCCTAAAAAGACAAAAAAGCCGATGACATCAGTGATGGTTGTTAGGATCACTGAGCCAGACAGCGCTGGATCGATCTTGGCTTTTTCTAGCCAAACTGGGATCACCACGCCAGATAACGCGGCGACACAAATATTAATCACAATCGCCAACGCTATCACTGTGCCGATGATGACATCACCAAACCATAAATAGGTCACGCCGAAAATAACCAGCGCCCAGAGCAAACCATTGATAAGACCGATGCTGAGCTCTTTGCGCATTAAGGTGAAATAGGTTTGTGGGGTTATCTGCCCAAGTGCTAAACCACGAATAATCAGCGTTAGAGTTTGGCTACCGGCGATACCACCCATACTAGCGACAATCGGCATTAACACAGCAAGTGCAACCACTTGCTCTAGTGTTGCTTCAAACAAACCTATGGTCCAGCTCGCTAAAAACGCCGTGAGTAAATTGATACCCAGCCAAAGTGCGCGGCTTTTGGCGCTGGCGATAACTGGTGCGAATAAGTCTTCATTTTCATCGAGACCTGCGGTGTGCATGAATTGACTTTCTAAACTACGACGCACGTTTTCTAACGCTTCGCCGATAGAGATCCGGCCTAATAATTTACCCTCGGCGTCAACTACCGCCAGTGCGGTGTAACCTGAACGCGAGACTAAATCTGAACCTGTATCAAGATCCATATCACCTTCAACCACAGGTGCTTGTTCATCGAGAAACTCAAAAACTGGCAGGTGGCTTGGCTCACCAAGGAGGGTGGTGCCATGCAAAAGTCCGACGTAACGACCTGTGCGGTCGACCACCATCAAAGCGTCGTGGTACTCGGAATCTTCTTTGAGCTTTTTAAATAAACGAACAGCATCACGCACTTTCGCGTTTTTGGTTATGGTCAGAACATCGTGGTCTGCATAACGACCGCATTGGTCGTCGGTGTAAGCGAGAGCAGTCGCCAGCCATAATTTTTCACTGGCATCTAATTTTAAGCAGGCAGCTTGATAGACTGCAGTCGGCAGTTCATCAAGCATTTCAATTAAATCATCAACATCCATGCGCTCCACTAAAGTAGTGAGTTCATGTTCATCGAGTTGTTTAAAGATGTTTTTGCGGGCATCTTCCCGCATGTAATTCAGCGCATGGATTTGTTCGTCGGCGTCAAGGCTCTGCCAAGTACTGATCCGCTGTTCCAATGGCATGGCTTCGAGCGCAACGGCAATTTCTTCCGGCTCAAGCTGGCTGAGTTTAACCCCGAGTTGTTCGACTTCTTCTTCGTCGAAACTATCGCGGACTATCTCTTCGATATCCAGAAGTTCTTTCTCAACCATCACTGTTGTCCTTTTTGAGGTCCAACCCCTGAATCAAAACTCGGTTTTGACTCCCATGCCAAATCGGTGCGGATAATACCGCAGCTAGACAACATTTTTATAGTCAATTCAACATGATTTTGCGATTATTTTGCTACCACCAGCGTTTGACTTTAAAGCCGACCAACATCCCAATCGCTAACGCGCCCATGCCTATTAATGTCCAATAATAGCCGCTGGCTAGATGTAATTCTGGCATATTGTCAAAATTCATCCCATAAATGCCAACGATAAAGGTTAATGGGATAAAAATCGTCGACACCATGGTCAATACCTTCATCCGCTCGTTGATTTGGTGTGATGATGTTGACATATAAGCACTGACTAAATCACCGAGTTGGTCATAGTACATTTGTGTCATGCTATGCAGTCGTTCGAATTTTTCATAAAAATCACGCAGCTCGACCGTCTGAAACTGTGCAACAAAAGGATGGTCGTCTTCAGGCGTTAATAAGTCTGCGAACATTTCTTTTTGGTAGGCGAGGTTACGTTCGAGTTTTCTAAACACGGAGCGATAACGCATGATAGTGGCCATTTTGTGATCATCACCATGAGTTAGCATCAAGTCTTCAAAATCGCCGAGCTCATCTTCAAAATTAATCAGCTTTTCTAGGTAGCTCGCAGACACACTATGAATGTACTGTTTCACCCAATCTTTCATCGCCATATGAACTTTGCTTGGGTCGAATGATGGGATTAACAGGGCAAAGTCAAAAGCCATCTGTTGGCATTTGTACAATAAGATATTGCCGGAAAACAATAAACTAATTTGCGCATGCCCTGGATAGTCGATGAAATTCTTGCCGGCAAAGGCGCGCAAAATCAGTAGGGTGAATTCAGCCGTCGCTTCAAGTTTTGGTGGATGGCGTTCTCGTAAAAAGTCTTCGGCGATGACCGGGTGAATTGACAGTTTTTGCAATAGATTTTGTTGTTCAACTAGAGTCGCCGTGGAAAGGTCGGCCCAGATTTTTTCATCACCGTTTAGCGGGTAGCGCAAAGTGTCGGCATCAATCTGACGCCAACGCGCACTTTCTGGATCAAAAATATGCAGTTGTAACATAAAGGCTCGTTTCGGTTTTTACGATACTGATCCTAGCAAGGATAGCCAGCACCGATAAAAAATTGTTGAACGGGTATCGATTTCTCAGTATTGCAGATCAATAACTTAAAAAAACAAAGGCTGCAACAAGTTGCAGCCTAAATTTGCTGGCTAAACGGTGTTTGCAGCGGGAAAACGCCACTGCAGGTGCCGCATAATCAGCCTTTTTTCGACTTGATATAATCGTCAACTAACTGTTCAAGCACATCCAGCGGTACCGCACCATTTTTCAACACAACATCGTGGTATTCGCGAATATCAAATTTCTCGCCAAGGGCTTGGCGGGCTTTTTCGCGCAGTTGCACCAGCTTAATCATGCCAATTTTGTATGCAGTGGCTTGTGAAGGCATCACGATATAACGTTCAATAGCATTCACAGCTTCAGTTTTGGCGTTTGGCGTGTTATCGACCAGGTACTGGATCGCTTGTTCGCGAGTCCATTTTTTCGCGTGAATACCGGTATCAACCACCAAGCGACAAGCGCGCCATAATTCCATCGCTAACCGACCAAAGTCTGAGTACGGATCTTGATAAAAACCGATCTCTTTTGGCAGTAACTCAGTGTATAAACCCCAACCTTCGATGTACGCGGTGTAACCACCAAACTTACGGAATTTAGGCACATTTTCTAGCTCTTGCGAAATAGCAATTTGCATGTGATGGCCAGGGATCCCTTCATGGTACGCTAGCGCTTCCATTTGATATTTCGGCATATCTTTCATGTTATGCAGATTGGCGTAATAAGTGCCAGGGCGTTTGCCGTCCATTGACGGTTGTGAGTAAAACGCTTTGCCTGCTGATTCTTCACGAAACGGCTCTACTGCTTTAACAATCATGTCGGCTTTTGGCTTTACCAAAAACAACTCGTCGAGCTTGCCTTTCATCGTGTCGATAATGCGTGTTGCTTCAGCCAAATACGCAGCTTTGCCTTCAGCAGTATCTGGGTAGTAGAACTGCGCATCATCACGCAGAAAGGTAAAGAACTCTTGCAACGAGCCTTTAAAGCCTACCTGAGTCATGATCGCTTGCATTTCGCTATGAATACGCGCGACTTCAGTTAAACCCAATTGGTGAATTTCTTCAGCCGTCATGGTGGTTGTAGTTGTGCGGGCTAGGGCCGTGTTGTAGAAGGCTTCACCATCTTTAAAGCGCCAAACACCATCGTCTGTGCCAGCTGTTTGTTCTTGCTTGGTTAAGTACGCGATTAAACTTTCATAGGCAGGTTTGACTGAACTGACCAAGGCGATATTGGCTTCTTTTATCAACATCGCTTTAGCTGCATCGTCAATTTTCAGCGCGTTAACTTTTTTGCTGAAGTCTTCCAGCAAAGTGCTATCGGCGCCTTCGGTAAACGGCGCACCCTGGATGATGTTTTTGCTCGCTGAAATCGCCAGCGGGAACACAAACTTAGGCGGAATAATGCCAAGTGCGGCCCGTTTATCTAATTGCTGCTGCACTTGGGTAAACAGCGCTGGGATACCGTTTAATCGGGCGATATAAGCCTTGGCATCACTTTCATCATCAATCATGTGTTGGTTGATTAAAAGCGATGGCACATTCGAATGGTAGCCATACATTTGATTCACAGGGTAGTTGTATAAGCGCCAGCGGTCATCGGCAATTTCTTCTTCAAGTTGCTGTTTGAGCAAGCGATGACTGAGCGCAGTTTGTGCATCTAATTTACTGACGTCAAACGCAGCTAAACCCGCTAATTGTTGCTTTTGCAGTGCCAGCATCGCGTCGGCAGCTTCATCAGTAAAAGCATCCCATTGGTCATACTTTTGTTTGATGCCTAATTGGGTTAAGGATTCAGGACTCATATTAACTTGGTCCATAAACACTTGTTCAAAATATGCGTTGGCTTTATCGCTCTCGCTTTGGGCTGTGGCTGGCGTCTCAGTCTTTGCTACTTCCGGAGCTGTGGTCGTTGTTGTTGGCTCAGGTGTGCAAGCTGTCAACAGCGCAAGCGCGACGGCGAGTGCTATTGGCGTAGATTTCATCTTCATAAGTTCCCTTCATATTTAGTAGTTATAGGAAAAGCTGTAATAACTCGTTGAGATAACGCACCCCGCGAGGGGTAATTTGCCAGCTATGCTGATGGACACTAACTAATCCTAATTGCTCTGCCCGTGCAAGAATAGGACTGACTGATTCGATAGAAAGACCGGTATATGCGGCAAACTCCGCATGCGGGCAGGCTTCTAGCAATCGAAAGCGATTCATAAAAAATTCAAAGGCTAAGTCGTCATGGTCAATTGCATTGATGCTATCGATATAGCCTCTGCTGATATCCATGTAACCTTTCGGATGCTTGATTTTGACTGTTCGCACAATTTGTTGCTCAAAGGGCAAAGTAATTTTGCCATGCGCGCCACAACCGATACCTAAATAATCTCCAAAACGCCAATAGTTGAGGTTGTGTCGACACTGAAAACCCTCACGGCAATAGGCCGAGGTTTCATATTGTTGATAACCTTTTTCGGTGAGTAACGCATGGCCATGTTCTTGAATATCCCACAGCAGTTCATCTTCAGGCAGTACTGGCGGTTTTGAGGCGAATACTGTGTTCGGCTCAATGGTCAGTTGATACCAAGAAAGATGTGGTGGTTGCAAAGAAATTGCTTGGTTCAAATCAGCAAGTGCAGCCTCAAGAGTTTGTTCAGGCAGGCCGTGCATTAAATCTAAGTTAAAGCTATTGAGGACTTTACCCTCTGCCACTGTGGTTGTGTTTAATAAGCCCTTGGCGAGTTCAGCTGCTTTGCAGGCTTCAGCTGGGTTATGAATACGCCCCAGTCGTTTTAGCTGATCTTCGGCAAAACTTTGCACACCAATTGAGAATCGGTTGACGCCGGCGGCAACGTAGCCAGTAAACCGTGCGGCTTCCACAGTACCTGGATTGGCTTCCATGGTGATTTCGATGTCAGCAGCAAACGGGATCAGTGTTGCAACGGCAGTTAATAGGCTAGCGATGCCTTCACTGCTAAACACACTAGGCGTGCCACCGCCGATGAAAATAGTGCTTAATTCGCGGCCTTGCACATAGTGCAAGTCTTGCTGTAAGTCGGCAATTAAATGCGCAATGTATTCTTGTTCGGGAATGCCTTGCTTGATCGCATGAGAGTTAAAATCGCAATAAGGGCACTTTTGCACACACCATGGGATATGGATGTAAAGCGCAAGTGGTGGCAGCTCAAGATTAAGCGTCATTGCTTGACCGGCGTTAGAAATACTTGTCATTAACCGCGCGCCCACTCAGGCAATTGCGCCATCAATTGTTGCAAAGCTTTTCCGCGATGTGACATTTGGGCTTTTTCAGCTTTACTAAGCTCAGCTGAAGTGCAGTTAAGCTCTGGGATATAAAACACCGGGTCGTAACCAAAACCGCCATCACCAACTGGTGCGAGGGTAATTTCACCGTGCCAGATGCCGTGAGCCACTAATGGCGTTGGATCTTCAGCATGGCGCATCAGCACCAGCACACAATGAAATTGTGCCTGTCTCAGTTCTTTGGGAACATCGCGCATCGCATCAAGCAGCTTGATGATATTTTTCGCATCGGTGGCACCCTCGCCAGCAAAGCGGGCAGAATAAATACCAGGCGCGCCTTTTAGCGCATCAACCGCCAAACCAGAGTCATCTGCGATAGCACAAAGCCCAGTCAGCTTGGCTGCATGTCTGGCTTTAATAATGGCATTTTCGATAAAAGTTAAACCAGTTTCATCGGCATCAGGCACCGAAAACTCGGTTTGTGGTACTACGTCAAGCGCGAAGGGCGCAAGCATAGCGCCAAGCTCGGCAACTTTGCCACGATTACCCGTTGCTAAAACAATCTTCTGCATAAATGCCCTTATGTCTATAAATTCGGGTTGTTCCCTTTGAGTTTGCTGACCAATCGCATCGAGTGCGCTGATGCTGTAGGCAAACTATAGTCGCCCAGCCGCAGCGCCAATGAAATTGGCATTGGTGCTGCACAAATTGCTTGAGTAGAGGATTAATCTGGATAAAAAGTGTGATTAAACTTCAATTCTTGGCTTTGAGAGCCTTGGCTTATTTGAATTGTAAAAGAAACCATTTGTTCGGTTTGATAGCCATATTGGGCAATGTAATACACCGCTGCACCTTCTTTGACTTCGACAAAAGTCAGTGGCTTTATTTTCCCTATTAAGGTTTTTGCTTCGCCGCTGATCTGCACTTGTTGAGCAACTTGATCCTTGCTGTTTAATACTGAGATATTTACTAAGCCATTGTATTTGCTGCGTTCGATCTTGTATTGGCTGGCAATTGTTGGATCTAGCAAAGTCGTTGGTAGTGCAATGTAATGAACATCCCATACACCTAGTTGTTTCTTCTGTTCGGCCTGTGCAGGAATGAACGCTAGCCAAGAAAGTACAAGTGCCATAAACACATGTTTGCTGGTGAATAATTTCATCATGAATTCTCCAATTGGATGCCAAGCGCCTGCAGCTCAGCGGGGATTTGTTCTGGTGCGCAAATTCGAACCTGTTTGTTTCGACTTAATTCGCCTTTGGCTATATCAATCCGTGACTTTGCCACCGCAAATGCTTTCGCCAAAAATTTCTGAATATGGGCGTTTGCTTTGCCATCCACCGGCGGGGCGGTAATGGCAAGCTTAATGGCGCCAGCGTGCAGTCCCATCCATTGGTCCCTGCTCGCTTTAGGTTGTACGTACAACTGCAAAATTAGATCGGCGTCTTGCCAACGCCACGCGACATCCGACATCTCAGAGCATCTGGTTATAGTAAGTTTCAACAATGATGCGAACAAAGATCAGTGCAATGACCAGTACCATTGTCGACAAATCGAGCATGCCAATTGGTGGTACAAAACGGCGAATTGGCGCCAACAAAGGCTCAGTGAGCTGAGAGAATAAGTATTCAAGAGGTGTTCTACCCTGACTGAACCAGCTCATAATCGCTCTGGCCAGCAGAATATAAAACAGTAAATACAAACCCTGCAGCACAATGTTAAGACCGGCTTTCATCACGAGCATGACAATTGATGAGTACCCAGTAAACAAAAATGCGACCACAACGACTTTCAATAGACTAATTAGAAGTGCAGCAAGCACAGTCGCACTGTCAATTTTGCCAATTGAAGGCACCAGTCGACGCAAGGGAATAACGAGCGGATTAGTTACTTTCACCACAAACTGACTCATTGGATTGTAGAAATCAGCACGGTTCCATTGTAACCACCAGCGTAAAATCACTACAAATAGCATCAGGTCGAATACAAGCGTTACCAAAAAATAGAATGCATTAGCCATCGATTGATGTCTCCCAAAAAATTATAAAGTCTTAGCCATCGCTTCTGCGCGAGCTATTGCGGCAGACATGGCGTCTTTTACTAGATTTTCAAGCCCAGCATTCCGCATGGATTCAATCGCTTCATGGGTTGTACCGCCTTTACTGGTTACTTGCGCCCGTAAATCGGCAAAAGGTGCATCTGACTGCGCCGTCATGGTTGCTGCGCCTAAGGCGGTTTGCACCACCATAGCTCTTGCTGCGTCGCTGCTAAAGCCTAAGCTTTCACCGACTTGTTGCATCGCCTGCATAAAATAGAAAAAGTACGCTGGAGCGCTGCCGGTTAGCGCAATAATGGAATTAATTTGCGCTTCGTCATCGAGCCATACCGTCAAACCCATGCCGCTAAACAGGCCATCCACAAAGGCTTTTTCGTAGTTAGAGCAACGATGGGCGAAAATCCCTGTGACACCTAGACCAACGGATGCAGGAGTATTTGGCATTGTCCGCACTAGGCGCACTTCACCAAGCCAACTTTCATAACGCGCGACCGGCAAACCAGCGGCAACTGTCACAAATAACTTTTCCACAGTTTCAGGGGCTTGTTCGCGAATATGCTGACAAACATCGGCCATGAGTTGCGGTTTAACCGCAAGCACAATCACGTCAGCTTGTTGTACGGCAACAATATTGTCTTGGGTGATTTGGATGCCAAAATCAGCAGCGAGCGCATCAAGCTTCGCTTTGCTTGGGTTTGCGGCAATAATGTTCTCGGCTGGGTAGCCGTTTTTGATCATGCCTGCAATGATGCAGCGTGTCATATTGCCCGCGCCAATAAAGGCGACCATATTGTCATTCATGCTTAGTAGTTTCCCGATGGCCAAAAATGGCAGTGCCTAATCTTATCATAGTTGCACCGAATGTCAGGGCTTGTTGCCAGTCGTCTGACATGCCCATCGATAATTGATTTGCTTGCGGATAAATAGTCGTCAATTGTTTTGAAAGGTCCACCATGGCCTGAAATGCTTGGGGATTATCGCCAGCAACTGCCGGCTCCGGGATCGCCATCAAACCGATTAATTCAAGTTGAGGTAAATCGTTAATGACTTTTGCTAGCGCCAGCATTTCTGTTGGCAACACACCTGACTTACTCGCTTCACCGCTAATATTGATTTGAATGAGCACTTGCAATGGTGCTTGACTAGGTTTGCGCTGAGCGGCTAAGCGTTCGGCGATTTTTGCCCGTTCAATGCTATGGACCACGTCAGCAAATGCCGCGATGTCACGAGTTTTATTGGATTGAATTGGCCCGATAAAATGCCACCGAATATCGGTTCTATTTTCGAAAAACTGAGCCTTTTCAACTAATTCCTGCACATAGTTTTCACCAAATGCGCGTTGTCCAGCAGCATAGGCTTCACTAATATCGGCAACAGGTTTGGTTTTACTAACGGCGATTAACTGAGCAGTTGAGGCTTCACGCTGACATTTTGCAGTAATTTCTGCAATCTGTTGGTAGGCTGAAGTTAAGCGTTCTGCTATGTTGTTATGCATTGGGACCTGACTCATCAAAGATATTCAACTTTTTCCGGCAAACAGGAGTTTATTTGTCATGGATATTACTGAATTATTAGCGTTTAGCGTACAACATAAAGCTTCGGATTTACACTTATCAGCTGGTGTTCCTCCGCTTATTCGGGTGGACGGTGACGTTCGTCGCTTAAATATTCCGCCGCTGACCCATAAAGACGTGCACGCCTTGGTGTATGACATTATGACTGATAAGCAGCGTAAAGAGTACGAAGAACGCCTAGAATCGGATTTTTCCTTTGAAGTTCCTGGCCTTGCACGTTTCCGGGTTAACGCCTTTGTGCAAAACCGCGGTGCAGCAGCGGTATTTCGTACCATCCCAAGCGAAGTGTTGTCGTTAGATGATCTTGGCGCGCCAGAGGTATTCCGAACCA
This sequence comes from Gammaproteobacteria bacterium, assembly GCA_017302255.1. GTDB lineage: Bacteria > Pseudomonadota > Gammaproteobacteria > Enterobacterales > Alteromonadaceae > Pararheinheimera. The sequence goes on along the minus strand of JAFLDV010000016.1, from coordinate 12,134 downwards.
TCTCCGATAACCCACGGGGTTTGGTGTTAGTTACGGGGCCAACGGGTTCTGGTAAATCCACAACGCTTGCCGCGATGGTTGACTATATCAACGCCAATCGCCACGACCATATTCTTACCATTGAAGATCCAATCGAATTCGTGCATCAAAACAAACAATCGTTGATTAACCAACGTGAAGTGCACCGCGATACTCTGAGTTTCTCTAACGCACTGCGCTCGGCACTGCGTGAAGACCCGGATGTAATTCTGGTCGGTGAATTACGTGACTTAGAAACTATTCGCTTAGCGATGACTGCAGCGGAAACCGGCCACTTAGTGTTTGGTACTTTGCACACCACCTCAGCACCAAAAACTATCGACCGTATCATCGACGTGTTCCCAGGTGAAGAGAAAGCCATGGTTCGGTCAATGTTATCGGAATCATTGCGTGCAGTAATTTCGCAAACCTTGTTAAAGAAAGTGGGCGGCGGTCGAGTTGCTGCGCATGAAATCATGGTTGGTTTGCCTGCGATCCGAAACCTGATTCGTGAAGATAAAATTGCTCAGATGTACTCAGTTATTCAAACGGGCGCACAGCATGGCATGCAGACGATGGACCAATGTCTGTTGAACTTAGTCAACCGAGGCATCATTACTAAACAAGATGCGATGGCTAAAGCCCAAGACAAAAATGCCTTTGGTGCAATGGGTCGGATTTAGGAGCGGTAAACATGGGACTTATTGCGTTACTGCAAAAAATGGTCGATGCCAAGGCATCCGATATGTTCGTAACCGCAGGAATGCCGGTTGCCGCCAAAATCAATGGCGAGATGCTACCAATTGACGATGTAATTTTGGATGCCGAAGGTTCGTTGGCTTTAGTGCTTTCTGCGATGTCAGAAAAGCAAAAGCATGAGTTTTTGACTCACAAAGAATGTAACTTCGCAATTTCGAATGATGCGGGGCGTTTCCGGGTTTCTGCATTCTTTCAGCGTGACGCTGCAGGTATGGTGGTGCGCCGGATTGTCACTACCATTCCAAACGTTGAAGAGTTAGGTTTACCGCCGATCCTGAAAGAATTGATTATGTCTAAGCGCGGTTTGGTGCTATTCGTTGGTGGTACCGGTACCGGTAAATCAACCTCACTAGCGGCGCTGATTGGCTATCGCAATAAAAATGCGCGTGGTCACATTCTGACCATTGAAGATCCGATTGAATTCGTCCACGACCACGCTAAGAGCTTAATTACGCAGCGGGAAGTCGGCATTGATACAGAATCTTTTGATGCTGCGTTAAAGAGCTCGTTGCGCCAAGCACCTGACGTAATACTTATCGGTGAGATCCGTAGTCAAGACACCATGGAATATGCGCTGTCATTTGCTGAAACTGGCCACCTATGTATAGCGACCTTGCACGCGAACAACGCCAACCAAGCAATTGACCGGATCATGCATTTGGTCCCTAAAGAAAAGCATGGCAAGTTATTGTTCGATTTAGCACTAAATTTACGCGGCATTGTCGCTCAACAGTTAATCCCGACCCCAGATGGCTCTCGTCGTATTGCTGCGATTGAAGTGTTGTTAAACTCGCCGTTAGTGGCGGATTTAATAAAACGCGGTGAAATTGATGAAGTGAAGGCGGTGATGAGTAAATCAAAAGAACTTGGGATGCAGACCTTCGACCAAGCACTTTACGATTTATATCAACGCAATCAAATCAGTTACGCTGACGCCTTGCACCACGCCGATTCGCCAAATGACTTACGTCTGATGATTAAACTGCGTAACAACGAGACTGCGGGTGCTGGTTTCCTTTCTAATGTCACTGTCGATGGTTTAGAAAAACCGGTTTAATCGCCAGACTGTGGCCAGCAAATGTTAGTTAGAACTCGGATCCCCTTGTCGCTTGCCGCAAGGGGATTTTTTTATCCGATTAAAGGCTCTGGTTTTGCCGGTGTTTGATAAAACTTCCGCCAACACCATTCAAGCGGCCCAATTTTAAAAAAGTTTCGCCATATCACCGCAAAACTTAATGAGAAAACTGCTACGCCGCTTGCCAGAAGCAGTAGTTGCCAACGTTCAGAATTTGCATACCAGTCTGGCTGCAATAGCCAAAACCAAACCAACAACAGTAGCGTTTGTAAAAAATACAGGCTAAGGGCCATTTGACCGGCTAACTGTAACCACAGTGACAGTCGACAGATACAGCGCCATTTAACCAGCCAACTGCAGAACACCAAAGCCATCAAAAGTGCTGAAAAGTCGTACCAAAAGTTCGCAAAATTTTGTCCGCTATCAGCCAGCAACCCAAAACTATCCAAACCTAGAGCGATGGTGAACAACAATATTTCCTGCCATCTTTTCATGCCACGTTGGAAAAAACCTTGGCGATATAGCGAGATGCCTAACAACATAGTGCCAATGTTTAGCCAGCCGAGATAAAAGCAAAAGCCGGCAAAACCTAATAAGTTTTCCGACAGCATTTGCTGCCAAATCGCTAAAATTGGGCCTTGCTGAAACTCTTGCTCGGCTAAGATCTCTTCTGCACTAAGACCTACATTTAGGCTCGGATCGCCAAACATGGTGACCCAAGTGACGGCATAATTGAAAAGCACAGTGATTAAAATCAGCGTTATCCCTAACCGCCACTGCGACAATGCAGGTAATTTTAAAAAGCCAAAAGCTAGTAATAACAAAGCGGATAGGGCATACCAAAGGGTAATATCGCCGGTCCAGAAAAAGCTGATGTGGCAAAAACCAAAGAGGGCTAAGCCTAGATAACGTCGCCGCACTTGTGGCTGGCGGTCAATCTTGTCTGCGTTATTTTCTAGCAATGATGGGTTTGCCACTAACCATAAGCTCACACCAAACAACAAGGTCAGTAGAGTGCGAAAGCGCCCTTGTAAAAACAGTTGCTGCAGGTCATATAACCATAGATCTAAATCACTGATAGCCTGTTGATGCCAATGCAAATCAAAGCTGTACCAGCTAGGGATGGCAAAACCGAACACGTTTAAAAACACGATACCAAGAATAGCGACACCTCGAATCAAGTCGAGTTGACTGTCGCGTCCATGCGGGTACTGCATACAAAGTCCTGTTTAGATTAAATTAAGCGTCCGTCGAATTTGCGACTTCAGGCTAACTGGCTGCGATGCCAGGTTGTTCAAGTTGAATAATTCAGGGTTGAACTGTGTCAGGCAGTTCGTTACCGACAAAACGAAAACGCGGTTGTAATTGGCCATCAATACTGACTTGTTCGGTAAACATCGACAGTGGACGAACCCAAAGGCCAAATTCACCATAGAGTGCTTGGTAGACCGCATAAGGTTGCTGTTCTTCGCTATGAGTAGCTATTGCTTGTAACCAATAAAACTGACCTTTGTAATGTTGGTAATAACCAAGTGGCGGCGACACTGGTGCACTGACTTGTTGCTGATCTGCAGCAAAAGACATGGAAATTCCTTAGCTTGGATTATTTTCGAAATAGCTCTCAAGGATCAGTTTGGCTGACCAACAATCCACAGCATCTTTACTTAACTTCTTGAAACCACCTTGAGCAAACAAGTCTGCTCGTGATTCCACCGTGGTTAATCGCTCATCGTGGGTGAGTACTTTTATACCAAAACGCCCATGCAGGCGATTTACGAACTTATGGACCCGCGCAGTAAAAGGTTGCTCAGTGCCATCCATATTCAAGGGTAAACCAACGACAACAAATGCCGGTTGCCACTCTTTCAGCAAGTTTTCAATTTGTTGCCAATCTGGCGTGCCGTCTTGCGCTTTTAACGCCTTTAACGTGCTGGCGCTGCCTGTCAGTTGTTGACCTACGGCAACGCCGATACTTTTTAAGCCGTAATCAAAGGCTAAGATTGTGCCGCTCATGCGTGCCCCGCTTGTGGACTAAGTTGCCAGAGTGATATGCCCATTTTGGCCGCCGCGCCTTGCCATTTCTCGCCATGGGCCAAATCAAAAATTATCCGATTATCCGCAGGTACAATTAGCCAGCTGTTATCGGCAATTTCTTGTTCAAGTTGACCTGCGCCCCAACCAGCATATCCAAGCGCGAGAATAAACTTTTCTGGCGCGTGCTCGGAAGTTAATTGCTCCAAAATGTCCTTGGAAGTTGTCACCATCAGATCATCGCTAAGTTTCAAACTACTTTGATAACCATGTTGAGGTGTATGCAACACAAATCCGCGGTCACTCTGTACTGGGCCTCCAGCGACGACATGGCTTTGGGCTGCGTAAGAGTCCGCGTCATGTTCGATAGTTAACTGCGCCAATAACTCACTCACACAAAGTGGCAGTGGGTGGTTAACCACAATTCCCATCGCGCCTTCGGCGTTGTGTTCCAAAATATAAGTGACACTGCGGCCGAAGTTTGGATCGTCTAACCCCGGCATCGCGATTAACATGTGATTCTGTAATGTATCCATGGTCACCTCAGTTTGTTGATGAGGAACGTATCTGCTCAATAGCGTCGAATAACATACCGGTGATACTGACTGGGAACGCTGCTTCAATTTCCCGAATACAGGTTGGGCTCGTGACATTAATCTCGGTCAAACGGTCACCGATAATGTCTAGGCCAACAAAAATAAGGCCTTTAGCTTTTAAAATCGGTCCTACGGCCCGCGCAATTGCCCAATCTGCTTCGGTGAGTGGACGAGCTTCACCCCGACCGCCGGCAGCGAGGTTGCCACGGGTTTCACCCGATGCCGGGATCCTTGCTAAACAGTATGGTACAGGTTCGCCGTTAACGACGAGAACTCGCTTATCACCATCAAGAATTGCTGGGATATATTTTTGCGCCATTGCATATTGGCTGCCATGGGCAGTTAAGGTTTCAATGATAACGCTGACGTTCGGATCTCCGGCTTTTAACCGGAATATTGAGGCGCCGCCCATGCCATCAAGCGGCTTTAAAATCACATCTTGCTCTGCTTGGAAAAAGGCTTTCAGACGTTTGGCATCGCGCGTCACCAGCGTTTTTGGCGTGTGCTCGGCAAACCAACTAGTGAATAATTTCTCGTTCGCATCACGTAAGCTTTGTGGCTTGTTGACGATGAGTGTCCCTGCATCTTCAGCGCGTTCTAAAATGTAGGTTGCGTAGATGAATTCGGTATCAAATGGTGGATCTTTGCGCATCAACACCACATCTAAATCGGCGAGGGCAATATCTTGGCTTGCACCAAAATCATACCAATGTGCCGCATCATTTTGCACAGTCAGTAATTTGGTACTGGCACGTGCTTCACCTTCGAGTAAATAGAGATCTTGCATTTCCATGTAATGCAGTTGGTAACCACGACGTTGCGCTTCTTCTAACATCGCAAAACTAGAGTCTTTTTTGATATTAATGGAACTGATAGGGTCCATCACGATACCTAGTTTAATCAAAGGGTTACTCCTTAATTGAGATCGCATTAAATTAGTTTGCAGCTGAGTTAGCAGTCGCTAAATCACCGAGTTGTAATTGCAAGGCGGCTATAGCCGTTAAGGCTGCAGTTTCGGTGCGTAATACCCTAGGTCCAAGCTGTACCGCGGTAAAACCTGCTTGTTCAGTTTGTTGAACTTCTTTGTCACTAAAACCGCCTTCTGGGCCTATGACTAAACGTACAGCTTGCGCTTGGGTTAAGGTCTTAATGGTGTCTTTGGCCCAAGGATCCAAGGTCAGTTTTAATTCTTTTGTCTCTTGTGCGAGCCATTTATCTAAGTTTATCAGCGGATTGACCATAGGGACGACGCTTCTACCGCTTTGCTCGCACGCACTAATCACAATTTTTTGCCATTGCTCGCGTTTTTTCTCTGCGCGCTCAGCATCTAATTTAACACCGCAACGCTCGGTGAATAACGGCGTAATTTCGGCAACGCCTAGTTCAACTGCTTTTTGAATGGCAAAATCCATTCTATCGCCGCGCGAAATGCCTTGCCCCAAGTGAATACGCAATGGCGACTCAACCGGATTTGCGGTGACGCCGTTGATGGCGACCGTCACAGATTTTTTCCCGACTTCAACGATTAACGCTTGATAGTTATTACCATCACCATTAAATAATTCTAAGGCCTGATTGGCTTGCATCCTGAGCACTCTGCCCACATGATTAGCGGCATCGTCAGCTAAAAAGCAGGTTTGGCCAACAATTAATGCGCCTTGTTGATATATTCGAGGAACTCGCATGCTGTTTTTTCCCGACCACAAAAAGACTTATGGTAGCAGTTGCAACGCCTGATGGGTATTGTCGATGTGGTACGAATATTCTAGCCGCCGTTAATTTATACAGCTTATTTTCCGATTTAAACAAGCAAGGGAGGCCGTTATGGCCGTTGTGTTAGAAGTTCGCGATCTGATAAAAAGCTATGGCGATCTTGTCGCCGTCAATGGCATCAGTTTTGTGGTGCAGCAGGGCCAATGTTTTGGTTTGTTGGGACCAAATGGTGCAGGTAAAACCACCACCATGGAGATGTTAGAAGGGTTGGTCAGTGCAGACTCGGGCGACATTCTCTATCAAGGCCGGATCGCAAAACGTAGCGATTTTCAGCAACTCGGTGTGCAATTCCAGCAAACGGCATTACAGGACTTTCTGACTGTCAGGGAGACTTTGCAGTTATTTGCCGCGTTTTATGAGGAACCAGCCGATATCGAAGAGTTAATTCAACTCTGCGATCTCAGTGATTTTTTGACCCAAGATCATCGAAAATTATCCGGGGGCCAGCGCCAAAGACTGTTGTTGGCGTTGGCACTTGTGAACCAACCAAAAATTTTATTCTTGGATGAACCGACCACCGGACTAGATCCCCATGCCCGACGAAACTTCTGGCAACTAATAGCCAAAATCAAACAGCAGGGTAGAACTATCATTTTGACCACCCATTACATGGATGAAGCCGAATTTTTGTGCGATGAAATTGTGATTATGGCAAAAGGGCAAATCATCGCCCGAAATTCACCGCAGGCGCTGTTGGCAGAGCATTTTAGCGGCGCCTTAATAAGGCTGCCCGATCGAGGAATGCAACCACAATTGCCTGCAGCACAATGGCATATGAGTAACGGCTTCTTGCATATTAATAGCCAAGATGTCGAAGCCAGTATTCGTCAGTTATTAAACGAAGGCTTTTCCTTGGAGGGGCTGTACATCAAGTCAGCAAACCTTGATGATTTATTCTTGAAATTGACTGGGCAGTCACTCTCGGAAGTAGGGGAAGTCGCATGAACTTCAAACGTTTTTTTGCTGTGTTAAAAGCCCGTAATTTAGAGTTTTGGCGGGACCGTAGTTCACTCGCATGGAACCTTATTTTCCCTGTGTTATTGGTTGCCGGTTTCGCTTTAGTTTTTTCCAACGATCCAAAAGCTGAATACAAAATTGGCGTTTTGCAACAAGCCACAGCTATCGATCAAACCAGCAATACGCTGCTTACGACTAAATATCTCGATTTTGTGCCTTTTGCTGATGAAGCTGCTGCGCTTGAAAAATTGCGTCACCATCAACTTGATTTAGTGATTGATCTTCAGCAAAACCGTTATTGGCAAAATGAACGTTCGGCCAAAGGCTATCTGGTAGAAAAAATCTTATTACCACAAATGTCCGATGCAACCAAATTAGCGGTAACAGGTGAAAGCATCCGCTATGTCGATTGGGCGCTACCAGGCATCTTGGGCATGAACATGATGTTTTCGTGCTTGTTTGGCGTCGGTTATGTGTTAGTGCGTTATCGGAAAAGCAGCGTGTTAAAGCGTTTACAAGCGACGCCATTATCGGCCTTTGAATTTGTCAGTGCTCAGGTCGTTTCAAGGCTGTTAATTGTCTTAGTTATCGCGAGCTCAATCTATTTCGCGTGTAATGCCGTGTTTGATTTCATGATGTTAGGTAGTTATTGGCACTTGCTGCTAGTGACCTTACTTGGCGCCTCAGCGATGATTTCATTAGGTTTATTAATCGCCAGTCGTAGTCGCTCTGAAGAGCTTACCGGTGGCTTGTTAAATATGGCGAGCTGGCCGATGATGATTTTATCTGGGGTGTGGTTTAGCCTTGATGGCGCGCCTAAGGCAATACAGTATTTTGCTGATGTATTGCCATTGACTCACTTAGTCGCTGCAGCGCGGGCTGTAATGATTGATGGTGCTGACCTTTCGACTATCAGTTACCACTTAACAGCGTTAACACTGATGACAGCAGTATTTTTATCTTTAGGGGCATGGTTGTTTCGCTGGCAGGGCGACGGGCGATAAGCGCAACAACTGCGTGTTACAAACAAATTACTTCACGAAACTGGGGTAATAAAAAAGGAGCCTAGGCTCCTTTTTTCATCATTCAATAATGATATTAGGCTTATAAACCAGCGTCTGCACGCAGCATTTCAGCCTTGTCAGTTTGTTCCCAAGGGAACTCGTTACGGCCAAAGTGACCGTAAGCAGCAGTGGCACGGTAAATTGGGCGTTCTAACTGCATCATTTCAATCAAACCGTATGGGCGTAAATCGAAGTGCGCACGAACCAATTTAATTAATTGGTCTTCAGACAGTTTACTGGTGCCGAAAGTCTCAACGCTAATTGAGGTTGGTTCAGCAACACCGATAGCGTATGACACTTGGATTTCACAACGTTCAGCAAGACCAGCTGCAACGATGTTTTTCGCCACATAACGCGCAGCATAAGCAGCTGAACGGTCAACTTTCGATGGATCTTTACCAGAGAATGCACCACCACCGTGACGTGCCATACCACCGTAGCTGTCGACGATAATCTTACGACCAGTTAAACCACAGTCGCCCATTGGGCCACCAATTACAAAGCGGCCAGTTGGGTTAATGAAGAACTTGGTGCTTTCACGTAACCAATCTGCTGGTAACACAGGCTTGATGATGTGTTCCATCACTGCTTCACGCAGATCAGGCGTTGAAATTGTGTCGCAATGTTGAGTTGATAATACAACTGCGTCGATACCCACTGGTTTGCCGTTTTCATAAATGAACGACAATTGAGATTTGGCATCAGGACGTAACCATGGCAAGGTGCCATCTTTACGCACTTTCGCTTGTTGTTGCACCAAACGATGAGCATAAGTAATTGGTGCTGGCATCAACACGTCTGTTTCGTTGCTTGCATAACCAAACATTAAACCTTGGTCACCAGCGCCTTGATCGCGTGGGTCTTTTTTATCAACACCTTGGTTGATATCTGGAGATTGTTTACCAATTGCACTTAACACTGCACAAGAATTTGCATCAAAGCCCATATCTGAATGGACATAACCAATTTCGCGGATAGTGCTACGAGTCAATTCTTCGATATCGACCCATGCTGAAGTAGTGATTTCGCCACCAACCAGCACCATGCCAGTCTTCACGAAGGTCTCGCAAGCGACACGAGCTTTTGGATCTTGTTCCAAAATGGCATCCAATACCGCATCAGAGATTTGGTCAGCGATTTTATCCGGATGTCCTTCAGAAACAGATTCAGAGGTAAAAATGTGTTGTGCCATTTAACGTGTTCCACAAAGTTGGTTAGTGTTGCACAGTTTAATGCGCTATCGCGCAAATGCTCAATGCGACTAAGCGCAAACGCAAAAACTGGGCGTCGAAATTTTGGGCTGCGTATTCTAGTGAAAGCAACAATGCTTGGCTAGTATTTTCTGCCGCCCGGACGTCTTTCTTTCCATTACTATACGCTGTATCGGCAGAGAGGATCAAAACTTTGCCAAAAGATGTCATATCATTTGCACTCTTTGGGTGGCTCTGGGAAAATAGCGCACCTTGATGTGACACGTAAAAATAATTGCCACGCTCTAAAACAAGGCCGTCAGAGCCATCGCGTAGGCTGATAATCAATTGGATAAGAATCTGACCACACTAGCAGGAGTTACCATGCCGTCTCGGAAACAACTCGCCAACGCCATCCGCGCTTTAAGTATGGATGCCGTGCAAAAAGCCAAATCAGGCCACCCAGGTGCACCAATGGGAATGGCGGATATCGCCGAAGTGTTATGGCGTGAATTTTTACAACACAATCCAGCGAATCCAAATTTTGCCAATCGTGACCGTTTTGTTCTGTCAAACGGCCATGGTTCTATGTTGTTATATTCGTTGCTGCATTTAACTGGTTACGACTTAACCATCGACGATTTAAAACAATTCCGCCAATTACACTCGCGTACCCCAGGTCACCCTGAGTACGGTTACGCTCCAGGTGTTGAAACGACTACAGGTCCGTTAGGCCAAGGTATCACCAACGCAGTGGGTATGGCTATCGCTGAGAAAGCCTTAGCTGCACAATTTAACCAACCTGGCCATGACATTGTCGACCACCACACCTATGTGTTTTTGGGTGATGGTTGTTTAATGGAAGGTGTGTCCCACGAGGCTTGTTCTTTAGCAGGTACTTTAGGTCTTGGTAAGTTGATTGCTTTCTGGGATGACAACGGCATTTCTATCGATGGTCATGTTGAAGGTTGGTTTACTGACAACACGCCAGGCCGTTTTGCTGCTTATGGCTACACCCCGCGTATCACGCGACAGCTTAGTTGTAAATCCTTTTACGCAGCAGGTGATTTTTAATTTAGATTTCGGTGATGATGCGAACAGATTTTCACAGGTAAGGCCTGCATATCACAGGCTTGATGTGCGTTTCAGCGCGTATACTAAATTCTGGAATGCTGACTGGGTGTTTTATATAGACGTGATAAATGCTTACAATAGGAAAAATGTGCTCTCGTATGATTATGATTTAACGAGTGATTACCAGATAAAAAGAAATACGGTTGGTATGTTTCCGATTCTGCCGACGATAGGGGTGAATGCAAGATTTTGATGCGGTTGTGGGGCTCCCCGTCGCAGTAGCGACGGAAAACAGCCTGACTGAATCCGCAAAAGCGGAATCAGTCAGCTGTTTAGTCCCGATTATATCGGGACGGAGCCCCACAATTACGCCGGTTATGAAAAAATTATCAAATTTTTGTAATTTTACGTGAAAATCCATTGAATTCCGATAAAAATCTGCGTATTTTTGTAATTATTAGTAAAAATTGAATATTTGTGTATTTGCTTCCGGTAAGGGTTCGAATTTTTTATCAATATTAAACGCGATAAAGAAAAAAGAATTATCATCTGAAGTTGTTGCATTTGTAACGGATAGAAAAAGTTGCGGCGCAGAATTAATTGCGAAAGAAAATAATATAAAAACTTTTTCTTTCAACGCCCCTGATTTAATTACTTCTCTTAAAAATTTAAATGTAAATTTTATTGTTCTCGCAGGTTTTTTAAAAAAACTTGACGGGAATTTTATTAACGAATTCAAAGACAGAATTATAAATATTCATCCGGCACTCCTTCCTTCCTATGGCGGAGCGGGAATGTACGGAATGAATATTCATAAAGCAGTAATAAGCAACAAAGAAAAATTTTCCGGCATCACAATTCATTTTGTGAATGAAAATTACGATGAAGGAAAAATAATTTTTCAGAAGAGAGTAGATGTGAATGAGAGTGACGATGAAAATAGTTTGGTTGAAAAGATCCATAAGCTTGAACACGAATGTTATCCCTTCGTAATAAAAAAATTCGAAGAGGATAAAATAAAAATTTCCAACAACGAAGTTCAAATTTTAGAATAGTGTCATTAGTTATAAAAAGAGCTATACTGAGTGTTTATGATAAAACAGGAATTGTTGAACTTGCCCGCGCGCTGAATGATAAAGGGATTGAGATTATTTCAACGGGAGGAACGTATTCGCTTTTACAAAAGGAAAATATTCCTGTAAAAAGTGTGGCAGAGGTAACTGAGTTTCCGGAGATATTGAACGGCAGAGTAAAAACTCTTCACCCTTCAATTGCCGGAGCGATACTGACGGATAAAAGCAATCACGAACATCTTGCAGAGCTAAAGAAACATAACATCGAGCCGATTGATTTAGTTGTTGTGAATTTATACCCGTTCAAAGAAACTGTTGCAAAAGGTTCAAGTGAAGCGGAGATAATTGAAGAGATAGATATCGGCGGAGTAACGCTCATCCGCGAAGCCGCAAAGAATTTTAAAAGTGTTAATGTTTTAGTTTCGAAAGAGCAGTATAAAGATTATCTGAACGAGCTCAACTCAACTTCAAATAATTTTCCTGCTGACTACTCAAAAAAACTTTCTGCAAAGGCATTTGATGTA
>JAFLDV010000015.1 GCA_017302255.1 Gammaproteobacteria bacterium | reverse complement strand
TCAGCTTGTTTAAGGATTGCCATGATTTGGCTATCAGTGAATTTTGATGTTTTCATAGTGAATCTCCTGCGTTTATGTTACGAGAAAATTCTACTTTTGACGTCAGTTAATTTGAGGGGGGATTACCACTATAGCCATGTTCATTATGATCTTTAATTGGTGCGGTCTCTTGGTCTTCATGAGAGTTAGCCCTTGCATCCCAGAACATTCTTACAACATTAAATCGAGGATTCGTGGATGCCTCACCATGACCAAAACGTGTATTAATAAGCCTCATAGAATGCCTAGTAGATACCCCACCAGCGACACCTTTACTAACAACATTTGGGTCACTAAAGGCATGAGACTGTTGATGGCAGGATCCACAAGAAATAGTGTCATCAATTGATAACTTTTTATCGTAGAATAAAACCCTTCCTAGAGTAGCTCCTGCATCAGTCACAGGATTATCATTATCACGAGGGTCTCCAATATAATCTGGCACTTTTTGATTTGCATAATTCTCTAATTTTGAGAGATCAATTATGCCGTCAAATTGTCTTAATAATGCATCCTGATCGATATTATTGAGGAAATTAAAACTAACAGTGACGGTACAATTGGCAGTAATTGCACCCGTTGTATAAACATTGCCGCTCAAACTTCCCCCACAACCTGTGACAGTGCCGATTGCGAAACCCTCATTAGGTATGACATTAAAGGACGTTAGTTGGCCGGTCTGAACGCTACGACTATTAGGTGCAATGCTGCCCCCATTTCCAGCAGTTGCTAATACTGTATACGAAGCTGGTGGAAGCGCGGTAAAGCTGGCTGTGACACTACAATTGCCAGTAATTGCCCCTGTTGTATACACATTGCCGCTTAAAATTCCGCCACATCCAGTTACAGTGCCAATTGCGAAGCCTTCATTCGCCGTCAACGTAAATGTTGTTGTTTGTTCACTTAGAACGCTTCGGCTGTTAGGCGCAATATTGCCACCGTTACCAGCAGATGCTGATACCGTAAATGATGTAGGGGTATTATTAGTAGCCTCTTCATCTCCGGAGCCTCCACCACAAGCTGACAACATGATAAATGAAGAAATGATGAAAGTAGTTTTCAAATAAATATACTGAAATTTTATTGAATTCATTACAGCCTCTTACTATTACATTGCAGATGAAAGTAACAGCATGGTAATAAAAATATCATTTTAATGAGAATAATTTACATTTACACAAAGAAGCTGTCAACTAAGCCACTTGTAATGCATACGTTTGCAAACCTGCTCATTGCTCTTGACTAAAATTTTTTTGAAAGCGGCTGTGAAACCAAAATTTCCAAAGCATGGACACTTGGCATCTACTTTAAAATTCAATTCATTCACTTTGAAAACATTTGATATAGCCTCAATAACGGGATGGCTAAATTTATTAGCGACTACAAGCTGCACTGTCTAATTAGTGTGGGTTGTTTAAATATGCAGAAACACCAAAAACTCTTGCTATGAATAAAATTGATTAGTTCCAAAATAGGTAATTTTTTGAATATATTAAATCTAGTGATTCGAGAAAATCTAAAATTCAAGCCAAGTTCTACTGTTGATGATAAAGACGAATACGATACTTACATCTGCAACGTAAGCAGACCGAAAGCAACTCGGAATGCTGCTTTCGGTCATACACAAGTTTTTAAGTACAAAGTTTTGCTGACCAATAAGGGTAAATATTTTCTGCTATTCGAAAAATTTATATCAGCTCAGCATCACTCGACACCTTAAAAATTTCTATTCTTGCTAAATGTATATTTCCTCACCGGTCAATTTTCATGTTGCGTGAACAACTTACAAATCGTTTGCCAAAAAAATTAATTTTGTAAGTCAAAACGGTCTGCATTCATCACTTGCACCCATGCTTTGACAAAGTCATGCACCAGCTTTTGTTTACCGTCGTCTTGCGCATAAACCTCAGCGTATGAGCGCAGCACCGAATTAGATCCAAACACCAAATCAACACGGGTTGCGGTCCATTTAGTTTGGCCGGTTTTACGATCAACGATGTGATACAAATTACGACCTGCGGGACGCCACTGATTTGCCATGTCAGTCAAATTGACAAAGAAATCATTAGTTAACGCGCCAGGAGTACTGGTAAACACCCCGTGCGATGTACCTGCATAGTTGGTACCAAGCACTCGCATGCCGCCTAATAGCACCGTCATCTGCGCCGCAGTCAGTCCCATCAGCTGTGCTCGGTCGAGCATCATCTCTTCTGGGGTCACCGAGTAATCTTGTTTAAGCCAATTACGAAACGCATCGTGTAGTGGCTCAAGTACGGCAAACGACTCAACATCGGTTTGCTCCGCCAAAGCATCACCACGACCAGCGGCAAACGGCACCGATACCGAAACTCCTGCAGCCTTTGCCGCTTGCTCAATAGCAGCAGAGCCACCAAGCACAATTAAATCGGCAATACTCACTGGTTTGGCAAAACCTTGCTGAATGCCTGCGAGCACTGCCAGTACTTTTTGTAAGCGCTCTGGTTCGTTGCCTTGCCAATCTTTCTGTGGCGCTAAACGAATACGCGCACCATTGGCGCCACCGCGTTTATCGGAGCCACGGAAGGTTCTTGCGCTATCCCACGCTGTTGCTACTAATTCACTCACAGACAATCCTGAGGCTAAAATTTGTGCTTTTAAACCGTCGATGTCAGCTTGGCTAAGCTCAGTATTACCTTTAGGAATTGGATCTTGCCAGATTAAGTCCTCTGCAGGCACCTCAGCTCCTAAATACCGAGACTTTGGTCCCAAATCGCGATGAGTTAATTTAAACCACGCTTTGGCAAATACTTCCGAGAAATAGGCCGGATCTTGGTAAAAACGCTCTGAAATAGCGCGATATTTTGGGTCTAACTTTAACGCCATATCAGCGTCAGTCATCATTGGATTGACTCGAATAGACGGATCTTCGACATCAACCGGCTTGTCTTCTTCTTTAATATCAATTGGCTGCCATTGCCATGCACCGGCTGGACTTTTCGTCAATTCCCAGTCATAGGTGAACAGTAAATAGAAATAACCATTGTCCCATTTCGTTGGATTGGTGGTCCAAGCGCCTTCAATGCCGCTAGTGACAGTGTCGCGACCAATACCGCGGGTCTTGTGATTATTCCAACCCAAACCTTGCTCATCCAGATCTGCAGCTTCCGGCTCTGGCCCCAAATTCTGCGCTTTGCCGTTGCCATGAGCTTTACCGACGGTATGACCGCCAGCAGTTAAAGCCACAGTTTCTTCATCGTCCATTGCCATTCTGGCAAAGGTGACCCGCATATCTTCGGCAGTTTTCAGCGGATCAGGATTGCCATCAACCCCTTCTGGGTTCACATAAATTAAACCCATCATTACCGCAGCTAACGGATTGGCTAAATCCCGCTCGCCAGAGTAACGGCTATGTTCGTTGCTGGACGGTGCCAGCCATTGTTTTTCTGAACCCCAATAAATATCTTTTTCTGGATGCCAAATGTCTTCGCGGCCACCAGCAAAACCATAAGTTTTTAATCCCATAGATTCGTAGGCGACATTACCGGCCAGGATCATCAAATCTGCCCAAGACAAACTGTTACCGTATTTACGTTTGATTGGCCAAAGTAGACGCCGCGCTTTATCCAAATTGCCATTATCTGGCCAGCTATTTAATGGCGCAAAACGCTGACTGCCAGAGCCTGCACCACCGCGGCCATCGGCAATGCGATAAGTACCAGCAGAGTGCCACGCCATTCGGATCATCAAACCGCCATAATGGCCCCAATCAGCAGGCCACCATTCCTGGGAATCTGTCATCAATGCCGTTAAATCTTGCTTTACTGCTGCTAAATCTAACTTCTTGAATGCTTCGGCATAATTAAAATCAGTGCCGAGCGGATCGGTTTTGCTGTCATGTTGATGCAAAATATCGAGATTTAGTGCTTTTGGCCACCAAGCCATTTGCGCTTGTTCGCTAGAGCTATTGGCACCATGCATAAATGGGCATTTGCCGGTACTAACTGGTTTTTGTTCCATGCTCGTGATCCTCTGAGTTAACCTGAAAAACCAACCGCTGGAATTCAGTGGCCGGCGCGATATATCGAAATAGATTTGCGTAATGGGATAAAGATAGGCGTTTAACGAACACAGCGAAATTAACTTTTTTCGACACAGTCAATCTTAAAAAACGATTAGCAAAATAATTTGTAATCGCAAACAGCTAAAAACCAGCTAGCGGGAAAGCCTCTGGGCATAAAATCCACAAAGCAGCCATTGGTTGGTAAGCAAAAAATAAAAAGCGGCAGTGGCTAACTGCCGCCTCATAGCAGCACACTATGCGTGAGTAAGTTCAGCTTGTGCATCCGCTAGCAAAGTATTGAGTAAATTAAACACTTCGCTACTCGCGTGTTCCATCTTGGCATAACAAGCGAGTATGTCGTCTTGGACACTGACTTCATGCTGCCAATCCCGTGACATTGCCGTGAGGACCTGATGAACATTGTTATGGACTTGCTGATGTGGTGATTCAAGCAACTTATAACTTGCTAGATGACCAAAAATTGTTTTGCCGTCGCCTTGGTACCATTGACCTAAGCGGCAAGCTTGATGACCCACTTCGACCGCTTTACTTTCTTTACTGTCACGACCGCGGTTAAAGGCTGCATAGGCATTTTGCTTATAAACAATATGATCGACTTTAACCAAAGAAGTAAATGTCATGATCCGCGCTTTCTTCACCTGATCTTGTGCTTTGCGCGCTTGGGCCGCTAGGCCAACAAAGGTTTGCTCCAAGTCGTGCAATTGCTCCATTTGCACTTGGCTGCCATCGCTAAGTTGTTGCTGCTTACTTAAGATTTCAGCACTGATACTTTGGAACTGTTGCACCACGCTGCCGATCTGCTTGGTTGCGTTGATGGTATGCTCGGCCAGTGTTCGCACTTCCTGCGCTACCACGGCAAAACCACGTCCATGCTCGCCCGCTCGAGCTGCTTCTATCGCCGCGTTTAACGCAAGTAAATTGGTTTGGTCAGCAATATTGCTGATCAGCTGCAATATACCGCCAATTTCGTTGCCCATTTGATTCAGTTGGTGCACCGACTCTTGGCTTTCGCTGGTTAGTTGCAAATTTTGCTTGAAGGTATTGACCACGGCTTCCACGGTATGTCGACTTTCGTCTGCTTTTTGCCGAGTGTCCGCAGATATCTCGCCGATGCTCAGAATGTCAGCTGAAATAGCATTTAAATCGCCCTGCGTCATTTGCAAATTCGATTTAGTATTCTCTGCGTTCATCGTTTGCATACCGGACATTAAGCGATTTTTTACCAGGTTCTGGTAGTTTTCTTCCACATGCACAATGGCAGCGTTGATCTCCCGTAACGACTCACCAAAGGCTCCGGCCAAACCACCATCTTGGGCATTTCTTCCAAAGCGTTCTTGTTCGACCCGAGCAAATGTCGTTTCAACTTCGCGGAAATAGGTTTCAAGCTGGTCAAACGTGTCGTTTACTTCCCACGCGACCTGACCGATTTCGCCCATGTGTGGCACATTAGTGATCCGATGGGTGAAATCACCATCTCGTGCCGATTTTAAAATATCGCGGATCTGCATTAGCACACCCAGCGGCTTTGAAAGTTTATTAAAAATGACAAATGAACTCACTGTCGATGCCAGCAGCAACAGCCAAGGCGCCCAGACTGTTGCAACACCGCTAAACACTAGCAGTGCCATTAATAGCAGCAAGCCATTAAAATAACCCAACAGGATTGCGAGTTTAGAGCCCCAGAATAAATTTTTCATATGAGCCATGCTCCTGTTGAATATGCGTTAACATCCACTGCATTGACTTTTCACCCCGATCACCAGGGTTTTGCTGCTCAATCAGCAGCATCTGTTGATACAGAGCTTTCGCCGCTGCGACCGCTTGCGCTTTGGGTTTGCGGCGACAAGAAAAATAACCAATCATTTTTTTGTTCGGATCAAACACTGGGCTGATGTTGGCAAAAACCCAATAATTATCACCAGATTTTGCACGATTATTAACGTAGGAAAAGCATTCTCGACCGGCTGCTATTTCCTGCCAAAGATACCGAAACACCCCTTTTGGCATTTCCGGATGACGGATGATGTTTTGTGGTTTACCGAGTAATTCTGATTCGCGATAACCGGTGATTTGCATGAAAACACGGTTAGCGTAAATGATATTTCCACGCAGATCAGTTTTAGTAACGATAAATGAATCATCATCCAAGCTTATTTCTCTGCCCGAAAGGTAGATCGGTTGGCTCATGCCTTACTCCCTGCAAAATCACGGCAAGTGACGTTAGACGTTTGATGCGTCGTCTTTCAACAACGGACTGACGGCAGCTCAAAGCAAAATGAAGTCAAATTGCTAACTATCATTAGTTATAGAAGAAGGCTTGGAATTTGTCGCGCTAACAAAAACAGCTTTTGTGAATCTAAATCAAAGCATTAGCTATTATAGGGAAATACAAGCGACTCAATGATGTCCAGTGATGTCCAATCAGACCGCGCTAGGACTATAAATTGGCAACGTCTGAGTATTAAATGATTTCGCTAACGACGAAGTTGACGGCCGGCAAACGCCAAGAATTTATTTTAACTCCCCCGCATACCCAGTCTTTCAACCGGGTATGCGGGGCAAAATTATTTCAAACCAAAACGGCCAGCTAGAGCGGCAAGTTGTGACGAAACCGCAGCTAAATCTTTCGCGCTTTGATCTAACGCCTGTGCACTTTGCACATTCGCTTCGGTACGTTGATTCATCTCGTTGAGCTGAGCATTCAAACTCGCAGCAACCATCGATTGTTCTTCAGTTGCAGCAGCGATTTGAATGTTCATTGCCTCAAGTTGACCCACATCATGAGTAATTTGAGCTAACTGGGCATTCGCAGCTTCGCCACTCTGCGCACTAGTTTCAGCTTTATTGCGCGCCTCACTCACCGCAGCAACTGCAGTTTGACTTTGACTGCGTAATTTTAAGATTACCTGATTAATTTCAGCGGTCGATTGCTGAGTACGCGCGGCAAGATGGCGCACTTCATCGGCAACGACGGCAAAGCCTCGGCCCTGCTCACCTGCTCGAGCCGCTTCAATTGCCGCATTTAATGCCAACAAATTAGTTTGCTCTGCTACAGCTTGAATTACGGTTAAAATTTTATCAATTTCAAGAGTTTGCGTTGCAAGCTCACTAGTCACATTTTCCACATTTTTTACATTAGCTGATAATGCTAAGATTTGCTGCATTGACTGCTGGACTTGCCGCATACCAGTCGCAGTATTGGCACTCGCATTTGATGTACTTTGCGCGGCATTAGCGGCATTACTGGCAATTTCCGCAACTGTAGCTTCCATCTGGCGGATCGCTTCAGTTACTTCGCGACTGGTCAGCTGCTGCTCGCGGTTAACGCTGTAACTCTGTGAGGCCGCTTGATTAAGTGTTGCTGCATGTGCAGCCAAATCTGTACTGGTTTGTTGAATATCCGCAGCGATTTGCCGAACTTTACTAATAAAAGCATTAAAGCCACTTGCCAGCTCATCAAGCTCAGCACCGCGCCCCGCAGATAAATGCACTGACAAATCGGTCTCGCCTTCACCCATACGTTTAAATAATGCCGCAAGATGGTTGATTGGTGCGGTGATACTGTTGCTAAGTAAGACGGATATCACTAAAAAAATCAGCGCGATCAAAGCGGTCAGACCCCACATCACCTTTGAAATTTCTCGGGTCATCGCAAACACTTCAGCTTGCGGTACTTGCGCCACTAAATACCAATCCATGCTAGGAATATACAAAGACGCTAAAATGGTGGCTTTGCCGTTTAACTCGGTTTCCAACAAATTCATCTGGCTTTCGCTTGCCAGGAGCTGACTGACCTCTTTTGCGGAAATAGTACTTTGTAATTCAGTATTCGCTTCTAAAGTTGGGTGTATTTGCACCTTGCCAGCTTTGTCTACCAAGAACACAAAACCTGTCTGCTCGATTTTAAAAGCACTGAGCATTTTCACCATGTCATTCATTGATTTGGCGACACCCGACAAACCTACGCCATTGAGTTGCTGATAATTTACGAAAATCTGATAACCAACTTCGGCACTTTTATAAACGGAAACTTGTTTTGCTTTACCGCTTTCTTTAAAAGCAAAGAACCAGCTGTCCTCAGTTGGATTTAACCGACGTAAGAATCCTCGCTCGTTCCAGTAATCACCAGTGGTCCGTTCGCAAAATGACGCAGCTTGCAAACCATGGACGGCCTTAACTAAAGTTAATTCTTTAATTAACTGCGCTTCGCGATCAGCAGGTTTGCCATCGGCGAGCCATTGTTGCGCATACCCCGACGTTGCCAGTTGTTCAGCTATTCTAGACAGGCCACTGACTTCGGCATCAATTGATTGACTGATATTTTTTAAAGTAGCTGGCAATTCTTCCTCAAGCATGCGCTCAGAAAGTTTGGTTTGATTAATGGATACCGAAATCCAACTAATTGCCAGTGCAGAGAGCAACACCGCACTGGTTAAAGTGACGATAATTTTTTTACGAATGGAGACTTGGTTAAACAAACTGGAAACCTCTTTGCTGCATTTGACGAGTACGGGTAAGAATGAAAATCTTATTGATCAATACATTCGGATGAGAGCGCTACCATTCTAACTAACAGCAGATCCGCATGCACTAAGTAAGACAGGAAAATAGACATAGGCAAGTCAAATTACCGGTACAGCACGACGAAAGGTAACTCTGCGATAACTCAGTTGTTCTATTTTACTCGCGCATTTGGCAATTAGACTTGCGATAGAGTTGATTTCCTGCGACGCTAACGCGTTTTCCGCAGTGACATAGCTAAGAAAAAACTAATAAAAACAGTCACTCTTAGCCATAGATAAAATTTATATAACAAGTTTTGAGGTGTAAATTGGCCGATTGGATGACCTTAATTCCGGCACTGGTAGCAATTGTCGTCGTATTGTGGCGCAAAGAAGTCATTGTTGCTTTGTTACTTTCTTTGTTTAGTGCAGAGTGCCTATTGCTGTTTAAAGCCGATAGTAGTTCCTTGAGCAGTATTCCTTTAGCAGGACTCAATACCCTAGAAGCCATGGTTACAGTGCTTAGCGATCCGGGTAACGCCAGGCTAATGTTGTTTGCGTTGATGGTAGGCGCCTTGATGGCCTATATGCGCTACTCTGGCGGTGTTGCGGCAATGGTTAATCAACTTACAGCCCGCGGCATCGCTAAAAATGCCCGGCAAACGCGTCTTTTGGCATTCTTTACCGGCGTAGGTATCTTTATTGAATCTAACTTATCCGTGCTCACTGCAGGTATTTTGTCGCGCGGTCTGTTTGATAAATTTAAAATTAGCCGTGCCGAATTAGCCTTCATTATCGACAGTACTAGTGCACCGATTTGTATTTTAATCTTGCTCAATGGCTGGGGTGCTTATGTACTTGGTTTACTTGGTGCTTATGATTTAAAAGAGAATCCTGTCTCGGTATTGATGCAAACTATCCCACTGAATTTCTACGCAATTTTTATCTTACTGATTGTTTTATTCACCATCATCACGGGTAAACATTTAGCGCCCATGCGCGAAGCAAATCGTCAATTAAATCATATTGATGGCCACGACGAAGCTCAGCCAACTCCAACTAAATCTCGCTATATGCTGTTGCCGCTGTTGACGATGATTGTCGCAATGGTGGGTTTTATGTATTGGACCGGTAATGGCGATTTATCTGCAGGCTCAGGGTCTAAATCAGTGCTTTATGCAACTACATTGGCTTGCGTTGTTGCTTACGGACTGTTGCTAAGTAGCCGATTATTCAGTCACCAACAGTTAGTGAATATTGGTTTTAAAGGCATGAGCGAGTTACTCACGCTCGTCAGTATTCTGCTATTGGCAATCGCACTTGGCCAAAGTTTGAAATCACTAGGGACTGGTATTTATATTTCTGGTTTAGTTGCACAGTCGCTACCGTTGTGGCTAATTCCGGCAATGCTGTTTTTAGCGGGTGCACTTATCTCGTTTACCACCGGCACTAGCTGGGGCACTTTTGCCATTTTGATCCCGATTGGCATGCCATTGGTGGTTAATTTGGATTTACCACCGGCATTAGTGCTCGCTGCTATTTTAGGTGGTGGCGTGTTCGGTGACCATTGCTCGCCAATATCCGACACTACGGCAGTAAGTGCTGTTGCAGCTGGTTGTGATTTATTGGAACACACTAAAACTCAATTACCCTACGCACTCATTGCCGCAGGCTTAGCCTTTATTGGTTATCTGGTAATGGGATTAGCTTGGATTTGATGTGGTTTGGACAAACAAACGGCGCCTGTTGGCGCCGTTGTTATTTTCGCTGAATTAGTTTCACTTCATTGCGTTTTAAAGCGCTTTATTAGTGCGCAGCGCCCTGCTGCATAACTTTGTTGTTTGATTCCTGCAGCTTAGGCTTCTCAGCGTGAATTAGTTCAAAACTGCTCTTTAGTTCTATTGTCGTCTGACGATTTTTATCCGTGATCCGATAATGGACTGTCCAATTCCCTTCTTCATCGGTCAGTTCAGCCATCACAGCAGCTCCCGCTGGCAGCATATAAACATTGGCGGCCTTACCGGTCATTTTGCCAGTCATACATGGAATTTCGGCTTGCGATACCACCACTTTGCCAGTCGGAGTCACTAATTGCAGTCCACAATGAACGTTGACTTCGCCTTTATCGTCTAGCTTTGGATTCGAGACAAAACCTAACACAGACAGGGTCTCGCCGATAAACAACTCTGAACTGGTGTTAAATGTTGGAATGGTTTTTTCTGGGGTATCCCATTTCTGTTGCCAGTCTTTATCGGATGTCAGCATTAACATGCCATGCAAGCCATTAGCCTCACGCGTCACGACACCAGTATTTTTTGCTGCACTATTTACCGCATAAGCTGCAGGCATAAACACCGACACCACGGCACAAATGGTTAAACTTACTCGAACCAAATTACGAATATAACTTCCTGTCATGCAAAATCCCTCTTATGCAAACTGCCTGTCGTTAGACCAACGACTTCCATTTAAACCTTGAAATCCGCAACGAATTAAAAACAAGGCTTAATAAAAAAGCTAAAAACACCACTCAATCATCGTTACTGCGACTCTGCAGTCTCGACTTTTAACGCCAATAATTCTTCAACTAGTGTTGTGGCGTTACCTGGCCAAAACACTTCCGGACGAGGCTGGTCCACACCAGTTACGCCTTCCTGCGGTCGGCAATTGCTGATAGTTTCTCGCCAATCAGCTGGCAAATGACTGTAACCAGCCAAAGCGCCAAACACAGCTCCGATTACCACACAATTTGTGCCGGTATCGCCACCAAGCCGCATGGTATCAACTAACGCTTCGCCCATCGATTTTGCATAGTGAAGCTGAAAGACTAAGTTCTGAAAGGCGGCAAGCGCAGCAAAGTGCCGTCTTGATTCGGTTGTTGAAGGTAAAAACAACGCCTGATCTATTGCCTGTTGCACTAAGGGATCAACATCTAACTCCGCTGCCCATTGCGCCAAATGCTCCAAAACACTCGGAGCATCCAGTCCCTTATCAACAATTTCCGCCAATAACATCGCGTAAAGACCGCTAATTTGCTGACAAATTACCGAGCTGTGCGTTAGAGCAGTATCTTGCATAGCCCATGCTGCAATTTGTGGCAATGAATAATGCACGCCCATCAGCGCAATAGGTGCAATTCGCGCCAGTGCTTGCGCACCATAATCACGGTCACTGGCGCCGGTGATTAAAGCTTGCTGAAAAGCAGGATCAACAGTAAAAGGATCGGTTTTTAGCCAATAATGATAAGCTTGCAACGCTGGCGCTTCGGCATAGGATTGTTGATAAACCAACATCCGTGTTTGCAGCATCAGCAATTCACCGTCTTCATTTGGCTGACCAGGCAAAGTATGCCATGGTCCAAATTCTTGGAATTGCAGCAATTCGGCTGCAGGCAATCCCGCCAACTCAACCGGATCTAAAAATTCAACTTGCGTGCCGATAGCGTCACCGAGCAAAGCACCAACTAAGGCGCCTTGTGCACGTTCAAGTACTGGATCTTTCATGTGTTCTCCCTTGCGATCCTGCAACCTTGCAGCTAACTAGTTCTAAATACCAGTGTTTTTATCAATGGTCAACTCGCATCAACGCCATGGTCGGAGACAACTTTTAGCCAATTCATCGGCTACTGCAACATACTGCGTTTACTTTACCCACTAAGCCCAATAGCTAAATGGTAGATATTGCTAATAGAGTACCACACTGAAGCCTAATCTTGCTGCGGGCAGAAGTGCGTTCAGCGATAAAAAAAGCCAACTGGTTTAAAGAGTTGGCTTTTTATCATCGATTAAAAGACTAACTTATTGCCCGTACTTTTTCGCTAAGTACAACCAAGTCTCAAGCACTGTGTCTGGGTTTAACGACACTGAGTCAATTCCTTGGTCCATCAACCAGGCAGCGAAATCTTCGTGATCTGAAGGGCCTTGGCCACAGATCCCGACGTACTTACCTTTCGCTTTTGCGGTAGAAATGGCCATCGACAATAATTTCTTAATCGCAGGGTTACGCTCATCGAATAAGTGCGCGATTAAACCGCTATCACGGTCAAGACCCAGTGTTAACTGTGTCAAATCGTTCGAACCAATCGAGAAACCATCAAAGTACTCTAAGAACTCATCGGCAAGTAAGCAGTTACTTGGCAATTCGCACATCATAATAACTTTGAGGCCGTTTTCACCGCGTTTCAAGCCGTGGGCCGCGAGTAAATCAATTACTGCCGAGGCTTCGCTTAGAGTGCGGACAAACGGGATCATGATTTCGACATTGCTGAAACCCATTTCGTTACGAACGCGTTTTAATGCTTCACACTCAAGCGCGAAACAATCGCGGAAATCTTCACTGATATAACGTGAAGCACCACGGAAACCAATCATCGGGTTCTCTTCATGCGGTTCGTACTGACGGCCACCCACTAAGTTGGCATATTCGTTCGACTTAAAGTCTGACATCCGCACAATGACGCGCTCTGGTGAAAACGCCGCAGCAAGTGTTGAAATACCTTCGGTTAATTTCGCAATGTAGAATTCAACTGGTGACGAGTAACCAGCCATCATTTGTTCGATTTGCGCTTTAACATCAGCAGGTTGCGCCGAGAAGTTCAACAATGCTTTTGGATGCACACCAATCATTCGGTTGATGATGAACTCTAAACGCGCTAAACCAATACCAGCATGCGGTAGTTTGGCAAAACTAAAAGCACGCTCAGGGTTCCCCACGTTCATCATGATTTTCATCTTCAGCGCAGGCATTTGATCAACACGAGAGGTCACCACGTTAAATGGCAGGATGCCGTCATAAACAAAACCGGTATCGCCTTCAGCACAGGACACAGTAACTTCTTGACCTGTTTTCACCAGCTCAGTGGCATTGCCACAACCAACCACTGCTGGAATACCCAATTCACGTGCGATGATCGCAGCGTGGCAAGTTCTACCACCACGGTTGGTCACAATGGCTGAAGCCCGTTTCATGATTGGTTCCCAATCAGGATCGGTCATGTCGGTGATGAGTACATCACCTGGCTGGATTTGGTCCATGTCGGCAATACTTGCCAACACTTTGGCAGTACCAGAACCGATTTTATGACCTATAGCTCTGCCTTCGACAACAACAGCGGCAGAACCTTCAAGCTGATAGCGTTCCATCGAATTGGAGTCTTCCCGCGAACGGACAGTCTCAGGACGTGCTTGTACAATGTACAATTTGCCATCAACACCATCTTTTGCCCATTCGATATCCATGGCTCGGCCATAGTGTTTTTCGATGATGATGGCTTGTTTGGCTAATTCTTCGACTTCAGCATCAGTCAATGAGAACTGCTGACGAGCTTTTGCATCGACGTCGATAATGGTTACTTGCTTACCGTGGCTCTGTTCTTGGGAATAAACCATCTGAGTCATTTTGCTGCCGAGGTTACGGCGAACAACCGCAGGACGACCTGCAGAGACTGTTGGTTTATGCACATAGAATTCGTCTGGGTTAACCGCGCCCTGTACCACCATTTCGCCTAAACCATAGCTCGACGTGACAAACACAACGTCTTCAAAACCTGATTCAGTATCAATAGAGAACATAACGCCTGAAGAAGCACAATCTGAACGCACCATACGCTGTACGCCAGCCGATAATGCCACACCGCGATGGTCGTAACCTTGATGGACTCGGTAAGAAATAGCGCGATCGTTAAATAACGAAGCAAATACATGCTTGATGGCTTCAATCACATGGTCATAACCACGGACGTTAAGAAAGGTCTCTTGTTGGCCTGCAAAAGATGCGTCAGGCATATCCTCTGCAGTCGCTGAAGAGCGAACCGCAAATGATGCGTCGTTGCCCATACCGGCACATAACTCATCAAAAGCACTGCGAATAGCTTGCTCAAACTCAGCATGAAATGGAGTATCAATTACCCATTGCCGGATCTGCGCACCAGCTTTTGCTAAAGCTGTAACATCATCAACATCTAAACCATCTAGCAGTTGATAAATTCGCTCATTCACGCCACTCTGTTCGAGGAACTGGTTGAATGCTTCTGCTGTCGTGGCGAAACCGCCCGGCACTTGCACCCCAACACTAGCGAGGTTACTGATCATCTCACCCAATGAGGCATTTTTGCCTCCGACCCGTGGGACATCTTCCATGCCCAAATCCTGGTACCAAACAACGAATTCTTGCACAGTAAGTCTCCAATTTTTGTTACAGGTTATGTAAGCTTACACAGCAACCAACGTAAGCGATTAGATTTTACACTGGGCTGAGGTTGAATTAAAACCTTAATTTTTAATGTAATTTTATAACAACATTCAGGGATCAAACATGCGTACAGCCTTCTATATATCCGACGGTACTGGTATTACCTCAGAAGTGTTCGGACACGCCTTACTCTCTCTATTTGAAGCAGAATTTGACCATATTACTATCCCATTTGTTGAAACTCCGGAGAAAGCGGAACAAGTCAAACAACGGATAAACGATCGTTATAAAACAACCGGTGTCCGCCCTTTGGTGTTTCAAACTTTCGTTGACGAGCAACTACGCGCAATCATCAATAGCTCAGAGGGTTCTTGTTATGACTTTTTGAGTGCCTTTGTCGAGCCGATGCAAAAAGAATTGGGGGTACTAGCCAAGCCAAAAACCCATCGTACTCATAGCATTCATGAAAAGACTTACGATTTTCGGATTGATGCGGTGAACTATGCTTTGGCAAATGACGATGGTTCAAACTTAAAAGACTATGCTAAGGCCGACATTATCTTAATCGGCGTTTCTCGCTCTGGGAAAACTCCAACCAGTCTGTATTTGGCACTGCAATATGGCATTAAAGCGGCGAATTACCCTTTTGTCGAAGAAGATATGGATGGTTTTACCCTACCACCAGCATTACGCGCCCACAAAGCAAAACTATTTGGCCTAACCATTACCGCTGAACGGCTCAGTCAGATCCGCGAGCAACGTCGTCCGAATAGTCGTTATTCTTCCCTAAGGCAATGCAAACTTGAACTGTCAGAAGTGGAAGCAATGTACTCGAAAGAACGAATTCCGTTTTTAAACTCGACGACATTATCAATTGAAGAAATCAGCGCAAAAATCATGGCGGAAACTGGACTAAAACGGCAAAAATACTAAGGAACTAGGATTTCAAGTTGGCGGTCGCGAAGAATGGCGACTGCCCTAACTCCGGCATGATCAGCACTTAACGGCAAATAGCCTATACCCGCTTTATCGGATTGTATTTGCAATAGCATTTGTGAATTGTCTCGATGCTCCATTGCCGACACATTGCCGGTAAACAGCAGCCTAGACCAGAATGATTGATACTGATTCGCGGTCAAATTAAGTATGCCCATGCAGAACTGTTGATGCTCAGCCGAGTTTCGAGGTAAATGATATAAATTTGCTGCCACACCATCACTAAAGCTCTCGGCTTTGCGCAAATAAAGCTGCATTAGCTGTGCTTGGGTAAATTCCGATTTATTGTTGCTGTTAACCACAAATACTAAATCTGCCGCCGCACTGGACCAGCTTATCATCAGCAATATGACAAAGCGCAGCAGTTTAGAATACAAAATCGACTCCTAACGAAAAGCCGTTGAATCTGCCATGACTATAGCTGCCCCCACGAAAGTAATCAGCCTTCAATGCCATATTGGCTGCAAAATCGTAACGCATCGACAACACATTCATCGCATAACCGGGCTCATTTATGCCAATACTAAGCTGCTGGGCGATTTTCAGAAGCGAATTATTCGTAATCGTCGCTAGACCAGCTGGAGAAGCCTGATTTTGGCGATATTGCTCACGATGGATGGTAAAAATATAGTCGTCAAAGCGCCGCGAAATGGCGAAATACTGGGTGTATGTTAAAGCATCGATACTATTCAAAATGCCATAAATGGCTCTTTCATATTCGATTTTCCAATCTTCATGTCGCCAGCGGCTACCCCAGAATTTGTAGGACGCATCTTTACTGACGCTCAGTTCCTGAAAAAAACTCTGTTGCGAAAGCAAATCTGCGCCAGAATTCGCCACGGCAAACCTAACTCCTGGAGAGAACACAAAATCATCGATATTTTTCCCTTTGGTATTTGCATCAGTGACACCAGCAAAAAGTTCGACATTTTGATAGCCCAGCGCGAAAGAAAGCGAACGCATGTCCTGCAGTTCAATTTCTACGCCATCAGGCACTACATTTTTAAAAACATCACCCCGAAACTCCGCCCAAATCAGCGTGTAACGAGCAGTAAAATCACCTAATGCATGCTTTGCTTCATAACTTAGCCCATCGACGGTTTCAAACTCGAAGCGCCAATAAGTAGCTTTAGGCAAACGGGCATAATCATGGGCATAGCCAACATATTGCACATCAGTTTGTGAGAACAGTGGCATAGACACGCGGCCAAATCGTAGTTGTTGATCTGGTGAAATTTGATATCTAGCGAAGGCTAACGTGACTTCTGGATCAAAGTCATTAATACCTTTGCCAATTAGTTGCGTGTTAAAGCTCAGATCTTCTGATAAATCGACATTGCTTTGTAATCCAAACAATGACTCGTCCCGCCAATTGAGGCCATTTTCTTGATACAAATCAACGATATTGGGGTTTTCAATTGTCCCAGAAATTTCGCCAACTCGAATAGAACCAAATCCATGAAGTTCAACTTCGGCGTTCGCAAAAGCTGCGAAAAGCGCAAGGGAAGCGCTAAGGCAATAAGTTACGTGGGAAACGAATTTCAAAGCA
Source organism: Gammaproteobacteria bacterium (assembly GCA_017302255.1). Classification (GTDB taxonomy): domain Bacteria; phylum Pseudomonadota; class Gammaproteobacteria; order Enterobacterales; family Alteromonadaceae; genus Pararheinheimera. The sequence goes on along the minus strand of JAFLDV010000015.1, from coordinate 79,515 downwards.
GGTCCCCTCTTTAAGTTGGCTTTTAACACTAATGCTCCCACCGAGATTAGACCGAACAATACGATATACAATCGCAAGTCCAAGCCCACTTGTGCCAGAACCTAGTTTCGTCGTGAAAAATGGATCAAACACATGTTTCTGCTGTTCTTGCGAGATGCCGATCCCATTATCAATGCAGCTAAGTAGCAACTCATCACCAACCGATTGTAACTTTAGGCAGCAATTGCCGCCAATTCCACTCGGGTATGCATGCTGTATGACGTTGTTTAAAAGCGCGCAAACTAACTGATTAAATAAACCGGGTATGCTGTTTAGTTGCACATCAGCTTCCAAATCCAATAAAACTTGGATATGTGCCTGCTGTAAATTTGCCATTTGGCTGTGAACAACTTCCCGCAATAACGTGGTTAAATTAAACTCGCGGGCAGCCTCATTGGTTTGCTCTTTGGCTAATAATTTAAAATTAGTGACTAACAACGACGCTCGATCTGCATTATGCGTAATCAAATCAACAGCTTCTCTCAGCTGCGACATTCGGTCCTGCAGTAACTGACGACTCAATTTATTATCTTGCAGATCCTGTTCAACTTTACTAACCAAATCGCTCATACAAGTAACGCTGGTGATAATTATGCCAAGTGGCGTATTCACTTCGTGGGCGACGCCAGAAACTAGACTGCCAAGGGACGCTTGCTTTTCTGAATGCAGCAGCGCTTCTTGGGTATGTTTCAAATCATTTAATGCGGCTTCGGTTTTTTCTTTTTCGATCTGCAACTGCGCGCGAGATTCCGAGATCAACTGCACATCGCCAGAAAGGCGTGCTGACAGCGCAACAATACTCAGTGCTACTTCTTCAAACTCATCACGTAAACCTTCAACGGGATTGTGCAATACCGTGTCTTTGCTGGTAATTGCTTGAAATAATGCACTATTTATTTTCTTTATCGGCGTTAGCACCAAGCGATTGAGGGTAAAGGATAAGCCAACCGCCAGCAGCAGAATCATTAACAACAACTCCGACATCTGGCGCCACAACACCATTTGCAGTTTTTCAACGATGTAATCTTGATTGTCAGAAAGAGTGAGAACACCAACTTGTTGGCGATTACCGGACATATCTACAACAATAGCGTGCTCACGTTTGCTGCTTCGTCCGGAAACCGCAGGGCGTTCGCTTAAAATGCGGAGCAGGTTTTCGCCATTGTCTTGTACCACAATCTCCGATATTGCCGGTTCTTTCCGATACGGCGCGAGAATCACTTCTAATGAACCTGGATTAAAATTCCAGGTATCAATGGCAATGGCGCTGCTGATAATCTCAAGTAAGTTCTGTTGCTGCTTTTCGTGGCTGGTTTGCAAATCGCGATAATTTTGCCAAAGCAAATATCCAGACATCAGCAACTGACAAATTACCAAAATCGCTGCAACCACAATAAGCAGCTTTCCGGTTAATTTTAAGCGCAGATCTCGAATATCTCTGAGGATCAAATTAGCCCCTTAATGCAAAAATTTGATTATCATCTTCGATTGTAGACTGCGAATTTTAACCTGTCTGTTGATTTGCTTAAGAATATTTCGAATTAACAAAAAGATAGCGATATTTTACTAATTATTCGCTAAATAAAAGCGCAGAAAGCTCGTGGACGTCTTTATTAAGCTTTTCACCCTGCTCTAAGTGTTTTATCAGCTCAACTATCGCGGCGTTAACAGGTGTTGGCACACCGTGAATAATTCCGGCATTCACCACGGCGCCGTTTAAATACATCACCTCAGTGCGACGACCTGCTTGCACATCATCCCACATACTACTGCGAGCGAAAGGCTCGATAGCTAGCATTTGCCGAGCAATCAAGCGAAACAATGGTGTCGGTAAGCGTAGAATACTCGGCAACCAATGTGCAGGGGCGGCAGTATAAGTCCTCGGTTTGACCTTTGCCTTTTCACAGATAGTCAGCCATTCCGTCATTGCTTGTGCCAATACGCGCCGCAGATCCGGCTCAAGCAATTGCTGGCGGAGCGGTAAGCCACTGACCGCATTCAAAGCATTATTCAGATTTAACAGCAACTTACCATATTCAGCACTTTGCATATCTGCAACATCTTGCACCGGCAAACCAAAGCTACTCCAAACACGGCTTAAATACTGCAAACGCCGATTGCCAGTTTGTGGCCATAAAAGTTCACCACCACTCGCTTTGCTGAATACCCCAGGACTTAGTTTCACCACATTAAATGGAACTATGGCCCGAAAAACAGGGTTAGATAACTGCGCTTCAAACATAGCTGCGACACCAATGCCGTTTTGCAAAGCAACAATAGGCACATCAGAGCGGGCGTGTTTTTTAATCTGCGGAATAAGTTGAGGTAATGCGGTGGCTTTAACGGTCACTAAGATCACATCGCATTCTAACAATGTTGCTTGCGAGGTATAAAACGCGACATGGGACTGTCGATGGCGTAGCTCACCAACATTGACGCCTAAACCATATTCGGCAAGTTCATTGCCAATACTGTCTCGGCCGAAAAATTGTATTTCTAGATGCTTATCCTGAGCAAGTATTCCGCCCAAAAAACAACCGATAGCGCCAGCTCCGACAATACCGACCGTGCAGTGTATTGCTGCGCGATCGGTCTTCTCAAGTTCGGATGTAGCGCTCGATTGCGTCATGGTTCCCCAAGTTCAAGCAAATTATCGATATTTGTCCAGTGGTTACTTACGCACACTTCGCAAGGTATCTGCAATTAAGAATGCTAATTCTAGCACCTGATCAGCATTTAACCTTGGATCACATTGGGTCAAATAACGTTGACTCAAATCGTGCTCCGACAAACCGTATGCACCGCCGGTACATTCGGTGACATGCTCGCCGGTCATTTCCAAGTGGATACCACCAGCATGAGTTCCCTCCGCTTGATGGACCGCAAAGAAGTTACGAATTTCGCGCAAAATTGCTTCGAAATCCCGAGTTTTGTAATCGTTACTGGCTTTGACCGTATTGCCATGCATAGGGTCAGAACTCCAGACAACTTTGCGACCTTCACGTTCGACTCGACGAACTAGGGCCGGAAGTTTGTCGGCCAATTTATCTGCACCCATGCGAGTAATCAGTGTTAATCGACCAGGGGTGTTGCTTGGGTTCAATGCATCGATAAGACGAATTAAGTCCAGCTCGTCCATGCCTGGACCAATTTTCACCCCAATTGGGTTATGAATGCCGCGGAAGAATTCGATATGGGCATGGTCTAATTGCCGAGTACGCTCACCAATCCAGACCATATGCGCTGAACAATCATACCAATCGCCAGTTAATGAATCCTTACGAGTCAACGCCTCTTCGTAGTTCAATAACAACGCTTCATGCGATGTATAAAGTGTCGTTTCACGAATAGACGGCGCATTTTGGCCGGTAATCCCGCAGATTTCCATAAAGCGCAACGCTTCTTGGATACGCTGCGCAATATCCTGATAACGACCTTTTAATGGATTTGATTCGACAAAACCCATATTCCAACGACTAACTTGATGCAGGTCAGCTAAGCCGCCCTGAGCAAAAGCCCGAAGTAAATTTAACGTCGCAGCGCTGTGATGATAAGCAGTCATCAACCGATCAGGATCTGGTCGGCGAGCAGCTTCGGTAAATTCAAAGCTGTTAACGATATCACCGCGATAACTTGGCAAGCTAATGCCATCAATAGTTTCTAAATCGCTAGAACGCGGTTTTGCATATTGACCAGCCATCCGAGCCACTTTTACGACAGGGCAACTGCCAGCAAAAGTTAACACTACAGCCATTTGCAGCAGTACTTTGAACGTATCGCGAATTTTTGGCGCATTAAAGTTACTAAAGCTCTCAGCGCAATCGCCACCCTGCAGTAAAAATGCTTTACCTTCAGCAACTTGACCTAACTGACTAAATAAATCGCGTGTTTCTTGCGCAAACACCAATGGCGGATATTTATGCAGCTGCTGTTCGACCTGAGCTAGTAAGGCTTGGTCTTCGTAATGCGGTTGTTGTTGGATGGGAAATGCTCGCCAGCTTTTAGGCGTCCAAGTAGTCACTTTAATGTTCCTATTTCTAAATTAATCTAATGAGTGGTTGAATGTTTCGCTTGGGTAATTGATCCGCAGTCAAAGTACTGCCAAAAGCGCAAAAATTCAATCTTTGCGACCGAATAATTTCTATCTGGACGTTTAAACGGCTAAATTAGCGGGATCTTTAACATTATTTAGTCAAATTTGCGGCTTTCAAGTTAACCAATAAGCCTTCACAGGCAGTAGCAATTAACTGACGAACTAATTCAAATCCTCGAGCGCCGCCATAATATGGATCAGGCACTTCCCTGAAATCGGGATACTTAGGATGGAATTCAAGCAACAAATGTAGTTTATGTTGCAGTTCGCTAGGGCAGCGGCGTTTAAGTTCTTGTAAATTATCCAAGTCCATCGCCAAAATTAAGTCATAATCTACAAAGTCATTCGGCAATACCGGACGCGAGTAAATCCCTTTGAAACTAACATCTGGGGCAGCTTTGATACTTCGAGGATCTGGAGCTTCGCCTTTATGAGAAGCACTTGTGCCGGCTGATTCGATTTCGCATGGAAACTTTTGCTCCGCGCACAGTTGTCGAAAAATTGCGTGAGCGGTCGGTGAGCGGCAAATGTTGCCTAAACAGACAAAAAGTACTTTCATCAATTGAGATCCAAATACAAAGTTGCAGCAGTATACGAATTTTGTAACTATTTGCCAAAGCAGTCATTTTGCGGAGCCATCGTGCATCAACAAATTCAGCAAGTTGAACAACAACTCAATCAGGTCATCCTTGGCAAAAGCGCCCAAATTCGTTTGGCGCTGACTTGTTTATTAGCCAATGGTCATCTGCTCCTCGAGGATTTACCGGGCATGGGTAAAACCACCCTCGCCCATGCGCTCGCCAATAGTTTAGGGTTGAGTTACCGTCGGGTACAGTTTACCAGTGATTTGCTGCCGGCCGATTTAACCGGTTTCAGCATTTACGATGCACGGTCACAGCAATTTCATTTTCAACCGGGGCCTGTTTTTAGTCAGGTGTTGTTAGCCGACGAAATAAACCGCGCTAGCCCAAAAACGCAAAGCGCGTTGCTTGAGGCTATGGAAGAGCGGCAAGTGTCGATTGATGGCGAGACCCGTCCACTGCCAAACCCATTTTTTGTTATAGCGACGCAAAACCCACTGTTTCATAGCGGCACCAGTGCATTGCCAGAATCGCAACTCGACCGTTTTTTAATGCGATTGAGCTTAGGGTTCCCAGAGCGAGCCGCTGAACAACAGCTGCTAATGGCAGATAACGACGTGCAACAACAACGTCAACTGGCAACTCTATTAAATCACGAACAATTGCAAAAACTACAATTTGCTGTGACCCAAGTGGTTGCCAGCGAGGCATTGGTGAGTTACCTACTGGATTTGGTTACTGCCAGCAGACATAGAGCCGATATGCTGCCGATCTCCCCGCGTGGTGCTAAGGCACTGCTGAGGGCTGCTCGTGCATATGCACTGTTGCAGCATCGCAATTATGTCACTGCGGATGATGTCAAGGCAGTGTTCCCGGCAGTGGCGGAACATCGATTGCAACTTCGGCAACAGCAAAATCATTCTTCGCTGAGCGCATTGTTATTACAAGAAGTACCATGTCCAATTTAGTATCGGCAGTTAAACTAAAACTTCGCAATCGCATGTGGCAGTGGTTGGCCAAACGCCAGCCCGCAAGCCGTGAAGTGCAGTTAAACCAAAAGATTTTATTCGTCTTTCCGACTCGCTTTGGCTTTTCGACCTTAGTGTTGGTTGTACTTTTCTATATTCTTGGCACTAACTATCAGAATAATTTGATTCTGATGTTGGGTTACGTGTTGCTATCGCTGCTGCTTATTTGCATCGGCTTAAGTTATTTAAATTTAGCTGGACTTAAACTTGTTGCTGGCAAAGAACAAGCGGGTTTTGTCGATGAGTCGTTGATGATCCCAGTACAAATTGACGCTATCGGCAAACGATTTGCGATCCAAGGCGGTTTTGTCGAACAACCAACAATACTGTTGACTGAAGCGCACACAACCCTTTCATTGCAGTTGCATAAACGAGGATTATTTCCGATCCCACGTATCAAACTAAGTTCGGAATATCCTTTTGGTTTAATTAGAACTTGGTGTTATGTCTCTTTAGCCCAAAATTACTGGGCTTATCCTGCCCCCAAGCGCAATAGCACCAACCAACACGCAGGTGATGGCGATTTGACCGGTGATTTAGCATGGCATCATCTCAGCAGTTATTTGCCGGGAGATCCCATCAAAAATATCGACTGGAAAAAACTTGCCCGCCAACCGCTCCAACCTGTAGTTAAACAATATCGACCTGAATCCTATGACGTTGATTTCTGGATCGAACTGCAAGATGGAGCTTTAGAAGTTGAACTAAGTCGGCTTTGTGCTGAAGTACTAGCCTGTGAAGCACGGCAACAAAACTATGGTGTCCGCTTGCCAAATTTATCTCTAGCACCAAACCACGGCCCGCAGCATCAACTTAAAGTTTTACAGGCGTTAGCTTTATGTTAGTGGCATTCAGAGATCAACGTTTTATCAACGCGATTCATTGGCGGATATGGTTTAGCCAGATCTTATTATTAGTCCTGTTAACGCCTGCATTCACTTTCTGGAGCCAAGCAATATTTGCATTACTACTGTTGGCAAAACTGGATCATATTTACTTTAACAGACCGGTCTGGAGCTTAGGCCGAAGCAATCTTTTAGCTGCGCTTATAATGGCTGTATTGCTCGTGATGTCCAAGCAATTAGGCATTATTCATTTGATGTTCCATTTTCTATTGCTGGCATCAATACTAAGGCTTTTGAGTATTCGCACTGAGGATTTAACTGACTATCGCCAATTGCTATGGGTCAACTATTTTCTCGTCGCGTGCTGCTTTATCGTCCATCAAAATTTAGCAATATCTCTATGTATTCTTGCGCTGCTTATGCTGCAGCTACAAATCCAGTATTTAATATTTACCGGCAAAATTGTACCTACACCTTGGAAGAAAATTATGCTGGTTGGTGTGATTTTTTTTCCTATTTTTACCGGATTGTTTGTGTTCTTTCCACGATTGCCGCCGCTTTGGCAATTGCCTGGAGCCAAGACAGCACAAACTGGCCTAGCCGACGATATGAGTCCAGGTAGCATTGAAAAACTAGTCACTTCCGACCAACTTGCGTTTCGGGTGACCTTTGAAAGTCTCCGCCCGAAACAACAAGATTTGTATTGGCGAGCAAAAATTTACTCAAATTTTGACGGCAGTACTTGGCGCAGCGAACCGCAATCGAGATCGCGCACTACCTATAGTGTAAAACCGGATTGGCGTTACACGGTAATCACCGAGCCTCATCAACAACGTATTCTATATTCACTTGGACAACCAGCCATCGTTCAAGGCACAGTGCACTTAACTGCACAGCATTTGGTTCGTTCTTACCAAGTAGTATCACAGCGTTTAAGTTACAGCTTAAACGGCACAAACCAACCACTGCCTGATAACAACTTCAACTCGTCTTACTTACAATTGCCTGCCGGAAACGCAAAAGCCCGTGAACTTGCTGCGCAAATACGGCAACTTAACCAACCAAAGTTAATTGTTGATGCCTTGGCAGCCCATTTTCGTGATAAGGGTTACAGTTATACGTTGTCACCAACAGCACTTAACGGTGATGAGATAGACCAATTTTTGTTTGAAACAAAGGCTGGTTTTTGTAGCCATTATGCTGGAGCTGCAGTCTTTGTCTTGCGCGCAGCAGGCGTCCCTGCGCGGGTTGTCGGCGGCTATTTGGGCGGAAAATGGCAAGATGAACAAAATTATCTGCAAGTCAGGCAACGAGATGCTCACGCATGGGTCGAGTATTTCGCCGATGGCTATTGGCATCGCTTTGATCCAACCGCCGTGGTTGCGCCAGACCGCCTTGAAAATGGACTCGATGAGGTGTTAGCCGATGCAGAACTTTCGCTGTTGCAGCAAACTTGGGTCCGCAACACCGACCTTGCTCAATTCATTATCGCCAAATTAGATGATCTAGATTTCTACTGGTCTAAGTGGGTTATCGCTTTTAACGACCAACAGCAAAATAGCATTATGAAAGAGCTCAAAGAAAGCTGGCAGCAATTATCCTTGATGAAAATTGGGCGAATAATCATTGTGACAGTGATGCTTGGTTTCGGAGTAATGCTAATACGCTGGTGGTTAAATCGCGAAAAAGTTGCAGAGCCCATAAAACTGTTTAGACGATTGGAACAGCTAGAAGCTAAGACTCCTACTGAAAGCTATCAAGGTTTTTTAAACAGGATTTCAGTGCTTTATCCTTCAACAGCGGCTTTATGTCAGCAGTTAAGTGCAAGTTATGCGGATTGGATTTTTGCAGAGGATCAGGCTTCAGCAAAACAAAGCTGGCGCCTTATGCGCCAGCTGGTTACTAGGATCAAAAAACAAAAGCTAAGTCGCTAAAATTCTCAACGCGGTTTGTATATGTTCAGCACAATTGCGGCCGAGTTCTGTTAAATAGCCACCATCATGTTGGGTCACTAATCCTTTGCGATATAAACGTTCAATGGCGGCTTTGCTGCCATCGTCTGCATCTTTATGTACTTTGATGCCTTCGAGCGAGGTATCGAGATTAAATAAATTTAAAATTCGAATTTCTTCATTTAATTCTGTACTAACAGGCATAACCGCTCCTTTTATTATTGGTCTTAACAACCATAGACGGGGATAAGCCAGCTTGCCAGTCGATGACGTCCCCTAATGCATCTCTGCAACTCATTTTGCTTAATTTAACTCATCATCACGCCAAAATTTGGTGCCTTTAATGGTCGCCTGTAGCGCCAATCCAGATTCGGTTAGCTGGTAGATGGTGATGTTATCAACTGTGATCTCGCCGCCAATCGCATCCCCTTTTTCTTGAGCTTTGGCAGCAGCATCAAGTTGACCACCAAATGCCCAACCATCATCCACAAAACGCTTCAAGGCAGGGGCATTATGGAACACAAACACTAATCGATAATCTTTAGCGCCGAAACCAAGACCGAGGCCAACTTCGCCCATTTTCATGTAGGTCACTTGACCGTTATTGCTATGGACAACACCATACCCGCCGCCAGCACTAGCAATAATCAAATTCACGTTGGCGTTACTAAATACCGCATAACCAGCTGCACGCTCGATGGTGTCAGCTGCGTAAGGTTTCTCTTTGTATAATTTATTTAAGGTGTCGGCACGCATACTCTCGATTGAATTTCGGCGCGAATCGACAGATTTACCCGAATTCGAAGTACTTGCACATCCAAGTAAAGAAAGGCTGATGAATGCGGCTAAAACAAATCTGAACATAGCTAACTCCATTTTTTATAATTGTTTGAATACCTTAACAGTTCAATCCCGACTGAGCAACGCAGCTGTATTGTACGACTCTGACAATTGAGAGAAGTTTCAATATGTTGGAAATTTAATTGAACTAATAAAATAATGTGAAAAAGAAAACCCTCGTCATGGACGAGGGTTTTTGTTGTTACAGTATTATCATGAAAACACTAAAAAAGGCAAACTTAGGCATGTCTAGTTAAACTAAAGCCCTTAATGCCGCAATACGTTTTTCCAAAGGTGGGTGACTGAGGAATAGTTCTGATTTTGCAGGTCTGTTGGCAATACCAAACGCCATCAACGTACCATCTAAACGGCTCTCATGGTTATGTTTCAGCCGTTCCAGCGCTGCAATCATTTTACTACTGCCGACAAGCGCAGCGGCGCCGGCATCGGCTCTGTATTCACGCTGACGGGAGAACCACATCACAATTGGTGTGGCCAACCAGCCGAAGAGCATTTCCAATACCATCACCGTCATCATGTATCCGAAGCCATGGCTTTGTTGCCCGCCTTCACTATTACTATTATTACTATTAAGCGCACTGGCAATGATGCGAGCTAGGAAAATAACAAAGGTATTCACCACCCCTTGCACCAAGGTCAATGTCACCATATCGCCATTTGCGACATGAGAAATTTCGTGCGCGAGCACAGCCTCAACTTCTTCTTCCCGCATATTACGCAATAAACCAGTACTTACTGCGACCAGCGCAGAATTTCGATTCATGCCCGTGGCGAATGCGTTCATTTCTGGTGAGTCGTAAATCGCGACCTCAGGCATGCCAATGCCCGCTTGCTTGGCTTGACGTTGCACTGTCGAATACAACCAGTGTTCTGTTGAATTGTTTGGCCGCTCTATTACCATGGCTCCAGTTGCTCGTTTTGCCATTGACTTAGACATCGCCAGCGAAATTAACGAGCCGCCAAAGCCAAACACCGCGGCAAACAGCAATAACCCACCCATACTACTGCTATTAACGCCGAATATTTTGAATAAAATACTGAGCGTAATAGACAACACAATCATTACTGCCAAATTGGTTAATAAAAATAACGCTACGCGTTTCATAACGACCTCTTTAACTACTACCAATGTTTGAATAGATATGGTCAATCTAGCGAAATTCAACCTTCCCAAATAAAGGTAAATGTAAGCAAAATTATCAGCTGTACTGGAATTGCTGCTGTTTCGAGTTAACATAGCCTTAGAAATGCAAAAGGAATTTTTATGAACCTCTTACTTTTAAGCAGCTCGCGAGCTCATAACAGCGAGTATCTCGCACCGGGAATCAACGCAATCAATGAAACTTTGGGAAATATTCGCAATGTGCTGTTTATTCCCTTCGCTGGCGTTAGAGTCAATTACGACGATTATCTTTCGATGGTTCAGAATGCACTAAAACCGCTTGGTATTGCTGTGCAAAGCATTCACCAATTCGACGATCCGGCCCTGGCTGTCGAACAGGCGCAAGCAGTAATGGTTGGTGGAGGCAATACTTTTGCTCTGCTGGCTAAACTTTACCAATTCAAGCTTATCGAACCGATAAAGCATAAAGTCGCCAATGGTATGCCCTACATTGGTTGGAGTGCGGGTTCAAACATCGCAGGCCTTTCAATTCGCACCACCAACGATATGCCAATTATTGAGCCACCTAGCTTTCAAGCGCTCGCGCTTTTACCAGTTCAACTGAACCCTCACTACACAGATTTTGTGCCAGAGGGCTTTCATGGTGAAACTCGAGATATGCGCCTTGCAGAATTCATGGAGGTTGCACCTAACACGCCAATAATTGGATTGCCAGAAGGTACGGCCTTGCGGTTAATAAACGGACAACTTAGCTATGAAGGCAACGAAAACGGCTACGTTTTCCTTGGCGGCACTAAAACTGCAATAACACCTGCAGAAAATCTAACCAGACTGCTTGGCTAAACAAGTTTCAGCACGTCCAGTAATTTAGCCGCCAAAGCTTTGGCATCGTTTTGACTAACGCCATTGGGGGAATACGGCAGCAATCCTAGAAATGGGGTTGTTAGCCGTTGCTGCAAATCCGCTAAATTGTCGTCGAAACGCAGCATTGTCGCATCCAATTGATTAGCGACCCAACCAACGACCTTCACACCACTTCGTTCAAGCTCCCGATACGTCAACATCGCATGGTTCAAACACCCAAGCTTCATACCGACGACCAGCACGACAGGCCAACCGTTGGCAACCACCCAATCAGCAAGATATTGGGTATTGTTGATTGGCAGCAACCAACCGCCAGCACCTTCGACTAGTTTCAAATCTGAAGAAAGTGTTGCTAGCTTTTCGGACCACAACTGCAATTGGCCAAGATCGATACTTCCAGCCAAATGCGGTGCACAGGGTTCGTCAAATAAAATTGGATTTACCTGCGAATAAGGCAATTGTCGATAGCTAGCCGCTTGTAATTGTAAAGCATCAGAATTTAACCCTGAGTCATCGACACCGGCCGCAATAGGTTTAAACGCCAGTACCTCTTTGCCAAGTAAAGCTAAGCCTTGCAGCAAAGCAACACTGACAAAAGACTTCCCAGCATCGGTATCCGTGCCAGTGATAAACAGAGTTTGCGTTGCCATTAGCTCTTTGTTCCAACCAGCATCAGCACCTGATAACTCAGTGGCAAGCCTAGAGCTGTCCGATTTTTTTCATACATGTTGGCAAAGGCCTGCCAGCGTGACTTACCGCCAAGACCCACAGGTTTTTGCTCGGTATAGTTGGCACCTATTTGTTTAAATTCCCGCGAAAGACTAACAACATCAGGAAAGAAAACTTGATAGGTTCTTTGTTGGGCTTGTAGCACTAACCCTGCGGCTTTTGCAGCTTTAATGACGGTAGCCGTCGGTAAAAACTCAAGCTGCGGCGCTTGTTGTCCAAGCTGATACCAAGCCTGATTAAATTCCTGCATACTTTCTTCAACCAAAGTGCTGACAGCGAAAACACCACCAGGTTTAAGTACGCGGGCAATTTCACTAAATACTTGCTGGGGTTGCTCACACCATTGCAGCATTAAAGAACTAAATACTTGATCGACAGACTGATCTGCAAGCGGAATAGCTGCGGCATCTGCATGAATAAATTGCTTGGCTATGCCGGCAGTTTTAGCTTGGGCAAGCATGGCTTGGCTAAGATCAAGCGCAATCAACTCATCACAGCTGACCGATAAATTGACGTGAAACCAACCTGGGCCACAACCCAAATCCAATAACACCTGCCGCTGTGTATCTGCACGATTCCCTGCATCACCACCGTCTAAACTCAGTGTTTGCAAAAGCAATTGATGCAAATCGTGCGCAACGTCTCGCTGCAATAACGCGCCTTGTTGGTAAGTTGTCGCTGCTTTATCAAAACATTGCTGCACGCCCTGCAAGAATGGCGTGGCTCGCACGGCTGGTTCTAAGTTTAGATTGCTAGAACTTGGCAAAGATTCTGTACCAGACACTGCAGGTCCTCTTGTGAATGACTACTACTTAATGTGATCCGCAACCGAGCTTGACCTTTTGGTACTGTCGGTGGCCTTATGGCTGTGAGCCAGATCCCGCGTTCTTTCAATTGTTGGCTGATTGTCATAGCCCTCTCACTTTCGCCGATAATGAGCGGCTGAATTGCCGAGAGCGATGGCATCAAGCTGATCCCAGCCTGTTGCGCCATGTTCCTAAAAGACCCAATGTTATCCTGAAGCTTATCACGACGCCATTGCTGGGCACGACATGCCTTAATCGCTAAGCGAATACCCTCACAATAACCGGGTGACAGTGCTGTACTGTAAATATAATGGCGTGATGTTTGGCGCAAGTAATCGATAGTCACCGCATCAGCTGCTAAAAAACCGCCTTGTGCGCCAAGCGCTTTACCGAAGTTTGCCATTAAGCATTGCAACTGAGCATTCTCTAAGCCCTGAGATGACATTGTTCCAGCGCCTTCATGACCTACAACACCAAGGCCATGTGCGTCGTCCAGCAACAGCGGTGCTTGATTCTGTTGGCAGAGCGCGACAAGTTCAGCCATAGGCGGTGAGTCTCCGTCCATGCTAAATACGCCCTCAGTAGCTACTACATGAGGACCTGTGTTTTGACAAAACGCGCGTTCCAGAGCCAATAAATCATTATGCAAAAACCGCTTAAAGCCATTTGGCAATTGTGTTGCAGCATCGATCATTGAGGCATGGGCCAATTTATCCATCAGCAGCAAGTCGGCTTTAGCGACTAAACCACTAATCAACGCTTGATTGGCAGCAAAACCAGAACTAAACAGCAATACAGCATCAACACCAAGCCAATCACAAAGCTCTTGGCTAAGACGCTGGTGCGCAGGATGATAACCAGTAACCGCTGGCGAACCGGTACTGCCAGTTCCGTATGCTAATAGCGCCTGCGCTTGCTCAACCCGTAAAGCCTCGTCACTAGCAAGCCCAAGATAATCATTACCAGAAAAGTTTCGATAAACCTTTCCAGAGGCCAACAATTTACCTTGAGCTAATGGCTGCACAACTTGAGTTTGCCGATAAAGCCCAGCGGTTTTACGCTCATTGAGCCATTGCTCCATCTGGGCTATTTGCATCTTGAATTACTCACAAAAACCATGCGGCAGTTATCTATAAACATCAGATTGCAGCGTGGAATAACACCGGCTTTTCAGCATCACTAATGGCTTCAGCTAAGGCTGCAACATGCGCTTCGTCTGATACATCATGACGTTGTTCTGGAATTAGACCTAATTTTGCAAAAAGCTGCATGTCAGCATCGGCCTCAGGGTTTTCCGTGGTCAATAACTTATCGCCGTAGAAAATTGAGTTGGCACCCGCCATAAAGCATAACGCTTGCATTTGTTCGTTCATCCGCGAGCGACCTGCTGACAGACGGACATGGCTTTTCGGTAACATAATACGAGCAACCGCAATAGTTCGGATAAATTCGAATCCATCTAAATCGTCAACATTTTCCAGCGGCGTGCCAGCAACTTTAACCAGCATGTTGATTGGTACACTTTCAGGATGCACTGGCAGATTGGCGATTTGACGTAATAATGCCGAGCGATCATTTGCCGATTCGCCCATACCGACAATACCACCACAACAAACTTTCATGCCGGCGTCACGGACATGGCTCAGGGTATCTAAGCGGTCTTGGTAAGTCCGCGTGGTGATAATTTCGCCATAAAATTCTGGCGAGGTATCTAAATTGTGGTTGTAGTAATCAAGACCGGCATCGGCTAATTCAACCGCCTGATCTGCAGTCAATTTACCCAGCGTCATACAAGTTTCTAACCCCATGTTTTTGACGCCTTTAATCATCTCCATGATGTAGGGCATATCGCGCTCTTTGGGATTACTCCAAGCCGCGCCCATACAAAAACGACTGGCGCCTTTATCTAAGGCCGCTTTAGCCTGAGTTAATACTTTTTCAACTTCAAGTAAGCGTTCGCGCTCAAGTCCGGTGTTGTAATGGCCGCTTTGCGGGCAATATTTACAGTCTTCTGCACAAGCACCTGTTTTTATTGATAATAACGTACTCACCTGCACTTCGTTCGGCCGAAAATTTGCGCGGTGCACTAACTGCGCTTGAAACATCAAATCATTAAATGGCAGTGCAAATAACGCGTTAACTTCGGCTAACGACCAGTTGTGACGAACTTCAGTAGTGGTATGCATAAATTTCCCTGCAAGGCCGGACTTGGCATTGTGAATTCTTAGTTTTGTCGCTAGTCTAGCGGCCTAGCAAACGAAGTCAACGCTTACCAGTTATTCAAGTTTACTACAGGTTATTTTATGAGCATCGATCTGCAATTTGACCACGACCATATTTGGCATCCGTATACATCCTTAAAGAAACCGCTGCCAGTTTATCCAGTTGTGAGTGCCAAAGGTTGCCAATTGATGCTCGAAAATGGTCAAGAGTTAATTGATGGCACCGCAAGTTGGTGGTCAGCTGTACATGGTTATAACCATCCAGCGTTAAATGAGGCGGTAACAAATCAACTCAGTAAAATGAGCCATGTCATGTTTGGCGGCATTACCCATCAACCAGCGGTAGATTTGGCTAAACAACTTTGTCAGATGCTACCCTGTTCACTCGATAAAGTATTTTTTGCCGATAGCGGTTCGATTGCCGTGGAAGTCGCGCTAAAAATGGCACTGCAATACCGACTTTCACAAGGCCAGTCGCAAAAAAATAGAATTCTAAGCCTGCAAAAGGCTTATCACGGTGATACTTTCGCGGCGATGTCCGTATGCGATCCTCATGACGGCATGCACCAAATTTTCAGCAGTCAGTTAATTCAGCAATTATTCGCCCCCGCGCCGGTAAGTCGCTTCGACGGCGCTTGGCATGAGTCGGACGCCCAGCACTTACGTGAGTTATTCCAGCAGTATCATCATGAAATCGCCGCCATGATCATCGAGCCGATATTACAAGGCGCCGGCGGTATGCGAATGTATCACCCGAACTATTTACGATTGTGTCGTGAACTCTGCGATGAGTTTGACGTGTTGCTGATTGCCGACGAAATTGCCACAGGCTTCGGTCGCACTGGCAAACTGTTCGCCTGTGAACATGCCGGAATAACGCCAGATATTATTTGTCTTGGCAAGGCGTTAAGCGGCGGCTACATCACACTGGCAGCGACTGTTTGTTCGAGTAAAGTCGCTGAAGGCATTGGCCAAGGCAAAGCTCCAGCATTGATGCATGGGCCAACCTTTATGGCAAATCCTCTGGCTTGCGCTGTGGCGCTCGCGAGCACTCGGTTAATCGCAACCGGAAATTGGCAACAGCAGGTAACCGCTATCGAACGCCAATTGCATTTAGAACTTGCAGCTATTCGGGAACTACCACATGTTGTTGATGTGCGAGTGCTTGGCGCTATTGGCGTGGTTGAACTTGATGCCAATATTGATGTTGCTAAAGCGCAACGTTTCTTTGTCGAGCTTGGGGTGTGGATCCGCCCTTTCGGCGCGCTACTTTACATAATGCCACCGTTTGTCATCACTCAAGCGGAGCTTAGGACATTAACATCCGCTCTCTATCAAGTCTGCCAACAACCTATTACTCACCAAGCCGCAGCGCTACCCGGAGCTTGATGCGGCTGAAGCACTTCAATCCAAGTTCTTTAAGAAATATCGCCAACGCTAAACTTGGTAAAAGTAACTTAAAGCTCCGAGTGAAATTAGCAGTAAGGCTACAAAATTATAGCGAAGCCTATCGGTCGCTCGGCGCATCCGAAACTGATTTAAAGCGATACTCAATAAACTGATTATGCAGCACCACCAGAGCAAATAGATCAACTTTGGCAATAGATGCGGATCCCAGTAGTTACGAATGTCTACACCCCAATAACGAACCAGCCCAGAATTCATTTCTGGTTTCGCTAAATGTGATAAACCTAGAGCAATAACAAAAACCGCCCAGCCAGCAAGGGACAGCCATTGCAGGATATTAACCAACCAATCGGGGCCTTTTCTGCGGTTTTTCGCTGGTAAAATGCGATCTTGCGTCGGCAAATCGCCCTTCCTTACAAGTTTTACTTGTGTTGAAACGCTCACTGCGTATGATTACAGCTCTTAAGTTAAATTCAATTTTTTTAAAGAGCAAGTTGGAGCCTGTTGCATGACGCACGCTGTCATTAAAGACGTACTTGCCGGCCGCTACGCGGTTGGTGAACACATTACCATCAAAGGCTGGATCCGCACACGTCGCGATTCAAAAGCCGGTATTTCTTTCCTCGCCGTACATGACGGCAGCTGTTTTGATGCACTGCAAGCCGTCGCTCCGGCCGAACTGAATAATTACGAAGACGAAATTAAACGCTTAACGACTGCCTGTTCTGTTGTGGTGTCTGGTGTTGTTGCGCGCTCTGAAGGTCAAGGTCAAAGCTTTGAACTGCAGGCTCAGCAAGTCGAAGTATTAGGTTTTGTTGAAAATCCAGATACCTACCCAATGGCGCCAAAACGTCATTCAATGGAATATCTGCGTGAACAAGCGCACTTACGTGCCCGTACCAACATGGTTGGAGCTATTACCCGTGTTCGTCATTGTTTAGCCCAAGCAATCCATCGCTTTTTCCATGAGCAAGGATTCTATTGGATCAGCACACCAATTATTACCGGTGCTGACTGCGAAGGCGCAGGCGAAATGTTCCGTGTAAGTACCCTAGATTTGGAAAACTTACCACGTAACGACCAAGGCAAAGTCGACTATAAACAAGATTTCTTCGGTAAAGAGACCTTCTTAACAGTTTCAGGTCAACTAAACGTTGAAACTTATGCCTGTGCTTTGTCAAAAGTTTATACCTTTGGCCCGACTTTCCGCGCTGAGAATTCAAACACTACACGCCACTTGGCTGAGTTTTGGATGATTGAGCCAGAAGTTGCCTTTGCAGAATTAAAAGATGTCGCGCAACTTGCTGAAGACATGTTGAAGTATGTGTTCAACGCAGTACTCACAGAACGTGCTGATGATATGGCGTTTTTTGCGGAACGTGTTGATGAAAATGCGGTGACTCGCCTGCAAAACATGATTAATTCTACTTTCGTTCGCATGGATTACACTGACGCAGTTGAGATCCTGAAAAACTGCGGTAAGAAATTCGATTACCCAGTTGAATGGGGTGTAGATTTGCAGTCAGAACACGAGCGTTATCTTGCCGAAGTGCATGTTGGTGCTCCAGTGATCCTGCAAAACTATCCAAAAGACATCAAAGCGTTTTATATGCGGATGAACGAAGATGGTAAAACAGTTGCAGCTATGGACATCTTAGCTCCAGGGATCGGTGAAATCATCGGTGGTAGCCAACGTGAGGAGCGTTTAGACAAGCTTGACGAGCGGATGGACGCGATGGGTCTGAGCAAAGAAGACTACAGCTGGTACCGTGATTTACGTCGTTATGGCACAGTGCCGCACGCAGGCTTTGGTTTAGGCTTCGAACGCTTAGTCTCTTATGTGACGGGTGTTGGCAACGTGCGTGACGTTATCGCCTTCCCACGTACACCAGGCAATGCTGATTACTAATAATTAGTTTGGATGCAGTGCGGCAAATCTACTTAAGATATGCCGCGAAAAAAAACCACCGGAAGGTGGTTTTTTTATGGGATTAAAAAACTTACTGGCCTTTCAACTTACTTAATCAGCCTGCGTAGTGGCTAAAAAAATCATTTATCGCTAGCTCAGGCCGATTTGGCGCTTCACCAGTTGCAGTTCCAAGGTAAAGGAAACCAACAATCTCATCATCTTCGCCCAGACCAAGTGCCTGCTTCACAAACTCATATTGAGTATAAGCACCGGTGCGCCAAATACCGCCAAAACCCTGGGCAAACGCTGCCTGTTGCATCGCCATGACTGCACATGCTGCAGACTGGACCTGTTCATGAACAGGTACTTTGCTGTGTTCGGTGCATTTTGCGATACAAGCAATAACCATCGGAGCTCGCAGTGGCAATTGCCGCGCCCGCTCTAATAAATCATTAGAAATAGTTGGATCTTCTTCAACTGCGGCTTCAGCAAAAATATCGCCTAATTTTGCAAGTGCAGCTTTGCCATTGAACATCACAAAACGCCACGGATGTAAGGCGCCGTGATCGGGCACTCGCAACGCAGCTTGTTGAATGAGCGCGAGAGCTTCGCCAGCAGGGGCCGGTTCAGTAAGCCGCGACGACGAGTAGCGAGTAGTTAATAACGTAATTGCATCCATAAAACAGCCCTGTAAACAATGAACTCTAAGGCTAGCAAATAAAAATGCTAAACGACAAATGATTTTCACTTTACTCGTCGATGTTGCCTATTCAACAAACGGCTCTTGCTGCTTTTTTGTTTAAGCTGTTGATTTTTAACTCAACTAGCGGAAACAGCCTGTCGATACAACATTTCATATGACAACGCCGCTTGCTGCCAGCTAAACACTTGCTGCATGCCACGTTGTTGTACAAATTGATAATTCTTCTTATCGTCAAATAAGCTCAAAGCTTGCGACATCGCTTCAAAAAGTTCAGTTGCATCAGGCTGCATAAAACTTAAACCGGTCGCTTCTGCGGCAGGATACCCAACTACAGTGTCTTTTAAACCACCGGTAGCGCGGACTATCGGCACAGTGCCATAACGCAAACTATAAATCTGATTTAGACCACAGGGTTCAAACAAACTTGGCATTAAGAAATAATCGCCAGCAGCTTCAACTTGATGTGACAAAGACTCGTCAAACCCTTCTAGCAATCGGAAATGGCTTGGAAACTCTTGTTCGAGCAACCGAAGCGGCTGCAAGAACTGCTGCTCGCCAGTCCCCATTAAGACTACTTGTGCTTTTGCTTGCGGTAGGAAACGTTTCAGCGCAGGAATTAAATAACTAAAGCCTTTTTGCCCAGTGACTCGACTAACCGCAACAAAAAGCGGCAAATCAAGTTTTGGCAACTGTGTTTGCCGAAGTAACTCAGCTTTACATAACGACTTACCCTGCAAATTGGTTGCATCGTATTGCGCAACCAAGGATAGATCTGTTGATGGATCCCAACGTCCGTAATCACACCCATTTAAAATGCCGACAAAATCCGCTTGACGCATTTGATAGAGTGCAGCTAAGCCGTTTGCAGCTGGCTCACTTAGCAACTCTTGGCGATAACCATCGCTGACCGTATTAATTTTGTCAGCTTGCCAGATACCAAGACTTAACATCGACAAATGAAAATCATTAGGCAATTGCCAGTTACCGAGCCCAATCAAGCGAACATCAGCAGCAGATAGCCCCTGCTGGTATGCAGCATTGTGAATGGTAAGGACAAACTTGGTGTGTTCAAGCGCCTCCACCGCCATTTCCTTGAGATAACAAGCGGCTAACGCTGATTGCCAGTCATGTCCATGCACAATATCGACAGGAGCTTCACTGCGTTGCAGGTAAGTCAAAGCTGCCTTACAAAAAAAGGCAAAGCGTTGCACGTTGTCCGGATAAGGTTGTTCGCCATCATCATAAGGCCGTGCTCGCGCAAAAAAGTCGTGGTGTTCAATCAGACTGACTTTGATGCCGTCCACCTCAAGATGCCGCACTGCACAGCCATAAGGGTAACCAGACAGATCAAAATATAACGATTGCCATTCAGCGGCCATTGGCAGCTGATAGAGTGCCGCATAACGCGGCATAATCACTTCAACTTGGTGACCTAACTGTTGCAACGCAGTGGCTAAACCACGCGTGGCATCGGCTAAACCACCAGTCTTGAGTAATCCTTCATACTCGCTACAAATAAACACCACGCGCATTGCGTCATCCTTAATCAAATCCTACTAACGCCCCTTTCGGGATTACCACGACGCCATCAGGCGATACGTGAAAACGTTGTCTATCCAAGGTCGGATCTTCACCAATAATGGTTCCTGGCGCGATACGCACGTCTTTGTCGATAATGGCACGACGGATCCGGCAACCACGACCAATGTCGTTATTCCCCATCAGCACACTTTTCTCAACATACGCATGACTATGAACGTGCACGTTATAGCCCAGAATAGAATGGTAAACGATAGCGCCACTCACCACACAGCCCGCAGAAACCATAGAACTGATTGCCTGACCGGTGCGATTCGCTTCATCATGCACAAACTTTGCTGGTGGAACTGGCGGAGTATAACAGCGTAGCGGCCAATATTTGTTATATAAATCAATAGGTGGCACTACGGATATTAAATCCATATTGGCTTCATAATACGAATCGATGGTTCCGACGTCGCGCCAATAACCTTTGACTTCTTCTTTTTCGCCACGAATTTTGTTGGTCGAGAAGTCATAAACATAAACCTCTCCCGCCGGAAACAATTTAGGAATAATGTTGTGACCAAAGTCGTGTTTTGAATCAACTTGCGCAGCGTCTTCTTCTAAGACATCAACCAAGCATTTCGCTTCAAAAATGTAATTACCCATTGAAGCCAATACATAGTCAGGACGGCCGGGAATGGTTTTTGGATTTACCTTTGGTTTCTCTTCAAAACCAATCATTTTGCCTTGTTCATCAACTTCGATAACACCAAACTCGTGAGCTTGCGCAATAGGCACGGGAATAGCTGCCACCGTTAGTTTCGCATTGTTTTGCCGATGAAAGTCCAGCATTTGCCGCACATCCATTTTGTAAATGTGGTCGCCACCAAACACACAAACATGCTCAGGATCTAAGCCCTGAACTAAATGCAAGTTTTGATAAACCGCATCAGCAGTGCCGAGATACCAATGTTTCCCGGTTTGCATTTGTGCTGGAATTGGGTCGATAAAACGGTTGGTCAAGCCAGTGACCCGCCAAGAGCGACTCAGATGCTTCATTAACGAGTGAGATTTGAATTGCGTGATCACAAATATTTGCAGCAAATCCGAGTTGACGAAGTTGTTCATTACAAAATCGATTATCCGATAATTTCCGCCAAACGGTACTGCGGGTTTTGCTCGAATGCCAGTTAATGGGGCCAAACGGGTCCCTTCACCACCAGCAAGAATCATCGTTAACACACCTGACATGTCTGACTCCCTGTAAAATTATCAAATAAATTTTTATTGCCTGAATAACACTAAGCAAGGCCAATACCATTATTGGCAATTTCTCGATAAATCCCGTGAATACGGGCACTGCAACCGGTTTTGCTGTGGGCAGCATATGGCAACTGCATGGCATTTTTATGACCAATTGCGCCAATTTGGTGCAAATGGCACTTTTTGCACCAAAACAGTCTGCATACGAATGCAATGTCACTTTTCGGCACAAAATAGTCAAGAATTGGTTTAACAATGATTGTAATAGAGCTTTGATAAGTTGCCGAATTTAAGAGGGAAATCATAAAAAAACCGCCAGCAAGCTGGCGTTTTATAAAAGTGAACACGGATATCGACTAATTACAAGCTTGCCGCCAGCTCTGCACCTTGGCGAATTGCACGCTTAGCGTCAAGTTCAGCAGCAACATCTGCACCACCAATTAGATGCACAGATACCCCTTTCTCTTGCAAGCCAGCATAAAGCGCGCGCTGTGGTTCTTGGCCTGCGCAAATAACGATATTATCGACGTCCAAACAACGTTGCTGACCTTCAAACTCGACCCACAGCCCTTCGTCATCAACACGAACGTATTGCGCACCAGACAGCATGTCGACACCTTTTTTCTTCAATGAAGTGCGATGGATCCAGCCAGTAGTTTTACCTAAACCCGATCCTACTTTGCTGTTTTTGCGCTGCAACAGGAAAACTTTACGAGCAGGTACTTCTGAGGCCGCGTCTTTTAACAACGCACCACGGCTTTGATAATCTTTATCAATTCCCCATTCTTTTAACCAAGCCTCAGGCTGCAGTGTTAATGAATGCGGTTCAGTAAGATATTCAGCAACATCAAAACCAATGCCGCCAGCACCGATGATCGCCACTTTGGCTCCAACGTGCTGATGATCACGTAAGACGTTTAAATAACTCAGTACTTTTGGATGGTCAGCACCTGGTAAATCAAGATGGCGCGGCACTATGCCAGTTGCTAACACTACTTCATCAAAGCCGCCTTCGGCTAAGCTTTCAACCGATTGCAATTGGCCAAGCTGAAGATTTACCGCATGCAGTTTCAACATCCGCTCAAAATAGCGGATAGTTTGATGAAACTCCTCTTTGCCCGGTACTTGTTTAGCGTAATTAAATTGACCGCCAATTTGCTGGTCTTTATCAAAAAGTGTCACGCTATGGCCACGCTGAGCGGCATATACGCTAAACGCCATGCCGGCAGGTCCTGCACCAACCACTGCAATTTTCTTGCGAACTGCCGCTGGGTTAAAATTCAGCTCGGTTTCGTAACATGCTCTAGGGTTAACCAGACAACTTGCGCGTTTATTCTGGAAAACATGATCAAGACAGGCTTGGTTACATGCAATACAGGTATTAATTTCATCAGCTTTGCCAGCTGCAGCCTTATTTACAAACTCAGGATCCGCGAGGAATGGTCGAGCCATGCAGACCAAATCTGCTTGACCAGACTGGATAATATCTTCGCCAACTTGCGGATCATTGATACGGTTAGTTGCAACCACAGGAATGTTCACCTGCGCTTTCACTCGTTCCGTTATCCAGCTGAACGCAGCACGTGGCACCATAGTGCCGATGGTCGGCACCCGAGCTTCGTGCCAGCCGATACCGGTGTTAATCATGGTAGCCCCAGCGTCAGCAACCGCTTTAGCTAAAGCCACAACTTCTTCATAACTGCTGCCGTCTTCAACTAAATCCAACATCGATAAACGGTAAATGATGATGAAGTTTTCACCACAAAGCTTACGCACGGAACGAATCGTTTCTAAAGCGAATCGACTACGATTTTCAAAGCTACCGCCCCACTCGTCAGTACGCTGATTGGTGCGTTGGCAAATAAACTGGTTAATTAAATAACCTTCTGAGCCCATGATCTCTACGCCGTCATAGCCAGCCTTTTGCGCCAGCTTCGCCGAACTCGCAAAATCCTTGATCGTGCCACGAACTTGGCGACCCGACATAGCGGATGGCTTAAATGGTGTGATCGGGCTTTGAATTGCCGAAGGCGCCTGACTAAATGGATGATAACCGTAACGACCGGCATGCAATAATTGCATACAGATTTTGCCTTGATGGCGATGCACCGCATCGGTAATTAATCGATGCTTGGGCGCCTGCCAAAACCAAGACAACTGAGATCCAAAAGGAACCAAGTTCCCGCGGAAACTTGGACTGATGCCACCGGTAATAATGAGGCCGACACCACCCTTAGCGCGTTCTTCATAAAAAGCGGCAAGCTTACTAAAACCTTGTTTTTCTTCTTCAAGGCCAGTATGCATTGATCCCATAATCACTCGGTTTTTTAATTGAGTGAAACCTAAATCCAGTGGTTGTAATAAATGCGGATAAGACACGAAAACCTCTCTGGTCATACCTGTTAATTGTGTCGACTCTAGCTGCTTTTTCTAGCGATGACAACCTTTGCGTTACTGCAAAGATCGTTTTGTATCTACATTACAGCATGGCAGATAAACATTTTCTTACAAATTGCCTTCCTGTTTTACCGCTAAATTCGGTATCTTTAGGCAAATTTTCTAATGTATTAAGGGTTCTCGCATGTCAGAACAAAATCCAGGTTTCTTCCGTCGGCTGTTCCGTGGTATTGCCACGGCATTTCGATTTATCAGAAATTCAGTACTGAATATTGTTTTTCTAGTGTTATTTATCACTTTTATTAGTGTCATCTTCTCTGGTGAAGAACAGGTTGAAGTTCCACCAACCACTGCTTTAGTTCTTGATCTCAAAGGTGATTTAGTCGAAGAGAAAACTTGGGTTGACCCAGTTGAAGCTGCGATTGAGGAAAGCACTGGTGGCAGTGAAGAAAACCCAGAAGTATTGGTTCGCGATGTGGTTAAAGTCATCGAAAACGCCACACGCGATGATCGGGTCAAGGTCATGGTGCTTGCACTTGCAGAGATGGGCGGTGGGTCACAAGACAAATTGCGCACCGTCGGCAGCGCCATTGAAAAATTCAAAGCCTCAGGTAAAAAAGTATACGCAACAGGCACATACTATGGTCAGGCACAATATTTCTTAGCCAGTTATGCCGATAGCATCAACTTGAATCCAAATGGCACTGTATTGCTTGAAGGTTACGGCAGCTATCCAATGTATTACAAAAACGCATTGGAAAAACTGAAAATAACTACCCACGTGTTTAAAGTTGGTACTTATAAATCAGCGGTTGAACCATTTATTCGCGATGACATGTCACCAGAAGCTAAGGAAGCGAATAAAGCATGGTTAGACGAGCTTTGGACTACTTACAAAACGCAAGTCGCTGAGCGTCGCGGATTTGACGTTTCCAATTTTGATGAAACCTTCGCGAGCCTTTATAAGCGTATTAGCGAAGTAAATGGTGATATGACCGAATACGCATTAAAGCATAAACTTGTTGATACAGTGCTGAGTCGCGAAAACTTCCGTAAAGAAATCATCGCTATCGTTGGCGAAGACACGGAAGAACAGACCTTCAATCAAGTCAGCTTCCAAGACTACCACCATCTGGTGATCCCAAAACATGCGATGCCAAACCCGTTGACCGATAAAGTTGCTTTAGTAATTGCACGCGGCACTATCGTTGACGGCTCAGTTAAGCCTGGCATGATTGGTGGTGACAGTACTTCTGCGCTCCTGCGAGATGCTCGTTTAGACGATACCGTTAAAGCAGTAGTATTACGGATCGATAGTGGCGGCGGCAGCGCATTTGCCTCCGAGTTAATATCTGAAGAGATCCGCCTGTTAAAAGCAGCCGGAAAACCTGTAGTCGCGTCTATGGGTGCAGTTGCAGCATCAGGTGGCTACTGGATTGCAGCCCCTGCCAATGAGATTTGGGCTGCGCCAACCACTATTACTGGTTCAATTGGTATTTTTGCCCTATTCCATACCGCTGAACAAGCAATGGGAACCTTGGGTCTGAATGTAGACGGTGTGGGCACTACTGAATTAGCTGGCTTTAGCTCTGGCCTGCCGCTGTTCAAAGGCTTACAACCTGATGCCGAAAAACTGTTACAAATGATGATCGAGCGCGGCTATGATGACTTTATAACTCACGTCAGCAACTCACGGACTACCGACACTCGCAAGATCAGCAAAGAAGACGTCGATAAAGTAGGTCAAGGTCGTGTTTGGACTGGCACAAAAGCTCTGGAATTCGGATTAGTTGATAAACTGGGCACCTTGGACGATGCAATAGCTTCAGCAGCTAACATGGCAGGCTTAAAGCAATATGACGTTCAAGTCGCAGAACAAAAACTGACTCCACAAGAAATGTTTATGCGTGACTTGTTCGCAACAGCGAAAGTACAAGGTTGGTTACCTGAATCAAGCAAGCAAGCGAGCCCTACTCGCCAGCTGTTGAAACAACTTGACCGCGAACTTTCTTTATTGAGTCAATTCAACGATCCAAATGGCGTTTATTCTTTCTGTTTCAGTTGTGAAATCAACTAACTAGCGATAAGCCAATTTATAGATTAAGGGACCTGCGGGTCCCTTTTTTATTGCTAGCTTGGCAAAGAGGCAAACAGGCAAAGAGGCAAAGAGGCAAAGAGGAAAACAGGGAAACAGGGAAACAGGGAAACACTGCTATACAGAAAAACTAGCGAAACGCAGGGGTAAAATTAGCCTTGATGGCTGGAATAAAACAAAACAAAAAGGCCAAACTTTCGTTTGGCCTTTTTGTTTTGAATTTGGCGGAGAGAAAGAGATTCGAACTCTTGAAGGGCTACTAACCCTCGCCGGTTTTCAAGACCGGTGCATTAAACCGCTCTGCCATCTCTCCGTTGGCGCGTATATTAATAGCTTAGACTGCTTTTGCAAAGTGTTTTTTTGCTTTTTAACATGTTGAATTGGTTAACAGAATAAAATTTCGTCGATTTGATGAATTTGCAAGCAATTGTGTTGTCCTAAAGGACAAGTAAACCGAGTACAGTGCTAGAATTAGCTGACAGCATAGTAAATATTTTGTATAGTCTATCGAGTTTAACATGGAGTAATTTATGGAATATCAACAACATCAACATCTTGAGATGGCTGACAGCGTCAGCATTAACAAGGTTTTACGTAATACCTATGCGATGCTGGCATTAACCCTAACATTTAGTGCGGTCTGTTCTGGTGTTGCGATGGCTATGGGGATAAGTAGCTTAGCAGCTATAGGGCTTTGGGTTATTGGCCTTCTAACACTCATTTTTGTGCTGCCTAGAACTCAAGATAGTGCTGCAGGTATTGCAGTTGTGTTTTTATTCACCGGTTTAATGGGTGCTTCAATTGGGCCAATGTTAAATCGCTACGCTGCAATGCCAAATGGTAGTGAATTAATCATGCAAGCGATGGGCGCTACTGCGTTCATTTTCTTTTCGCTGTCAGCTTATGTATTAACTACCAAGAAAAACTTTTCTTTTATGGGTGGTTTTCTTTTTGTTGGTTTAATACTGGCCCTTATCGCTTCTCTCGCCAATATCTTCTTTCAAATACCGGCAATGCATTTAGCGATAAATGCTGTTGTTGTGCTTTTAATGTCAGGATTTATTCTGTACGACACCAGCAGTATTATCCATGGTGGTGAAACCAACTATTTACGTGCGACAGTAAATTTATATTTAGACATTTTAAACCTATTCACCAGTATATTGAGCCTCTTAGGCGGCAGTGACGATTAGTTCACGCTGACATTACCACCGCTTTGCATTAGAATGCCCCGCTTGCGGGGCTTTTTATTGCTCGTTCAACTGGAATAACTTATCGGGATAAATGTTTGATGACGACGTTTGCCATATTGATCATATCCGATACCTATGCAGCAACACCTTTGGTTGATTGCCAACGCTTCATTCAAGCCTCAATACAACTTGGCCATCAAATTGACCATGTATTTCTTTACGGCAATGCTGTGATGTCGGCAATGTCAGAGCCTGACCTGCCAGCAGATGAACCCGATGAAGCTGCGAAACTGGCACAGCTTTGTTTGGCCGCGAACATCCCGTTGCTGTATTGCGCGACTGCTGCGGAAAAAAGAGGGATCTTCAATCCTCGAGCCGGTTATACCTTAGCGGGCTTAGCCGAATTTGGCATGCGTCTAGAAAATACCGATAAACTGATTCAATTCTAATTGGCGTCAACTTTAGGACTTATAGTGAAAAAAATATTGCTGATAATTGAGAGCAGTGCTTTTGCCAACGCTAAAGCCCGCGAGAGCCATGATTTACTGTTGGCGCTTGCAGCAGTGGAACACCAAGTTAGTGCCTTGTATCGTCTCGCAGGAGTGACCCAATTGCTGGTTACTGCCAACAGCGGTGCACCAATTAAAGATTTCACAAAAAGCCAAAAGCTATTCTCTCTATATGACATCGGAACAATCTATGTCTGCGCCGACAGCTTGGCATCATATCAACTCACTGCTGATGCACTTAACATCATGGTCGAGCCAGTGACACCTATGGAACAACAACAGTTGATTGCACAATTTGATGAGGTGATTTTGTGTTGAACACCCTATATCAGGTATCTGCAGCGAGCATCCCGTCAATTTTTAATTTAATCGGCGAACAGGATGCAGTACTGTTTCGCCAAGATGGTTGTTATCTCATTTTAAACGAGCAGCAATGGCCGACAACACAACTGTATGCCTTAGCTAGTGATATCACCTTCCGACAACTGACAATCCCAAACAACATCCGCTTAATAGACGATCTTGAATGGGTCACGTTATGTGCCACAGCGAAGCGAGTTATTTCATGTTGAGCTTTTTAGAAAAATTTCCACAAATACCGCTCGATAAGCACGGGTATCTGGCAGATCTATCGCAGTGGACGCCAGAGCTGGCAGAAGAGTTTGCTCGGCTAGAGAACATCAACTTAACCGAAGCACATTGGGAAGTTGTGTGGTTTGTCAGAAACTTCTATCAAGAATTTAATACGTCACCGGCAATACGGCTATTAGTCAAAGCTATGGCTGAGAAATTTGGCGCAGAGAAAGGCAACAGCAAGTATCTATTTTTGTTATTTCCAGAAGGCCCAGCTAAACAAGCAACACGTATCGGTGGCCTTCCAAAACCTGCGAAGTGTCTATAGCTCTTAGGTCGCAGTGTGTTTATAAATCGTCAAAAACGTATCGGCGGTGATATATAACACCACAGATAAAATCGACAATATCAACACCCAGTAAACTGTGCGCAAGAACAACTTAGGCAAACTAGTTCTGGTCTTTTTAACCACCAAAACTTTTGGCACAGCTGGTGCCGTTTTTGCTTTTTCAGAATTCGACGACGACATAAAACCTCTAGGTTAAAACCGGCCAGTTGACCGGTTTTTTATTTAAGTCACTTATACTTTTAGAACAGTTTTTCCGCCCATATATGGTTGCAGCGCTGCTGGTACCGCAATAGAACCATCGGCTTGTTGGTAGTTTTCTAAAATCGCAACTAACGTGCGACCAACAGCCAGACCTGAACCATTTAAGGTATGTAATAACTCAGGCTTCTTACCTTCTTCAGGTCTGAACCGAGCCTGCATACGGCGCGCTTGAAAGTCCCCCATATTACTACAAGAGGAAATCTCACGGTAGGTGTTCTGAGCTGGCAACCAAACTTCTAAATCATAAGTTTTGCAAGAACCAAAACCCATATCACCAGTACACAGCAACATCACACGATATGGTAGACCTAACAACTGCAGAACTTTTTCTGCATGACCAGTCAACTCTTCCAAAGCTGCGAATGAGGTTTCTGGGTGCACCAATTGCACTAATTCAACTTTATCAAATTGATGCTGACGAATAAGACCGCGAGTATCACGACCATATGAGCCGGCTTCACTGCGGAAGCATGGTGTGTGGGCAGTATACTTTTGTGGCAATTCTGCAAGGTCATAAATCCGATCACGAGCCAAGTTAGTTACCGGAACTTCAGCAGTAGGAATAAGACTCATACCCACGCCTTCTTCAGTCGCAGGTTGTGTGTGGAACAGATCGGCACCGAACTTTGGCAGTTGGCCAGTACCAAACAATGAATCTTTGTTTACTAAATACGGAACATACAACTCAGTATAACCATGCTGCTCTGTGTGCAAATCCAACATGAACTGACTTAATGCGCGGTGCATTCTAGCGATTTGACCTTTCATCACTACAAAACGTGAACCGGCGATTTTCACCGCGTTCTCAAAGTCCAAACCGTTATCTAAGGCTTCACCGAGGGCAACGTGGTCTTTCACCGGGAAATCATAAGTTTTTGGCTCACCAAAACGACGAACTTCTAAATTACCAGTTTCGTCTTTACCAACCGGCACAGATAGATCTGGCAAATTAGGAATTTGGCTTGCGATAGCATCAAGCTCAGCTAATACAGCATCTAATTGGTTCTTCGCTTTATCCAACTCAGCACCTAAGCCATCAACTTCAGCCAACAATGGGGCAATATCTTCACCACGGGCTTTGGCTTGTCCTATCGCTTTCGATTTGGTGTTGCGAGTATTTTGCAGTTCTTGAGTGCTGACTTGCAGCGCTCTGCGTTGTTCTTCCAACGCATTAATTTGCTCAACGTTTAACACAAAACCCCGAGTTGCTAGGCGTTCTGCAGTTTGTGCGAGTTCAGATCTTAAAAATTTGCTATCTAACATAAATGATTACTTCAAAGTCGCCAGCTTGAGACCAAGCCAGGTCAAGGTTAAACACAACACTAGGTTTAGTACAATATTGGCGCCGGCTTTTAACCAACTACCTTGTTGCAGTAATAACACAGTGTCCATAGAAAATGTCGAAAACGTTGTAAAGGCACCTAAGATCCCGATCCCAATAAAAATTCTCCAGGGATTTGGGGCAAGTTGCTCTGTGATCAATAAGCCATATAATAAACCAATAGCAAAAGACCCGAGAATATTAACCAGCAAAGTGCCAAAAGGAAATGCTCTACCAAAAAGATGTGCCATCCATTCATAGCAAGCAAAGCGCAAACACGCTCCCAATGCGCCACCGATTGCGATAGCCAGATAATTATTTACCATGGCGCCTCGCATTTGCATCTAATTGTGCCAAATAGGCCATCTTTTCTGAAAGTTGTTTTTCCAAGCCTCGATCCGTTGGCTGGTAAAAACTCTGCCCAACTAATTCCGCGGGCAAATAAGTCTCTCCGGCTGCATATGCGCCTGGCTCAGAATGCGCATAACGATACGAAGCGCCGTGGCCTAATTCTTTTAGAAGCTGTGTTGGTGCATTGCGCAGATGAAGCGGCACTTCAAAAGATGGACTTTGGCGCACCAATTCCCTCATCTGATTAAAGGCACTGTACACAGCGTTACTTTTAGGTGCAAGCGCAAGGTATATTGTTGCCTGCGCAATGGCTCTCTCACCTTCAGCCGGACCGACACGAGTAAAAGTATCAAAAGCGGCTAAGGCCACGGTTAAAGCTCTTGGATCTGCATTTCCGATGTCTTCCGACGCAATAGCTAACAAGCGACGTGCGACATACAACGGATCACCGCCACCTTCGAGGATTCGGCAGTACCAATACAAAGCCGCATCAGGATTTGAACCACGGACCGACTTATGAAATGCAGAAATTAAGTCGTAAAATAACTCACCATGGTTATCAAAACCAGGCAGTTGCCGCGGTGCTAATTGCTTTAGCAAATCTGTGGTAATTAGCGGTTGTTGGCCATCGACAGCTGCAGCCGCTTGCTCAAGCAAATTCAGTAACCTGCGAGCATCCCCGTCAGCCATTTGCAATAATAACTGCTCTGCGTCTACTGGTAATTGGAGCTGTTGCGTACCTAATCCTAACTCGATATCAGTTAAAGCTCGAGTTAACACCTGACGTAAACTTTGCGCGGGGATTTTATTGAGCACACAGACACGAGCTCGGGATAACAGCGCATTATTTAGCGAAAAGGACGGATTTTCCGTTGTGGCACCGACAAAAATGATGGTGCCATCCTCGATATGCGGTAAAAAAGCATCCTGCTGACTTTTATTAAAACGGTGGACTTCGTCGACGAATAACAGCGTCCGTTGCTGCTGACCAAGGCGAAGTTTAGCTGCAGCGATTTCTTCGCGAATTTCTTTAACACCTGCTGTGACCGCTGAAATCTTTGCCATATGGGCGTCAGCGTGTCGCGCAACTATTTCAGCAAGTGTGGTTTTGCCTGTACCCGGCGGTCCCCAAAAAATCAGTGAACTCACCCGCCCAGCTTCAATTGCTTGACGTAAAGGTGTGCCGACACCGACGATATGGTCTTGGCCAATATAGTCGTTTAGCGTCAGAGGACGCAGACGTGCAGCCAACGGGCGCACGTCAGGTTCAAAACCGAAACTTAGAGATCTCACTTGTTGCGCTGATCATCCACTTCAACATTGGCTGGCGGGGTGAACTTAAACAAAGTAGGGTCAATCGCCACATTGTTTTGACTTGTGATAAATTCAAACTGACTTGTTTGACCTTCGCTATTCTTCACTTCCATTTTCGCCAAGCCAATCCCTGAGAACACTAAAGTTAAGGCTTGAACCGCATTGTTTTTATCTTTTGGCGTGATAACAAAATGATCTCGCTCGCCAGTCACGTCATATTGCGCCCATAGCGCAGCATCGGTGGACGTCAGTAGCGCAAAGGGTGTCAGTCCAACTTCCTTATTCGCATTGTAAATATTAACTTGTTCTAACTCTTGATCGTAATGCCATAAAGTTTTGCCATCGCCAACCAATAGATTTGGTGACGGGGTTAAGACTTCAAAGCGGAAATTAGCGGGCTGTTGTAAGGTCAGAACCCCTTCGCCATCGGCCTGCACCACTTTATTCTGCGCATCTACAACTTGTTGCTGAAAACTCGCCTGAAAGCTATTCAATCCGGCAAGTTTATATTTCAGCTGCTCTGCCTGAGTCTGCGCTGCCTGAGCAACGGCTGACAACATCAATAAACCAAAGCCTACAACTATCTTTTTCATTTAAAACCCTTTGGGTGGTGGTGGTGCTAATACTTCACGATTGCCATTATGGCCTGGTCCACTAACGATACCGACGTGTTCCATTGTTTCAACTAATCTTGCTGCGCGGTTATAACCGATCCGGAACCGACGTTGTACACCGGAAACCGACGCTTTACGACTCTCCGTCACAAAAGCAACGGCTTGATCAAACAACGGATCCGCTTCGGCGTCATCTTCTTCCAGTGTTTCGCCTGGTAATAAATTCTCTTCAGTCGTCTCGCCGTTTAAAATCTCAGGAATATAATTTGGCTTACCACGTTTTTTCCAATCAGCAACAACCGCATGAACTTCATGATCGTCAACAAAGGCGCCATGCACACGGTTTGGCACGCCAGAGCCAGGTGGCAGATACAACATATCGCCCTGACCTAACAGACTTTCCGCACCTTGCTGATCCAAAATAGTCCGAGAATCTATTTTCGAGGACACTTGGAACGCAATCCGCGTTGGAATGTTTGCCTTAATCAAGCCGGTGATCACATCAACTGATGGCCGTTGTGTCGCTAAAATCAAATGGATCCCTGCCGCACGCGCTTTTTGCGCAATCCGAGCAATTAATTCTTCTACCTTTTTACCGACAATCATCATCATATCGGCAAATTCGTCGATAACCACGACGATCGACGGTAATTTATCTAATAGCGGCGGCTCAGTCCGCATATCATCAGAAGGGCGCCACAATGGATCACGAAGCGGTGTACCATCTGCAATCGCTTCAGCAACTTTCAGGTTGTAACCTTTCAAGTTACGCACGCCAAGTGCTGACATCAACTTGTAGCGTCGCTCCATTTCACCAACACACCAGCGCAGACCGTTGGCCGCTTCTTTCATATCGGTAACGACTTCAGTTAACAAATGAGGGATCCCTTCATACACTGAAAGCTCCAACATTTTCGGGTCTATCATCAAGAACCGCACATCGTCTGGCGTAGATTTGTATAACAAACTACAAATCATCACATTAACGCCAACTGACTTACCGGAACCTGTGGTACCCGCAACTAGCAAATGCGGCATCTTCGCAAGGTCTGCTACCACTGCTTTGCCTGCGATATCCTTACCGAGCACCATGGTCAATGGTGATTTCGATTGTTCAAACACTTCATCGCCAATCACTTCAGATAAACGCACGATTTCACGATGCTGATTTGGTAATTCCAAGCCAATAAAGGATTTACCAGGAATAACCTCGACCACACGAACACTAATAGCCGAAAGTGAGCGCGCTAAATCTTTGGATAAACCAGTAATTTTGCTGACCTTGACCCCAGGTGCTAAATCTAATTCAAACCGAGTTACCACGGGCCCTGGGCATACACCCACGACTTTCGCGTCGACATTAAAATCTAATAACTTCAATTCAACTAATCGCGACACCTTATCCAAGTCTTCTTGTGAAATTGGGTTTGTCGTGCGATTTGCTCGCTCCAACAACGCTAATGATGGCAAGGAGTCTGCGGCATTGACCGGCTCAGGGTAAATAACCTCTTCATTATCTTGGTCTTCAGCAAACACTTTGCTGTAATCGATTGGCGGATAGTCGCTCGCTTGCGTGTGCGAGAGGCTTTGGGTCAAGTCCGCTTCGATGTAATGATCATCAATTGAGCTGTAATCGAGTTCTTGCCCAGCTACTTCATCGACACTAACAAAAGCACGGGCTTGTGTTTTGACATCAAGAGGCTGGAACGGTAATGGTTCTACTTCATCGGCGTCATCAGGGAAAAATCCGCGACTTTGCACATCGGGCTGCACCTTGATTGGACTGACTCTCGGTTTCACCGGAGCGCTTGGCTCAGAGTAATCAACAACATGCTCTGGCGCTTGATAAGGCGAAGTTTGTGCGCGGTGCAACAGCGCATCATGTGCTATTTGATTGTCGTGTTGAGCCGCAGGCTTATGCTCACGTGGTTCTTCATCGGCCAAATCTAACAGCAATTTAAAGTCAATTTTCGGTTCATCGTCTTGCGAATCAGTACTAAACGCCGGTTCAATGCGTTCGTCCCGTCGATCTTCATAGCGTTCTGCTGGCGATTCATCAGCTTGTGCCAACCGCCCGTTCAGCTCAGCTTCGAATGCAGATTGCTCAGCAGCATATGTCGATGTCTCAGATTTTGCTAAAGACAAATCTTGGTAAGGAGATTTTTTCTCAGTGGTTTTTGCAATAACTTTGACTGAACTGCTTTCTGCAGTTACACCATCTTGCTTTGCAAATCTGGCGCGCAGTTGTTGCCAGCTATGTTGATAATTCCAAATCGCGAGCCCAGTAGTGATGACAAACTGGCCTAAGGCTTCCGCCACGGTTAACCACGAAATCCCGGTCATCAGGGTCAAACCGATACACAATCCACACAGCAGCAACAAACTACTACCGACAAAATTCAGTTGTGGCAGCAATAATGAAGAAATAACGTCGCCAACCACGCCACCAGATGAATAAATATAGATGTCATCAAAGTTGATACTGGCAATTGCACAAGCGGCAATTGCAGTCAGCAACAAGCCGAAGATGCGCAGACCAAGGATAAAATAATCAACAGTTAATAAGTCTTTGAAGCGCTTAAACAGCAAATAGCCGCAGAACGCAAAGAATGGCGGAAAAAGATAAGACAACCAGCCAAACACACAAAACAAAATGTCAGCGAATTTAGCGCCAACCGGTCCGGCGATATTCTGAATATCGGTCTGATAGCCAATTTGCGACCAGCTTGGATCCGCTGGGTCGAAGCTCAGTAACGATAAAAGCATAAACGCTGAAAAACCAGCGAATGCGATTAAGGCCACTTCGACCAATCGCTGCGTTCCATTTAACGAAAATACAGATTTTGCTTGCAAGCGCCAAACCCTAAAAAAATGAATAAAAACCGATTAAAGATACCAGACTAGCGCTGCGCTTGCATCCTTTTATCTAGACGTTGGCGCAACTTATCAATGCTAGCTGGCTGTTTATTAAGCACTAACTGCAACAAAAGTTGTCTGCTTCACTTCTTCCATCACAACGTAGGTCCTACTTTCTCTGACACTGGGCAATCTGAGCAGTGTTTCACCAAGTAGTTCCCGATAGGCCGCCATATTTGCAACTCGCGTTTTTAATAAAAAATCAAAACTACCAGATACTAAGTGGCACTCTAAAATCTCATCTAATTTTTGCACGGCCTTACTAAATTCATCGAAATCCTCCGGAGAGGTTTTACTCAAAGTGATCTCAACAAACACCAACAACGCCGCGCCAACCTTGTTAGGGTCAACCTGTGCGTTATAGCCCAGTATATATTTGTCTTGTTCTAATTTACGAACCCGCTCCAGACAAGGCGTAGGACTTAACCCTACCCTCTTGGCTAGTTCGACATTTGAAAGCCGCCCATCCTTTTGTAATTCAACAAGAATTTTACGGTCGATCCTATCAAGCTTTTTACTTTGTGGGTTAACGGAGAACATGCTAGTCAATTATGCTAATTTAAAATCATATGCAAGATATTATGCTACGAAAGCTACTAAAAACAACCATTCATTCTGCAAAAACACCACTATAATAGCGAAATATTTTTACCCACCCTACACAGGCAAATTATTATGATTATTGGCGTTCCTAAAGAGATTAAAAACCACGAATACCGCGTCGGCATGACCCCTGCTAGCGTGCGTGAATTAGTTGCTCATGGTCACAGCGTTTTTGTCGAAACTAACGCCGGTTCAGGCATTGGTTTTGGCGATGCTGATTATGCAGCAGCTGGCGCAACAGTATTAGGTACAGCGGCTGAAGTATTTGCTAAAGCTGAAATGATTGTAAAAGTTAAAGAGCCACAAGCTGTTGAACGTGCCATGTTACGTGAAGGGCAAATTCTGTTCACTTACTTACACTTAGCACCAGATCTGCCGCAAACTGAAGATCTGATCAAATCAAAAGCAATCTGTATCGCTTATGAAACTGTGACTGACAGCCGCGGTGGTTTACCACTGTTAGCGCCAATGTCTGAAGTTGCTGGTCGTATGTCTATACAAGCCGGTGCACGTGCATTAGAGAAATCTTGCGCAGGCCGCGGTATGTTACTAGGTGGCGTACCAGGTGTTGAACCAGCTAAAGTTGTGGTCATCGGTGGCGGTATGGTTGGGACTAACGCTGCGCAAATGGCTGTTGGTTTAGGTGCAGACGTTGTAGTTTTAGACCGTAGCGTTGACGTATTACGCCGGATCAACGCGCAGTTCAACGGTGCGGTAAAAGCAATCTATTCGACTGCTGATGCTTTAGAGAAACACATCCTTGAAGCTGATTTAGTGATCGGTGGCGTGTTAATCCCTGGTGCTGCAGCGCCAAAACTGGTTACTCGCGAACACGTTCGTAAAATGAAAGCTGGTTCTGCAATTGTTGACGTTGCAATCGACCAAGGCGGCTGTGTTGAGACTTCTTATGCCACGACACACGCAGAACCAACCTTTATCGTTGACGATGTAGTTCACTACTGTGTTGCCAACATGCCAGGCGCGGTGCCACTGACTTCAACCTTCGCTCTGAACAACGCTACTTTGCCATTTATCATCAAACTGGCAAATAAAGGCTACAAAGCTGCGCTGTTGGAAGATCAGCATCTGTTAAATGGTTTAAACGTGATTAACGGTCATGTAGTTAACCAACATGTCGCTGAAGCTCTGAACTTGACCTTCGTAGATCCACGTCAAGCATTAGCTGCACTGTAATTCCAGTCTCGTGACAAAAAGGCTCGCCTCTGCGAGCCTTTTTTTATGGCCAAACAGACAAAGTTCGAAAGCTTGGATTTTACAGTTTCGCACTTAGCCACAACTTGTTAAGCTCAAGCGACACCACTACAAATTTCAACCAGTTGAACAGGAACTAAGTCATGTTAAAGTTAGCTGAAAGCCTTTTAGTGGCAAGCTTGGTGCTAGCACCACAAGTTGGCGCAGTCGAGTTTTCGTTAGTGCCATTGCAATTGGGCGAATTTGAAATTCAAGTACAGCTTGCGGACACCACTGAAAAACGCATGCAGGGATTAATGGGCCAACAACCACTGCAAAATGGCCTGATCTTGTTGTATCAAGAACCACGTGAAATCAGTCTTTGGATGAAAAATACGCCAAGTGCATTAGACGTGGCATTTATCGACGAGCATTGGATTGTGCGGCAAATAACTGATATGGAACCATTTTCACTTACGACGCACACTTCAACTTCACCAGCCTTAGCCGCTTTAGAAATGCCAAAAGGTTGGTTTGCGGCGCACAAAATTAAAGTAGGTACCGCTATCAGTTATTGTCCAGTGGCAAAAGAGCAATGTGCTAAACAGCGAGCATCACTAAAAATTGTTGATGGCGTGTAAGTTCAAGAGTTGTTTTACATAAAAAAGCCGAGTATTACTCGGCTTCATCTTTATGTAAAAATAACTCACTAAAACCCATTCGCGTGAACTCTTTAATTCGATAGTCTTTCACCGCAGATTTATGACGAGTAGTCATTGCAACCTGTTGTTCCATCGCGAGAAAATTCTTCAGGTCAATCCCTTCAGCAGCTGCTGCAGCCTCATACATGTCATGAAACTTGTCATAACTAAACGGTATACGACGCGCTTGCCCTTTAAATTTGTAGGTGACAAATCGCATTTATTCAGCCTTTTGCTTTTGTGCATTGTGATACGGATTTGCATACATCTTTAAAACTTGGTCCCTGATCTGTTCGGGCATTGCTGCAATCCGCTGTTCAAACTGCGCTTGCGCTTTGATGTCTAAAGTTGTTGGTTGCTGTGCACTCGAAACTTGACCAGCGGCAATTCGATTTGCTGGATACAAATGATAACCTTGGTAAATTTCTTCATCGACCAAAGCGGCAAGCTGTTCAGGCGTTTCGAAACCGGTTTCTAGACATTTGCCGAAATGTACGTGGACACGACCTTTGTAACCGGTGATCCCTTTGACGATACTCTCGATATCTTCAAATTCTGACTTCTGATAATGGCCTTCGGTCGCGACTTGCACTAACTCATTTGCCTTCGCAGCATCACATGGGTCAAATTCATAAGAAATAACCACAGGCACAATCCGCAGACTCGCCATGTATTCCTGAAAACTTAGTCCTTGACGCTTGCCATCAATGTAAAACATTTTCAGTATCGCCGGATCAGTCAAATCAAAGCCATCTTTTGCCCGACCTTCCTTCTGCGCGATCCAAATATGATGACCAGTACGCAATGAGTCACCGATATATGCCGAAAGTTGACCTAAGGCTTTTAACATTTCCCGTGGCCCCTTGGCGGAGCGGCGCACGACAAAGCTTTTATTCATTTTCATTAGCGTCGAAACACATGGCTTCTTCAGCAAATTATCGCCAATAGCAATTCGCGTGGTATCAAAGCCTTCACGACTTAAGCACCAATTGACAATGGCTGGATCCATGGCGATATCGCGATGGTTACTTATAAACAAATAGGAACAGTTGCGATCTAATTTTTCGATCCCGCTCCAACTCAAGCCATCGCTAGTTTTTTTAATAGCCTGATTCAGATATTTGGCTAGATAGAGTTGTACATCTTGCACAGTCCGCAGACTGCGCCAATGCCTACGCAGATACCATTTAACTAGTGGCGATAAGACAGCTGTTAACCAAGGAGCTTTGCTACCAAAGCGATAATTAACGATGGCGCCAATAAACTCCTGATCTGAAACAAGTTGCTCGATCGCATTAGGAATTTCAGCGTCATTATACGGACGAATATCGTCAAAATTTTGCGACTCTACGCTCACAGCGAATACCTGACAGACTAAAAACGGGGTATTTTTACCGATCTAGTGACGCCTGACCAGCCCTGATTGCTAAATTGGTCGCCAAAGCGCCAATTTATCGGGAAAGCAGACCAGTTTAGGCCGTTTTCGGCAGATGGGAGACGCGGATCGGCTGTGGTTGCCAAGCTTGCAGTCGGTTATTCAGCAATAAAATTGGCGTGCCGCCAGCAATGAGTTTTCCAGACAAGGATGTTAAATTCGCTAACAGCAATACTAGGCTACTGTGTTCACTGGCATCGAGTACTAATGCCAACGCCGAACAATCGACGCCTGCTAACAATACGATATCGCTGCAACTTGGGACGAAATTATTCGAAATGGTTTGAAAATGCCAGCTCTTCTGCCCTTGCTGCTGTAAGAAACACAGACAAGCGGTGGCATCAATTGCCGCAGCAAAACGCCCCTGCTCCGCATATTGTAACGGCTCTAAAGCATGCCAAAACGTCCAAAACATTTCAGCATGCTCTAAGGTAAAGGCAAAAGCGCTGCCCGCTTCAACACTATGTTGCATCGAATGTTGCATAGAGCTCACTGGCGTAACCTGCAGCTCACTTGGAGCCGCGCCATAACGCAACGCCAAGCGACCGTTTGTGGTCAACCAAGTCCAACTCGCTGAAGGGGTGAAATTCGCCATGCCTAAGTCCAATGCGGAAGCGCCGCAATTACTATTATGCTGCTTGCGGTTTTACACCCTTTGCCAACAAGATATCAAGACCGTTTTACTCTAACTTTTATTGATCTAACGCGGATCGTTATAAGCCGTTGACGATCGATTTAACAAGTGCAGGTCCTTGATAAATAAAGGCCGTATATACCTGAACCAAATTAGCGCCGGCAGCAAGTTTTTCCTGTGCCGCCGCCAAACTATCAATGCCGCCGACGCCAATAATAGGAAAGTCTGGACCAACTGCTGCTCGTAATTGTGCAATGATTGCGGTACTTTTTGCTTGTACAGGTTTACCACTTAGCCCGCCCATCTCTTGGCCATGCGGAAGATCTGCGACGGAGCTCTTATCTAAAGTGGTGTTTGTGGCTATAGCACCGTCCATTTGACTGGAAATTAAAGCCTCAGCAACTTGCTGCACTGCAATGGCATCCATATCTGGCGCAATTTTTACAAATAGCGGCACATATTTACTGTGTTTTCCGGCCAGCAGTTGTTGTTCAGTTTTCAAAGCTTTCAGCAGATCTAACAAAGCATCGCCAAATTGTAAGTCACGCAAGCCTGGAGTATTTGGCGACGAAATATTGATGGTGA
Organism: Gammaproteobacteria bacterium; assembly: GCA_017302255.1. Taxonomy (GTDB): domain Bacteria; phylum Pseudomonadota; class Gammaproteobacteria; order Enterobacterales; family Alteromonadaceae; genus Pararheinheimera. Next base: position 38,524 of record JAFLDV010000015.1, on the reverse strand, counting down.
TGTAACTCGCATATTGGTAGACCTTTCGCATACAAATGATGTAGTCGTCTTTACCCTGCTCGTTTGGCGTGTCTTTGTTTTTACCGATGTTTATGCCAAGAATGCCGCGAAACTTCGCCTTTTTGACATTCTCTACCAAGTTATCAACACCGAGATTGTTAAATCCCATCCGATTAATAATGGCATTTGCGGCAGGTAGGCGAAATAAACGAGGTTTGTCATTACCATACTGAGGACGCGGGGTTACAGTACCCACTTCGATAAAGCCAAAACCCATTTGGGCGAATGCATCGATACAATCCGCGTTCTTATCGAGGCCGGCTGCAAGACCAACCGCATTTGGGAATGTTAAGCCGGCAATAGTGACTGGTTTATGTGGGACCTGCTGTGACCACAACATCGACATTGGCGTATGCTGCAGCGCTTTTAAACTGCCCAAAGCAAAGTGATGCGACGCTTCTGCGTCGGTTTTAAACATAATTGAGCGTGCGAGATTGTAGAACATTGGTGATCCTAAAAAAAAAGCCCCGACAAGTGCGGGGCATTTTAGCAGTCTATGCGCTCACGATGAAGTGTGCGCTAGAAAAACAAGCAATTACACAGTATCGCAGTGATGGCTTAACAGCATCAATTCGCGAAGTGCCACTGAGAACTTAGCGAACTCATGACTCTTCGTGGTCTTGAATTCTGCAAGCATATGACGCCAGCGCGCAAGCACGCTGTCATTGGCCGTTAACCAGCGGCTAACGACTTCCTCAGCAACCACATCACCGTTTTTCGCGGTGCGGATCACAACTTGCGCTAACGCACGTTGTTGCCAATCTAGCTCTTCACGATAAGAAGCTCGAGCTAGCGCCTGCCAATGGTTCGTCACCGGCTGCTGTGTGATTTGCTCTAAGAACCAGTGCAGATCTAAGCGATCACCAAGCTTGAAGTAGATCTCAGCCGCTAAATCCAGCGCCATTTTCTCTTGGTCAGCAATTTGCGCAATATCCATCACTGAGAACACAGTGCTCAATTGAGACAGATACTTAGCAAGTTCAACTGGGACTTGCTGAGCCACTAGCTTCTGTTGGTGATTCTGCAAGGATTCTGCTTCGGCAGATGCCAAGAACTGCGCAAGATTGCCAGAGATCTGTGTAAATGCAGGTTTGAAAAACGCCACAGTTTGTGCGATATCCAACGCCTTATTACGGTGACGCAAGAACCAGCGGGTCACACGGCGCATAGTACGACGTAATTGGAATAACAACCGAGTTTGCAGATCAGCTGCAATCACGTTGTCTAAAGATTCCAATTCAGACCAAACTTTTGGCAGGTCAAACAGGTCGCGAGCAATGGCGAAGCTAATTGCTACTTCTGCAATGCTAGCACCGGTCTCTTCCATCATCCGCTGGGTGAAGTTAGCACCCATGTCATTCACTAACATGTTGGCAAGTTTAGTCGCGATGATTTCCGCTTTTAATGGATGGGTTTCCATCTCAGCGGCATAACGCTCTTGCAACACTTGCGGGAATGCTTGGAATAATTGCTGTTTGAAATAGTTGTTTTCAAAGATCTCTGGCAGCACCAGTTGCTCTTTTAACACCATTTTGCCATAAGCAGTTAGGATCGACATTTCTGGACGCGTTAAACCGGCCCCTTTCACCATACGCTCTGCAAGTACTTCATCCGTTGGTAAGAATTCTAACTCACGGTTCAACTTGCCATCTTTCTCTAAAGCATGAATAAACCGAGTGTATTCTTTCAACTGATCTGCACCTAACAACATAGATACAGAGATACTTTGCGTTTGACGGTAACAATCGTTGATAACGATATCCGCAACGTCATTGGTCATTTGATAGAGCAATTCGTTGCGTTGTTTTAACGTCATATCGCCACTGGCAACTAAGGCGTTTAACAGGATTTTGATATTAACTTCGTTGTCCGAACAGTCAACACCACCAACGTTGTCGATGAAGTCGGTATTGATACGACCACCGTTCGCCGCGTATTCGATACGGCCACGTTGTGTAGTACCTAAGTTACCACCTTCACCAATGATTTTCGCTCGTACTTCTTTACCGTTAATACGTAAAGGTTCAGATGCACGGTCACCAACTTCAGCATGTGTCTCATCGGATGCTTTGACATAAGTACCGATACCGCCGTTCCAAATCAAATCTACTGGCATCATTAACGACGCACGGATCAATTCGTTTGGCGTCATTGATGTTTTGTCAGTACCAAGCATTGCTTGCATTTGTTCCGACAGTTTGATGGCTTTCGCACTGCGTAAGAATATGCCGCCACCTTCAGAGATTAACTCTTTGTTGTAATCATCCCAAGTTGAGGTTGGCAGATTGAACATGCGTTGACGTTCAACAAACGAACTTGCAGCTACTGGATTCGGATCGACAAAAATATGCATGTGGTTAAATGCCACTTGCAGACGAATGTGCTCTGATAACAACAGACCGTTACCAAACACGTCACCCGCCATATCACCGATACCAACAACTGTGAAATCAGTCGTTTGACAATCGATACCCACTTCACGGAAGTGACGTTTTACCGATTCCCAACCGCCACGTGCCGTGATGCCCATGCCTTTATGGTCGTAACCGTTTGAACCACCTGACGCAAACGCATCCCCTAACCAGTGGTTGTATTCTAAGGAAATACCGTTGGCGATATCTGAGAACGTCGCTGTGCCTTTATCTGCGGCAACAACTAAGTACGGATCATCTTCGTCTAAGCGAACTACTGATTTAGGCGCGACGATTTGACCATGCACGATGTTATCCGTGATATCTAACAAACCGCGGATAAATGTACGGTAACAGGCTTTACCTTCGTTCAACCAAGCTTCACGACCACCAGTTTCTGGTAATTTCTTACAAACGAAACCACCTTTAGCACCAACTGGAACGATAACAGTGTTTTTAACTTGTTGCGCTTTAACCAAGCCTAATACTTCGGTACGGAAATCTTCACGACGATCTGACCAACGTAAACCGCCCCGAGCGACTTTACCAAAACGTAAATGCACGCCTTCAACTCGCGGTGAATACACGAAAATTTCAAAGAACGGCAGTGGCAACGGAATATCCGGGATAGCAGACGGACGGACTTTGAAAGAAATGTAAGGTTTTATCGAGCCATCAGCCGCTGGTTGGAAATAGTTAGTACGAACGATTGCTTGGATAATCGCCAGGAAGCGGCGGATGATCCGGTCATCGTCCAAGTTAGCTACATGCTCTAACTGCGCTAAAATTTGTGCATTAACTTGTGCAACTTCCTCAGCAGAACCCGTTGCGGCAGGGTCGAACTTCAGGTTGAACAACTTAACCAATAAATTGGCTAATAATGGGTAACGTCCAAACGTCGATTCGATATAGGCTTGACTGAAAGTACCGCCAATTTGACGTTTATATTTTGCAAATGCACGTAACAGTGACGCCTCGCGGCCAGTAAGGCCAGCACCTAAAATCAAACGGTTGAAACCGTCATCTTCTAAGTCACCTTTCCAAACTTTAGCAAATGACTCCTGGAACAGCTGCTGCGCAACTTCAAAATCCAGCGGCACTTTGCCGTTTAACTCCATGCTGAAGTTTAACACCCAACTCACAGAGCCTTCAGGGCAACGCACAGCATATGGCGTTTCACCAATCACTCGTAAACCAAAGTTTTCCAACATCGGCAGTACGTCTGACAAATGGATAGGATGATCTTTATGGAACAGGTTTAAGCGTACAGCTTTACTGTCAGCATGCTCTTCTTGCGGACGGTAAAACAACATTTCTAATGGGTGATCTTCAGATAATGCTTCGATTTTCGCGATATCAACTAAAGCATCGCTTGGTAACATTTCTTCTTTGTATGAACGTGGGAATGCGTTGACATACTTAGTGCAAAGTTCGCGACCACGAAGTTCACCAAAACTTCCCACCAAGGCGGAGGTTAACTTATCTTCCCAAGTCCGAGCTGCTTCGATGAGGTTTTGTTCGATTTCTTTCACATTGAACTCGATATTGCTGTCGTTCACCCGTACAAAATAATGAGTACGCGCTAAAACGGATTCTGAAAAATAAGTGGTAAATTCCACCGGCTCGGTACTACCTAAGAAACTAGACAATACTTGCTGCGTCGCTTTACGCAATTGCGTGTTGTAGCGTTCACGAGGCACATACACCATTGCTGATACAAATCGACCAAATGCGTCTTTACGCATAAATAGACGAGTCATGTCACGCTCTTGCATATGCAACACACCGGTTGCGACATCTAATAAATTATCGACATCCGCCTGAATCAACTCATCACGTGGATATGTCTCTAAAATATTCAATAGCGCTTTATAGGCATGTGTTCCATGGGCAAAACCCGAACGAGCCATCACTGCAGCGAGTTTATTTTTCAGTAAAGGAATATCCGCAGCACTGTTGTTGTACAACGATGAAGAATATAAACCGATAAACCGATCTTCACCCACCACTTGTCCATTTTCGTCAAAGCGTTTAATACCGATATAATCGATATAAGCCGGACGATGAACCCGTGATTTGTTATTTGTTTTGGTCAAAATCAACAGATCAGAGCTGAGCGCTTGTTTACGCGCAACATCTGGTAAGTCATTTAACATTAAATCGCGAGAAGTACTGCGGCGCATTAAACCTAATGCACTATCAGCAACACCTTCGATTTTGTAATCACCTTGGATCGGCACAATGCGATAAGAGCGATAACCCAATAACGTGAAGTTATCTTTAAGCAACCAATTTAAAAACTCAGTGGCTTGCTGTAATTGTTCAGGCGAAGCTTTACCGGCATTGTTTGGCAGCTCTGCAATAACAGACTCCAATTTATGCAAGGTCGGCCGCCAATCAGTTACTGCTAAAGAAACGTCTTGCATTACCGAATTCAATTCAGCAACCAAATTCTCGATGGCTGTTTTATCAGTCATGCGGTCAATTTGAATATGAAAAACTGTTTGTTGAGTTGTTGGCTTTTCTTTGGTGCCAAGTTTATAAAACTCAGTGATTTGGCCTTTTTCATTTCGGAATGTTTGAAGTGGATAATGCAACATTAAATGCGCGGTAATGCTATGACGATTCAAAGCAATCCGAACTGAGTCCACTAAGAAAGGCATATCTTTGATAACGATTTCAACGATAGTGTGTTTTGATTCCCAGCCGTGTTTTGCCACTTCAGGATTGAACACTCGAATTTTCGCATCATCTTGCGGGTGATCATTAAAAGTTTGCCAAAGGCTTAATGCCGCACCATAAAGATCGCTGTCGTTACGACCGACCATATCTTCATTGGCAACATTTCCATATAACGTGTAGGCGAACTGTTCTACTAGTTCGACCTGATCTTTTAATTTTTGTCTGATTAATTTACTTACATTTTGTAGAAGTACAGATGGTTGACCGTCTATCAGTGCCATTTTTGTATCCTTTATTTAATCTCTGCCGAGGGACAGCAGGATTGTGCATTACATACAGAGCGTGTCAGGTGCGAAGTTTATTGACTATTTTAGTGCTTTTCGAGTTTTATTTCTTTCTTTTATACTGGTTGTACCAGCGGCGAAAGCTAGATTTGACAAGATATTCAGCGCTTTTAAATAAGAAAATGGCCAGATGGCCATTTTCTTTAGTTTTTCTGCATAAACATGCGCTGCTACAAATTATTTGTTTTTACTTTATTTTGCGGCCAAAAGAAGGCCGCAATCGCTGGTAATACAAATACCGCACCTAACATGTTGACGATAAACATGAAGGTTAACAAAATACCCATATCGACTTGGAATTTAAGCGCTGAGAATCCCCAAGTACTCACACCAATCGCTAAAGTCACCGCAGTAAAGAGTACCGCACTACCAGTAGTCTTTAACGCATTGCAATAGGCAACACGCAGCGGTACACCATCACGCAGCGGTTGCGTCATATTGGTGAGAATGTAGATACCGTAATCCACACCAATACCAACACCAAGCGCGATAACTGGTAGCGTAGAAACTGTAAGACCGATCTCTAAATAAGTCATCAGCGCAGTCGCCAATACTGTTACTACGTATAACGGAATAATTACCGCAACTGTTGCACGTAAAGAGCGGAAACTTAGTAAACATAGCAAGATCACGGCACCATAAACGTACCATGTCATCGGATCTTGTGCTTCAGCAACGGCTTCATTCGTGGCAGCCATTACACCGACCGGACCTGATGCTAGCTTAAATTGCACTTCATCATTGTTCAGTTCTGCAGCAACACGTTTAGCCTCGACAATTACTTTTTCGATAGTTTCAGCTTTATGGTCATTCAAGAACAGAATTATTGGCATCACTGAGCAGTCAGCATTTAACAAGCCGGTACTAGTCTCAACACGTGACGACGACTGCACCAAGCTTTCCGTCGTACGTGGCAGAATACGCCATTTTACGTTGCCTTCATTAAATGCAGCGTTTATTGCTTTTGAAACCGATGGCAATGAAACTGAACTTTGAACACCAGGCACATTTTCCATTTGCCATTGGAACTGATCTATCCGATCCATAACTGGATGGAAAGTACAGCCGTTGGTCTTGGTCTCAACCATGATATTGATGTAATCAACTGAAATTGCATAACGATCAGTGATCAACGCGGTATCTAAGTTGTAGCGTGAGTCACTGTGCAATGACGCTGCACCAGGATGTAAGTCACCAATTTTAAGTTGTTTGCTCTGCTGGTAACCGAAAGCAAATAAACCGGCAGTGATTAGCAGAATCACAACAGCAACTTTTCGCTCTGTACAAGCTGATAAGAAATACCAAAACTTATCCGCTTTTGGTGACGGCGCTGAAACCGATGCAACATATGACGGTTTAAATTTGATGTAACTCATCAATACCGGCAATAACAACAAGTTAGTCAGAATGATGACACCGACGCCCAAACTTGCAGTAATCGCCAACTCTCTAATAACACCGATATCAATCGCTAACAAAGTAATAAAACCAACAGTGTCGGATAACAGTGCAACTCCACCAGGAATTAGCAAAGTCCGAAAACTTGCTTGCGCGGCAGTTTTTGCATCTAAGCCATTAGCAACGTTTTTACCCGTGGCGTTAATCATTTGCACACCATGACTAACACCGATAGCAAAGACCAAAAATGGCACAAGAATCGACATTGGATCGATACCAAAGCCAATCACAGTTAATAGACCCATCTGCCAAATAACAGCAATTAACGAACAGGCAATAGGCAATATGGTCAATTTGACCGAACGGGAAAACAGGTAAACCATCACAGCAGTGATACCAATGGCGAGAGCAAAAAACACTAAAACGCCTTTCGCACCATTAGCTACATCGCCAACCATTTTGGCGAAACCGATGATATGAATAGAGATTTGTTCTGACTCGTATTGCTTACGAACTTCCGCTTCGAGCTGGTTAGCAAACTTAATAGTATCTAACTTCTCAAGGGTATCAGGATTTACTTCCTGCAGTTGTGCGGTCACCATGGCGCAGCTGTAATCATCAGCAACCATACGGCCAACAATGTTTGCTTTATCGACGTTTTGTTTCACAATCGACAAACCGTTAGCATCAGGCACAAAGTCGGCTGGAATGACTGGCCCACCGGCAAAACCGTCTTCTACTACTTCCAGAAATCGGGTGCTCGGACTATAAAGTGACTTTACTAAAACCCGGTCAACGCCAGGCATGTAATACACTTGGTCGTGGATTTTTTTGAAACTATCAAAAAAATTCGGATTAAAAATATTGCCCGACGCATCACAGACCGAAATTAGAATATTATTCGCACCACCAAAATCTTTGGCATGCTTCAAATAGGTCTGCATGTACTCATGTTTTAGTGGGATATTTTTAGTGAAGGCGGCATCAAGTTTGATCTGACTCGCTTTGAATAGTAAAAACAAAGTAGCGAGTAAAAATGCCAGAATTACCATTCCCCGGTGTCGGAAAAGCGCATATTCACATTTATTTACGAAACGATTTGCACTCATATTATTCTGCTACCACCGCTTGAACTGATTTAATACCGGTCTCAGTTGCCAACACCAGTTGCGGCCCGACTAAAACGCCATTTAAGATTGATTTGCCATCTGGGGCTTTAATTGCTTTAAAGCTTACGCCATCGTCAGATGACATTAGCAGAGTGCCAGCATTGCCGAACAAAAACACTTTATCCTCAACCGCAAGAACACTGTTTAGGGTCGAAGGTGATGGCAAGTCAATCTTTTGCCAAGTAACCCCTAAATCAGTACTACGGAATGCATGACCACGTAAACCAATAGCAAATAAATTGCCCTGACCAGTTCTGGTGATACCAAATAAGGATCCATTATAGAAACTATTTTCGCGTTGCCAAGTGCGTCCAAAATCATGGCTAGAGGCGTAGAATCCAGCTTCACCGACCATAAATAACACATTGCCGTCAGCAAATAGACGGTTAAAATGAGGCAGGACTGACGAAGCTTCGATTGCATAAGCCTCTGGATCGCTTTCTTTTAATTCGGCTAACAACGCTTGGTCTTCAATCGACGCTAATTCTGGATGAAATTCACTTTGCCATTGCTTGCCGCCATCTGTGGTGCGGTAAAACATGCCATAAGCACCTACAGCAATACCGTTTTGTGCGTCATTAAACACTACGTCAAACAACGGCTTATCAAGTTCAGGTGCAAACTGTTGCAACGACCAAGTCAGGCCGCCATCATTACTGTGAACAATAGATGCATCATGGCCAACAGCCCAACCAAGTTGCTCATTCAAAAAGAACACAGAATTTAAGTTTGATTGTAGTGGCGTCGCACTTTGCTGCCAGTCTTGTCCGTTGACACTTTTGAGTAAGTGCCCACGCTCACCAGCAGCCATAAAAAATTTACCTTGAACGGAAATGATATCGGTCAACACCGATTTTTGTGCATTTGGCAGGATATAAGCGCTTTGCGGCATTATTTTTTGTTGTGCAATTGCCGGGAACAGAGCGCATATCAGACTTAAGCCTGACAGAAATTTAAACTTCATTAGAGTTAATACTCAAGGTTGTAACTAAAACAAAAACGGTTGGCCCAAGGGCCAACCGTTCATTTACACAACTTACGATTAACGTGTACCCTCACGGCGCAGAGCCGCTGGAGTAAAATCGTTATCTGAAAGTTTCACAGAGAAGTCGTACATCTTGTCTTCATTATCCAAACCAATCGCAATGTAACGACGAGAGTTCAGGTCATGATAAACCTCTAACGTACTCCAATGTGTTGGAACTTCGTAGTAGTTCAGACCATGGGCTACAGCCACACGATATAACTCACCACGCGCGTCATATAAGTCAGCAACATGAACTTGCCAGCTATCTTCGTCGATGAAGAATACGCGTTTGCCATAAACGTGTGTAATACCTGATTTCAGTGTCGCTTCAACCACCCAAACACGGTGTTTTTCATAACGAACATAATCAGGGTTCAAATGACCTGGCTTTAACAAGTCAGCATACTTCGTGTCTTTCGAGTGAAGTTTGTAGCTGTTGTATGGGATATACAATTCTTGCTTGCCAACCAATTTCCAGTTGTAACGATCTGGCGAGCCGTTGAACATATCGAAATCATCGGTAGTTCTCAGACCATCTGATGCTGTACCTGGAGCGTCATAAGCAACGTTTGGTGCGCGACGTACACGGCGTTGACCAGTGTTATATGTCCATGCTTGGCGTGGAGTCTTCACTTGGTCCATTGTTTCGTGGACTAACAGCGCAGTACCAGCTAAACGAGCAGGTGTTGTTACGCTTTGTTTGAAACGGAACAAAATGTTTTCTGCTTGTAACGCTTCTGCAGACGCTGCTTTATCTGAGTACTTGAACATAATTTGTTCTTCGAACCCGATCAACGTGTAAGCACCATCAGCTGTTGGAGCTGCTTGACCACCGTTACGGCTTGCTGCAACACCACGGAAACGCACGATGTGGTTCCAAATAGCTTCCAAGCCGTCGGCTGGGATTGGGAACGGAACACCGATCGCTGCGTTAACGATACCGTTACCGCCCTGCACTAACTCTGCTTTGCCTGCAATATCTTTAGTAGCGTCATAGACGTACTGTGGATAAGACGCTGAACGGCGAGTTGGGTAAATATTCATTTTGAACGTGTCATACAGATCAAACAACGCAATTTGACCAGGAGTCAAAAATTGTTTGTATTGCGCCATATTCGACTTATCAATGGTTAATACAGCTTTATCAGCAGCAAATGGATCCGGGTGGTGATCACCAGGCTTATAACCTGCTGGAGCTGAAGTAATACCACCAGTCCATTCTGGGATTGAACCGTCTTTGTTGCCAGCTTTTTCAGCGCCAAGCGGAGTCAAATCTGCACCGAGACGTGCGACTTGATCCGGTGCAACTTTAGCCATTGCACCACAGCTCAGAACCAAAGTAATGGCCGAAGCCAGTAGGGTGAGTTTTTTCATAAGACAGTCTCGTCCCTTAAATTGAGTATTTAATGTTGAAAGAAATAAAATCACGGTCTTCAGTGTTGTTGGTCGTGCCTACGCCGCCGAAAAACGCGTTATATGAAACTTCAGCAGACCAAGCGTTCAAATAATCAAACGCAACAGCATAACTCAGTGATTTTTTATCTTCAGAGAACATAAACAACGGGTCTGGAGTAATACCGTTCACATCGTGAGAGAACGTCAGACGTTGTGACATGTTCACACCTGAGAATACGTTATTGTAGTCAGCTTTTGCCAAAATACGATAACCCCAAGCAGAAGCTGTCGGGAACGGGTTGGTTTCTGCACCGTTTGAAAGACCAGTGTGCAAACCAGTTTTCATGATTAAATTGCCATTCGCATCTGTACCCATTAATGGGTAGCCGCTACGGTCAGTGTTTGGACCATTCAGACGCAGAACTGATTGCTCTGGCATGTCTTTGATGCTAATACCGCCGACTTCAGCCAATACTGTTAAGTTGTCGGTGCCAGCAACAGGGCCAAACAAATGTGTGACCGTTAACTGAGCTTGTACTGTGTCTGACAGAATGAAGCCTTTTGCACTTTGACCTGGTAACACTTTGCTACCACTGTAACGACCAATTTGCGAAATACCCGCTAAATCAGGACGTAAGCCTGCGTTAGCTAACTGTTCTGGCATACCAGCATACAGAATTTCAACGTCATCAATTTGCAATGGTTCATCTTGACGGTAAGCTAACTCACCGGCAACTGAAGTGCCATCTAAAGTGGTGTTGAAGCTAAAGCCATAAAGCTTGATATCTTCTGGATATTCAATTAAGCCTTTTGACATTGCTTTCAGGTTTGCAACGTTATCAGCAGTGATCTGATTTCCGGCTAAATACTGAATATCTTGCTGAATTGCATTGCTAACAACGCCAGGCGCAGAACAAGCAGCAGTTGCAGCTGAAGAACAGAAATTAGACGCGATACCAGAGATCACCGGAGTACGGCTATGGTAATTCATGTAATACAGCGCGAACTCAGTGTCGTTTAACTCTGGTGCGAAATACTCTAACTTCAAACCATATTGACCTGAGTCTGGCGGATTGATCTCACCAGCATCACCTTTTGGACGTAAGGTAACTTTGGTTGGATACGCCAAATAGGCTTGAGAAAGCAGGTTTAAACTGGCTTGTGCTGCAGCTTTGTCGGCAGGCGTCGCTGTAGAGCTTCCAAGCACTGCTGAAGCAGAACGAATACCAGCACCGATTGAATTCAAGCCGGTTAACAAGGTACTTAAATCAAGATCCGGGTTACCAGAGAAACCTAACTGAATGTTTTGGTTATAACCACCTTTGCCTGCGAAGTCATTCGTAGAGAAATAGGTGCCTGGAACTGGTAAATAACTGTTTTGCCATTCGTATTGATAGAATACTTCAGCAGACAATTGTTCAGTAATACCAAGTGATGCCGAAATCATACCCACTGGGATATAAGCTTCTTTTAAGTCAGCACCTGGTAAACGCGCAATACCAACATCGATTGGTGTGATGTTAATACCGTGCTGAATCAAGGTACTTTCACCCCAGCTCAGAACTTGATTACCCACACGAACAGATAACGGGTTCGCACCATCGTTCAGTGCAAAGTTTGCAAAGACGTAAGCATCTAATAAACGCAGGTCACGGCAAGCTAAGTCACGCGCTTCATCATCAGCGCAAGGATCAACAGGGTTTCCAGAAACTGGGTTTGTGTAGTCACCCTTGTTATCCATCAACGCTGTATCATAGAAATACATAAAGCGTGTGAACATACCGAAATCACCTTTAGTGATCGATAGTTCATGCGTGCCTTTAAACAATGAAGAGAATAAATCTCCTTTATCATAATTTAGGTTACCAGCGTCGCCGTTAGCGGAGTAGCCGCCTGGTTGAGCCCAAATATCAGATGAAGGATAGATAATGTTTGATGCAGCGTTGTAACCGGTCCAATTAAAGCGTGGGTGGTTCACCTTAGCTATTGTGTCCCAGTTGCGGTCTTCAGCCCGCCAGCTAGCACCGTAAGAAAATGTAGAGTCGAAAACAACTTCAATGTCTTCGCTGAGCGAAAAATTAGCAGCCTGTGTGGATGTAGCAGACAAGGCTAACAGCGCAGACGCGACACCCAATGCTAAAGGATTTTTAGCAAAGGCAAATGGCCTTTTGTTCATCTTGGAATCTCCCCCCTGTCCCTGCAGGTTTTATATATATTGTTTTTGTAATACGTGACTGAGTTCAACTGCTCTGATCTCTACTCACTTGCATAAAATAATTACATCATTTTCTAAGAGGCGCAAGGCTTCCGTCGTGCTAAATATGTTGATTTGTCGTCGGTTTTTTGGGTTTTTACTAGGTTTACCCATGTTTAGCCAAATTATCAGTTTAACTCAATCAGTTTAGCCAATAAAAAAACACGCTAACCCAATGATATTTATAGCTAAATGCAATATATTTTCATACAGCGTTTTAATCCACCGTTTAAAGCATTTACTCTAATTAATTTTTTTTAATGAGATAAAGTTCCCGTATAAAGAGGTTACTAACTCAAAATGTGCCTTCACCCCTTCATGACGAATAAAAGGCTTAAAATGTCTAAGTTCAAGCTGCACTCTTTCGCCTGAATCAGCTTGGACTACGACAGATTTTATATGACCTTGGTAATACCAAAGCACCTGTTCAGCAGTTAAGTGCATAGAAAATATATATTTTTTCTGGCTCACGCCAACCCTCTTTCCACTTTTTCGAACAGATCATTACTCAAACCAGCGCTGTTACTTAATGCGAGTAACTCGTTTCGCATTAAATTTCCACGCACTGGGTCGAACCTTTTCCAGGCTAACAGAGGCGTGATCATCCGAGCCGCAAGTTGCGGGTTAATGCTGTCGGCTTTGGCTACCGCATTTGCCACTAACCGATAACCACGCCCGTCGAGTTGGTGAAACATCCTTGGGTTTAGCTGAGCGAAGGCACTATAAACCGCGCGAACTCGATTTGGATTCTGCCAGCTAAAGCTCGAATGAGTTTCGATAGCTGAAACCGCAGCGTAAACACGCTCATCTTGAAGCGACACACTTAGATTTGAATGCTTATCAAACAATTGGACGTTATCCTGATATTTCGCTAAAAACTGCGCTAGGAATTCTGTCGACAACTGTTGATTTGCTCTGACTAACGCGTAAAGGGTCGCGATAACATCAGTCATATTGTCAGCATGGGTAAATTGGTGTCGCAATAAGTCCAAAGGCGCATCAGGCAAATAACAAAGATATTGTAAGCACAGGTTTCTTAGGGCCCTCACCCCAATTTGCTGTTGTTCATACCGATAAGGTTCACTTTGCAGGTTCTGATAACACAGATGCAGTTCAGCAGATAACTCGTTTGCGATCTGTCTATGTAGACTCGTCAACGCATCCAGAATGCCATCAACAGGAATTTCGCCATACTGTTCCGCGATATTGTCAAAACTAGGTAAACTCAACAACTCCGCAGTAAAAGCCAAATCTTCGTCTGGCTTTAGCAACCAATTGCGCAAAGTGCTAAGGATCTGTGCTGATAAAACGATAGGCTGAGTTAAAGCTATCGACTCACTGATAAGCCCTGACCATAACTGCTGCATCGCATCCCAGCGCGAAAAACCATCTTTTGCCGCAGCGGCGATATAAAGCAAATGATCGATAGAACACTGGTAATCCAGTTTTACTGGTGCAGAGAAATTAGTGAGCAGCACAGGCAGAGTTTGCTCGGACCAGCCGACGAATTCAAACAGTTGTTGGTCCTGACGTAGTTCGAGCAAAAACTGTTCATGCCGCCCTGTTTCAGGCTCAATCAACTCAATACCTACCGGAATATGAAATGCTAGTTTCGGACTACCGTCTGCGGTGTTTGGAGTTGTCTGGGCAAGCGAAATAATTAATGTATTGTTCTGATGAGTTAATTGCACAGCTAAAGTCGGTGTACCTGCTTGGTTATACCAACGCCGAAATTGCGACAAGTCAACATTATTGGCATCTTGCATCGCCTGCACGAAATCATCACAGGTGACCGCCTGTCCGTCATGACGGGCAAAATAGAGATCCATGCCTTTTCGAAAACCTGCTTCGCCAAGCAGCGTATGTTGCATGCGAATAACTTCTGCACCTTTATCGTAGACAGTGACAGTATAAAAGTTATTCATCTCCAGCACTTCTTCTGGGCGAATAGCATGCGCCATCGGACCTGCGTCCTCGGCAAACTGCGCTGTTCTTATGGTTTTGACTGCATCAATACGACAAAGTGTTGGCGACCCCATCTCCGCACTAAATTGCTGGTCGCGAAACACAGTAAGCCCTTCTTTGAGGCTTAACTGAAACCAGTCACGACAAGTGACCCGATTACCAGTCCAGTTATGGAAATACTCGTGAGCAATGATACTTTCGATATTGAAGTAATCCGTGTCGGTAGCTGATTCTGGTTTGGCTAGCACGAACTTGCTGTTAAAGATGTTTAAGCCTTTATTCTCCATAGCACCCATATTGAAGAAATCTACAGCAACGACCATATAGATATCTAAATCGTACTCAAGACCAAAGGTCTCTTCGTCAAAACGCATCGCGCGCTGCAATGCGGCTAAGGCAAATTCAGCTTCTTTTGCTTTGCCTTTATCGACATAAAAAGCCAATTTCACATCACGACCACTGTGGGTTTGATAAGTGCCTAACACTTCATCGAAGTTGCCAGCAACTAGTGCAAACAAATAACTCGGTTTTGGAAATGGGTCATGCCAACTCACTTTTCGACGGCCATCAACAAGTAACTCGTCAGCAATCAAATTGCCATTGGATAAAAGATGCTGAAAACTCGCCTCGGCAATAATATGCGTCGTGTAGACCGTCATCACATCAGGCCTATCTAAAAAGTAAGTGATCCGCCGAAACCCTTCCGCCTCACATTGAGTGCAATAGGCGCCATCAGATAAATACAAGCCTTCAAGCGCTGTGTTGGCTTCTGGAGATATATAAGTGACAACCTCTAATGAAAACTCTGTCGGCAGTTCCGCTATGACAAGTCTCTCTGCATCAACACTATAGTTGGACCAGTCGTCGCCATTAACGCGCAAAGCGAGCAATTCCAGATGCTGACCGTCAAGGACTAAATCGGCTTGAGTTTGTCGGGTGATTTGCGATAGTGCCGTAACCTTAGTATTCGACGGCGCGAGCTCAAACGTGAGATCTAAAGAGTTGACTTTATAGCCAGCCGGTTGGTAATCAGATAATTTCTTACTAATGCGTGCAGAGGTCATGAGGCATTCCGCTTAAATAATAGAATTGAAGTGTACAAAAATAATAGGCCCGCGCAAAGGCGGGCCTAACTGATTCAGAACAACCTATTGGTTGAACTATTAACGGCTTGTTCCGTTAGTTTCAGTATTTTCAACTGCTGGAGCCAATAATGTCTCCGGTGGTGTCAGTCGCAGAATTTTAATCCCTAGATACGCATAGATAATTGCTAATAAAGGATTAATCAAATTAAAGAAAGCATAGAAGATGTATTCCAATGGACTAATACCCAACACGCCATGCATATAAGCGCCACAGGTGTTCCATGGAATGAGCGCGCTGGTAATGGTACCACCGTCCTCAAGGGTACGTGATAGGTTCACTGGGGCTAAGCCACGACGGGCATACTCATCTTTATACATCCGACCAGGCATCACGATCGCCATGTATTGGTCTGCGGCTAAAATATTTGTTGCGACGCAAGTCCCGATGGTGCTTGCCACTAATGAGCCAGTACTGTGTACTTTGGCTAAAATCACTTGCACAAAACGTGCAAGCAAACCGGTATGTTCAAGCACCGAACCAAATACCATGGCGGACATAATCAGCCAAACCGTATTCATCATTTTCGACATGCCGCCACCTGATAACAACTTATCAAGCTCTGCATGTCCGGTCTCAATGCTGAAGCCACCATGTAAGGTCGACCAAAGCACTTTTAACGTGCCAAGCGCTGGATGCAAATCTTTCGATGGATCGGCTAATAGCACCATCTTAGCGACCATTTCTGGTTGAAATATCAGCGCCCAAACAGCGCCTAATAACGCACCAATAAATACGGTTGGGAAAGCTGGAACTTTTTTCGCTGCCATTGCCATCAACACAAACAACGGCACTAACATTACTGGGCTAATATTGAAATTTTTCAACAACTCGTCACTAAGCTCTTGTATTTTCACAGCATCTGCTGTGGCATCTGCATTAAATCCAAGCACTGCAAACAAGATAATAGCAATAACAATACTCGGAACTGTCGTCCACAGCATATGACGAATATGGCCAAACAGATCTGCACCGGCAATGGCAGGAGCTAAATTCGTGGTATCTGATAACGGCGAAAGTTTATCACCGAAATAGGCACCGGAAATGATTGCCCCCGCGGTAATCACTGGTGATAAGCCGAGGCCCATCGATACACCGATCAAAGCAACACCAATGGTAGCTGCCGTAGTCCAAGAACTACCGATCGCTAAAGATACGATACAACAAAGAATACAGCTCGCGGCATAGAACCACGTCGGATCCAAAACCTGTAAACCATAATAAATAAGTGACGGTACGGTACCGGCTAACAGCCAAGTACCAATAAGCGCACCAACCGCAAACAGGATCAATACCGCTCCAAGGGACAATGAAATGCCATGCACCATGGCTTTTTCCATATCGGCCCAGCGATAGCCATTTTTTAAGCCAATTAAAATCGCTACCCCTGCGGCAAAAAACAACGCAAGCTGGTTTGGACCATAGGAAGAATCACTGCCGTACAAATAAACCGAAAGACTTAAGAGCACAACGAGTATGAGCAAGGGTATTACTGCATCCAGTAAACTGGGTGCCTTTGGGGGGGCCGTTCTTATCATTTTCAATTTCCGCCTTTTTACAAGGTCATTTTCGTTATAGTGAGAGGATACCCGTGAGGTTCAAAAACACTAACAGGATTGCTATTGGGGTGAACCAACGAATACTGAAGCGCCAGATAGTATAAGTAAGTGGCGAAGTATTCAACTCTTCTGCTGTCGCTTGCTGGCGCATTATCCAACCGGCAAAAATAGCGATTGTTAACCCACCAAGTGGCAGCATGATATCTGAAGTTAAATGGTCGAGGATTTCAAAGAGGTTATTTACGTCTTTACCCAGAAAATTGAACTGCACCTGCGCCCAGCTAGAGCCTGCAAACGATGCAATGGTCAGCAAACTCATTAACCATAACACCACGCCGGACAGCAAGCAGGCTTGTAATCGACGCATACCTTTTGATTCAATAAGCCACGCAACCACTGATTCAATCATGGCAATGGTTGAAGTAAACGCGGCAAAAACTAACATGATAAAAAATAACGTACCCACCACTACTCCACCGGGCATAGCGCCGAACGCAATAGGTAAGGTCACAAAAATCAAACCCGGCCCTTGACCGGCATCGAGCCCTTGCGCGAATACTATTGGATAGATGACCATGCCAGCAATTAACGCTACTGAGGTATCTGCAAGCGCAATCCACATTGAAGTACGAGCAATAGACACCTTACTAGGCATATATGCGCCGTAAGTAATCATTACCCCTGAGGCAAGACTTAGCGTGAAAAAGGCATGACCCAAAGCAATAAGCACGCCGGACATGGTGATTTTGCTAAAATCTGGGTAAAACATAAACCGCAGGGCTTGTGAGAATTCGCCTGTAAATCCGGCATAAACCGCTAATCCAATTAACAAGATATAAAGTGCCGGCATCAACACGCGCACTGCTTTTTCAAGACCTTGTTGTACGCCCTTCGCAACCACAGCGCAGGTCAAACCGATAACCACTGTTGTCCATAAAAGCAAACTACTGAAATCTGTCGTGAAACTACCGAATAATTGAGAAATTGCAGCGGCATCTTGCTCAACAAATGCACCTTGAATCGACTTACCGACATACGCGAATGCCCAGCCAGCTATCACCGAATAAAAGGTTAAAATGAGGAAACCACCGACCAATCCCATCCAGCCGGCCAACTGCCAATTTTTATGGGCATGCGCTTCAAAAGCTAAAGTTCTTACCGACCAGCCAGGACTTTGTCTGCCACGCCGACCGATCATCACTTCAGCCATCAATACTGGAATACCAATTAATAAAATACATAACAAATACAATAAGACAAAAGCACCACCGCCATTTTGTCCCATGATGTAAGGGAATTTCCAGATATTACCAAGACCAACTGCAGCGCCTGTCGCTGCAATAATGAACATTAAACGACTCGACCATTGGCCATGTACAGACTGACGAGCTACTGACATCGATATTCTCAATTTTAAGCGCTAAAAAAAAAGACAAAGGACCCAAGAAGCCCTTTGTCATTTATGTGCTGCACTAAAGCAGTAATCTATTTGCTAGCGATACGCCCTGTCATTACCAAATCTGCGGTGATTAACGCAGTTTCTTCAAGGAACGGATCAAGTTTCTCCAATTTCTCTGGAGCTTCGTCGATTTTTTTCACTTGTGGTAACTTCAAACGCTGTAAGCGCTCATTGACTCGCACAAGATCTCTAGCTGTCTGCGAATCTTTCTTAGCTATCCGCTCTTTCTCATTAAGCGTTATGGTTTTCTCGTCTTGCTCTTTTTTGTACTCAACAATATCAGCAGCTAAGTACTGGAACTCTGGTTCCTCGGCAATCCGTTTTGCATGTTTTTCTTTTAAAATCGGTAACGCAGCTTTAATGTCAGTTGCGCTGCTGTAACTTGCAGCTGGCACCGAATCCCAAGGCAAAGCGTTTTCTTCTTTGCTTTCACCCCAATCTTCAGGATCTATTGGTGTTGGGAAAGATATATCTGGCACGACGCCTTTATGCTGAGTACTACCACCGTTAATGCGATAAAACTTCGCAACTGTGTACTGCATGCTGCCAAGCTCGGTATCAAAATTATCGTAGATACGACCTAAACCGCGGTGTTGCTGTACAGTGCCCTTACCAAAAGTATCTTCACCAACAATTAATGCACGACCATAATCTTGCATCGCAGCGGCAAAGATTTCAGAGGCAGAGGCACTATAACGGTCTACCATCACGGTTAAAGCACCATCATAGAATACGCTCGGATCTGTATCTTCGTTTGGCGTGACACGGCCGTTACCTTCACGAATTTGTACAACTGGGCCTTTATCGATAAATAATCCAGTTAACGAAATGGCTTCAGGTAAAGAACCACCGCCGTTGCCGCGTAAGTCAATAATAATTGCGTCAACTTTCTGCGCTTTCAAAGCGGTAATTTCTTTGCGAACATCTTCAGTCAAGTTGTTGTAAAAGCTTGGAATATTGATGACACCAATCGTCTTGCCTGGTTTTCCAAGCATTGGTTTAAAGACTTCACCTTTGGCGGCTCGGTCTTCTAAACGAATTTTATCCCGCACAATTTCAATAATTTGCGGAGTGGTACTAGCTGAATCACTGGCTGCCATCACCTGCAAACGCACGGTTGAACCTTTCGGGCCTTTAATCAAATCAACGACATCATCTAACCGCCAGCCAACCACATCAACAAAATCTTCCTGACCTTGTGCCACGCCAATGATTTTGTCTTTCGGCTTAATCTTTTTGGTCGTATCAGCTGGACCGCCTGGCACCAAACTAGTAATGACGGTGAAATCGTCATCAGCTTGCAATACCGCACCAATCCCTTCCAACGACAAGTTCATTTCCTGTTGGAACCGATCCGCGCTGCGTGGCGATAAGTATGAGGTATGCGCTTCTATGCTTCGAGCGTAAGAGTTCATCATCAACTGGAACACGTCTTCGCTTTCAGTTTGGGCTAAACGTTTTTTTGCAGTTTTATAGCGCTTGGTAAGTAAATCTTTGATTTCTTGATTATTTTTACCAGCAAGCTTCAAATTTAACGCATCATATTTAACACGTTGCCGCCACAATTCATCTAATTGCGCTTTACTTGTCGGCCACGGAGAATCTTCGCGCTCATACTCATATTGATCAACGGTTGTGAAATCAAAACCTTTATCAAGTAAGCTGATTGCAAAATCAAAGCGTTCGGCACGTCGCTGTAAACTCAAATTAAACATTTGAAAGGCAAAATCGAATTGGCCTTTGTTGATGGCATCATCGAACTGAAACTTATATTGCTCAAATGTATCAACATCCGATTTCAGCATGACATTATGGTAGTAATCCAAGCTATCTAAATAACGGTCGAAAACCTTGGCAGATAACTTGTCGTCGAGTTGCACAGGCAAATAATGCCCACGCGTTAACAACGCGGCAATGCGCTTACTGGCAGTAAAATGTTGGTCCAACTGCTCGAGTTTTGGCAAAGTCGCATGTTCGGTTACTTCGCTAGCGTAAGCTACGCTAGACAACGCCCATACTAATCCTGCTGCAATCGCTGTTAATTTCTTCATCTGAGACTCTTGAGGTTAAGCCTTATACAAACTGCCGCTATGCGTTTTGACCACCATTCCAGAGGCCAACTGTACAACAACATCCTGTTTAACAACTTCAATAACGGTGGCAGGCATTGGGCTAGCACCCAATTTTACCAGGACTTTCGCCCCTGCAACTAATGCACCTGGCGCCAATGTAACTAACTCTTGGACGACTTCAACTGGCTTTGGTTTCACTTGCTGCTGAGATTTTTTCTCTGCACTCACAGGTTTTACCGGTTTTGCTGTTGGTTTAGCTACTGGTTTTTTGTAAGCAGGTTTTACTGGCGCTGTTCCAGCATCAGCACCTGGATTCGCCGCAGCGGCAGCTTTTGCCTTGGCGCGTTCAGCTGCTTGTTTAGCTTTGCGGGCTTCTAAGGCCTTTGCTTTGCTTTCAGCTAATGAACTCGCGGCATGTTCTGCTTGTTGAACATCAATGACATCGCCATCAACACCATCTAAATCAATCCGATGAACACCTTCTTTCACCGCATCCAGGTAACGCCAACTAGAAGTATAGACACGTAGTGCCTGACGTAGCATAGTTTTACTAACCAACGGATTGTCTTTTAAACGTTCCGCAAGGTCTTGAAAAATACCAATTTTAAGCGGTTTAGCGGCACCAGCCAGACTAAAACACAACGGGAACTGCTCGGCGAGCAACGCGACAACTTCTTTCACGTTATGCGGTTTTACTTGAGGTTCGACTTGGCTGGTCATCAATTAATACTCTTCTTCATTATCATCTTCTACGTCGTCGTCATCTTCAGCATCTTCGTCAGGATGGCGGACTTCTTCAAGGTATTGACGGCTGTGCGCTAATGCCCAACCAATCAATTCGTCTTCATCAACATCAAGTAGCACTTCACTGCCTCTGAGTTGATCCCAAATGTCATTCAATAGTTTATCTATCGCTGGCACCGGAGTTTCGTCTGGAATTATTACCCAGACCGCATGAAATATAGCATTGATGCGGTCGGCAACCAACTCTTCTTCCCCTTCCCAATCACCAACTTGGTTTTGTTCAAACAGGAAGTCTTGAATTGAAATACTGTCTTTCATTGCGTTTGTTCCAAGCGCTGCTCGAAAACTTGCACTATCCGCGCGAGTCCAGCAGCATCCGCTTGGTCAAAACGAGCAAGTGATGGGCTATCAATGTCCAGCACTGCAATGATTTGGCCGGCATGACGTACAGGTAACACTATCTCTGAGTTACTCGCGGCATCACAAGCAATATGCCCTGGAAACTCGTGGACATCACGAACCAGTTGGATATCACCAGTCGCGACAGCAGTGCCGCACACGCCTTTACCAACCGCAATTCTTACACAAGCAGGTTTGCCCTGAAACGGGCCCAGCACTAATTCGTTATTTCGCAGGATATAAAAGCCAGCCCAATTAAGATCTGGCATTTCGAGGAACAATAGCGCACTTATATTTGCCATATTGGCAATTAGATCTGATTCATCAGCGATAAGCGCATCGGCCTGAGCAACCAGAGTGTCATAAAAGGTGTTTTTTTCAGCAAACATTAGCAATCAAAAGCTTCTAGATATAAAGGCCATTACCTTACTTGGTTTGGCCACAAAATTAAACCTTTTGCGGAAGATTTATCATGGTTCTACCAGCTGAAATATCACCGAAACTTCAGCTTTTACCATTTGCGTGCCGGTTTCCATCCCAGAATCGGCGCTCATGGCCATTTTCATTAGCCTTGGTTGGCCGATACTAAGTTCGTTAATACTCATCACAGCACCAACTTTCGCCCCGCCTTGCTTGGCCAAAACGCTGGCTTTTCGCTTGGCGTCCTCAACAGCGGCGATAAGCGCCTGCTCGTACAGATCCGCTGCATTACTGTTTAGCAATTCCACTGGCTGCATTTCGACTTGGCCCAATGCCGCCGCATATTCCAAAGTTTCCGGGTAGAGCGCTAAATCAGTGAATACCACGCTGACTTCGCGCTCGGCGACAAAACCTGGTTTTGGTTGCTCTGTCGTAGGATACTCTGCGCGGACTCGTAGCAACGAGTTGTTGATGTTTTGTCGTTCAACTTTCTTGCCAACAAGGAATTTAGTAAACGCTTGCGCATTTTCATCTACAAGTTTTTTAGCAGTGATTACTTGGGGCGCTCGAGCGCTAAATTGTATCCGTAACCTAGCTTGATCAGGTTGTTGCGACACGGCGCCAGTACCTTGAACTGTAATAGTTCTTTCACTCGGCACTGCGGCTGCAAGACTTGCTGAGAACGCTAAGACCATCAAAATCAAAACTTTGCTGTTTAATTGCATGTGTATTTACTCCAATAAAGAAAACGCCAAGCAGAATAACAGCTTGGCGTTTGCAGTTCGGTGAAGAAATGTAACCTAAAACAGGAATTTATCGATTTGACTTTGCGTTAATGGATGATAACCAGCACGCGCTTCGCGGTAGATCGCTGATGCCCAGCCACTTTTCTCTGGATTGGCTTTTAATTCTTTATAAAGCGGTACCACAAATTTTGTCCTACCCACTTCCATCAAGAATTTACGCAACGGGGTGAAAATTGGTGGGTAATTCACTGGAATGGTCAATCTGGCCCAGGCGACAAAAATCTCAGCGTTGCGGCTACCGCTAAACATAAACACTTCATCAAGCTCGGATAACTGTTCAAGGGTTAAATCTCGAGGTAATTGATTTATAAAGTGCAACCACTCATGAACAGTCCATTTGCTGGTGTTTAGTCGCCGAAGCGGCTGCTCTTGTTTAAGCCACAATTGTAGCTGCTGTTCGACTTTAACAAAGGCGTCAGATTGACTGATTACCGCATCCACTGGAATACCTGGCTTATATACCCATTGCTCGATTTGCTGAGGATCAACCACCCCAGGATACTTATTAACCAGTTGTTCTGATAAAAACTTTAGAAAAACTTCGGTATCCATCGATTGGAATTGATGTTTACCGAAGTAACTTGCCATAAATTCGTCAAAGCGAACTTTGCCAAATTTACTTTCTAACCAGCTTAAGAATAACTGTCCTTTGACGTAAGGAACTAAGGAGAAAGCATCATCTGGATCGCGACCTGTTAAATCGACTTTTAACGCAGTATCTGCAGGCGCTAATCCTTTCATATCTCGCAACAGTTCATGGTATGAAAGGTTAGCTTCCATATCTGCACGTTCATTGCCATAGACTTCTCGCATCAGCCGATTTTCCACAAAATTAGTGAAGCCTTCGTTGACCCACAAATCATTCCAACTGGCATTGGTAATTAAATTTCCTGACCAACTGTGCGCAAGTTCATGCGCTATAAGACTCACCAAGCTCCGATCACCAGTGATTACAGTTGGCGTAATAAAAGACAAACGCGGGTTTTCCATGCCGCCAAACGGAAAACTGGATGGTAAAATCAACAGATCATAACGCCCCCAGTGGTACTCACCGTAAAGCTTACTTGCGACGTCAATCATCTTCTGAGTGTCGGCAAACTCATACACCGCTTTGTCCAGCCAAGCTTTTTCAGCGTAAACACCGGTCTGTTGCGACATTTCTTTAAAATGTAAGTCACCAACAGCCAAAGCAATTAAATAGGTCGGTACTCTTTGCGGCATCGAAAAATAATAATCACCATCGCGAGCAGTGTTTTGACTATTGTCTGCGCTCATAACCGCCAGTAGATCTTTCGGGGTTCTAATATGTGCTTGGTAGGTAATTCTGACCGCTGGGCTGTCTTGCAGTGGGATCCAGCTACGAGCGTGAATAGCTTGAGATTGACTGAATAAAAATGGCTGTTTTTTCTCGGTAGTTTGTGCAACTGACAACCATTGAAGACCTGTGGTGCCAGCAGTTGTATGGTAATAAATCCGCACTTTGGTCGAAGCTGGCGTTAGCTGCATCGTCAGCGGCTGGCCTTTTATTGCGTCTGTGATCCCCAAAACATAACTAACATCCGCCCAAGTGCCGTCTTTACGCATCGCTTTAACTTGTTCAACCACTAAAGCCCGAGTATCGACAATAAAACGAGTTGCTTTAGGGTTAAGCCATTCCAAATCATGTTCGACAAAACCTGACAATTGCTTTCGAGTGAAATCAACTGTGAGATCAATAGATAAATTAGTTGTCCGCACATCCTGGACGTTAGCAAAACTATGCGAGTCTGTTGCTATCGAGCTTGCCGATACAACTTCTGCGGTAACTAACGAAAATAAGGTCGTTAAGGTCACGAAAAACATTTTTAGCGGTTTCAAAATTCTGATCACCTTATAAAATTTTGCCGATATCATAGTGATTATGCCATTGATTGCAATGGTTGTTTTTAATCGCGATGCTCTTCCAACCAATGCTGTGGATTGGCTGGGTACAAACATTGGGGTATAACCATTTGGTGCCGAAAATGTCGAGTATCTTTATGGGGTAATTTCATAAATCCTGCGACCCCTTCCCCCGTAATCAAACTAATTTTACTCACAATATTGGCTAACAACAGCTTAAATGCCGGTTCTGCCGAAGCATCCAGTAAATGGAAATAGTGGTGAATTTTCATATGAAATGTAGTCACTTCGAAAATAATACAACCGGTATGCCGAATTAAGTTTAACGCTGCGATATCGTCCATAATCGCATCTGGCAACACTAATTGTTCATCAGGATCTTTACCATCTTCAAAGTATGAGTGCTGTTTGGCTGCTTGGCCGCTTTCATTCATCGCCGTAATTTCATAGGGAATGATTAAATGGTCGGGGACACAAAAAACGTCGTTTATCGCGCTTCGAGACAAGTGGATGGTTTGCCGCGCATCAAACAAACAGGCTTTGAAAGTACCGACTTTGGCAATAGCTTGCGCTAAATACACCACATTATTGACTGCAATATTAAAAGCCGGCAGTAATTCTTGCTGATACAAATGTAAGTGGCAATCAATGTAGACCCCTTGCTGCTGCCAGTGTATGGCCAAACCACCTACCACAGGATAACGACCGAGCCGGCTCACCGCAGCAACAAAGGCTTTTTCCGTTTCCCCCATGCCCTCTAGATAGTTTTTATAGTAGCGCTCAAGCTGCACGTCATCGACATATTGAATGCCCATCTCATCGCTATGTTCACGCAAGAAGGATTTACGCGAAGAGTAAACCACTGTGTCCAACTCTTTGTCGACAGGACTTAAACCCACGGGAAGCAATGATTGGGTCGGTAATAACGGTAATGGCGGCAATACCAGTCGATTAAGCCGAGGCATTGCTTTTAAGAAATAATCGCCAGCTTGTGCGCGCAGCTCGGGATCATCCGCCAGCATGCTATCGAGCATAGTCGCAAATTCCATAGGCAGGCCTAAACTCCTTGCTGGAATGGCCTTTCGCCCAAATCGACAGGACTGCCCAGACGCCAATGCGTACAAAGTGCCAGCAACCCCTTGCTCGTCAAAACGGGGGCTGGAAAGCCCGCCCTGCCGTTGCTCTGCACCAATAAAATATACATCGCCAAGTCGAGCATTAGAGCTTTGCAAATCAGAAGACATCAGTGCCATCACATTATTTGAAATATAATGACCCTGCTCGTCCACTTGGGCAAATACCGACGACCCCCAGTCGACCAGACTGATGGCGCCAGTGGTTTCATCAAAGACAATATTTGATGGCTTAATATCACCGTGAACAATTGGGCATGCAGCGCCATCTTTCTGATGCCCTCTAAGCACTAACAATAGACTTGCCAGCTGCGTGGCTATATTTACAATTAAACGTACTGGCAATCGACCATGGCGCAACCCATATTGTTCAAGGTCCACACCTTGGGCGCGGCCCATCATCAATATCCCTTGTTTTTTCACGACCTGATAAGTGACAAAGGCTGGTACGTTTGGATGCTGAACTTGCGAGAGCATAAAGGCTTCGTCTGCCAATCGTTCTTGAATATGCTGCGGCAGGTTGATACGAGAAAACTTAAAAACATAGGCGCGCAGCGCATTATCGAGCCCAGCAAAGGCAAAACCATAGGCGCCTTTTCCTACCAACTCGATTTGCTGATAGCCTAGTTTTTGTAACTCATCGATACACAGCGCGACCCAATCTTTTAGCTTTTTCGCGTCATTGGCGTTTAAAAGGTAAAACGACTGTTCTTCTGGAATATAGAAATTTCGAAGTTGATGTTTATCCATCGCCGACCTTATATCACTCAATAAATCGCCCGAAAACGCAGCTAAAGCATACGACGAAAGTAGTTAATTATTTCATGGTAATAAAAAATCCGCCGAAGCGGATTTTTAACAGGTTTTGGCTTGCTTGACCAGCGATTAGCGCATAGCGACTAACATCGCACTTGGCTCTTCCAAGTACTTTTTCCACAAGTTAGTAAAGCGCGCAATAGTACCGCCATCAATTACACGGTGATCGCCTGACCAACTGATCTGCATGATTGAACGAGCAACCACATGACCTTTACTATCAAACCGAGGTAACTGCTGCACTTTGCCAAGTGCAACGATTGCAACTTCCGGTTTGTTAATGATTGGCGTAGCCACAGTCCCACCGATAGCACCAATATTCGAAATGGTGATAGTGCCACCTTTCAAATCTGCTGGACTGACACGACCTTCACGGGCCAGATCAGTAAGGCGCGTTAGATCGTTAGCGATTTCAACGATGGATTTACGCTGACAATCTTTGACGTTTGGCACCAATAAACCAACTTTTGAATCAACAGCAATGCCAATATTGTGCTCATCAAAATAGGTCAGTTCAGTGCAATCGGCATTAACTTGGCTATTCAAGATTGGGAATTCATTAATTGCCAACGACATCGCTTTCATAAAAAACGGCATCATGGTCAATTTCACGCCTTGCTTGGCAAGCCCATCTTTTAGCTGTAAGCGCAGAGCGATAAGTTCGGTTAAATCGATTTCTTCGCAATAAGTGAAATGCGGAATAGTCGAGACAGACTCAGTCATTTGTCGCGCCATTGCCGCTTTAATACCTTTAATCGGTTCTACTTTGCGAGCGCTGTTTGCCACTGACGAACTTACTACTTTTGCTGCAGGTGCTTGGGTAACAGCTGCACTTGTGACAGTCGTGCTGGTAGCAACGGCACCACTGACAAACTGCTGCACATCAGCCTTAAATACTCGACCTTTCGGACCAGAGCCTGGCACTTGGTGAATATCAACACTAAGCTCACGCGCCAGACGACGAACTGCCGGGCTTGCGAGCGCTTTATGATTTGCTGGCATTGGTGATGACTTAGCATTGCTAACAGGCTGAGCAGTAACTGCGGCTTGATGCGGCACAACCACTGCATGCTGATTGGCGCCAGTAGCGTCCGCCGCAGCTAATTCCAAAGCAAATAGTGGCGCATGCACTTTCGCGATATGCCCTTTTGCTGTGTACAACTTAACTACTTTGCCCGGATGTTTCGCTGGGATCTGCACTAACGCTTTATCAGTCATCACGTCACACACTGGCTGGTCTTCAACGATGATATCGCCTTCTTTGACCAACCAATCAACGATTTCGCACTCAACAATACCTTCACCGATATCTGGCAAAATAAAGTCTTCAATAACAGTGCCCGTTGCATTTTGAATCGCAGGTGCCGTCACAGGAACTTGCGCCACTTCGACGGCTGCAGCCACTGCACCAGCTAAAGTCATTTCAAATAACGGCGCGTGCACCTTAGCAATATCACCTTTGGCATAATACAACTTGCTGACGATGCCGTTATGCACCGCAGGGATCTGTACTAAGGCTTTATCAGTCATCACATCGCAAATCGGTTGGTCTTCGACGATCTGATCGCCCTCTTTTACCAACCACTCGACGAGCTCACATTCAACAATGCCTTCGCCGATATCTGGCAGAATAAAATCTTGTTTCATCGTCTGCCTCTTAGAAATTGACGGAAGCTTTAATCGCTTCAAATGTTTTTAGATGATCAGGCACATATTCTTTCTCTAATGCCAGTGGATATGGAATATCTAAACCACATACACGCAGTATTGGACTTTCAAGGTGCAAGAAACATTCTTTTTGGATAGTTGCGGCAATTTCACCAGCAAAACCGCCTGTTAACGGCGCTTCATGGTTAATCACCAAACGACCTGTTTTCTTCACTGAAGTAACGACGGTCTCGACGTCCCAAGGCAAAATGCTACGTAAATCAATTAGCTCACAAGAAATGCCTTCGGCCTGTGCCATATCAACGGCTTTTTGTACGGTTTCCATTTGTGCGCCCCAAGCCAGCACTGTCACTTGCGTACCAGTCTGCATCACTTCGGCTTTACCAATCGGAATTTCGTAATATTCTTCAGAAACTTCACCAACAGAAGCGCGGTACAGTTTCTTCGGCTCGAAAAAAATCACCGGATCTGGGCAGCTAATTGACGCCAATAACAAGCCTTTGGCCTGAGCAGGGTCACGAGGCACGACAATCTTCAAACCCGGCGTATGGGCAAAATATGCTTCTGGCGATTGGCTATGGTAATGACCACCCGCGATACCACCACCATATGGGGTACGGAATACTAAGCCGCCGACATTAAATTGGTCACCTGAACGATAGCGGAATTTTGCGGTTTCGTTGACGATTTGGTCGAAGGCCGGGAAAATGTAGTCAGCAAACTGAATTTCAGCTACTGGCTTCATGCCTTGTGCAGCCATACCATTGGCAAAACCGGCGATACCTTGTTCAGTCAATGGAGTGTTGAAGCAGCGAGCCTTGCCGTACTTTTCTTGCAATTTTGAAGTTGCCCGAAACACACCGCCAAAATGACCTACGTCTTCACCGAAACAAACCACACCGTCATCTTTCGCCATCGCCAAATCCAGCGCATTGTTGATGGCCTGTAACATATTCATTTTAGCCATTACAGCATTCTCCCCGCCGTGATTGGATAAGCTTCCGGGTACTTACGGATGTGCTCTTTTAATTCAGAAAGTTGGCGTTCCAGCTCAGGAATAGGCTCGGCATAAACATCAGAAATTAAGTGCTCGATGCCTGGTTTTGCGATCTTTTCAGCAACTTTAAGTGCATCGAGGATTTCTTGGCGTAAGCCTTCAATTTGCGCTTTGTCAGCAGCATCATCCAACCAGCCCTTATTCAGCAACCAAAGACGGAAGCGAGCGATTGGATCATTTTTGCGCCACAATTCTTCTTCTTCTTTTGAGCGGTAACCACTTGGATCATCACTTGAAGAATGCGCGCCCAAACGATAGGCAATAGATTCAAGTAACACCGGCTCATTGTTGGCAAGTGCGTAATCACGAGCCATTAAAGTCGCTTGATAGACAGCAAGGATGTCAGCGCCGTCAACGCGGATTGCTTTCATGCCATAGCCGACGCCACGACAAGCGATACCGTCACCTTTAAATTGTTCATTTGCCGGTGTAGAAATCGCATAGCCATTATTACGGCAGAAGAATAATACTGGCGCTTTGTGCACTGCTGCCATATTTAAACCAGCATGGAAGTCACCTTCAGACGCTGCACCTTCGCCGAAATAACAAATGGTGACATTAGCTTTTCCACGCAATTTCTGCGCATAAGCATAACCAGCTGCTTGAGGGATCTGCGTTCCGAGTGGGCTTGAAATCGTCATGTAATGGATATCACGTGAGCCGTAATGCACCGGCATTTGACGACCCTTTCCAAGATCTTTTTCGTTTGAGAACAATTGATTCATAAATTGTTCCAAACTAAAGCCACGATAACGTAATGCGCCTTGTTCGCGGTATTGCGCCATGATCATGTCTTCTTCGTGCAATGCTGCGGCACTGCCGACTGTCGCGGCTTCTTCGCCCAAGCACTGCATATAGAAGCTGATACGGCCTTGACGCTGCGCGGCGAGCATCCGTTCATCTAAAACTCGGATGAACGTCATGCTTTGATACATACGTAACGCAGTTTCTTTTGATAATTCTGGCTCTTTTGCCCCTGGGAAAACCGTTCCATCGTCTGCCAGAACCCGTAATGTTGGGATCTGCAGCGCATGACCACTAGTGAATTCGGCTAAATGAATAGTCGAAATGGTGGCGTTGTTCGGGTTGGTCATAGATCTCTCTTTATGTTTCGGGTAACGCGGACCTTGGTTGTTTGCCAGCTATTACCGTGAAATTGAACCAGACTGACCTGCGATCTTTGCCGCAGCTAAAGTCAGCGTCTCCCCTGGATCGTCTATATTGGGTCAACAGTGCGATGCTGTTGCCATGGTTGCGTTATTTTAGTTTACGTGTACGTCAACCTTTATAGAGCAATCGAATGTTAGCGTTTTTGTTTCGCGGCGCAAACTTTACCTTTACGTAAACTGCATTGCAACCGCACTTAACAATATAAGTTAGCATAGCAGCAGTTTTCATCCTGATTTTTTCGATGGGTTTGCATTAAAAAAACTAATGCGAGATAAAATAGGTAATAGATCCTATAAAATTCAGTGAGTTAATCTTATTTTTAGCAAAGTAAGGTTATTTTAATGTGGTCGAATTGACAGTCAGAACTTGTAGATTTTAACAGCACAACTGGTTTTACCAGTAAAGATGGGTTGCTGTTCAGAGTTAACAACAACCCTTTTCTATTTAATCGCGTATGGTGTTACCCGAAACATCAAACGGTTTAACCAGCAACATTGCGCGTTGTCCAAGCGCCACATTTGCGTTTGGAAAAATAATCGCTTCACCGCCTTCTTCGACCCGATACTCAGTGCCACCATCAATGGCAAGTAGTGAGCCCACTGGCAATTGGGTGAAGTTCTCAATATTTGCAGCGAAACTTAAGGAAAAATCCTCAGAAGTTTTATTGATGGCTCGGTTTACCGCAAACAGGTTGAAGTTATTTGCAGAAAAAGCTTTCAGTTCAAGTCGCTGTCCGGTTACTAAACGCCGAAGGCTATTGTCGCACGCACTAAAGCGGCTCATATCGTTTTCACCAAATGGTCTAACTTTGCCAAGTTCAATGGTAAATGCAGCAGCACCATGGCTATTGCTTGCGTAATAGCTAAAAGTTGACGCCGGGGTTTGCATTAGCAATACGGTATGAACATCGCAAGCCGCCAAAAACTCAAATTGCGTCTCCGACCATGGCTTCCCGTGTAGGAATGGATAAACCGCAAATTTTTCAAACTTAGACCCACGAATAGCGGTGTGCAAATCATACAAGGCGCGCTTTTTCTCAGCGCCACCTTCGTGAAAAAACCGAGTGACATAAGCTTCGAGGTTTGCTGCGCGTTGACGCTCCCATGAATATTCGTCTGGACCTTTCGTATGATGCCCAGAAAATAAGCGGTTCAGATTATCGACTATTTCGCGCTTGCCGGCATTAATCGCTGGCGGATTGCCAAATAAAAACATGAGTCGGCACTTCGCAACTATCGTGCCTTGTAATAGATCTCGACAAATTGCCGCACATAGTTCGATTGGCGCTGTTTCGTTGCCGTGAATTCCTGAAGAAAGGATCAGATCAAGCTCTGAAGTTGCCGGTGGGTTAAACACTAAAACGCCAGTATCCCACAATTCGACACTGGTACCATTGTCCAACTGCCAGCTTGCCGGAACCATCGTTTCGGGCTGCGCCAAAGTATATTTTAGAAAATCACCGTGTTGCGCAGAAGCGGAATCAATTAAATCGTTGAGGGTCATAATTATTCTTCGCTGTTGTTTTTAAACATTCTAACGAATTTATTTCGAATTTTCAGGCATTAAAAACAAAAGGAGCAGCGATTGCTGCTCCTCTCAGTAATTAACTAGTCAAACATCCTAGGCTTAAACACCCGGACATTGACTTCCATAAATCGCCTTAGCCCATTGTGGATTGTCGATAAATGGGTTGCGGTTCTTTTGTAATTCATGGATCCGGTTATTACGGCGCGCTTCAAATGTGTCTACTGGATCTGCCAAATGCCAAGCTAATAGCACACAGAGTTTGCCCATTTGCGGCGCAGAACTCCCTGTTGGCGCGATGTTTGGAATTGATAAATCCGGAGTACCAGAATCATCACCGCCTTCATAGCGAGTATCCATATAAAACATCATCCGAGCGACGTCGCCTTTCACTGCATTGCGCGGTTCAAAGCTGTCTGTATCTGTTTTATTTTCTGGAGATTCCGTCAATGGCGTGCCGCCAACATCAAAATCTTTGTTGCCACGAGTTGAGTTGATTGAAACGTCGGCTGGGCGTAAATGATGTAAGTCGGTATGAGCATATTGGCTTTCATCAGGGAAGCCATGGCTCTTCGCCCAAACGTGTTCGCGGTTCCAAGCATCTAAAGAAGTGCTAGTACCAGCACGGAAAGTTTTAGCTTGTGAACGACCAGCATAAAGCAGGATAACGTTATTGGTATTGGTTGGATCTTCGTCGGTATAACCTAATGCGTCCCACACTTGCGCATAAGTAAAACGAACATGACCACGTAATAAATTGTTTAACGTCGCTTTTAGCTCAGCGCCGGTTTTACCTGTAGTACCAACATAATAAGTTGGTAAATTGATCGTACCGGTATCACCACCAGTGCCACCGCCTGTGCCGCCGCCTGTGCCGCCACAGTTAGCATTTAATAAACCACTACCAGGGTTGCCCGCATTGGCAGAAACTTGCCAGTCGTTTTGTGTATTACTATCCGCCACGTTTTTACGAGCGACTGATTTATCGACAGCATTCAAGGTCCAGCCAGAGATCGCACCTTCAAAAGCCACTGAATCAATTTCAGTTGTCCCCTGGCGCAGCTTCACATAGTCGCCACTATTGCCAAGCGACAATGTCATTCCTGCTTGATTTGCCGCTTTGCCGAACAGGCTGTTAAACCCTGATGCACTTTTAGCGACGGTAAAGTAACCGCCTCCAGCGATGGTTCCGGTTAAATTATATGTGGCACCGTTATCCATTAAGTTGTAACCGGATAAACTTACCGCAGTACAACTATCATTATACAACTCAACAAATTCTTGAGTGGTGTCATTGGTTGGAGCGTCGTAGAGCACTTCGGAGATTAAAATCTTTGCCTGTGCCGGTGCAGCTAACATGCCTGCAGCCACCAAAAGCGCGATGGTACGTAATTTCATTTCGGTTCCCTTTTAATAGGATCTGTGTTTGTTATGGTTTCTAGTCACAGCCGAGCATGGGTTCAATCCAATTGAACATAAATAACGTCCTCTAATTTCCAGCTGATGGCCTCGAATAAGCAGACTACTAAATGAGCATAACAGTTTTCTTAATGATTTATTACTAATATATGTCACGATGTAATAAATTATCGCAACATTGCAAAACTTGTTACCATAATTTACACATTTCATGCATTTAAGCCCATAGCACCATGACTGCGGCCACCACCACCAAACCTAATCCTAAATAGTCTTGGCGCTTAAGCGTTTCTTTGAACACGAAGGCCGAAATGAGTAGTGTAAAGAAGACTTCAACTTGGCCCAATGTCTTCACTAGCGGAACCGTTTCCAGACTCATCGCAGTAAACCAACCGAGAGATCCAATACAACTGCATAGACTAGTTAACAGGGTGAGTTTGGGCTTTTGCCAAAGTAATACTAAGGTTGGACGATCACGGAAGGACAGCCACAGCAATAGCACTATAGTTTGCAAAGTAATTACAAACAAAAGTACCCAAGCCGCGCTTAACGGAAATGCTAAATCAAGCGATAGACTGGCTTCCCGCACCCACAATGAAGTTAGTGCGAATGCAGCTCCACAGGCCGATCCGATAGCCAGCGTCTGCCATGATAAGCCCCGCCAACTTTTAATTCCTGACAGCAAAAATACCGCAAAAGCGCCAACTAAAACGCCAAGCCAGCCAATTGGTGATAATGTACTGGCGAAAAATATAACGCCAAGCACAGCGGCAAAAATTGCCTCACTTTTCGCTAATCCAACCCCAATCGCATAGTTACGTTGTTTAAACAGCACAACCATTAAGGCCGTCGCTAAAATTTGCATCAAGCCTGCAGCAACTATAAAACATACGAATTTAACGTTGAGGGTCGGTAGCGGAGCGTCATAGAATTGATAAAGCACTATCAGATAAAAAGCAGCAATAGGTCCTGCGTAGAGAAAACGAGCCAATGTAACCCCCATAACGGGTACATCAAGACTCAACTGCTTTTGTAGTGCATTGCGCCAAGCTTGCATAAATGCAGCTAGCAAAGTAAACCAAATCCACATCGTTATGACCAAATTGCATGAAAAATAAAGGTTACTACTGTAAGCGATCTAACGAGCCTGAAAGTAGTATTAATTTCAAGCGTTCACTCAAAAACTAGACGCAAAAGTAGCAACGCTCAATTTTCCCGCAGTCAGACTTTGTGCCATTGCAAATACCAATAAAGCCAGTAAGATAAGGCACTTAGTCGGTACGTAGCGCAGCTTGGTAGCGCACTGTCATGGGGTGTCAGGGGTCGTGGGTTCGAATCCCGCCGTACCGACCATTTAAACCTCTGATTTAAATCGAATTACTAGTTAACAGACACAATTTCTAGGCGCTTATAGCCCATATCTTTTCTTTACCTTTTAAGCGTTCTTTTTAGCCATTGCCCTTTAAATCAAACGCCCTTCTTCCTTAAGTTATAAAGGTTGCGATCTTTAGGTTCACAATTGCATACTCTGAGTAAGTTATTAGAGGAGCATGCAACAATGCAATCGATCGTCATTCTAAGTGCGCAAAGGACTGCAATTGGCAGCTTTCTAGGAAGTTTAAGCGGTTTTTCGCCTGCCGAGTTAGGTACATTTGTTGCAAAATCAGCAATTTCTAAGGCCAATGTCGATGCAAATGCAATTGAACATTCGGTATTCGGGCACATTATCACTACCTCGCCCGCAGATGCATATCTGGCTCGAGACATAGCGTTACGCAGCGGCTTGCCCGTGTCATCTACCGCCATGAATGTTAATCGTCTTTGCGGTTCTTCAGTTCAAGCGATTATCAGTGCTATGCAGATGTTGCAACTCGAAGATTGCCAGTTAGCTTTAGCAGGTGGTGCTGAAGTAATGAGTAGAGGTGCATATCTTTTACCAAACGTCAGGCAGGGTTTGCGTATGGGGCATAGCACTACAACGGATTTAACTCTAGGCATACTCACAGATCCATTCGGCAGTGGTCACATGGGACTTACGGCCGAGCGCATTGCCAAGCAATATGGGTTTAGTCGTCAAGAGCTCGATGAGTTTTCATTGTTCAGTCAGTTAAAAGCGACTAAAGCGCAAAAAGAACAACGTTTTAATGGACAAATGGTCTCAATTGACGTCGTAAAAGGCCGTGAATCGGTTGGCTTTCAGACTGATGAGCATGTAAAACATGATTCAACTCTAGAGCAGCTCGCAAAACTTCGCCCAGCCTTTGACAAAGATGGCATTGTTACTGCTGGAAACTCATCTGGCCTAAACGATGGTGCTGCGGCGCTTGTATTGTCGACTGAGCAATTTGCCAAAGCGCATGGTCTCAAACCGCGCGCAAAAATTCTTGCTTATAGTTTTGCCGGTGTAGATCCAACAGTTATGGGGTTAGGACCAATCCCCGCAGTGAATAAATTATTGCAAAAAACGGGCATCAAAATCGAAGATATAGATGTTATTGAATCCAATGAAGCGTTCGCTTCGCAGGCACTAGCCGTAAGCAAAACGCTTGGCTTTACTGAGAGCCAAGTAAATCCAAACGGCGGGGCAATTGCTTTAGGGCATCCGGTTGGCGCAACCGGAGCAATATTGCTTACGAAGACTGTTTATGAATTGGAGCGAACTACCAAGCGACTAGGATTAGTTAGCATGTGCATCGGCGGTGGCCAAGGGATCGCAATGTTAATCGAACTTTGGAATTAACATCTCAGTTAATTAGGAGATTTACGTTATTCTGCTGTTAGGTACTATTCAACGCTGATAGTGCGCGTTAGAATAAATTACACATCAATTAAACTAGTTGTTAACCAATGAAACGTAGATATATGCACATTCCAAGATTTCTTGGGTTGTTTGTGCTGCTGTGGTCTATCGCAATCCAGGCTCAAGTACCGACTTCAAGGGATAGTTATATTAACGATTATGCAGGAATTCTAACGGCTGAAGTCGAAGCAAATCTTCGAAATCGTTTAGAGTTCCACGCGACAAATAAAAACATCCAAGTCCATGTTTTAACACTAGATAATTACATATATCAAAATGAAAATGGTCTGATTTGGCAGCAATTTAATCAGTCTGTATTCGATGCATGGTTGACTAATGGCACTTTGGATGACCGCAGTATTTTAATAATCGCTGACAGAAATAGTCATCAAATCGGCGTAACTCTAGGTAATTTCTACCCGGAATATTACCGAGAAATTGTTAATGAGCAATATCTGAAATCAATGAATTCAATCGACTTTGGCACATCTGTTTATCAAACCGCTGATTCGATTGTCCAATTAACTATCAGCGATATCAGTTTTTTCAATTGGTATAAGTTGGAATTTCTCGTTGCCTTCTACTTAATTTTCTCATTATTGATCGCCTATCAAATTCGTAATAATCAAAATGCGCCATTACCTATGTTACTTTTAGGCTTATTCGGCGTCATTGTGATTGCGACATATAATGCAATTTTCGGCTCAAATGGATACTCTCGCACGGGTTCCAGAGGCAGAGCATAAGTTAATTTAAAATATAACTGGTGAAGGATTACCAGTTTACCTCCAGATTTTCCAGACAATTCTTTTAAAAGTATTTCCTCCGAAAATCATAGCCCCAGCGTTTTTAAGCGACGAAGTCATTAGACCTACAGATCTACTTGCAGAACTTAGCACGGTTAATTTGAGTAAAGTGTTGGCGCGTCGACTAAGTTAATATCCTTAAGCAACTGATTTAATTCTATAAATTATGAGTTAGCTATTAAGGCCAATACCGACACCATCAATTTAACTATGCTGGCTTTCTGAGTAATGCCAAAATTGAATAATTCAGTTTGGATACGCTAAGATCAAGAATGAAAGCAAAATCAGGACTATACAGAACTACAATGATTCAACTCATTCTTAGAGTTAAAAGCATTATCGTGCAGAAAAGCCCAAAGTTTACCTTCGTTAACTCCCGTCCCCGCGCAGCTTTCATGGCGTTCAATCATTAAATTGACGGTCCCGCCTTCGATTTCTCAGCGCTAATATCACTAATAACAAACAACAAGCAAGAAGGACCGGGTTTGCTCGCGAATAGCCTTCTTTTCGCGCCGATTGTGCTTCCCAGCATATGAGTCTTCAGTACCCAGCATATGCGTTTCCAGTACCGGACAAGCTTATGCTGGTCTAAAAATGTTCCGTCCATTGTTGTCGCGTTGAAGTTGTCAAATGGGAGTGTCCTTCTCGAGCAATGTCCCGCCGGATGGCATAAAGCAAACAGCCCAGTCTTTGGGGAGACTTGATGTCCTTCGCAGAGCTCAGGGCGTTCAATCGGCAAAAAGCCAAATTGTTGGCTTTTTGAAACCCCGATTTCACTGTACTACTCTGCGCTCAGTGAACCGCTTGGCCATAAATGCAAAAAGCCCACTCTTTCGAGTGGGCTTTTTGACTTTATTGGGAGCCTGGCGGTGTACTACTCTCGCATGGCATCTGCCACACTACCATCGTCGCAGCTGCGTTTCACTTCTGAGTTCGGAATGGA
>JAFLDV010000014.1 GCA_017302255.1 Gammaproteobacteria bacterium | reverse complement strand
TTTGCAACAATTCCAGACGCGCTTGCACTTGCGCTGACGGATGTCGGTATGGATTATCATAACCAGCGCTATTGAGCGCAATTTTTGCATCAATAGCCGTTAAAAACGCCAAATCTGAACTGGTTTTACTGCCATGATGCCCAAGCAATAACACATCGGTTTGAAGCTTCGGAAACCTATTCAATATCTGTTGTTCTGCAGCTGTATCGGCGTCTCCAGTAAGGAGCAGTCGCCACTGCTTTTGGGTAGCGGTACTAGTGATTAAAAGCACACAGGAATCATGATTTTTCGGCTGTTGTTTCGGCATTTGCTCAAGGGGAATGTCCTTATCGACTTTAATTGCCTCATGGCTAAATTCCGTTCGGTCCAATCCCTGCTGATCCCATAAGACTTGAAGGGCAAAATCGCCCCACCTCGTAGGCAGTTGGGCGCAAGCTATTTTAGTACCGACATCACTAATATCGGTCACCAGCCTCAGTTGCGGAAACGCCTGTCGCAGTAACTGCCAATGGCCGGTATGGTCACTATCGTTATGACTCAGAATAAGATAATCCAAGTGCTTAATGCCAAGGTAGCGTAAATAAGGCAGTAGGTGATTTTTCGTCGCACTGTAATCGCCATATCGCGGACCAACATCATAAACCAGCGCCCGATCAGCTTGCTGTAGCACCACCGCGGTGCCCTGCCCGACATCGACTACATGCAGGGTATTGGGTTTAACGTCCAGCCAGTGCAGCACGCTCGGCAAACTAAGTATCAGTGCGACTGCCATGCTCTGCCGACTTCTGCCAACGCAGCCGACAACGACCGCAATCATCAAAAAAATCAGTGCTAGATAACTTAGTTCTGGCAACGACCACCAATAGTCCTGAACGGCCAGCTGTTCGAACAACCAAATTAACGGTCGAAACAGCCAATCTACCAACCACCACAAATTTGTTAATGTCGATGGCCACAGCAGTTGCAACAAGAAGACAAGGAGCAGCACTGGAATTCCGACAATACTAATCCAAGGGACAAACAACAGATTGCAAAAAAAGCCAAGCGGCGCTATTCCATGAAAAAATAGCAGGCTGATCGGCAGAAGCATTAGAGTAAAAAGCCATTGAAAGAACACAAATTGACGCAGGCTATCACGCCAATTTTGCGGTTTTGCAAAGCGCCACTGCATAAAGAAAATCAGCGCCACAGCACTGACTGACAACCAAAAACTGATACTCAACATTAAGGTTGGCCAGCACAATAGTAAAACCGCAGTGAACACAAGACTAAAGCGCCAGCCGCTAGTTCGGCGTAGCAACATTTTGAGCAGCGTGACGACGACTATTGCCAACATCGCCCGCCAAGTCGGAATGGCAAAACCCGCTAAGACACAGTAACCGAGGGCGGCAAAAAGCGCGACCGACCACAACAAACGCTCGCGCCAAAGTTGGGACATCGGCAGATATTGCAAGCTAGGTTTGAGTAGCAAGATCCAACCAAACACCAGTGCAATATGCATCCCAGAAATTGAAATCAAGTGACTGAGCCCACTACTCTGTAACGCCAACCAAAGCTCTGGTGTAAAAGGACGCTCACCGACGGTTAACGCTAGCAGGATAGGATTACTTGATAAGTCTTTGGTTGAAAGTTGAATTAAGTCATAGGCTTGCTGGCGCAAAGTACGGTTATTGTCCAGTTGCACTGCGGTTTTTACCGTACCTTGCGCGACAATACCATGCACCAAAGCCGCAGTTTCTTTACTGCCCGAACCAGGATTCGCTACACCGCGCACCGCTTTTAGTCTTAGCGAGAATCGCCACCGTTGACCAGCAAACGGCTGTTTCGTCGTATCGAACCAGCGCACCGCAATAATCTTCGGATTGGCCACGCCAAAATCTTTGCCGACGTCATCTAACTCAAATAGAAAAAAGAAACTATCGCCGAATTGCTGCGGGATGCTCACGATGACGCCAGTTTGCTCAGTGTTATTTTTCGCTAAGACCCGCTCTACAAGTTGCTGATGCTGGTGAACTTGTAAGCTTAAACTCAGCAGAAACAGCACAAAGCCAAGGAAAAAATGGGCACGCAACAGCGCACAAAAAAGCGCTGAAGCAGCAAGAACTAGCATTAGTGATAGATCAGGTAACACAGGCAGTATTGTTGCAAGCAATACCGCTAGAAAAACACCCAAACAAAAACGTTCCATGTTTATTTTTGGTTATTTAAATGTGATTTATTTACTAATAAACCATATACCCTGATTTCGCCAGTAAAGCAGAGATGAATTGTCCTGCTCAGCACCGCAATGAATACCGGCCAAGGTCAGGGTTAGCAGAGTGTCGAAATAAAAAAGCAACTTGGTCAGTTAACGCTGACCAAGTACTTGAGCTGGTTGGACTTTTGCGGCACGAAGCGCTGGGTATAACGTGGCAAGACCGCTTAAAACTATGGCGACCAATACCGTGATCAGCACATCTTGGCCGTGGATTTCTGAAGGTAAATAATCAATAAAATAGATGGTTGGATCAAGCAAACTTGCGCCGGTAAGTTTGGCGAAGAATCGATAAATTACTTCGATTTTCCAAGCCAACAACAAACCAATCAAACTGCCATAGAAGGTACCTTTAAGACCGTTTAACCACCCCATCCACATAAATGCTCTGATCACTACCCCTGGTGCTGTGCCCATGGTGAGCAAAATGGCGATATCCGATTCTTTTTCCCGCACCGCC
The DNA here is from genome assembly GCA_017302255.1 of Gammaproteobacteria bacterium. Lineage (GTDB taxonomy): Bacteria > Pseudomonadota > Gammaproteobacteria > Enterobacterales > Alteromonadaceae > Pararheinheimera. Next base: position 100,723 of record JAFLDV010000014.1, on the reverse strand, counting down.
ATAACCAAAGTTGCGACAATATTAAAACAAGCGACGGCAATCACTAATGCCAGCACTAAATATAAAATGCTGCGAACCATCTGAATATCTTCATATAAATGGCCTTGGGTGCGAAACCAATCCAACATGTAGATGTAATCAGTCGCTTTTTGGCCAAGTTCGCGTGAGATGGTATTGGCTTGGAAAATATCGGCAACCTTAAAGGCATAACCTTGAATGCTGTCCGCTGGCATATCGAGCCACTGAGCTAACGCCGGCATATTGACCCAAACTTGCTGATAATCGAGTTGACCGCCAATACCGACGATTGCAGTCACTTGCAAATTGACATTCTTCTGACCTGCAAGCTCGCCTTGCTCAGTCACTTTCGGCAGCATCAGCTGTACTGTGTCGCCAACTTTAACCGCTAGCTCTGATGCAATGCCTTGACCTAAGATGATTTGATCAGCGCCAAGTGTTTCGACTTGGCCGGTTTTCACAAACAAATCTAGTCGACTGATGCCACTTTCATAGGCCAAATCGACACCGCGCACTTGCGATGCTTTGACTTTACCAGCGGCACGCAGCAGGCCTTCAGTGCGGATATAAGGAGCACCAGCAACTACGCCAGGTTCGCTACTGAGCGCACTTAACTTTTTTGGCCAATCTTGAATAGGTTGTTCAACCGCTTCGAGCTCAACATGGGGGATCACATTCAGCACTTTCTCGCGCAGTGCTTGTTCAAAACCGTTCATCACCGATAGCGCCAAAATCAAAATGGCGACACCCAGTCCAATGCCCCAAGTTGAAGACGCCGAAATGAAGCGAATAAATGCGCTATTGTTGCGGGTATTGCGATAGCGACTGGCCAATTGCCAAGCAAGACTAGCCATTATCAACACCTAAACGGCCATCTCGCATCCAATATTGTTGATCAAGTTTTGCGGCTAATGCGCGATCGTGGGTGACCACCACAAAACTAGTGCCTAGCTCGCGGTTCAACTCGCGCATCAACTGATAAATGCTTTCAGCAGTTTGATGATCCAAATTACCAGTAGGTTCGTCTGCAAGCACTAAACCTGGCTTACCAATCATAGCGCGGGCAATGGCTACACGCTGACGTTCACCGCCGCTGAGCTCCGATGGCCGGTGGTTTAAACGATGACCCAGACCGACCCGAGTTAACATGTCGCTAGCCGCGGCATGGGCTTGTGCTTTATCCACTTTTCGAATGAGCAGCGGCATCGCGACGTTTTCCAGCGCGGTAAAGTCCATCAAAAGATGATGGAATTGATAGATAAAACCTAACTGTTCATTGCGAAGCTGTGCTTTCTGCTCTGAGCTCAAGCTTGATACTTGTTTGCCCGCTAACCATAGCTCGCCGGAATCAGGCTGATCTAAAGTGCCAAGAATATGCAGTAATGTGCTTTTCCCCGAGCCTGAGCTGCCGACAATCGCCACCATTTGATGGCTTGCCACATTGAGCGACACATCATGGAGCACTGGCGTCACATGACTGCCATCACGATAACTTTTGCAGATCGCTTTACAACTTAACATGGTTTTATTCATCTCTTAAAATCTCAGCAGGCTCTACCTGCACTGCACGCCAAGCAGGATAAATCACTGCTAAGGCTGTGAGTAATAAGGCACTAGCCATAATCAGCAGCACTTGGCCAAAACGTAAATCTATCGGTAGTTCCATACCTGGCACCAGCTGTAAACCAATCGCATTCATGATGGTATTTAACTGACTAGTCAACAGCACACCAACTAAAGCACCAAGCAAAGCACCGGTAACACCATGGCTCATGCCTTGGATCGCAAACACATAAAATAACTGCCGATTGGTCATACCTTGGGTTTTTAAGATGGCAACTTCCCGTTGTTTTTCCGTTACCATCATCACCAATGCCGACACGATATTAAAAGCAGCGACGGCGACAATCAGTAATAACATCAGCCACATCATCGACTTTTCCATCGCCACAGCTGAAAACAGCTTGCCGTGGCTTTGACGCCAATCCACCAGTGTGGTCACTGCAGCATTACTTTTCAGCACCTCCCCAACTTCAGGGGCTTTAAATGGATCAGCGAGACTCACCCGCCATTGTGAATGTGCAGCGCCGCTCAACTTTTGCAGGTCGTAGAGCTGAACAATAGCAACTAAATTATCTACTTCTGAGCCGCTTTCAAAAACGCCTGCAATGGTGAATAAGCGTTGTTTTGGCATCCAACCCAACGGGGTGTAGTGACCGCCTGAAGGCAACAACAACCGAATTTTTTGTCCGGTGCGAACTTTAAGTTTCTCGGCAAGGCCAACACCTAGAACGACCTGAAAGCGCGAATCTGCAAAACTTTGCCAATCACCGTAAACCAAGGAGTCCTGCAGAAAACTTGGCAGTTGTTTGGCTTCAACACCTTGCAATAACACGCCAGACAAATCTTTACTCGATTGAATCAGCGCTTCTTGCTGCAAAAATGGGGTGACTTGAGTAATTTCAGGCGATAACTGCTGCAAATCAAGCGCATTGACTTGACCCTCAGTATTGACAGTCAAATGCGGGATCACCCCTAAAATTCGTTTTTTTAATTCACCTTCGAAGCCATTCATCACAGAACTGACTAAGGTTAATGCAACGACCCCTAAAAAGATCCCGGCAACCGAAAACAGCGTAATAAACGAAATGAAGGCATTGCCTTTGCGGCTTTGGCTGTAACGTAAGCCAATAAATAATGAAACTGGTATTTGCATCCCTTTTCTCAGGACTTCGGCTTTTGATAATGATAAAGTAACGGGATCATAGAGATAAACATGGTCGCTTACAAGCGGAGACAGTCATGGATCAAGCAGACTTAGCGTTATTACATGAACAATTTAATGATTATTTTATTGTTGAGCAGCAAATCAATCTCAATGTGAAACCTTTTGAGAATAACCTGCCCGATGAAACCACTTTTGAAGCCATAATTCCCGCGCCATTTAAAATGGTCAGTGAACTGGCTGCCCTTGACCAATCCGCGTTAAAATCGCTAAACCGGATCGGTGAATTTGCTGATGAACTCGCGTCTTTTCTACGCGCGCAAGCAAAAAAAATCGACATGATGATGGGTTACTTGTTAGTCCAGCAGGATGACCAACAACATCGCCGTCGTTCGCATAGTTTTGGTGGCTCTGCCCTTTGTTTTTTCAACGCGACACCCTATGAAGCTGGCACTTTGTTAGAAGTGAAAATGTTTCTAGATCATGGCGAAGGCGCCGTATTTTGTTTAGTGACAGTACTAGATAGTTTGCAACAAGATGATCAATACCTAGTTCGCACCACGTATCGCCGACTGCGCGAAATTGACCGTGAGCTTATTGTTCGCGCTAGCTTGCATGAACAGTCACGGCAATTAAAACGCAAAGCCGAACTGCGGATGCAACAAGGAAATCGTTAAGGTGCAAGGGTTGAAGATACTGCCGGAGTGGGCAGCGCAAGATGCGGTAATGCTGACATGGCCACATTCTCAAACCGATTGGGCTGGATTCTTAGCAGAAGTCGAACAAACTTTTTATCAAATTGCCACGACGATTAGCCGGTACGCGGATTTAGTCGTGGTATGCCATGACGAACCACTAAAAACCAGGCTTACATCGCAGTTTGCTGCGCTCGGAATTACCAACGCGTATTTTCAAGTGATTGCTAACAATGATAGTTGGGCACGCGATCACGGTCCAATTAGCGTCATTGACGAGCATAACCAATTGCATTGGCTAGACTTTCAGTTTACCGGCTGGGGCGATAAGTTTAGTGCCGAGTTGGATAACGCCATTAATCAGCAGTTGGTACAGGCTGAATTTCTGAATATCAAAGCCTGTCACACTCAGCATTTAGTGCTTGAAGGTGGCGCTATCGAAACTGATGGCAACGGCTCTTTGCTGGTTACCCGCAACTGTTTGCTGAATGAAAACCGCAACAACAACCTTGCCGCCGACGCTTTGGAGCAACAACTTAAACAATTGTTTGGTATTCGCCAGTTTTTGTGGCTGAACCATGGCCACTTAGCCGGTGACGATACAGACGCGCATATCGACACCCTAGCCCGCTTTACCCCGAATCAGGGTATTGTCTATGTCGGCTGCGATGATCCAAGCGATGAGCATTTTCAGCCACTTACCGCGATGGCACACGAACTTAAACAACTTAGCAACGTCGAAGGACAAGCCTACACCCTGTTTGCCTTGCCTTGGCCAAGCGCCAAATATTCGCCGGAGGGCGAGCGTTTGCCAGCAAGTTACGCCAATTACTTAATCTTAAATGGCGCTATTTTGCTGCCAATTTATGGTGACAGCCAAGACGAAAAAGCGATCGCTGTCGTGCGCGCTGCGTATCCAGGTTATCAAGTTCACGCTATCGATTGTCAGGCATTAATCAGACAATACGGCAGCTTACATTGCGTCACTATGCAATTACCAAAAGGTTCGCTTTTGAAATCAACCAGCACCACCAACCAAAGCACTTTGCGCTTCGCAAGTGAGGACAGCGCATGCTAAAAATGCTCGATAAACTGCCAGCATTTGCCAAAATTCAGGACCAAATTGCCTGCGGAAATTTACATGGCGCAGCGTTGCCGATGGCGATTGCGGAACTGATACAGCGCCAAGTAGGACTCTATTTATTGGTCGTGCCTGACACCCCAACGGCTCTGCGCTTAGAACAAGAGCTAAGCGTATTTTTTAGCGAAGATATGTCGCTGCTTAGTTTTCCTGATTGGGAAACTTTGCCTTATGACCATTTTTCGCCACATCAAGACATCATCTCTCAGCGTCTACGTACGCTTTATCAGTTGCCGAGTCTCAGCAAAGGTTTGGTGATTGTGCCAGTCAGTACGATGTTGCTAAAAATCGCCACCCCAGCGCATTTACAACAACAGAGTTTATTGCTGAACAAAGGCCAACGCCTTGATTTAACCTCATTACGTGTGCAATTAGTGCAAGCAGGCTATCGCTTGGTTGAACAAGTAATGGAGCATGGGGAATTTTCGGTCCGAGGCTCACTGTTGGATCTGTATCCGATGGGCAGCAGCCTTCCCTATCGTGTTGACTTCTTTGATGATGAAATTGACGGCTTACGGACCTTCGATCCAGAAAACCAACGAACCTTAACGCAAGTCGATCGCATTGAACTGTTGCCTGCGCATGAATTTCCATTAGATAAAGCGGCTATCGAACGTTTTCGCACGCGTTATCGGGAGCGCTTTCCAGCTCGCAATGAAAAAGAGTCTTTATATCAACAAGTAAGCCAAGGTGTTTTACCTGCTGGTATTGAGTATTATTTGCCACTCTTTGCCGAAAGCACTGGCTGTTTGCTCGACTATTTTGCCAAAAGCAGCATGATTTTAAGTTTTGGCGATATTGAATTTGCCGCAAGTAGATTTTGGCAGGACGTCGAAAAACGCTATACCGACCGAGCGATAGATCTACTGCGACCTATTTTAAAGCCACAAGAACTTTACCTCGCGGTCGATGAGTTATTTGCGGGCCTCAAACAATTCAGTCGCTTACGACTGTCGCGGGCAGAACTACCAGAAAAAGCTAGCCAGAGTAATTTTGCCGCTGAAGCCTTACCTGATCTATCGGTAAATCATCAACACAAAGATCCAATAGAGCAACTTAAGCAATTTCTGGTTGGGCTTAAGAGTCGTAAAGGCCGCGCCGTCTTTATGGTTGAATCTGAAGGCCGCCGCGAAAGTTTATTGAATTTATTACAAAAATCAGCAATTCGACTGCCACAAACTGATAGTTTTACTGATTTTATCACGGGCAATGACGACACGGCCGTGAGTATCGGTGCACTGGAACAAGGCGTGTTATTAGCGGGTAAACACCCGCTGGCGATAATCAGTGAAAACGAGCTATTTGGCCTTAAAATCAGCCAACGTCGGCGGCGCAAACACAGCCAACAGATCTCCAACGATACTATCATTCGTAACCTTGCTGAGCTGTCAGTCGGTCAACCTATTGTCCATCTGCAGCATGGGGTTGGCCGATATCAAGGTTTACAAGTGTTGGAAGCTGCTGGCATTAGCGCTGAATTTGTCACTATCGAATATTTAGGCGGTAGCAAATTATATGTGCCGGTCTCGGCCTTACATTTATTGTCACGTTATTCCGGTTCAGAACCTGAGCATGCGCCACTACATAAGCTTGGCAATGACACTTGGGAAAAAGCGCGCAGAAAAGCCGCAGAGAAAGTCCGCGACGTCGCCGCTGAGCTTTTAGATGTTTACGCCATGCGGGCCGCACAAAAAGGCTATGGCTTTAAGCTTGATGAAGGCAATTATCAAAAATTTGCCGACGGTTTCCCGTTCGAAGAAACCGCCGATCAACAGGATGCGATTGATGCCGTGTTGCGAGATATGCGAGCTCCGCAAGCGATGGATCGTTTGGTCTGTGGCGATGTTGGTTTTGGTAAAACTGAAGTGGCGATGCGTGCGGCCTTTGTTGCCGTTGATGACGGTCATCAAGTTGCCATTTTGGTCCCAACGACCTTATTGGCCCAACAACATTTCGAAAACTTCCGCGACCGTTTTGCTAACTGGCCGGTGCGAGTCGAAGTGCTATCACGCTTTGTCAGTGCTAAAGAGCAAAAAGCGATTTTGGCCGATGTCACAGCAGGTAAGGTCGACATTCTGATTGGCACTCATAAACTACTGCAAGATGACATCGTATTTAAAGAACTTGGCTTACTGATCGTCGATGAAGAACACCGTTTTGGTGTGCGGCAAAAAGAGAAAATCAAGGCGCTTCGAGCCAATATCGACATACTGACGCTGACGGCCACGCCAATTCCGCGGACCTTAAATATGTCTTTGGCTGGGATGCGTGATTTGTCGATCATCGCTACTGCACCAGCACGCCGACTTGCGGTAAAAACCTTTGTCCGCGAAAGCGAAAATGGTTTGATCCGCGAAGCGGTATTGCGGGAAATCATGCGCGGTGGTCAAGTGTACTTCTTGCACAATGACGTCGCGAGCATCGAAAAAACTGCAGCTGATTTAGCAACCTTAATCCCAGAAGCCATCATCGGCATCGCGCACGGACAAATGCCAGAGCGCGATCTTGAGCGCATCATGGTTGATTTCTATCATCAGCGGTTTAACCTGCTGCTGTGTTCGACCATTATCGAAACCGGTATCGATGTACCAACGGCCAATACTATTATTATTCACCGTGCTGACAACTTCGGTCTGGCACAGCTGCATCAATTGCGCGGTCGGGTCGGTCGTTCGCACCATCAAGCTTACGCCTATCTACTGACACCACCGCCGAAACGCTTGACGCCAGATGCAGTAAAACGGCTAGAAGCGATTTCTAGTCTAGAAGATTTAGGCGCGGGTTTTGCCCTTGCCAGCCACGACTTAGAGATCCGTGGTGCGGGCGAGTTATTAGGCGACGACCAAAGCGGCCAAATTGAATCGGTCGGCTTCACGTTATATATGGAAATGCTGGAAGAGGCTGTACAGGCATTAAAAGACGGGCGTGAGCCTAGTTTAGATGCAATGCTGAGCCAACAAACCGAATTAGATTTAAAAATTCCTGCTTTATTTCCAGAAGCTTATATTCCGGATGTCAGCTTACGTTTATCATTCTACAAACGATTGGCAAGTAGTAAAGATGCACTGGATTTAGACGAAGTTCAGGTAGAATTGATCGACCGCTTCGGTTTATTGCCGGATGCAGCGAAAAACTTAGTGGCGGTAACCAGCTTAAAACAAGTGGCACAGCAGCTCGGTATTCGTCGGATCGAAGCCAATCCGAAAGGCGGTTTGGTCGAATTTGCGGAAAGAACTAAAGTGAAACCGGCCTACATCATTCACTTAATCCAAAGCCAATCGAAGAAATTTAAACTCGAAGGGGGTCAAAAGCTTAGATTCTTTATCGAAACGCATAATGCCGCCGAGCGACTTGCGTTGGTAAAAACTATGCTGAGTGACATGCAGGCAAACAGTCAATGACAACATCTATGAAATTAATGATGAGCAGCGCGTTGGCGCTTTTGGTAACACTGCCACTCAGTGCGCAAGTGCGAGATGATGATCCTTGGTTTGAAATCGAACTATTGGCATTCTCGCGGGCCGGCACTATTCCGCTTTCCGAAAAATTTATAGCAGATGTGAAACCTATCCGAAACTTACAAGCACTTGATTTGCTTAGTGCTCAGTACATTCCGGATCTGCGCCCGGCACTTTTGGCCGTTACCCCCTGTCAGGCAAAATCGAGCTACGAATTTACTAGCCTAGATCCGTTTGCTGAGTATCGAGAGCCTTATGATTTTGAAACAGATAATCAGCCTGAAGTAACTTACAGTTTAGTGGAAACCGCCGAAGAAACGACGCCGATAGCAGACACTCAGTTTTTGCCAAATAGCGATTTGTGTCAGCAATTTCCATATATTAGAAGCAACTATGCAGAAGATATGATGGCAATCGATGCTCAGCAGCTTACCGACAATATGGCGCCACTGAGCCTGCCCACTACGCCGGTTGGCAGTGATGAGCATCAACAGCGCCCTTATTTGGCTCCAGACTCAGCACTGCAGTTGAAAGATTTAGCTTATCAACTGCGCCATCGCGCTGGTCATGACTTGCTGATGCATATGGTGTGGCGCCAAGCTTTGACCTCAAAAAACCGGGCATCTTGGCAACGGCTGTTCGCCGGTAAGCGCTTTAGTCCAGATTTTAATTATCAAGGGCGGAAGCAAAACACAGATAACAAAGCTGCGGCCTCAACTGCTGCGGGCATTGATGGCCAAATTGAACAGTTATACCAACGTTTAAACCAGCAATTGCCGCTGCCGTCAGTCGCAAATGAACAAACCACCGAACACAATTTACCGCGGCAAGTATGGCAACTTGACGGCCAAGTGCGGCTTTACAATGAGCGAATGCTGTTTGTCGATAGTGAATTTAACTTCCGAAACTTGGCGCGAACTAGCGACCAGCTGCAAACCTTCTATACCAAAGACAATACCCGATTGTTATTGGATGAATTGCACTACCTTGATCACCCACATTTTGGCATCATCATTCAAATCCGACGGTTTACGCCGCCGTTGAAACCCACCGAGGCTGTCATGGCGGCACCCTCTGTAGCAAATTAAAGGAATAACTAAAATGAAAAAACTATTAATCATCCTCGGCTGCTTAGCACTTACGGCCTGCAGCAAACTGACTGTCGAAAATTACGACAAACTAACCATGGGCATGACCTATCAGCAAGTCACTGATATTATTGGTTCTCCGGTTAGTTGTGATGAAGTAATTGGCACCCGCACCTGTCAATGGGGCGACGATACTGCAAACGTGCATGCCACTTTTATTTCGGATAAAGCCATTGCCTTTACCCATAAAGGTCTGAAGTGATAGCCGCAGACTGATCTGGCAGCAGTCATAGCATCGAATGAGCTATCAACTTCGTGACTATCAACAACAGTGTGTAACGGCAATAGTGCACTTTTTCCGCCGCAGCAGCGAACCTGCTGTGGTAGTGTTGCCAACCGGTGCCGGTAAAAGTTTAGTCATCGCCGAGCTCGCCCGTCTAGCCAAAGGTCGAGTGTTAGTCCTTGCGCATGTCAAAGAACTTGTTGAACAAAATTGCGCTAAATATCAACAGTATGGCCTAGAAGCCGGCATTTTTGCGGCGGGTCTCGGGCTGAAGCAAGCCAGCCAACAAGTGATCTTTGCATCCATTCAATCGGTGAGTCGTAATCTCGACCAATTCGCGGATAGTTTCAGTTTGTTGGTCATTGATGAATGCCATCGAGTACCTGATGACGTCAATAGCAGTTACCGCCAAGTCATTACTCATCTACAGCAGTACAACCCTGGCATTAAAATTCTTGGCTTAACGGCAACGCCCTATCGCCTTGGTTCTGGCTTTATTTACCAGTACCATAGCCGTGGTTTAGTACGTAGCGAGCAACCGACCTTTTTCCGCTGGTGTATTTTCGAATTACCGATCCGGCATTTATTAGCTTTAAATTATTTAACCCCGGCTCGCGTTTTAGATGCTCCAGTATTGAGTTATGACTTTTCTGGCTTAAAACCGGCAACAGGTGGCAATTACCGCGAGCAAGATCTTGAGTTAGTCATCGACAAATCACGTCGTGTCACCCCACAAATTGTCGCGCAAATTCAGCAGTATGCCGAAACAAAGCTTGGTGTGATGATTTTTGCCGCGACCACAAACCATGCCAAAGAAATCTTAGCTTTGCTGCCTGCAGACAATGCAGCCCTAATTTTGGCAAGCACGCCAAGTCACGAGCGTGAAGCTCTTATCCAAGCGTTTAAGCAGCAACAACTAAAGTATCTGGTCAATGTATCGGTGTTAACCACCGGCTTTGATGCGCCACACGTTGATCTGATTGCGATTTTACGACCAACCGAATCTGTTAGTCTTTATCAGCAAATTGTTGGTCGTGGCTTAAGACTATTTCCCGGCAAAGTGGAATGTTTAGTACTTGATTATGCTGGCAATATGTACGATTTATATAGTCCAGAAATCGGTAGCCCTCCGGCAAATAGTGATGCTGAGCAAGTCACAGTGCCCTGCCCACTTTGCAACTTTCGGAATACGTTTTGGGGCAAAGTTGATGACCGCGGTCATGTCATTGAACACTATGGTCGCCGCTGCCAAGGCTTTCAGTTGGGTGAGGACGGCAAACCTAATCACTGTGGTTTTCGCTTTGTCTGCAAATTCTGCCCTGAATGTGGCGCCGAACAAGATATCGCGGCGCGGCAGTGCCAACAATGCCAAACCGTGCTGGTTGATCCGGATAAAAAACTGCGAGAGGCGCTGGCGCTCAAGGACGCTTTAGTGTTTTATCCGACGCAAATGTTGTTGGAACGAGTGGCGCATGACAATGGCAATTTAAGTATCAAAATTAGCTATGCCGATGAGCTTGGCAACAAGCTACATGAATTTCATCCGATCTCCAGCAAAGCGCAAAAGCAAAGATTTGCCAATGTGGTCATACCGCCGCATCTTGTCGATCGTCACCGACCTTTTGCGGTGCAAAGTGTCGCGGCAATACTTTCGCAGCAACATCGTCTGCAGCCGCCGGCAGCGGTCATTGCCAGAAAAGATGGGCGATATTGGAAATTGCGGGAAAAGTTGTTTCAGCTCAAATTGCCCGACGAATAAAATACTGATGTGATAACAAGGCTTTACTTTGTTTGGACCATCAGGAAGAATAAAGCCAACAGCAACGCTATGACCACCTTGGTCGTGCTATTTTCAATTAAGTTTGGATGTTTTCCCAAATTAACACGCAAGGGCTCTCCTGCAATGCATTTAAAACCAATCGATAAAGATCGTTACCGCGCACATTTGCGCCGCATTATCACTGGACTTGTCATCAGCTTTATCAGTCTAAGTGTGGTGTTTTCCAGCAGTTTGATTGCGCTATTTCAGCGAGCTCCCGGCGAAAACATGGACTTGAATATGGTGGGTGTAGCAATAGCTTTTGGCTGTTGTTTTTTTGTCGTGCAGCGCTTGAAGTCGCACCCTTATTTTTACGAATTCGCTTATGTGCTCGATTTAAAACATGAGCTAAATCTCATTCAACGTAAAATTCGAGCGATCAAAAAGGCCGCAGCAAGCGATGATATGAACGCGCTCATTATCTTGTTATTTAGTTATGAGGGATCGAAACAGCTTTGGCAGCTTGACGATAATGTCCTTCATCTTGAACAACTTGAACAAGACTTGGTGATGCTCGAGGCGCAATTGGCTGAGAAAAACTTGCAACTTACCGCGTCGCAATATTCGCGTGAGTTGTTAGCTCAGTTCTAGGAATATCGATGGCAAAATAGCCAATAGTTAACGTAATGATATAAAACAGCTTTTAAGCATGTAATTGGATCAGATTCTTAGAAAAAATTTTTGTTTTTTTTGCATCTTCCCTGTGAAAGCTTGCATGAATAGACAATAATCAGCTTATAACATTTATCCACAAAAAATATTCGTTGTTACAGGGTCCTTATTATGACAGTTCAAAATGCCTTATTGACTATTCTGGTTGAAAAGATCCGCACCGATACGCTGGTATTACCAAGCTTGCCGGAGGTGGCGTTAAAAATCCGGCAGTTAGCAGAAGATCCAGACGTTAACTTAAACAAAATGGCTGAGATGATTTCGCATGATCCTGCGCTCTCGGCACGTATCATGAAAATCGCCAACAGCGCCTTCGTCGGTCGCGGTATTCATGTCAACACACTACATCAGGCAACTACGCGGATTGGCTTGCGTTATATTAAAAACGTGGTTACCGCGATGGCTATGGAACAGTTGTTTGTTTCAAAGAGTGTGGTTATCAAGAAGCAGATGGATAAAGTGTGGGCTCAGACGTTGGAACTGACCGCTTTCGCGCTTACTGTCATGCAAGAATATAACTCAAACTTTAAGTACACCGATGTCAACTTCGATACTATGACTTTGGCTGGCTTACTGCATAATATTGGTGCATTGCCGATTTTGACCGAAGCGGAAAAGCAATTAGATTTGTTTGGTAACGAGCAGTTTATTAATGACACTATTGCTTCGATTTCGAGCCCGATTTCAGTAAATATCATGCGTTCATGGGGTTTCGGTGAAGAGATGATTCAGGTTGCTGAACACTGGCAAACAACCGAGTTTGAACCAAAACATCCGTCATACTTAGATTTCATTCGTATCGCAGCGATTAAATTAGGTCGTGTTGCCGTCGAAGATGCTGATGCAGCAGTGGCGCCATATGTTGAACTTGGTTTAATCAAATCAACTCAGTTTGAACGCTCACCTGATTTCGTTGCATTAAACAACGATATTAAACAGCTGTTTGCCTAAGCATTTATTTAGCAGCAATGTTTTTTTAGCAGCATATTTGAATAAGAAAAAACCGCCGAACGGCGGTTTTTTATTGGCAATAATGCAATTCATCGGCACTTAGAACAGGGCCGTATGCAACTCTTTAACAACGCCGGCAGCTTCAGTATCTTGTACTAAAAAGCACAGGTTGTGCCGACTTGCACCGTGGCAAATCAGTCGCATATTGATGCGCTCTAGAGCTTGGAACAAAGAACCGGTAACACCACGAGTGCTATGTAGATGGTTGCCGATAACCGCAATCAGACTCAAGCCCTCTTCCACAGTAACTTCGGAAAACTGTTTTAATGCGGCTAACGCTGGTTCTATTGAGGTCCCAAAGGCACTGCCTGGCGCATCATCTAGAGTTAGAGCCACCGAAATTTCGGAAGTCGTCACCAAATCCACCGAGATTTTGTGCTGACTTAAAATCTCGAAGACTTTCGCTAAGAAACCGGCAGCATGCAACATCGCTGGGCTTTTTACCGTAATTAGGGTTTGGTTTTTCCGCAGCGCAATGGCACGGTAGGACGGTCTTGCATCTACTTCTTTCGAAATCCAAGTACCACCAGCTTGTGGCTCACGGCTGGAACCAACAAAAACCGGAATATTGCGGCGCATTGCCGGAATTAGTGTGGCTGGATGTAGAACTTTGGCGCCAAAGGTTGCCATTTCAGCGGCTTCATCAAAACTGATTTCTGGAATACAGCGAGCTTCTGCGGTTAAGCGTGGATCTGTGGTGAAAATACCCACTACATCAGTCCAGATCTGCACCACTGCAGCGCCCACTGCTTCACCGAGAATGGCAGCGCTATAGTCAGAGCCACCTCGACCCAAAGTTGTGGTTTGTCCAAGTGGATCTGCCCCGATAAAACCTTGAGTAACAATTAATTGCTGTTTGAGCAACGGCAGCAAATATTGGCTGGTATTGGCGGCGATCTGTTCAATCTGTGGCTCGCCTTTACCAAATTGGCTGTCAGTGCGCATAACTCTGCGCACATCAAATTGACTAACCATGGCACCGCGCTCAGCCAATACCTGAGCAAACAGCACCGAACTCAAACGCTCACCGAAGGATTGGATTAAATCTTTCTGGGCGTCACTAAAAGCTCCAGGCTGTTGCAGTAAAGTGGTTAATTCAATCAATAGTTGTTTGATGTTTGCGCCAACTTGGGCCTGCTCTTTGAGCGCGTGCAGCACCGCATTGGTGATTCGTTCAATGCCTGCGTATAGGTCAAAACGTGCCGACACTTCGGTTTGTTTAGTGATATCAACTAATAAATTGGTAACACCTGAGCTGGCGCTAACTACAATCAGACGAATGCGTGGATCAGCAAGCACTATATCAGCGCAACGTGACATCGCGGGGAAATCGGCAACGCTAGTGCCGCCAAATTTAGCAACTATGATTTGTTCAGACATGTTGTCTCTCCTTATGAAACAAATAAGAAGAGAGCGTGGCATTTGAGAAGCAACAATCAGACACAACGACAGCGTGGCCAAGCCCTGCTTCGTTGTCTACTTGCAGACAAAACAAAGGCCAGAAGCTCTCCACCAAAAATTACAGGTGACAGTCGTCAGGATTCAGCCTGCACAACCGAGAACAAGATTGCTATGTTTCTGTTCTCTCGGCGATCATCCCCCTCATTTAGCCTACGGTTTATAGCAACCTAAACTAAATTACCTGGTGATCGCTCCTCTTCTGGTCTATCAGATATGATTGACGCGGCTACCTTAACCGCAAAACAATTAAATGGCAATAGCCTTTTAGATGTCTATGTGTGGAACGCAGCAAATAGTTGGCAGATTTCGCCGAATTTTGCATAAAAAAAAGCGGCACCAAAGCGCCGCTTCCATAAAGTTATACTATTTTAAAAAAAACGACCGACCGCATATACCCCTGCATAACCAAGGCTATAGGCAAATAATAAATAGCCAGCCATGCGGAAATAAGTACCAAAAGTCAGTTCTTTAACTTTACTCATCGCGATGATACCGGCGGCAGAGCCGATAATTAAAATTGAACCACCAACCCCAGTTGCGTAGGTCAACAACAACCATTCGCCTGTGGTCATCGCCAAATCTGCTTTTAACAGCGCAGCGGTCAATGGCACGTTATCGATAAGTGCTGATGTCAGACCCATCAGGTAATTTGCTTGCAACGGTGGTAGGTATTCATAGAGATGAGTGATATTCGTCAGCACGCCGATTTCTTTCATGATACCGACCAACAGCAACACGCCTAAGAAAAATAGTAGAGTCTCAAATTCAACTTCACGTACGTAGTTCAAAATACTTTGTGTCGCTTTTTTCCGCTGCAGAAATTGCGCACTTAAGAACATAAAACCTAAGCCAAATAAGAACGTTAACACCGGCGGAATTTGATACAGAATATTCAGCACCAAGGTTGAAGCGATGGTCAGCGCGAAGATACCGGCGATAGCTATATCTGACTTCTCAACAATTTTCTTAGACTTTTCAATAACAATGCGATCTTTCATGCCAAGGGATAACATGATGGCCATCACTGCTACCGAAAAAAACGATGGCAATACTAAAGTCAGTAGATCAGAAATTGTTACTTTGCCAGCTAGAAAAAACATCAAGGTCGTGACATCACCAGTAATCAGTGAAACACCACCGCTGTTGACAGCAAAAATAACCAAAGTCGCATATTTAACGCGCTTCTTCGCGTCCATCTTCAAGCTTGCAATCACGGCAATTGACACTAAAGTCGCCGTTACGTTGTCGGCAAAAGATGAGAAGACAAAGGCAAAAGCCGCAATAATAAACATCAAACGGCGTTCAGATAACTCTGACGGCAGAATGCGTTGTACGACTTGCGAAATGAAACCTTTACTATTTAGATAAGCCACAAAAGTCATGGTTGACATCAAAAACAACCATAAAGTGGCGATTTCTAGCAGATTGTGATTTAACTGTTCATTAATCTCTGCGCTGGTAGCTCCATGCATTGGAAATACAAAAGCTAAAATCCAGCATAAAGTACCAAAAAAAAGTGTTGTTTTTGCCTTGTTAACGTGGATTAGATCCTCTATAACGATGAGCACAAAGGCTAACACCACCAACCCCAAGATAATTGTAGATAACATAGTTACACGCCCGCTTATTTTAGATAAATTAGCACAATTCTGCGGGGCGGCATTCTAACACTGCCATCCAGACGTCACTACTAGAAATTAGTCGTAAATTACAAAATGATGAAAAAGATACTTTGATATGTTATCAGCACGCAAAATTCTCAAATGCCTAGATGAGTACTGGCCAGTGCTCGAAGCTTTGGCACGGCGTAGTCAATTACAAAGTTTCAGTTTTCAGGACGTGCAGGCGTTATTCCAGCGCAATTTTGCCCAGTTATCAAGCGAGCAGATATTTCGCGAAGCGCAAAAGTTGTTGCAACATGAAATTCTGATCCCACAAGCCAAATCCAGTCAGCTGGAACTTAACCGCTCGGTGCTGGAGTTTATCCAGTTTCTGACGCAAGAGCACGGTCTTGGTACTGTTGGCGACATTCAAAGCCGTATCGACGAGCTTGACCGCTTAAAAGCGCGTTTAGCAACCGCCGCCAAACAAAAAGACGTTGCTGAAATGCGTCGCTTTATCCGCTTAATGGATGAGCGTGTGCGAGAAGTTGTGAAACACTTTCGCAAAAATGAGACTGCAATCATGCATTTGGTGGAGAAAGCCAAAGCCGATGACTCGCAGTTATCCTTGCAGCGCCGTTATGCCGCTGTGATGGAAGCCTTTGACGAGTATATCGAACCAGTATTGCAGATGATTGATATCGCAGGGCCATTTCAAAAAAGCATCTATGCGCTGGAGCTGACACTTAGTGAGCTTATTCAATGGATTGAAGACACCGGCTTCCTGACGCAAGACAAAGAGCCGCTCATTCAGCTGCGCACGCGCCTATTAGATATGAACCAAATAGGCCGTGAGTCATTAACCAGAAGCACTGATGTCTTAATGCCGCTGCGCGAAGAAATCCGCAAAAACACGCTGATTTCCCGTAATGCCAGTTTGGTGCTGGCGACGTTGCGTAAACGCGGTTTAGAGCCACTGATGGAACAGTTAGTGGCGAAATTTAGCTCGGATCATCAAAAGTTTAGCCTTGGCTCAGCCAACCAAATCACCAGCTATATGGCTGAACTTGTTGATTATCAAGACGAAAATTATCAGCTGCCGGAAAGTGTTGATCAAAGCCTGCCGGATAATATCCGAGTGCCAGATCTGCAAGACGTACTAAAAACCGCCAAGCAGCAAAAAGCCAATACCGATCTGTCGCTGTGGTTAGCGCAAAGCTACCCGCAGTTACCGGTTGATGAGTTATTATTTTTATATCAAGAACTTAGTCGAGCGCCAGTGCTCAACTTGCACCATCAAGAGCAAAGCAGCAGCCTAGAAGTCAATGGCTACCGTTTAACTCTGCACCCCTTTGTCCCAACTGGCGCCGACAGGAATTAACCCATGCAATTAGAACTCGAATTATTAACGCATCTTGCGGAAATTCATAAAAAGCTGACCACTGGTTATCATATTTCTGAGCAAGATTTTGCTCTGTGGCAAGAGCTTGATGCGCAAGAAGAAGCCTATAGCGCGCTATTTTCCGCGCTTGGTAACCAACTCAAGCGAGATAGCCGTGGCTATTTCTACTTCGATGTCGATGACGCCACCGTCAACATGGGCAAGATTTCGCGATTATTTGCGCTAACCACCTACGCTTTAGTCGAATACTTTTCCGATCAAGGCCAAGATCCACTGCGCGCTTTGTTCGACACCGAAATTACCCACGAAATTCTCTCGTCGATTTTGCAACAGCAATATCATTTATTTGAACAACTTGAAGTGTATTCGGCCACAGATCTAAAACGCGAAGTTGCCAATCGGATGTTGCGTTTTGGCTTTGCCAAGGCGCAAGGCGATAACTTTAAGTTACTCGCCCCCGTTTATCGTTATCTAGATGCTTTAATGGCAGTCGACCAGCTGAGCGAAATTGAGGAGTCAGCCGATGTCTGAGTTATACGGCTTAACCAAACTTGCCCTGTTAAACACCGCTGGCTATGCCAAATGTGTGATCCCATTAGATGACGCGGCTTCTATTTGTGCACCAAACAACACCGGTAAAAGTTCGGTAATCAACGCCTTACAGTTTCCGCTGATTAACGATCTGCGTCTGACTGAATGGGATGGCCACGATTTAGACGAAACGCGCAAATTCTATTTCGGCACTGATCAAAGTTATATTTTGCTCGAAGCCAACTTGCCTGACGGCCCTGTAGTGATTGGCGTTGCTGGTCTTGGCAAAATCGCTGGTTATCAATTTCAGTACTTCTGCTATCGCGGTAAACTCGATCTTGAGCATTATGTAATCGCAAATTCGATTGTGAAGTACAACAAGTTAGACCATCACTTGCGGGGTCTTGGCTTTGAACCGCTTGAGCTCAAACCTTCTGAGCTCAACGCGATGCTCACAGGTGGTGCGACGCCTTACGACAGCAAAATCAATTTGCGGATGATCCCACTGACCAACGTCAGTGACGCGCCAATTTACAAAGATATTTTCCGCCGTATTTTAAATTTACATAGGCTTACAGCGCAGGACGTCAAACGCTTGTTATTGCCAGTGTTTGCTCGGCATTTAAGTGACCCAAAAGTCGATTTCTACACGGTTTGGCATCAAGCCTTTGAGAAAGTAAACCGTGACCGTCGCGAGCTAAAAGCATTAGAAAGCCAGCAACAAGCAGTTGAGGCGTTAGAAAATCTCATTGATAACCGCTCAGTGCTAAAAGGTCGGCTAGCGGCATATGCGCCCAAACTTGATACAGCCTTGGTCGAATATCAAGCGTATGTCGAATCGCAGCAACAACAACTTGCTGAGCAGCTGCAAGATCTGTCCGATGAAAAACAAGGGCTGGAAGAAAAACAACGGCTTTACGTCAATCAAATCAAAGAATTAACTAATCGCCAGCAAGGCTTAAATCAGTGGTTTGATGAACATGATGCACTGGCCCATCGTTTTGGCTTAACCCACTTAGCAACCTTGCAGTCGAATTTACAAAATATTCGGCAAAACTATGAGTCGCTCAGTCACAGCTTACAAGGCGCGGCTAACTTAAATCCAGTGACGTTGGCGCACCAACAAGCACAAACGCAGAAACAGCTGAAAAGTCTGAAACTGCAGCTGAAAAACCTCGAGTACAACTTATATTCACGGCTTCGTGAAGATTTATCGCTGCCAGAAGTCACCCAGCTGAGCAAACTGCTCAATCCTGATTTATTGGCGCTATCAACAGCGACTGGCGGTGATGTGGTCATCACCGATGATGAGTTGTTTGGTGAGCAGCTTGGCGCAATCGCGGATTGTTTAAAACAAGGCAAGTTGGTTGTTGCAGGCGCCACTATTGACCTGACGCACCTAACGGCGCCAGATATGACTGGGGTTGAAGGTAAAATTCAGCTGAAGGAACAAATCGAAGCCTTGCAACTGACCTTAGCCACCTTAGAGCAACAAGAAGAAGTTGCGCAGGACTTGGCAGGGAAAACTCGTGAGAAAGAGCGGCTTTATCACGATCTGCTGCAAGCAGAAGATGACCTGAAAAAATTCGCCCGCTACAGCGAAATGGCCGAGCTACTGGACGAGCAGCAAGCACTTGCTGACGAACTTGCTAAAGAAGAAGAAATTCTGCATGAGCAACTGGCGCAGGTGCAACAAAAAGCCAGCAGCCTGTCAGACCGGCGTAACCTCATTACCAACAAACAAGACCAGTTAAAACGCCAAGCTGAACGTATTGAACATGAGAAAAAAGATCGCATCGACTTTCAACTGGATTTCTATAGCGGCAAAGTTACCCCCTATCCAATTGAAATTGTGCTGGAATACGACAATCTGGCCGATGAACTGCGTTCATACAATAAACACTGCCAAGAACTGAAGTTACTGGAAATCAACGTTAAAAATACGTACCTGTTTATTTTCAACGCCGGGATCAGTAAGTTTGAAGCTGAAACCGATGAAGATACCAAGTATCTGAAACTAATCGCTGCCTATCATCATCTAGATAAAGAGCGTGAAGCCATCGAACGCCGCGCTCGCGTGGCGTTAACCGAAGTGGCATCGACATTAAAAGGCTTACGAACCGACTTAGACCGGTTACATCGCGAACTTAATAGCTTTAACCGTGGCATTTGGCGTCATCAAATATCTAACCTGCAGGATTTCAAAATTGAAATCGTTGACCGAAAACTGCTAGTGGGACATATCGATACCATTCTGACCACATCGGAAGCTTATGAACAAGGCGATACCTTAGACTTGTTGGCAACTGGCGTCACTGTCGAAACTCGCGACATCAATGCCGCGAAGGACTATTTGATCCAGGCGGCAAGCGAAAAAGCCGGCCTTACGTTATCGGATTTATTTGATATTCGCTTTAAGGTGGTAAATCGCGCTGGTGATGTTGAGTACTTTGACAAGATTGATTCCGCGGGTTCTAACGGCACGCGGATCACTATCAAGCTGCTTTGTGGCATGTTGTTTATTCGCCAGTTGTTGGCCGAGCGTGAACGCGGCAAATACCGAATTCCGATTTACATCGACGAAGCTGCTGATATCGATCCGCACAACCAACAAGCATTAATAGAAACTGCACTCAACTTTGGTTTTGTGCCAATTTTCGCATCGGTAAAACCGCAAACCAGTTGTCGTTATATTGTGCCAATTCGCACGGTGAAAAATGGTGCGCAAAACTGGGTTGATGAAAAGGACTGGATCATTTGCGAGCAAATCAATGACAACCTCAGTGAAAATGTCGAGCTTCCGCTTGAAACTGACGCTGATAAACCACTAGAACAGGACGTTGAAAACGCGTCTTGATAATTTCAGGTTGTTTTTGTTGCCAGTTGTCGAATTTGTCGGCAACTGGCTGTTGCAAATCGAACTTTTCACGCCATACTGGCTCCAATTAACCAGAGCCATAACCACTTGCCAAGCGCGTTGAATGTTTCTTGGTATTTCTGCAAGGTCTTCAGGGAGTCGATGAGCCGTTTGCGTAATTTTAGCCTGCTAGGGCCTCTACTGGTTTTGCTACTGCTCTGTACCTCGTGGGTCAGCGTGGCAGCCAATCGGATTGAATTAACCGGTGTCACGCTTGAACGTAAGGACAACGTTGAGTTGTACCTGTCTTCCATAGATCCATCCCAAATCAATAAATCAGCAAGGTTCAAAAGCCGGGTAAATCGCGATATCAAACAAGCACTGCGCGGCCTTGGCTATTATCAAGTTATTGTGAACTTTGAAGATCAGCAAGACGGCGACGATTATGTACTGCTCGCCAAAATCACCGCAAATAAATACGTTTTTATTCAGGTAAACGACTTAGCCATGTATGGCGATGCCGTTCGCGATGCAGAATTTCGGGCATTACAAAAGAAGATGGCACCGCGTCAAGGTGAGCGGATGCACCATGGCAAATACGAAGCTTACAAAAAATCCTTGTTGAGTCTGGCGCATCGCAAAGGCTATTTTGATGCCAAATTTACCAAAACCGAATTGATTGTCACGCCAGGCAAACGACAAGGCATTATGCGACTGCACTTCGACAGTGGCGTGCGTTATAAAATGGGCGACATCAGCTTTCACGGCTCCCAGATCCGAGAAGAACGACTGCGCAGTCTCCTGCCCTTTAAATCTGGCGATTATTATTCTGCAGAAGCACTTGGCAAACTCAATCAAGCTTTAGCCACCACACTCTGGTTTAGCAGTATCAATTTGGATGCCGATCCGGACCGACGCAAAGACGGCCTACTCCCCCTTAGAATTGAGTTAGAACCGGCCACGAAAAACATCGTGGAAACCGGTATTGGTTATAGCACCGATGTTGAAGGTCGCTTTAAAACCAAATGGGAACGGCCTTGGGTAAACGATCGTGGCCACAGCATGTCGGCAGATTTAGAACTATCAAAGCCAGAGCAGTTGTTCGAAGGCCGCTACAAATTGCCGCAGCGCAACGTCAGCCATGACTATTATCAGATTTTATTGGGTTATAAACATCGCGACGTGCTTGATACCAATACCCAAGTATTCAACTTGCTTGGTGAGCGGCAGTGGTTATTGGACAACGGTTGGTACCGCAATATTTCAATGCGCTGGTTGTATGAAAACTATGTGCAAGCAGGTCAAGACGACCAATCCAACCTATTGCTACCCGGGTTGAGTTATTACAAGAACACTGACATCGGTGGCGGTATGCCGATGCATGCCGATAACTATCTGATTGCCATGGAAGTCGCGAACCAAGCATGGGGCGCCGATACTGATTTTGTTCGCATCCGCGGCCGCTCCGGCTGGATTGGCAGCTGGAATGAAGATCAGCGCTGGATAGTGCGCCTTGATGCTGGGATTATTTTACAAGAAGAGGTTACTGGTATTCCGCCAACCTTACGGTTTTTCGTCGGTGGCGATAGCAGTTTGCGTGGCTATAAATTTGAATCTATTGCGCCGGTCGATGCTGACAACGAGCTTATCGGCGGTACCAAAATGGCTACAGCCAACATGGAATACCAGCACCGTATGCATGGCGATTTTTGGCTTGCTGCTTTTACCGATTACGGTAGTGCTTGGAATGACCAACCCGACTGGAAAAAAAGTGTGGGCTTAGGCGTGCGCTGGGCATCACCAGTGGGCCCTATTCGCCTTGATTTGGCTTATGCACTTGACCATGAACCCGATGGCAAATTCCGCTTCCACTTTACTTTGGGGCCAGAATTATGATTGCTATCAAAAGGGTTATTCGTAAAGTCGGCAAATTCTGCATGTGGTTGCTGCTCGCTTTGCTATTTACTGTGGCGATGCTTGGCAGTAAACCTGGCTTGAAACTGCTGCATTTGGCGATGGAGCGATATGTTCCAG
The DNA here is from genome assembly GCA_017302255.1 of Gammaproteobacteria bacterium. Classification (GTDB taxonomy): domain Bacteria; phylum Pseudomonadota; class Gammaproteobacteria; order Enterobacterales; family Alteromonadaceae; genus Pararheinheimera. The sequence continues at coordinate 77,927 of JAFLDV010000014.1, read as the reverse complement.
GCCTACAAATCAGCAGCATAGAAGGCAGTTTATGGCAGGGCTTGCAGTTAGAATCATTACAGCTGGAAACCAAGGATTTTGACCTTGAGGTTGCGCATACGTCGCTGCGGTTTAATATCGATTGTGCACTGACTCAGCAACTTTGTGTCGAACGCCCAAGCTTGCAAGGCGTTAAATTGACTGTGCCTGAGGCAGCACCTAGCACCGAACTTGCAACAACTAAAATCGCCACCGATGAAACTGCACCTGCGACATCAGGCGAGGCCAAAGCCGCTCAGCAGGCAACTAACGATGAACTGAACGCCGCGAACAGTGCGTTTAGTTGGCCTTTATCATTTTCAGTGACCGATTTGCTGATCACCGATCTAACGATACAACAGCCTGATGCAACCTTGAGCTTTGGCAAAATTCAATTACAGCAAGTATCTAATCTGACTAAAGCGACCGAGCCGGCAAAAGCACAAAACGAGCCTGAAAGAGCACAAAGCGAGCCTGCACCACTGCAACTCACCGACCTTCAGCTTTTTGATGTGTCGCTGAGCCAAACTACAAGCAAGGCGAAGAAATCCGCTAAATCAACTACGCCAGATCCAAAAGCAATCATCAACCAAGTCAGCGCTATCAAACTGCCGTTCGCGATTGCCCTAACCAGCGCAAGTTTGAAAAACTTTCAAATAAAACAAGATAAAAAACTTATATGGCACAGTAATTTACTGCAATTTGCCGCAACACTGAATGCGAAAACTTGGCAACTACAGAAACTACAGTTAGACAACAAGTTACCAAAATTTTCCTTGGCAAGTTCCACGAGCTTCGAACCTGTAAATACTGCCCTGACTGCCGATTTGCAACTAGCGTTGGCAGAACAACAACTCGCTTTAACCATTGCAGGCCCGCTGCAGGCCTTGGCTATTGCTGGCGATTTAACATCAAGAGATGCGGCATTAAACGGTCAAATCATCAAACTAAAAGCGCAAGTCAATGTTAGCGCGTTAAGCTATGACGCAACCATCCAAGCGGATAATCTCGATGGTTATATTGCCCAGTTGCTGACAAATGCTCCCAGTACACAGGCTGCGACTGAGAGCAAAAATGCCAAACAAACTGCCAGTACTGAGGCAGCGAAAAGCAAGGCTAGTTCCAAAAGCAGTGCTGCAGCTAAAACCAGTGCTTTAGCTGACAACACGGCTCAAGCTAAAGTTACGGCGGCAGGCAAAGCAACAGACAATGCTGCGGATACAAACAAAGCCAATAGCAGCGCCAAAAACCAACAAGCAGCAACACTTCGCTCAGTGCAATTAGCAATCAAAGGCGATTTAAAACAAGCAGCGGTCAAGGGTCACGCTTTGTTTAAGTGGCCGACTCTCCCTGCTACTGAACTTGACTTACAAACCACCTGGGACTTTAGCAAGCAGCAACTCTCGATTGAGCAACTGCAAGTGCTTACGCTAAACGGCAAAATTAACGGCCAAGGCCAATATGATGCGGCTAAACAGCAATTAGATTTGAAGTTAACGCTCGCCCAGCTATTGCCGGGGCTATTTTGGGTTGATTACCCAGGCATGGTTGATGGCAAATTACAGCTCAGTTTTAACCAACAACCGCAACTTGGCTTTAAGTTAAGTGATATCCAAATTAACGGCGAGTTACGTGACAGGCCGCTATCAATCATTGGTGATTTGGCATTTGCTGAAGCGCCAGCTAGCAACAGCGCTAGCAAAACCACTGGCAAAAAAGCAGCCAAACCGGCAAAAACTAACCAAACGCCAGCAAATAACGAGTTCGACATTGTCGCCCTTAGTGAACATTGGCAATTGAGCAGCCAAAATTTTATGCTGGCGCATGGACCTAACTATCTGAAATTAAATGGTGAACTTGCCAAGCAATGGCAGTTGGCTGTGGAATTGGCAATTACCGATCTGTCTTATTCGCTGGCACTGAGTGAAGGCCAAGTTCAAGGCAACTTTGTGGTATCTGGCGACGCCAAAAATCCGGTGCTGAGCGGCAAACTCACCGCTAAACAACTCAGTTATTTGGACGATTACGCCCTTGCCGATCTGCAAATTGATGGCAACTTAGTGCAATGGGGCAAACAAAATAGCAGATTGACCGTGGTGGCGACCCAAGGCCAATCCCCTGATTATCAATTGCAGAAATTTGAATGGCGCGCCGATGGCACGCTAGCGCAGCATCAAAGTATCTTGTTAGTGGACAGTCATCAGTTGCAATTGGCGACAACCTATCAAGGCAGCTGGACTGGTCAATTATGGCGAGCAAAAATTGATGAAACCCGTTTTAAATCAGATATCGGTGATTGGCAGCTACAAGCGCCGTTGGCTCTTGAACTCGATACCAACCAACAATATCTGACGATTGGCGATTCCTGTTGGCAAAATCTGCCGGCCACAGTGTGCCTGCAAGCAACACCAAAACTGAGCAAAAAAGCTGGCTCTTTACAGGTTGAATTAAAACAGCTCGACTTGAATGCCTTAGATCCGGTGTTCCCTTCACAACTAAGTCTGAATGGTCGCATTGATGGCACCACCAATCTGCGCTGGAGCAACGGCAAACTCGCGGTTATCGACTACCAAATTGCTGGTGAAGTGGGCTCGATAAAATTGCAAACCCATTCCTTGCTGGAAATACCTTGGCAGCAAATACAGTTAACGGGCAAGCTAGATGGCAAAAAGCTAGCAACAGATCTGCGCCTGCAGCTGGAAGCACAAAGCCAATTTAAGCTAAACCTAGAGTTGTCAGAGCTTGACCAAGCGCGCCCACAAATCAACGCCAAAATTAAACTCGACCCGTACAATTTAAAGTTCCTGCAACCGCTGATGAACGAATGGACGCAATTTAATGGCAATGCCACCGTCGATTTAGCCTTGATCGGAGCCATTGATAACCCTGATATTCGCGGGAAATTGTTACTCGAGCAGCTGGTGATGAGCGGAAAACAAGCCCCGATTGAATTAAAACCATCCAACGTAACCTTAGAGTTTTTTGGCTACCAGTCATTTTTAAATGGCAATTTGCAAACGCCTGATGGTGATTTGAAAATCTCGGGGCAAAGCAGCTGGCGCGATATGGATAGCTGGTCAGCAAGGCTTGATGTGCAATCGCCGTTATTAAAACTCAATCTGATGGATGCAGATCTGAGTATTAGCCCTGATCTGTCGTTTACCGCCAATCCGCTTGGTGGTGAGATCCGAGGTGTGATTAAAGTGCCGCAGGCAAACTTACAATTTGATAGCTTGCCAGAAAATGCCATTCGAGTTTCCGACGATGAAGTCATTATTAGTGCCGATATTGCCAAGACAAACAAATCAAGCTGGAAATTAAGCTCAGACGTCAAATTGCAACTTGGCGACAAAGTTCGATTAGCCGCATTTGGCTTAAAAACTAGGTTAGAAGGCGAGCTGCGTTTGCGCCAATCCGGCTTAACTCCGACCATTCACGGCACTGTGCACTTAAAAGATGGTAACTTCCGCGCTTACGGCCAAGACTTGCTGCTGCGCAAAGGCCGCTTGATTTTTAACGGTCAAGCCGACCAACCGATGCTGGCGATTGAAGCAATTCGCAATCCAGAAAAAACCGAAGATGATGTGATTGCCGGCCTGCGGGTAAACGGCATCGCCGACAATCCGGTGGTTGAAGTCTTCAGCGAGCCCGGCAAGCCACAAGCCAATGCCCTCGCCTATTTATTACTGGGCCGAGACATCGGCACCAGCGCTGGTGATGGCTCGGTCACGGCGGGGTTAATTGGTATTGGCATCGCCAATAGCGGCAGATTAGTTGGAAAACTCGGCGAAGCCTTCGGCGTCTCCGATCTAAGTCTCGACACCGCAGGCAGCGGCGATAAATCCAAAGTCACCGTCAGCGGCTATCTATCACCGAAACTGCAAATCAAATATGGCGTCGGAATCTTTAACCAGTTAGGTGAATTCACCCTGCGCTATCGACTGATGAAACAACTCTATGTTGAAGGCGTCAAAGGCGTCGCTAACTCGGTCGACTTGCTTTATAAAATGGAGTTTAACTAAGTTGAGGCAAAAACAACCATTTAAAGCTGTTCTATTGTGGAAAATCATCATCATTTTTTTGCTATTCTCTCCCACCACTTTTGCCCAAAGGGAATTACTCCTCAATCCAACGAGTGCAGAGTATAAGCTAGTCGGTGGTTCAACCTTGCAATTAGTTGCTAGTGCTGATGGCGAAAAGTTAATCTCAGTAACACTTATCGATCGACAAAACATAATCACTATTACGGAAGCCGAGTTTGTTCATGTGAAAAAACCGGTTTTAACTGCGGTACAAATTTCGGGTGGCGAGATTGGCAGCGAGCAAATGGCTCGCCCTCAATTTATTAATATCGGATTTGGCGAGCCTGGTTGCGAGTTAGCGCGTTGTCCTTCATCAATTTTACTAGTTATTGAGCACTCAAAATTCGTAAGATCATTGGTGAGCCATCATCAAAATCAATAACCCAGAATATGCAATCAACGCTCATCTTCTTGTTTTTCAACGATACTTTAGTTGATTCTTTGTGACAATGCCATTAGCTTAATGATCGCAAGTCAGCAACTCTACTAAACAAATAATAATTTTTGCCGTGAAACGGCGTTCAAGGGATCAAACAAATGAAAAAAATGGTATTTGCAAGTCTGGTATTACTCTCAGGCTGTATCACTATGTCTGGGGGCCCCTTTGTTGATGTGAAATCAGGGTTACCTTATGCCACCTTGAGTGGCGACGAACAAAGTAGCGATATTAAACTTTGGATTGGTAGCGTAGACGGTAAATTTTCAAGAAAATCAATATTTAACGAGGATATGTTCGCGGGCGACTTCATTTATTTAGCACCAGGCGAACATGTTGTCGACGCTTATTGCAATTATTTGGCGTTAAATAAATACAATAGAACCAATCTTAAGTTCACCCTGGTTGCAAACGAAAAATATAAAATTTCATGTTCTGCGGGCTTAGGCGACGACCAAGCGTTCTACAAAATTACTGACTCGAAAAATGCCGACGTGCCATTTCAAGTGCTCCCCCAATAGACCAGTGGCAGTGCGCCCCTGACGGTAAATATTTGGGTCAGGGGCTCATGCAGTAATAGCAAAACCCATCACCAAGCCAACCCCCCTACACTTGTGGCCGTCTTAGCAATAAATGCTGATAACGACCCAATGATGCATAAGGCTCGGTGCGGTTGTAGCGTAATTCGACTTCCAGTAATTTATCAAATTCAGACTCTTGCTCAGAGCGGTCGCGTAAATAATCGTGGAAGCAGCGGACACCGGTTTTGCTGATAAGCGCAAAGCCCTGTGCCATACACCACTGCATTACCAATTGCGGATCAAGCGGGTTCTGCGGGCTTAAACTGACTTTTTTCTTGTAGGCTAAATCGCGTAATACATAGTTAAAATTGCCATAGACAATATTAGAAAATCTTTTCGCATCAACGTTATAGAACATTAATGACAAGCAGCCGCCTGGGGCAGTTAACGACCATAACTTGGCGATTGCCGCTACCGGATCTGCCAGCCATTCGAGCACCGCATGGCAAAGCACCACCGGGTATTGGCCGTCTTCGATATCTTGTAGCGCTTGATTGGCAAAACTCACGCGCTCGGTAACGCCAGCCTCGACACTCGCCAATTGCGCCATCTGCAGCATTTCGCCAGAAACGTCGGTCAAATGCACTTGGTGGCCTTGCGCGGCAAGCCATAACGCCAATTGTCCTTGCCCGGCGCCAATGTCCAAAACCCGCGTTGATGTTGCCAAATCTGGTAGTTCGCTTAAATCGCGTTGCAGCACCAACTGACGCAAGCGGCCCTTGCTGGTCTGATAAATATTCTGCTGGAATTTCGCCGCGATGCTGTCAAAATTGCGATCAGTAGATTTCTTGGACATGTCGAATGTTATTTCCGTTTAAAGTCTTTTTCTCACCAGTGTTTATGCTGGTTTTCCTCATTTGCATGGGAATGCTTTTGGCAAAACGCCGTCCAGGCTTGGCAAAAACTTGCACTATCGCCGGACTCTTGCTGTTATGGACCGCAACCACCAAACCTGTTGTGGATTTAATCGCGGCGCCACTTGAATTTGCTTATGCCAAATATGCCGGGCAACCGATTTCGCATATTTGGGTGCTGGGCTGCAATCACAGCGACAGCGAATTTTTACCGGATTATAACAGGCTCGAACCTTGTTCGCAGACGCGAATGTTGGAAGCTGTGCGGATTTGGCAGCAAAATCCAAGTGCCACCCTGCATCTAAGTGGCAACATTAAGCACCGACAACAGCAGCATACCTTGGTGGCACGTGACTTCGCGCATCAACTTGGCGTGCCGCTTGCGCAAATCCAGCTGCATCCACAAGCCTTTAATACCCAACAAGAAGCCGAGCTGGTGGTGCCAGTGCTGCTTAGTACGACCGTTGGCGCACAAGGTTCACAAGTCGCACTCGTCACTTCAGCAATGCATATGACCCGAGCAATGCGCTGGGCGCAAGCATATGGCTTAACACCGATCGCGGCACCAACTGATTTTACTATCCGCCGCAAATTCGCTGAGCATAAGCCGGAAGGTTGGGTGCCAAATGAACGTGCGTTACTTAGCTTCAGCTACGCGCAGTACGAGTATCTTGGCTTAATCGCGCAGTGGTTTATTCTGCAAAGCTAAGCCGGGTTATAAATATCAATAAACTCAACGTCTAAGTCGGTATTCGCCGCTAACCACTCGCCGAGCGCTTTGACGCCATAGCGCTCAGTCGCGTGATGACCTGCAGCAATAAAGTGAATGCCGAGTTCATTACTGCAGTGGATGGTTTGCTCTGAGACTTCGCCACTAATAAATAAATCAACGCCGAGTGCCGCTGCGGCTTCGATATATCCTTGGCCGCCACCACTACACCAAGCCAGTTTTTTCACAGCGCCAATGCCAGCATCCTGCACCAACGGCTCACGCCCAAGTTGTTTGGCGATTAATGCAGCCACATCCGCCAGCGCCATACTTTGCGCAAATTCGCCGCTTTGCAGCACACCAATCGGCTCAACTGTAAGCACAGGTCGCACTTGGCTAACACCAAACAATTGGCCAAGCTGAGCGTTATTGCCAAGCACAGGATGGATATCGAGCGGCAAATGATAAGCAAACAAATTAATATCGTGTTTGAGCAAGCGTTGCAGTCGGACTTTTTTCATGCCAACGACTTCTGGTGCTTCGCCTTTCCAAAAATAGCCATGATGCACAATAATCGCATCTGCACCGACGGCGATGGCATGATCAATCAGCGCTTGTGAAGCGGTGACTCCAGTCACAACTTTGCTGATCTGTGCTTTACCTTCCACTTGCAAGCCGTTTGGGCAATAGTCGCGAACCTTGGCGCAGCCAAGCTCAGTTTCTAATAAATCGGTTAAATCGCTACGACTAATCATTGGCTTGTTCCTCTGTCACTTGCTGCGCTAGTTTATTTTTCGCTTCAATCCACTGCGCCATAAATTTGGTACTGCGTTGATGATGATGTTTTAGCATGCTACCCAAAAAATGCTGCAAACGATGTGCCAGCAACTCTTGCCGCACTTGCTCCATCCGCTGCCAAATCATCGGTAACAATGCACTTTTGGCAAATCTGTTTTGCAAAATTGCATCGCCACACTGCTGCGCTTGATGCCACAGGTCTGCTTGCTGATACAACTGTACTGTGGCGGCAATAAGTTCGGCGTCAGTTTCGGCCACCACGCCACACCACTGACCAGTCTGCGGCTCAGTCATCGCTTCGGCGCCAATCGCGGTGGTAACGCTGGGAGTACCGGTCAGCATGGCATCGATAAATTTGCCTTTGAGTCCTGCCCCAAACGGAATTGGAGCAAGGCAAAGCCGGCTTTGGGCAAGCACCTGCAGGGAATCATCTGCCCAACCTTTGACTAAAAAGCCGAGCTTCACATCATGCAACTCTGTCGCTTTTGGCGGCGGGTAAGCACCATAAATATGTAACTCAACCCCAGGTAATTGTTTACGGATCTGCGGCCAGATGCGGCGCAGTTGTAACACCGCTTGCCAGTTGGGTTCATGGCGAAAATTGCCGATAAAACAACAATGTTGCCGCAAAGCGAATTCTACCCGCGGCAATGTCTCGTCTCTTTCAATTAGAAATGGCACATACAACAGCTGACTCGCTGGCACCGAATATTCGTCTTGTAACAATGCTATTTCATACTCAGAAATGGTCAGGGTTAAGTCACAGCGCAAAATGGCGGCGATTTCGCGCTGCGCAAGCTCCGAACGCAGATCAGCGCGGGTCACGGCCCTTTGTTGCTTAAATGCTTGATGGCGGGCGGCTCTTAAACAATGTAGGTCTTCACTGTCGAGCAGCTTCAGCGCGTTTGGACAAATTTCATCGACCCGCCAGCCAAATTGCTCTTCGAGCATAAAGCGATCGAACAGCACCACATCGGGCTGCCAGCTTGCAAGTTGCTCATCAAAGGATGAAGAATTTAGTTCGATTTGGACTTCGTCGATCCCCCAACTCGTTAAGTCAAAACGATGGACCGATAATTCCGCAGGACTTGCGAAGACAATTCGCCATTGCTGCTGGCGATAAATTTGAATGAGACTGAGCATCCGCCAGCCGGCAGCGGAAGAATTAGGTTCGGGCCAAACATAACCGAGGATCAACAGTAATGGCATCAATGCCTCCTTTAACAAGCAGTTATTCTACCTCAGTCGTAAAGAGGAAACACAGAAGTTGTTGAGAGTCATAGCATCAGTGGTATGATGACCCGACCAGATTTTGGAAATTAGTTTATGAGCATAGAAGAAAGCCGTTACCGTCCGTTTGAAGAAGCGTCTCACAGTATTAGTCATGGTATTGGCGCATTATTGAGTGTGGTCGGTACTGTATTGATTTGGCAAAAAGCCCACAGCATGGCGGATTGGCAACAATTTGCAGCAGCTTTGTTATTCGGTTTTAGTTTAATTTTGTTATACACCTGCTCTGCCTGTTATCACGGCAGTCTGGTTGCCAAAACCAAAGCCCGCTGGCGCAAATTAGACCATGCGGCGATTTACGTATTGATTGCAGGAACATACACACCATTCACCATGATTAGTATGCGTGACAGCTGGGGTTTCTATTTGGTGTTGGTGATTTGGGCTATCGCAATCGCCGGGGTCATCATGGAATTTGTCGCCCATTTAAAATTCAAGAAACTAAGCCTTGTGCTTTATCTAGTGATGGGTTGGTTGGTGATGGTGGCCATAGGCCCACTAACGACGCACGTACCTAGCGGCGGTCTCTGGTGGTTATTAGCAGGCGGTCTTTGCTATTCCGGCGGCGTTATTTTCTATGTCATGCGCAAATTGCCTTATCACCACTTAATTTGGCATTTGTTTGTGATGGCTGGCAGCGCTTGTCATTTTTTTGCGGTTTATGCCTTTGTTTTACCGCAATAGTTATTGCCTTAGTAAGTAAACATCCGCTGTAGTAAAAAGGGCTGTGCGAACACAGCCCTTTTCTATTCATCTAAGATGATGATTCAAATGCGTTTATCATTTAACAACGCTTTGTCATCTAACAGCCATTCGTCTGCAAATAACTCACAGCATTTTGTGCTCGCACTATGCCAAAGCCGTAATAAACATCACGCCCTGCGGTCCCTCGATCTTGCGCGGTGGCCGTCAAAGCAGTTCTGATCCTTGCCGGGGTACAAGACGGGAATTGACTCCAAACCAAAGCGGCAACCCCAGTCACATGCGGTGTCGCCATCGAAGTGCCGCTAAGCGTTGAATAACTATTATTTTTGTAAGTTGAATAAACGCTAGAGCCTGGCGCCGCAATTTCAACTTGGCTGTTGTACTGCGAATAACTCGCGCGGTTGCGGCTACTATCAACCGCAGCCACCGACATTACTGAACTATAAGACGCGGGGTAAGACAGGCTGCTATTCCCGGCGTTACCCGCCGCAGCGACCAGCAACATGCCGCCTTGATAGAAACTCGCCAACGCATTTTGTTCGGTTGCGGTTGACGATGAGCCACCAAGGCTCATGTTGACAACTTTCGCACCGGCATTTTTGCAGCTTTGGATCGCAGTCACTAAGTTTGATGCCGTGGTCCAATTCCCCGAATTATTGAAGATTTTGACGATATGCAGTCCTAACTTCGCTGACGGGTTAACGCCGACTACGCCAATATTATTGCGACCAATCGCCGCGATAGTCCCAGCGACGTGGGTGCCATGGCCGTTGCCATCGCTTGACCATGAACCATGGCCAGAGAACGCATAGCCGGTGACACCGCTGCTTGGTAAATCAGGATGACCTAAGGTGTACCCAGTATCGATGATACAAGCCTTAATGTTGCTAGTGTAGGCATCGCTCACTAATGGCGCCTGCACCATGGTAATGCCATAAGGTACCGACTCTGCGTATAAATAACGTTTGGCATCAACTTCAATATACTCAACAGCGCCAGAGTTATTAAGTTCAGAGATTTGCTCTAAGTTAAGCTTTGCAACACTGAAATTGAACTCCGGGACATGGCGGGCTTCACTCACTAGAGCGTTGCGTAAAATTGTTGCCGCACCTTGTTCAGAAAACCCTTGGTCAGTAGCACCTTTTGCCCCTGCAGCGCTGGCAAAGCCTGCCATAGTGGTCGTTGCGCCAGATTTATATTTAATGATGTATTCTTGTGCCGAAATTTGACTACTCATCGCCACACAAAATGCCAAACTACTGAATTTTATCGTTGTTAATTTCGTTGGTTTCATCGTGGATCTATCCAATCATTAAGAAGTGTTGGGAAGTTCATTGCTGAACAAATAGCAGCCGGTATGAGCTAGCTCCGGCTAAAAGCAAGCTACTCAGAAACCGCTGTATCTGAAAGAGTTCCAAATGACAAATAAATGATGAATATTTGATATTTTTATGATGTGGTCGTTTCAGTGCCTTAAAGTCGCTTCAAACGCACCCAAAAGGTAGTTCCGACTTGTTCTTGGCTGGTGAAACCAATAGTGCCTTCATGACTTTCAATGATTTTTCGACAGATTGTTAGGCCAAGGCCCGTACCTTCTTTGGCTCGGCTATCGGAAGCATCAGCTTGACTAAATTTCTCAAAAATTCTCGATTGGAATTGCTCGGGAATACCTTCACCAAGGTCAATGACTTCAACTAAGGCGTCGGCACCATCCATCGAAAGTTTGAGTGTTACCTCACCATCTTTGCGCGAAAATTTCACGGCATTGGACAGCAAATTATCGATAACTTGCCGGATCCGCAGCGCATCGGCATCGACTTGCAGCTGTTCTAGTTCACTTTGGAAACGCAAACTCACTTGGTAACGTACCGCATAACTTTCCATGCCTTGAATGGCATCACGGCATAACACAGCTAAATCTATTGGGCGGCGGTGGATCTCAAATTTGCCGGCCTCGAATTTTTGCACATCTAATAAATCGTTAATAAGCTGCGACAAGCGTTCGCAGTTACTCACAGCAGTATTGACCAACAAATCATAAGACGCAGAGCCAGGCTCCACGACATGCTGGGCGATTAAGCCAACTGCACCGCGGATAGAAGTTAACGGTGTTCGTAGTTCGTGAGAAACAGTCGAAATAAACTCGTCTTTCAGTTTATCTAAACGGGTTAACTCTCGGTTCGCCTTGGCCACTTCATTTAGGCTTTTTTCCAATTGCTTGGTGCGAAGCGATAAGGTCAAAGAACTTTCTTCGAGTGCGCGGGTTCGTTCAGCAACTTTAGTTTCTAGAATTAACTGGGCTTTAGCCCGTTCTTGCACCGAGTTTTGCAAAAGCCTGTTGATTTGTTGGAAGTGACGCATCCGATATAAATGCACGCCAAGGATAAATAACAGCAACAGCACCACAGCCAACACCTGGACAGCTCGGTATTGCCACCAATTTGGCAGAACTTCAATATCAAGGGTCAACGGCAGTGTATTAAAGAGACCGTGGTTATTACTGCCCCGCACTTCCAATTGGTATTTGCCGACCGGCAGGTTCGAATAATACGCAGCCCTTTTGCCGGTTTGCATAATCCACTCATCATCAAACCCTTTCAGTCGATACATAAATTGGTTACGCATCACATCATGGAAATCTAAACTCGAAAATTCAAATTCTACGCTGGTGTCTGAAGGGCTCAGGGTCAAATCAGGCCATATCGCGCGATGCGGCAGCAAATTAAGTGGACGGTTATTCACTAACACGCGGGAAATGGCGATTTGCGGTTCCGCGTCGTTCTTCCAAATCAACGCCGGTTCGACCATAGACACACCGTTGATAGTCCCGATGTAGAAAGTGCCAGCACCATCATCAAAAAATGATTTGAAAATAAGTTCAGTCGCGGCCAAGCCATCTTGCTCGGTAAAAGTGATAAGCCTTGAGCCATCACTTTGTTTCATACTGAGACCTTTTGACGACAGCAACCAGATATTTTGCTGCTGATCAGTATAAGCACCGAAGATATTGTCGCTCGGCAGCCCGCTTCGACTATCAAGCAGTTGTTGACTATGGTTCACCGGATCGTAAACCACTAAGCCTTTTGAAGTACAAATCAAAATTGTGTTGATGGGCCCGGTTTCAATACATTGCACATCACTGCTTGGTAACTGTAATCCCGAACCAACGATATCGCTGATATTGCCAACTTTGCCGGTAGCTCGGTCAATCCGAAACACTCCCGAATAACGGCTACCAACCCAAACATCGTTTGCTTGAACCAACATCGATTGCACAGCATCACCGACTTTACTGGTGATTTCGCTATTAAGATATTTTTGTACAGTACCGACTTGACCGTCGCGCCCAGGTTGCCAATGCAGCACACCATCGCCCCAGAGACCAATCCAGAAACTACCATCGGCTTCAATAGATAGATCGCGAATATTGGCAGAAACTCCTTTAGCCAGTGCAAAGGGTTCGGTGACCAGATCTAGGGTTTGCTTTTCACGGTTTACTCGAAACAGGCCGGTATCGGTTGCGGCAATCAACGCCCCGTCGACATCAGCTTTAATGGAATTAACGCGACCGCCAGTTTCATAACGCCGCATCGTCTCAGCAGTTTTATTAATCTGGTAGAGATGCTCCGCACTGCCAAGCCAAATCTCATCGCCCTCGGCATAAACACTGGTAACACCAAAAGATAGTGGATCGCGAGCAACCGCTGGCATCACATCAACCAAGCTGGTAAATGCTGATTTACTGTGCCGCGCATAAAATAAACCACTTTCCCGCGAGCCAAGCCAGAGCACTCCAGAGCGGTCGAGGAAAATTGAACGCACATTAACTGTCGGTAACAGCGATTGTTGTTTACGGAATGTCAGATATTCAAAGCGCTGCGGATGCACGCGAAATAAACCGTTATAGGTACCAAGTAATAACATACCTTGCTGATCAGCTGAAATTGCGTTGATGATCGGAGTTTTGCCATCGGCAAAAAATGGCACCAAACTGAGTTGCATGCTGCTTGGGTCTAACCGAAAGAGGCCCTGTCTACTACCGATCCACACTTTGTCGTCGTTAGAAAACAAGGCTCGGATCTCATTATCACGCCCTTTGCCATTGGGAAACGGCAAAATCGCCGGACTTAAACCGTCTTGTTCAGTATACCGATGCATCCCGTTAGATGTGCCAATCCAAATGCTGCCATCACTGCTTTGCGCCACACTCCAAACCCGAGGGCTTACAAGGCTGCGCAGCTGGCCTGGAGCGCCGATCCGCTGCATGCTGCCATCTGGTTTAATGCGATTGAGTCCGCCAGTACTACCAATCCAAATAGAACCGTCTTTCGCTTCCATTAAGGTTTGTATTTGCAAACTTGCCAAGCCATCAGGGTTACTGTTATCAACCACATAACGTGTCAACTCGCCCGTGACGCCGTCGATACGGCTAAGGCCATAGCCCCAAGTACCGGCCCACATGTTTTTTTTGCGGTCTATTAAGAGGTAACCAACATCTTGTGAACCAAGCTGTTTTTTTTCTTCGGGGGTAAGCACTTGAAATTCGGCAAACTGATAGCCGTCAAAACGCAGCAATCCAGAGTTGGTTGAAGTTAACCATATATAACCGTGACTATCCTGGGTGACACTATAAATGGTGGCATTTGGCAGCCCATCACCGACCCCAATTCGCTTGAAATCTTGGAATGCCAACGCTTGCACACAAAACAGCAGCGCTAACAGAAAAGAGAAGGAACCAATGACATATCGGCTAACTCGCAGACTCAGAATAACCTCCACCCTGAATATTTAGCTCGGGCCGCAGCATGGTTCGTGAAGAAAAATCGCGGCTTACTAATGCAGCTAACATAGCACAGCACAGAAGACTTTACAGTGAGCTGCAATTAATTTCGTGGTTTTCCTTTCGCTTACCATTGCAATCCCCTAAAATCGCCCACAACTTATCTGCATCTTTTTCATCTTGTTTTCGGAGATCTTCATGTCTAATCCTAAACACAGCCGACTGTTAATTCTCGGCTCGGGCCCTGCTGGCTATACCGCTGCGGTTTATGCTGCTCGCGCCAATTTAAATCCAGTGTTGATTACTGGTATGCAACAAGGTGGTCAATTGACCACCACGACTGAAGTTGAAAACTGGCCAGGTGATCCGCATGGTCTGACTGGACCGGCATTAATGGAACGGATGCGTGAACATGCCGAAACCTTTAACACGGAAATCGTGTTCGACCACATCCACACCGTCAATTTGCAGCAAAAACCGTTTTTATTAACCGGCGACAATGGCAGCTATAGCTGTGATGCGTTGATTATCGCCACTGGTGCTTCGGCAAAATACTTAGGCTTAGACTCTGAACAAGCTTACAGCGGTCGTGGTGTTTCTGCTTGCGCGACTTGTGATGGCTTTTTCTATCGCAATCAAAAGGTTGTTGTGGTCGGCGGCGGTAACACAGCTGTTGAAGAAGCGTTATATCTGTCTAATATCGCCGCAGAAGTACATTTAGTACACCGCCGTGATACGTTCAAGGCTGAGAAAATCCTGATCGACCGTTTAAACGCTAAAGTCGCTAATGGCAACATCGTACTGCACACGCATCGTGAACTGGCTGAAGTGTTAGGCGACGACATGGGTGTGACTGGGGTTCGTTTAGCCTCAACCAAAGGCGAAGCTGAAGAGCAAGTTGCTGTGCATGGCGTCTTTATCGCTATCGGTCACAAACCAAATACTGATATTTTTGCCGGTCAATTGGCAATGAATGGCGGCTATTTGGTGGTGAAAAGTGGCATTGAAGGCAATGCCACACAAACCAGCATCCCTGGTGTGTTCGCTGCCGGTGATGTCTCGGACCATATCTATCGCCAAGCAATCACTTCGGCCGGTACTGGCTGTATGGCAGCATTAGATGCTGAGCGTTACTTGGACGCTTTGGATAAATAAGCCAAGTGCCTATTTGGCTAACGGAACTTAGCGCGGATCATCAAGTATTCCCCGATCCGCGTAAAGCGCTAACCTCCCCCGATGGCCTCTTGGCAATGGGGGGAGATTTATCGCCGACTCGACTTATAAATGCTTATCGCCAAGGGATTTTTCCTTGGTTTAACGAAGATGACCCGTTGTTATGGTGGTCGCCCTCTACCCGCGCAGTGTTTGCCCCACATAGCTTGCAGCTTTCGCGAAGTTTAAAAAAAGCGCTTAAGAAACATAATTTTAGATTCACCTGCAACCATAGTTTTAACGATGTGATGGCGCAGTGCGCACAAACACGTCTGCAAACTACTGGCACTTGGATCCAACCTTGTATGCAACAGGCCTATGGTGAACTCCATGAATTGGGCATCGCACATAGTATTGAAGTCTGGAGTGACGACAGCTTAGTCGGCGGTTGTTATGGCTTACAAATCGGCAGTTTGTTCTGCGGTGAATCTATGTTCAATTTGGTGCCTAACGCAGCCAAATTTGCGTTGATTATGTTGCAACATCATCTGAGTCGCTATACTGACGGTTTGATAGATTGTCAGATGCCAAATCCATTTTTGTTGCAGATGGGTGCAATGCCATTACCCAAAAACGAATACTTGGCGCTTTTGGTCAAACGGCGCGATTGGTCTGTACCAACTGAAATGTGGCAGCCTCGAGCACTAGCATGGTCCAGTGAGGAGTTAAACTGATGTCGGAAAGTTTACAACTTGCGATTACCGACCTTCATCCATGCAATTATCTGAATGATACCCAAGAACGCTTGGTGTTTACCCTGCCAGAGCAGCCGCTGTCCGCCGATTTATACTTGCAGTTGATGCGTTATAACTTTCGTCGAAGTAGCGCTCAGCTGTATCGGCCTTACTGTCCAAGTTGCCAAGCCTGCCAATCGGTCAGATTGGCAAGTTCGGAATTCAGGCTGTCAGCATCGCAAAAACGGCAGTTAAATCGTGCAGAAAAAGCTGGTTGGCGTTGGCATTGGCAGCAATCACCAGATGCTTCCGTTTATTTTGATCTCTACCAACGCTACATAGCAGCTCGGCATTCCGATGGTGTCATGTTCCCTGCTGCAATAAGCCACTTGCAGCAGTTACTCGATTGTAACTGGTTAAAAGTCAGCGTTTTTGAACAATACCTTGGCGAGCAATTGGTCGGAGCCATGATTTTAGATCACGTGTCGGACGGTATTTCACTGGTTTATAGCTTTTTCGAGCCTGAAAGCGATTTTTCCCTCGGAACTTTAGCGGTGCTTGGCGCAAATCAGCTATGCCAACAACAGAACTGGGAATTTTTATATCTCGGTTATTGGGTCGATGGCTCGCCAAAGATGTCTTATAAAAGCAAATTTCGGCCACAACAGCGACTTTGTGCAGGTATTTGGCAATCATTTGCTTAAAAAGCGTGTTGTCGCTTTACTTATCCGCGCGATTTCGGCACAATCTGCGCAGTTTTTTTCCGGTTTAAATTTCTATAATTCTGAAGGGGCTCGTACGCTGCATGGCGAAAGAAGACGTGATTGAGATGCAAGGCACAATTTTGGACACCTTGCCAAATACAATGTTCCGGGTCGAACTCGAAAACGGTCACGTGGTCATCGCGCATATTTCAGGAAAAATGCGCAAGAACTATATCCGTATTCTGACTGGTGACAAGGTCACCGTTGAGTTGACGCCTTACGATTTAACCAAAGGTCGTATCGTTTTCCGTCAACGCTAATGGACTAAGGCTTGAAGTTATAGACTTCTAGTCAACAAAAACCCGGCCATGCCGGGTTTTTGTTTAACTAAAAATCAGCAGCAGCTTAAGCGACTACTGCTGACTCCTGGTAGTCAAAAGTTAATTCATCATTTAATAAATCAACTCGAACTTCCCCACCACTGACTAACCGGCCAAATAAGATTTCATTCGCTAACGGTTTCTTCAACTGTTCTTGGACAACTCGGCCCATCGGCCGCGCGCCCATTGCTGGATCGTAACCTTTATCAGCAAGCCACTGTCTGGCGGTTGGACTCAGTTCCATAACCACTTGTTTTTTATCAAGCTGAACCTGCAAATCGCAAACAAACTTATCGACAATTTGCAAAATGATATCGCGTGATAAATGTTGGAACCAAATGATCCCATCTAAACGGTTACGGAATTCCGGGCTGAAAGTCCGGTTGATTTCCGCTAACGCATCGTGGCTGTGATCTTGCTGTTTAAAGCCAATGGTTTTACGAACTGTCTCTTGTACCCCGGCGTTAGTGGTCATCACCAACACAACGTTTCTGAAATCGATTTTGCGGCCATTATTGTCCGTCAGAGTGCCATGATCCATCACCTGCAACAAAATGTTGTAGATGTCACTGTGGGCCTTCTCAATCTCATCGAGTAGCACAACCGAATACGGATGTTTCGACACGGCATCAGTTAACAAACCGCCTTGCTCAAACCCTACATAACCTGGTGGTGCACCAATCAGTCGACTAATGGCATGACGTTCCATGTATTCCGACATATCAAACCGCAACAGCTCAACACCCATGATCCGCGCTAATTGTTTGGTAACTTCAGTTTTACCGACACCAGTTGGACCAGCAAATAAGAAATTACCAATTGGTTTTTCTTCGTTGCCAAGCCCAGAGCGTGACAAGCGAATTGCCGCTGTTAGCGCGTCAATTGGCGCATTTTGGCCGAAGACCACCAGCTTGAGATTACGGTCAAGATTCGCCAGCACGTCTTTATCAGATGCCGACACAGATTTCTCTGGAATACGAGCCATCTTGGCGATGATATGTTCGATTTCAGGCACGTTTATTACTTTCTTGCGTTTAGACGCCGGCAATAAACGTTGGCTGGCACCAGCTTCATCAATAACGTCAATGGCCTTATCCGGCAGATGACGCTCGTTGATGTATTTAGCCGATAATTCAGCAGCGGCACGCAGCGCTTTTTGCGTATAACGCACACCATGGTGCGCTTCATAACGCTCTTTTAGACCAAGCAGAATTTGCGTTGTGTCATCAACACTCGGCTCAGTCACATCGATTTTTTGGAAACGACGCACTAAGGCCGTATCTTTCTCGAAGATACTTTTAAATTCTTGGTAAGTTGTCGAACCAATACAACGTAAGCGGCCACTCGATAACAGCGGTTTAATTAAATTCGAGGCATCCATCACCCCGCCGCTCGCTGCACCTGCACCGATCACCGTGTGAATTTCGTCGATAAATAACACCGCATCTTTTTCGCGCTCGATTTCTTTCAGTAACGACTTCAAGCGTTTTTCAAAATCACCGCGATATTTAGTCCCCGCCAGCAATGCGCCCATGTCCAATGAATAAATCGTGGCATTGGCAATCACATCAGGCACTTGGTTTTGCACAATCCGATAAGCTAAGCCTTCAGCAATGGCGGTTTTCCCCACACCAGCTTCACCAACAAGTAGCGGATTATTCTTTTTCCGGCGACACAGTACTTGAATGGTTCGCTCGAGTTCCATGTCACGACCAACTAACGGATCGATTTGGCCATTTTTCGCTAAAACATTTAAATTTGCAGTGAAATTTTCCAGATAGCGGTTTTCTTCAATGCCGAGTTCTGAGCCCTCTTCACCGCTTTGCTCGTCATTTTGCTCAAGTTTGTCGGCTTTGATCACACCATGCGAAATGTAGTTAACGATATCTAAGCGATTAATATCGATTTTTTTCAGCAGGAACACGGCTTGTGATTCTTGCTCACTGAAAATAGCCACTAAAACGTTCGCACCACTGACCTCTGATTTGCCAGAAGATTGCACGTGGAATACCGCACGTTGCAAAACCCGTTGAAAACCGAGCGTTGGTTGAGTATCTCTATCCAAATCGCCATCCGGAATTAACGGGGTCGTCGAGTCAATAAAATTAGATAATTCAGTCCGTAAGCGCTCAATATTAGCGCCACAAGATTTTAATGCTTCACCCGCTGACGGGTTATCGAGCAAAGCCAGTAATAAATGCTCAACTGTCATATACTCGTGCCGGCGCTCTCGGGCAAACCGAAACGCCAGATTCAGCGTTAACTCAAGATCTTTATTCAACATAAGACTACTCCTAATCCACCTGAGTCAAAAAAGCTGAAACTCCGATCACGCTCTTTCCATAGTACAGAGCAGAGGGTGTTCATGTTCTTTTGCGTATGTGCTGACTTGCTGCACTTTGGTTTCGGCAATGCCTGCGGTAAATACACCACAAACCGCTTTGCCTTCGTAATGCACCTGCAACATGATTTCACTAGCTTTCTCGTACTGCATGTTAAAAAAGCGAGTTAAAACATCGATAACGAAATCCATTGGCGTGTAGTCGTCGTTGTGTAAAACCACCTTGTACATCGATGGCGGTTCCACCCGCTGACGTATCAGTTCTGCCAAACCATCCGCTTGTCCGTCTGTGTGTTTGCTGCCGCTCATAAACTATAGTCACGCCTGTTAAATCCATCAAAGGATGTTGTGTTGATTTCGCTTGTTTTCAAGTGGTCCGAACTTCTGTAAAAAACTTGACTAGTTGCACAAATTATCTACAGTAAGACATGGAGCTTCATCAAGCTTTGATTGATAGATTGTAGAATACAGAATTTAGCTAACTAAGAGAAGGAAGTAAGTAGTATGGCTACTGGTAAAGTAAAATGGTTCAATAATGCCAAAGGATTCGGTTTTATTCGTGAAGATGGTCGTGACGAAGATATCTTCGCACACTACTCAACCATCAGCATGGACGGGTACCGTACCCTGAAAGCTGGTCAAGATGTTACCTTCGAGCTATCGGAAGGTCCAAAAGGCTTACACGCAATTAATATTGCGCTGCCTGATGGTGAAAAAGCCGAATAAGCCCAGAACATCTCGGGAAAATGTATACAGGACTTTTCCCGAATGAAGAACAAGCGGTCATGCACCACCCCTATTGGTCAGACCGTTTTGCTTTTTATATCGAGTAATTTCCATCATGCACTAGATTGAACATGCTTTCGCGCTGTTTTGGGATATGCTTTTACGCCGTCTTTGAACATGCTTCCGCGCTTTAGCTTGACCATGCTTTGATTGAAATAAGCTGATAATTCCGTTCTTCTTTGAACGCGTTTCGCGCTAATCACATTTATTTTCGAACCCGTGTTACCTTGCGTCGCCGCACACCTACTTTTAAACGCCCCCACCAACGAAAATTCACCAAAAAAAACCGACCATGGTATTCGAATTTTAGCTTCCGCATTCGGTTCTCGTTCGCACAATGCGCTTTCGCCGGCTAGTTGCGCTGTTACATTGCTTGACGCTTACAAACAAAAACCCCGACGTGAAGTCGGGGTTTTCTATAGAACGAAGGTAAAACTTCGTATTTAGACTGCAGCTAATGCCGCATTAAAGGTTGCGCTTGGACGCATTGCCGCTGTCGCTTTAGCATCATCTGGACGGTAGTAACCGCCGATATCTACTGTTTTACCTTGAACTGAGTTCAGTTCATGAACGATGGTTTGTTCATTAGTGGCAAGTGTTGTTGCCAATTTTGCGAAACGGCTTTGTAGATCCAGATCTTTTGTTTGCGCAGCCAGAGCTTCCGCCCAATAGAACGCTAAGTAGAAATGGCTACCACGGTTGTCTAATTGACCCAGTTTACGGGTTGGTGACTTGTCGTTGTCCAAGAATTTGGCTGTTGCCGCATCTAGCGTGTCTGCAAGCACTTGCGCACGCGCATTGCCGCTCACTTGACTTAAATGTTCAAGCGACGCCGCTAAAGCTAAGAACTCACCCAAAGAATCCCAACGCAGGTGGTTTTCTTCGATAAATTGCTCAACGTGTTTTGGCGCTGAACCGCCAGCACCAGTTTCAAACAGGCCGCCACCATTCATCAATGGCACAATTGACAACATTTTCGCGCTGGTACCCAATTCGAGGATTGGGAACAAGTCCGTTAAATAGTCACGCAACACGTTACCGGTAACAGAAATAGTGTCTTGGCCAGCTTTAATTCGCGCTAACGTATGACGAGTTGCCGCTTCTGGCGACATGATCTGAATGTCCAAACCAGTGGTATCAAAATTTTTCAGGTAAGTTTCTACCTTTTTGATGATTTGCGCATCGTGGGCACGGTTTGCATCCAACCAGAATACTGCTGGAGTTGCCGATAAACGTGAACGAGAAACCGCTAATTTCACCCAATCTTGAATTGGCGCGTCTTTCGCTTGGCACATCCGCCAAATATCGCCCGCTTCAACATCATGCGACATCAACACCGTGCCTGCAGCATCAACAACTTGCACCACGCCTTTGGCTTGGATTTCGAATGTTTTATCGTGTGAACCGTATTCTTCCGCTTTTTGCGCCATTAAACCAACGTTTGGCACTGAGCCCATGGTTTTTGGATCAAAAGCGCCGTTGGCTTTACAGAAGTTGATAGTTTCAGCGTAAACACCGGCGTAGCAGCGGTCAGGAATAACGAACTTAGTGTCTTTCAGTTTACCTTGAGCATCCCACATCTGGCCTGAACTACGAATAGCTGCAGGCATTGACGCATCGATGATCACATCACTTGGCACGTGTAAGTTGGTGATACCTTTATCCGAGTTAACCATTGCAACCGCAGGAGCATTGGCATAGGCAGCAGCGATGTCGGCTTCAACTTCAGCTTTTTTCTCGGCTGGTAACGTCTGGATTTTAGCCAGCAAGTCACCAAAACCATTGTTAACATCAACGCCAAGTTCAGCGAACAGTGCGGCATGCTTAGTGAACAGATCAGCAAAAAATACCGTGACTACATGACCAAACATAATTGGATCAGAAACTTTCATCATGGTTGCTTTTAAGTGCACTGAGAACAGCACATCTTTAGCTTTTGCGTCTGCCACTTCTGTTGCTAAGAAATCACGTAGTGCAGCTTTGCTCATTACTGAAGCATCAATAATTTCACCGGCAGAAACTGAAGTTTTTTCTTTTAAAACTTTTACCGAACCATCGGCCATTACTTGTTGGATTTTCACAGCACCGGCGGCAGCTAAAGTCACTGACTGCTCGCTACCGTAGAAATCACCAGAAGTCATGTGCGCGACATGTGATTTAGAATCTGCGCGCCAAGCGCCCATTGAATGCGGGTTTTTCCGAGCGTATTGTTTGACTGATAACGGCGCACGACGGTCTGAGTTACCTTCCCGTAAGACTGGGTTAACGGCAGAACCTTTGATTTTGTCGTAACGTGCTTTCACGTCTTTCTCTAAATCAGATTTCGCTTCTTCTGGATAATCAGGCAGCGCAAAACCTTGTGACTGTAATTCTTTAATCGCAGCTTTTAATTGTGGAACTGATGCGCTGATATTTGGCAGCTTGATCATGTTCGCTTCTGGCTGATTTGCCAACTCGCCAAGTTCTGTTAAGGCATCCGATTGACGTTGATCTTCGGTCAGGAACTCAGGAAATACCGCGATAATGCGGCCAGCTAAAGAAATATCGCGAGTCTCGACAACGACATCGGCTGCTGCAGCGAAAGTTTGTACAATTGGCAAAAATGAATAAGTTGCCAAAGCCGGCGCTTCGTCGGTCTTGGTATAAATAATTTTTGAAGTTTCAGTGGTCATATCTATTCCTGTTATACAACGGCTGTAAGCCTAAACCGCGCAACATCGAAAGCCGTGCTGCTGTGTTGACTTCATTCGGAGTGCAAGTTTACCAGCCATCTTTGCAAGAAAGTAGTAGCAACAGCGATAAACCAACCAAGCTAAAGCCACATTTGTCGCGCATTTCAGATCTGGAAATTATTTAAATAACACAGGCTTATAGTACAACCTTCTGAGATGAAGAAAAACCGTTGGTGGCCCGACCACTTGAGTGGAAACGTTAAAAATAGCTAATCTGCAGAAAAAATCGGCAAATCCAAAGTTCTAGCGTGGGCAAGCCGCCAAGTTCATGTTAAAACGTTGAACCCACTTTATTATTGGAAACTGGCATGGATCGTTCAGGGCTTCATCTCACTGTTGCTGCTGTTGTGCATTTTAATCAACAGTTTTTGTTCGTCGAAGAACGCGACAAATTTAGTGGTAAATTGGTTTATAACCAACCTGCTGGCCATGTCGAAGCCGGCGAAGATCTGTTGCAAGCTGTCAGTCGTGAGCTTTTGGAAGAAACCGGTTTAAACTTAACCCCTACCGGCTGGTTAGGTATTTCACAGTTACACGCCGCTAATGGCGAATTTTATTTTCGGATAAATTTTGTATTTGAATTAGCTACAGCCCCAATGCCGCATCAACCGCAAGATCCTGACATTCTTGCTCTGCATTGGTTAACAGCAAGGGAGTTAGCGGATAAACCACTGCGCAGCCAATTGGTTGCTGACGCTATTCATAACTTCCAGACCGGACCCGTATTATCGCTAGATTTAATTCGCCCGCTCGTGAGCATGTTCAATAATCGCTAAAACTATTTAATGTGATAAATGCATCCATGTAAAAAGTTGCCGTTGTCATACATGCGTCTTGACGGAAAGTCGTGCTATAATCCGCGCTCAATTTTTTGCTTGAAGTGTAAGTAATGTCAGAAAACAGCTCCAAAAAAGTCATTGTCGGTATGTCCGGCGGCGTTGATTCATCAGTCTCAGCCTACTTGTTGATCCAGCAAGGCTATCAGGTTGAAGGCCTGTTTATGAAGAACTGGGAAGAAGACGACAATGATGAATATTGTGCGGCTGCTGAAGATTTAAAAGACGCACAACAAGTCTGCGATACCCTCGGCATCAAACTGCACAAGGTTAACTTTGCGGCAGAGTATTGGGACAATGTTTTTGAATATTTCCTCGAGGAATACAAAGCAGGTCGTACGCCAAATCCTGACATTATGTGCAATAAAGAGATCAAATTTAAGGCATTTCTTGAATTTGCAGCCGAAGCATTAGGTGCTGATTATATAGCCACAGGCCACTATGTGCAGCGCCGAGAAGTTGATGGCCATTGGCAATTATTGCGTGGTTTAGACACCAACAAAGACCAAAGTTACTTCTTGTATACCATCGGCGAACAACATATCGCGCAAACGTTATTCCCAGTGGGCCATTTGGAAAAACCTTTGGTGCGAGCTATCGCTGAGCAACAAGGCCTGATTACTCACAATAAAAAAGACTCAACCGGTATTTGTTTTATCGGCGAGCGTAAATTCAAAGATTTCCTGCAAAAGTATTTGCCAGCACAACCTGGTGACATCGTCACAGTTGATGGCCACACCATCGGTCGACATGAGGGTTTGATGTACCATACATTAGGCCAACGCAAAGGCCTTGGTATTGGCGGTCTGAAAGATGGCGGTGATGATCCTTGGTATGTGGTTGCGAAAGATTTAGTGAATAACCATTTGATTGTGGCGCAAGGCCATGACCACCCTAGCCTACTTTCGCACGGTTTGGTCGCTGACCAATTGCATTGGGTTGACCGCACCGGCCCAACTGATACCCTGCGCTGTACGGTGAAAACCCGTTATCGCCAACATGATATCAGCTGCACTTTGACACATCTTGACAATGGCCGCGTCAAAGTCTGGTTCGATGAACCGCAAAAAGCAGTAACCCCAGGTCAATCGGCGGTATTTTATCTCAATGAAGTCTGCTTGGGCGGCGGCATAATTGATGAGGCATTAAACTGATGCAGCAACAAATCGCAACACAGACTTTAGCTCTTGCGGCGCTATGCCAATGTATTCGACAAGTTCAAATACTGGCTCGCGGCGAAGAAAAGTCTGAATTTAGCCAACAGGATTTGAGAGTTTGTCTGCAAAGTATTGCCGAACAAAACCCAACAGAAGCGTTGGATGTTTACGGTGGCCGTTTGGAGCATTTAAGCACTGGTTACCACATTTTGTTCGCTCAGCTCGGTGATTCGCCAAAGAAAGATATGGAACTTATCCGCTATGAAATGGCGGTGTTGCGCCTCGAACGACTCTTAGCGAAATCAGCTGATACCTTGGCGACGGTAGGTAAACGGATCGAGCGGCTGCAACAGCAACTACTGCATTTTCAAATCACCGACGACAATATTATCGCCACTTTGGCCGACATTTATGTCGATAACATTAGCGGCCTTGGTAATCGAATCCAAATCGCCGGACAACCTGAACAGTTAAAACAACCGCTGGTGCAACAAAAGATCCGTGCTTTATTGCTCGCGGCTTTACGTGCAGCGGTGTTATGGCGCCAAGCTGGCGGCCATCGTTACCATTTTATCCTTAAGCGCAAAGCGCTGTTACAGGAAGCAAAATCCGTTTTACAACAATTAGCTTAACCTTAGGAGTCTTCATGGAACTCAATGCATTAACCGCTATTTCGCCAGTTGATGGACGATATGGTGCTCGTACCGTCGAATTGCGGGACATTTTCAGTGAATTTGGCCTGATCAAGTTTCGTGTCACGGTGGAAGTGCGTTGGCTGCAACAGATGGCAGGCATTGCTGGTATCGCCGAAGTCCCACCGCTAAGTGCTGAAGCAAATCAACTATTAAACGAAATTGTCGACAATTTCAGTTTAGCAGACGCACAACGGGTTAAAGACATCGAAAAAACCACCAACCATGACGTTAAAGCTGTTGAATACCTACTTAAAGAAAAAGTGGCTAACAATGCTGAATTGGCTGCCATCAGCGAGTTTATTCACTTTGCCTGTACCTCTGAGGACATCAACAATTTATCGCACGGCTTAATGCTGAGCACGGCTCGCGAACAAGTGCTGTTGCCACTTTGCGATCAATTGTTATCGAACATCAAAGACTTAGCAGTTCGTTATAAAACAATTCCAATGATGGCTCGGACTCACGGTCAACCAGCTTCGCCAACGACTTTAGGCAAAGAAATGGCGAACGTGTACATCCGCTTAAAACGCCAACGTGACCAAATCGCCAAAGTGCCAATGCTCGGCAAGTTTAACGGCGCTGTGGGCAACTACAACGCTCACATTTCGGCGTATCCTCAGCTGAACTGGCACCAAATTTCTGAGACTTTCGTCACTTCATTAGGTTTGGAATGGAACGCTTTCACAACACAAATCGAACCACATGATTACATTGCGGAATTATTCGATGCTGTTGCACGTTTTAACACCATTCTGCTGGATTTCGACCGTGACGTTTGGGGTTACATTGCCTTAGGTCATTTCAAGCAAAAAACCATCGCAGGCGAAATCGGCTCATCAACCATGCCGCATAAAGTAAACCCGATCGATTTTGAAAACTCAGAAGGTAACTTGGGCCTCGCCAATGCAATCTTCCATCACTTGGCGACAAAACTGCCAGTATCACGTTGGCAACGTGATTTAACTGACTCGACAGTGCTGCGCAATTTAGGTATCGGTTTTGGTTATTGCTTAATCGCCTACCATGCCACTTTAAAAGGCATCAGCAAACTTGAAGTTAACGAAGCTAACTTATTAACTGAGTTAGATCAAAACTGGGAGTTGTTGGCAGAGCCAGTGCAAACTGTGATGCGTCGATATGGTATTGAAAAGCCGTACGAGAAACTGAAAGAGTTGACGCGCGGTAAACGCATTACTCCAGCAGATTTACATGTGTTTATCGACAACTTAGATTTACCTGAGACCGTGAAAGCTGAAATGAAGCTGTTCCGTCCAGATAATTATCTGGGTGCTGCTATCGCTTTGGTTGATAGTCTCAACTAAGCTCAGGCTAATCAGGGCGGTTTCAACCGCCCTTTTTCATGCAGGACATTAATTATGTATCAGCTCCATCTCAACGATTTAACTATTGAGCAGTTTCTAGCCGAATACTGGCAGAAAAAGCCTGTGGTATTAAAAGGCGGCTTTGCCAATTTTCAAGATCCGATTACTCCAGACGAGCTTGCTGGTCTAGCCGCTGAAGAAGAAATCGAATCGCGTATTGTTGCTAGACAAGGCGAACAATGGCTTTTAGAAACCGGTCCATTTGAAGACTATGCCCAGTGGGGCGAACAAAACTGGACCCTACTGGTGCAAGCCGTCGACCATTGGCATCTAGAATCTGCCGCACTCATCGAACCATTTCGGTTTATTCCGAACTGGCGAATTGACGATTTGATGATTAGCTATTCTACGCCAGGCGGTGGTGTTGGTCCTCACCTTGATCAATATGATGTATTTATCATTCAAGGCCTTGGCAAACGCCATTGGCGTGTCGGCATGCCAGATGCCAGCTTAACGTCACTTTGCCCGCACCCACGATTACTGCAAGTGAGTCCTTTCGTCGATTGCATTAACGTCATTACCGAACCTGGCGATATTCTGTATATCCCACCAGGGTGCCCGCATGATGGCATTTCGGTCGACGCAAGTTTAAACTATTCAGTTGGATTCCGAGCACCTGCGCAAAAAGATTTGTTAACTGGTCTTGCCGATTATCTAATTGAAAATGAAATACAAGGCGTCCGTTACACCGACCAAAATCGCCAGCTTAGTGCCAATATCGGTGCTATTACTGGCCAAGATTTGCAACAAGTTCGTAGTTTACTGCAAGGCTTGATTGATGATCCTAAACTCCTCGCGAGTTATTTTGGCAGCTACATTACCCATGCAAAACATGATTTAGATGCAACAGAGCCAGATCCGCACTATAACGCCGACGAAATTGCTGAATATTTGGAAGAAGGTTCGGTGTTGGCGCGGTTAGGTGGCTTGCGAGTGTGTTATATCCAAGAGCAGGAAGATAGCGATATCCAATTGTTTATTAACGGTATGACCATCGTATTACCATCATCTGCGAAACGAACCGTATTGCAGCTATCAGAATTAACCGTACTGGACCAAGCGACGGCAGCAGAATTTGCCCACGATCCGGAAAAACTGCAATTGTTGACCCAATTGATTAACCTTGGCTATTGGTACTTTATTGAATAAGTACTCGGTGATTAAAAAAGGCTGTCCAGAAAACCGGACAGCCTTTTTTTATGCCCTGGCTTGCCACAAATTATGCTTTGGCTTGCCACAAAGTTTCTGACTCGGACAAATCATAAAGCATGTTGGCGCGACCGACTAACAACTGGACGTAATCTGCACTAGTTTGATCGGAGATGCCGTTATCCATAATTTGCTGAGCTTTCATTTGCCAGCGGTAAGAGAAATGCTTAATCGCTTCACGGGCATCCGCCGCAACAGCAACTGGCAAATAATCAACCGGCACATCGCCGCTGATTGCCCAAACCACATTCTTATTCAAGCCATGGATTTTCCACACGGCAATTAACGGTGGCAAATAACGGGATTCAGCAACGGCAACTGACTCCATAACGATACCTTGTTCCGCTAAATGCAGATTTGCCCGCTGAAATTGCAATCTGACCCACTCTTGGGTTTCTGCTTCCGTCATTGGTTTTGCGGCGGTGTTTTTTTGCTGTTCCATGATCTTTAACCTTGCGAAAATTGTGCTGCAGGCACTTTATTCTAGCCCCCGAAAATTAGCAACTATCAAGTTAAATTGTCGACAATCAGCTGGGCAGACCAGTGACTATTTTTGCAGATTTCTGGCACTTGTGAAGACAAAATGGTAAATTGCGCCGCGAAAAAAGCCGGCCCTACACCGCAAAAACCATAATGGAGTACCACAAAGTGGCAGTATTTAACCACCCTGAATTTGACAACCACGAACAAGTCGTGTTTTGCAGCGACAAAACCACTGGATTAAAAGCCATTATTGCCATTCACAGCACCAAGTTAGGCCCTGCAGTCGGCGGATGCCGGATGTGGGACTATGTCGCTGACGAAGATGCGTTAGTGGATGTATTACGTCTGTCGCGTGGCATGACCTATAAAAACGCTATGGCAGGTTTACCACTGGGCGGTGGCAAATCAGTGATTATCGGTAATGCTAAAGAAATCAAATCAGAAGCGTTATTTCGCAAATTTGGTCAATACGTGCACTCTTTAAGCGGTCGTTACGTCAGCGCAGAAGACGTAAACATCACCACTGCCGATATTTCAATCGTCAATAAAGAAACACCATATGTCGCAGGCCTCGAAGGTAAAAGTGGCAACCCAGCACCATTTACCGCGTTAGGGACATATAAAGGTCTTAAAGCTGCGGCTAAACACAAGTTTGGCAATGATTCTCTGGAAGGCAAAACTGTTGCAATTCAAGGTTTAGGCAGCGTCGGTTTCTATTTATGTGAATACCTGCATAAAGAAGGTGCACGCTTAATTGTTACCGATATCAATCAAGACGCGGTCAGTCGCGCTGTTGCTCAATTTGGCGCTACTGCTGTTGGTTTAGATGAAATTTACAGCCAAACTTGCGATATCTATGCACCATGCGCTTTGGGTGCAACTATCAATGATCAAACAATTGAGCAGTTTAAATGCCAAATCATCGCTGGCTGTGCCAACAACCAGTTGAAAGAACAGCGTCACGGCGAAATCCTGCGGCAAAAAGGCATTCTGTATGCCCCAGACTATGTCATTAACGCTGGTGGCATCATCAACGTGTATTTAGAAATGCGCGCTGAAGGCTACAATGCTGACGAATCTACTGCCAAAGTTTTGGAAATCTACGATACCTTGTTAAACATCTTCCAACGCGCTGATGCCCAAGGTAAACCGACCAATGAAGTTGCCGACTTAATGGCACAAGAAATCATTGAGCGTGGCGGTAAGTAATTCAAACAAGCAACGGACAACCTAAGCTTGATATGAGCCATAAAAAAACCGCGATTCCGCGGTTTTTTTTTGCAAATGAGCTAATGCAGCTTAACCACCAGAAGGTTGTTTGTACCAATCTGTCCAGCCGCGAGTTAAGTCATACACATAGAAACTGGACATTTCCGCGGTTAATTTGGCGAATAAATCGTAGTTCGACAAATTCACCGTGAGGAAACAACCTTTGCCACAGTTCACCGGCCTAAATGTCGAGCTTGGCGCCGCAAACACAGTGGCAGCAAATTGATATTGGCCTGCCAATTTTTTTACTCTAAATGCGTGGTAATCGCTACTGACAAAAACCAATGGAATGGTCGGATCTAAGCGCTGTGATAATGTATAAAACTCGTGGTAAGTTGTGGCTCCACCGTGGAAACAATCAAGAGTTGCATTTGCTTGAATACGAGAGCGCAAATAGTCGACATAGGGTTGGCAATATAACGTGGTCATATGCACAGTAAAATTATCTTCGCGACCAAAACTCAATTTCACTAACTGATCTAGACGGCTTTTCGCACAGTCCGGGAGATTTTCTGCATCCCCACCGCATCCGAGAACAATATAATTGCCTTTAAAATCGCGACTGACTTCATCCGTGCTAATGGCAGTTCCATACCACTCCCGAACTTGGTTTGCTAAATAGGTATTACCAAAGGCATAAAACCAGATCAGCAATAACAACAAGCCAAATTTACGATAGCGCAGCACCGCAATCAGAAAGGCCCATAAGAATAAATTATGGGGATACAAAAATGGTTCAATAAAATCTTTCACTGCCAACTCCAAACAGCACTTAATTTCACACTATCATGACATTACCAACGCATAAGAGCTAGAGTACGTTCAGCTGGCAATCAGCAAAATAACGCATATTAGCCAAAAGCTGACTGCACTCATCAGAATAAGCTATGGTATTATGTCAGCAAAAGTAGCAAGCAATTGGAGTGACGCTATGTTAAAGACTGTTTCAGTCATTGGTTTAGGCTATATCGGGTTACCTACAGCAGCGATGCTGGCTTCACGTAAAGTTCGTGTACTGGGCGTTGACGTTAATCAACGGGCTGTCGACACAATCAACCAAGGCAAAATCCACATTGTCGAACCAGATTTAGATATGTTGGTTCACGCTGCGGTAACGGGCGGTTATTTGTCAGCACAGACCAGCCCTGTGGCGGCCGATGCCTTTATGATCGCGGTACCTACCCCGTTTTTTGATGACCTGTCGCCAGATTTGTCATACGTAGAATCTGCGGTTAAAGCAATTGCTCCGGTACTACAAAAAGGCAATTTGGTTGTTCTGGAATCAACCAGTCCAGTTGGCACCACTGAATTAATGTGTAAGTGGATTGCTGAAGTTCGTCCAGACTTAACTTTGCCTACAGATTCAAGCACACCAGATTTGCATGTTGCATACTGCCCTGAGCGTGTTCTTCCAGGTAAAGTTGTTCAAGAACTTATTTCAAACGACCGCATCATCGGTGGTTTGTCGCCAGCCTGTTCTGAGAAAGCCAAAGAATTGTATTTGACCTTCGTGCAAGGCGAATTGTTAGTAACTGACGCTCGTACAGCGGAAATGTCTAAATTAACGGAAAACGCCTTCCGTGATGTGAACATCGCTTTTGCTAACGAATTATCGTTAATCTGCGACAAATTAAATATTAACGTTTGGGAATTGATCCGGATGGCGAACCGTCACCCACGCGTCAATATCCTTACCCCAGGTGCGGGCGTTGGTGGTCACTGTATCGCTGTAGATCCATGGTTTATTGTCCATTCAGCACCAGAACAAGCTCGCTTGATCCGTGCAGCACGTGAAGTAAACGACTTCAAACCTGAGTGGGTTTTACAGAAAGTAATGACGACTGTGGCAAATCATTCCTTAAACAAACCTTCTGTGGCTTGTTTCGGTTTAGCTTTTAAGCCGGATATCGATGATTTACGTGAAAGCCCAGCATTGCACATCGTCAACAAATTGGCTGATGTTTATCAAGGTAAAGTATTGGCGGTAGAACCGAACGTAGAAGAAACCAACAAGCTGAACCCTAAAGCTGAATTGGTTTCGTTAGAGACTGGCTTAGCAGCTGATATCATTGTTATTTTGGTAAAACACAAAGCGTTCGCGCAATGCGATTTTGCTGGCAAAACAGTGATTAACGTTGTTGGTGAATATTAATCTCACCAAGCCGCAAGGTTAGTGATAAAAAACCACCTAACTTAGGTGGTTTTTTTATTCTAATAAAAGCGCAACTCACTAACATTGTGCATTAAATTTGCTCGCGCTAGTTCCCGAATAAACGTGGTTTATTGCTTTTCAATGTTCTCAGTAGCTTGTTTAGTCAGCGCACGAAAATAGCCGCGCAAACTCAGCCCTATTAAAAACAACACCGCCAATGCATTTGAACCAACAAAAACCCAGGCGGCGGATTCTGGATTGAGCCCATGGTTAATGACGACGTAAGCACCTGAACCCAATAGCGCAACTAAAGTCACACTGATGGCTCGCCAATGATTCAATCCCAATGCAGTGATCCAGACCTCAAAATAAGTCTTCACCAAGGTTAACCAGAGCGCAAACACCACTAAACTTGTCAAAGTTGCGGTCTGAGGAGTTAATGCTTCGTCAAGCAACCAAGGATAAAGCCAAGGGCAAGTCAATATAAGCACTAGGTATGGCAGCGACAACAACGGCAATGACCACAACATGTTTCGCAAGAACAAGCTGCGCTTCGCTAATATTGCTGGTTGCGCACTGAGTTTTGCCAGTAGCACCTGTGAAAACACTACAGGCAATAAAGTGACCGGCATAAACAGAATAAATGCTTTTCTAAACTGTCCAAGCTCAGTCAAAGTACTGAATATTGCCAAGAAAATAAAAGGAATATTGGTCAAATAAATTGCAAACATGTCATGCCATGCGTAACTGATTCGAGCACGCCAGCTGCGCCAATGCCACAGATCCGTGACATTATCAGCAAGCTGCCACCAGCTAATAAACTCTGGCCAAAGTTTATGGACACCAAATGCCAACGGCACCAAACTAATCAATAGCAACAACAGTAACACTGTCGCAGTGTCGTCAGTCCAACCAAACCAAATTAACGCAACTAACAACAACATCGCCATGCCATTAAACAACTGGCTTTGAATTTCCGATGCAAAGTCTTGCCGGCCCTTTAAATAACAAAATAATGCCTGATTTAGCGCCCAACTAGCGCCAATTAACAAACTCAATAAATACAGTTCAAATGGCAATGGATCGCCACTAACGTTGCTATAGCCTACCAATCCAAGCAATAAAGCAATACTGACCAAGACACTGATAATTAAGCTACTTAATAAATGTCGGATATTTTGTTGACTCGCTGCGTGGTGAATTAGATAAAAGTTCACACCAAAGGCGATGGTTGGAAAAAACAAATTGGCGAGCATATAAACAAAACTAAAAATACCAAATTCGGTTTCTAGCATATGCCGAGCCAATGCTAAATTCAGCAACCAGCGTGAGCCAAAGTTAAGGCCTTGCGCAACACTATTGCTCATCATTTTCCGCAGGAAATCACGCTTCATGCCGAGACTCCTGTGGTTGTAGACTCAGGAATAAAGCGCCATTGAGCATACCCCAAGGGATCCAAAGCATCCCTGAAGTCAGCACATGCCCAGCCATCGAAGCAACCAATAGCAGTACCGCGTTGATTGCCAGAATGCCGGCTGCCAGCCCTACCGGCTGTTGGCGCCAAGTTAGCCATGCCATCCGTAAATTCCCGAGAAAAAACCAACCAAACCAGAGCAGACCAGGCAATCCAAACCATAGGGTTAAATCTGCTGGGTCAATCTCGGTCAACGGCTTGCCGCTGTATAGATCCATCGCGGTATAACCAACCCCCAGTAGTTGATGCCAATCGCTAAAATATAATTCGCTGAGGCGCCAATTTTCGACAACAAACAGATCTCGTGACGAAAGCAATAACCCGATAAGCCCTTGTTGTTGATAGGTAAATCGTAATTTTTCTGACAAAGGCAAAATTTCTAATATCAGCGGTAATTGCCATAACAGCAAAATCCCGGTAATGAAAGAGACCGCTAAGCCAAATTTGATAATCCGACCAAAACGTTGCCAATAAGCAAAGGATTGCAACAGTGGAATCAGCACCGCCAAAAGCACAACACCGGCTAAACCGGTTTTGGTCAACAGAGCTTTTCCGCAAAATACGCAGCAAATCAGCGCAATAATGAATTTAACTTTGTGGCGAGGCCAGTAATAGGCGAATAGATACCCACTTAATACCAGTAAAAGTGCCGATAGCTCATTGGTCGCTTTAAAAAAGCCTTTAGTACCAAGGTTTTGATCTGGTAAGTAATCATTGGGTTGATAAGCAGTGAAGCCATAGCCAAATTGACCGATCAGCAAATTTGCGAACACAATCAAAAATGCCAAATGTAAAACTTGATGCAATGACGACCAAGCATAATGCGGAGCTCGCAAACTTAGCTGGTAAAAATACATCGCTGCCAGTACCGGCGATAGCAACTTCAACACCATGCTGACATCATAACTAAAACCGGCCGTTGCGCCTGTTAGCACTAATGAATAAAACGGTCCGAGCAACAGTACCAGCACACTGATGGGAATAAACCACAGATTAGCTTGCCGCTGCTGTAACAGACTCACTAACATCAGCGCCAATAATATAGATTTATAAGTGATGGAAAGCGGTAACCCCTGCCCGAGTTGACTCAGCATAAAGCCATTTAACGCATCGATTAGCAAATACCACTTGGCCATAAAAATAATGGCATGATCAAGTAATCCAACAGCCTGATTGGCCGAAGGATTTAACGACATTGTCGGTGCTGGGTAAAGTTGCGTCATCGACGAACTACAACCGCGGCTACTAAGCTAGCCAGTAAAGCCGAAAATAATCCAGCAAAAACCGCGATAAACAGAGTTTTCCTCCCAGGCTCACTCACTAGAATTTCTGGCGTCCACGCATGGGTAGGACGATATCCACCAGCCTGCCACAAGGCCAGTTGTGCTTGGTTTTTATCTAGTTGTGCTGCCAGTTCTGAGCGCTCGCCAACCGTAGTCGATTTCGCGAGTGTTTGCTGCAAAATAGTAACTTGCTCAGTCAGTTGCGCCACGCCATGTTGTTGGTAGCGGGTTTCAACTGCGCGCATTAACGCCGCTAACAACGCTTTCGCTAACTCGGGTTGCTCTGCCCGCACTTGGACAAACAGCATGTTGCCACGGCGACGATGTTCAAACTGCAAACGTTTTCGCCACTGCTGGTAATTCGCCTTCGCATCTTTCTGACAAATTGCCGAATAGGCATTACAAAATTGTGCATCTTGCCAAATCAACTGCCATACATCAGGTTGCTCTAGCAACATGCCAACCCGCGCTAATTCATCAATCTCCAGGGCACCTAACAATAACTGATTCCCAGGTTTAATTTGCTGATAGTCAGTCGCTAAATGCTCGATCCGGCTTTTAGCTAAGGTGTACTGCGCTTTAGCTACCGCTAAGGGTGTTTGCTGTTTGACATACACAGCACCGAGCAGCGCACCAGCAGCAGCTGCCACTAACAACCAAAGCCAAGCGCGTTTGACGCAAAACAACAGATGGCTGGTCAGTTCAAGTTCTGGGGTTAACATTTCAGCTGCTTTCATTTTGATTTAAATATCCCTTTCACGCCTTTTGCCAACAACTCCTTGCGCAAACGGATAAACCACTGCAATCGATGTTTTAAATAATAACGAACTTTACTCTCGACTAAACCAAAACGACATTGTTTGAGCAATTCAGAAAAAGTCATTGGAGTTTGCAACATCGTTTGCCGATAGAATGCCTGGTTCTGCAAATTGCGCTCATTCATCAGCGGTCGGTGTTTTTCTACAAATTGTGCCTGCGCATTTAATCGTTTTGGCGAAGTGGTGATTCGTCCAAGTTCATGGCCAACATGAACCACATAAGTGGCTTCACCTAACCTTAATGCCGGGCCATAAGCTGCCACCATCCGTAACCACATATCATAGTCTTGGAACGCAGCCAGCGTTTCATCAAAACCACCTTGAGCTAACATTCTGCTGGTGCGGACTAATGCTTGATTCGACAGACAATGTACGTCAAGAACCTCGGGTAAACGCACAACCTTCCCGACCGGGTACAGCTGCTTGCGCACAGAGCCGTAGTCCCAAAAGTAACTGGTGCAGACACAAGAATATTGATCGTCGTAGGCCGCCATCATGCTGGACAGTCGGTTGGGTAAGAACTCGTCATCGTCATCAAGCCCGGTGACAAACTCCCCTGCTGCGGCTTTGATTGCCATGTTTCGGGCAGCACAGGCACCGCGCCCAACTTCTTGGCGAAATAAGCGAATTCGTGGATGTTGGCCATACAATTCATTGAGCACTTGCCACGTATCATCTTGTGAACAATCGTCGACAATTAATAACTCAACGTTTGGGTAATCCTGTGCCAGCACCGAATTGACCGCGCGTTGCATCATCTGACTGCGATTATAAGTCGGCATGTAGACGCTAATTAGCGGTTGTGGATTTGCCGTACTGGCTGTTATAGGTGCTGTCACTGCTATATTCTCATGTTCACTGCGTTATTAACGTATTCGTGATGACCGGCATTTTGAGTGCCAGATCCGCTTAATGACCTAATCCTTTTAACCTTGAGGACCGGATCATCTAAGCCAATAAATTACAACTTACCACGTAAATACAACCACAGATACTCAACCAAACTCCATTGGCGTTTTATCCGGCTTGGTTGGTCAACCAAACGATAAGCCCACTCTAAATTTAACCGACACCAAAGCTCCGGCGCGCGTTTGACATGGCCGGTAAATACATCATAAGTGCCAC
Organism: Gammaproteobacteria bacterium; assembly: GCA_017302255.1. Taxonomy (GTDB): domain Bacteria; phylum Pseudomonadota; class Gammaproteobacteria; order Enterobacterales; family Alteromonadaceae; genus Pararheinheimera. The sequence goes on along the minus strand of JAFLDV010000014.1, from coordinate 40,962 downwards.
CAACACCCATAAAATAAGCATCTGGTATTTGTTTTTTCGCTTGTTCGATAAATAACTCTTGTTTAGGCGAACCCATAGCGACAGTGATGACTTTCGCCCCACTCGCTTTTACCGTCGCGATCAGCGCATCGGCATCCTTAAAGTAACCGTCTTGGGTACCGATGATATTAACCCCTGCCGCTTGCAGTTTTTCTTTGGTTTGGGCTAAAACTTCTGGTTTGGCGCCGATTAAAAACACTGGCACTTGGCGACTCACCGAGCGATACATAATGGCTTCCCAAGTTTCGCAGCCAGGCACTCGCTGCACAGGTTTGCCTAACTTCTTCTGCATTACTTTAACCACGCCCATCCCGTCGGCATAGCGTAATTCGGCGTTATTTAGCATCTGACGAAGAGCCGGATCTTGTTGAGCTTTCATGACTTTTTCTGGGTTGATCGCAATTGCTGAGCCAGCAAACACATCACCTTGATCCGGGATAATAAACTCAGCTAACTGCTGCATACTGGCAAACGCCATTACATCAATTCCGCCAACATTCACTACATCCGGCTGCACTTTCTCTGTCATTATTTTGCTCACTTTGTGGTTGATTGCCCAGACTTACGGCTTAACTGCTGATATAAATTGGTCAGTTGCGCGGCCACTTTCTCGACAAAATATGGCGTCGCACTGGTTCGACAGGCCTGCTGAATTTGTTGGTACTCTGCCGCTGAAAATCTTAATAACTGCTGAATTGCTTCAGCTAAAGCTAAATGCAGTTCTGCCTCGCCCAATTGCGTTAAACAAAACCCGTTTACACCATGCACAATCTGCGCTTTGCTACCGTCAGTTTCGGTCGCAATTACCGGCGTATAACAAGCCATAGCTTCGGTCATCACTAACCCAAAGGATTCATTGCGAGACAAACTAATCAGACACTTACTTTGTTCAAAATAGCTCTTCAAGCCAGTTGGCGACTGCGAGGATAGTAGCTGAAGATTCTGACACTGCGCAGCGGCCGCGACCAATTGCTGTTGCATCGGCCCATGGCCCACCACCGCGAACTTCACTTGCGGTAACGCCGCGACCAGTTTGAGCAGTCGATCGACGCCTTTGTTGTGATCAAGAGTTCCAACAAATAACACATCAATAGCTTTTTCCGGCAAACTCAATTGCTGGCTAGTGGCAAAGGTTGGATGGATCCCGGCGGGTAGCACCATACTTTGCACATTTTGATCGAAAAATTTTTCGCGAAGCGATTCACTGGTAAACACAAAAAAATCGACCGCCGATGCAGCAAATTTATACAATTTGGATTCAGGTTTATAAAGATAGATATCGCTGCCATGACAAGTGACCACGATTTTCGCTTTGGGATTACGTAACAATTTATAAGTCCAGGCGAGCCAAATTGTTGGGTAATAATAATGCACATGAAGAATGTCGAAACGGCGAAAAGACAGTACATAGCGCCAAATAAATTGCAGCCACAGCACCGGATATTTCAATAGCCTGTTGAGTTTTGAATCGTTATGCCAGGTCATGAAAAAATAGGCAGGGTCCAGCGCTGACAAAGCATCAACCTGATTAGTGACAAATTGCCCCTGAAACGGCGCACTGGCTTTGGGGCCCATGTTGGTAATAATCAATAACTTTTCAGACATCTAACCCAACAACCTTCCTATTGGCAGCACTATTTGTGATCATACTGCGAAAATACCAATTGTCACAACACTATAGTTAGCAGCTTGATCCGGCTTTGGCTTAGCGATTGTTGCATTTACCGGCGACTTAGGTCCCTAGCTATCTTCATCAATAAAAAAAATCACGCAAGATGCTGAATAAACCAACAATTATGCAGAAGGAAGCGAGCTCACCAGATAGTAAGTCGCACGAACATCACCTATAATCGCCAATCATTAAGAATAATAATCATCTTTACCAGCGGGTTCTTATGCGCGAACACATTGTGTTATTTGCTACAACATTTCTTTTAACGCTTGCCGCGATTTTTATCCTCATTCCTGTTGCCAATAAAATCGGCCTCGTGGATAAACCGCACGGACGAAAGCAGCATGTCGGTTCAATCCCATTGATTGGCGGCATTTCCATTTTTTCCGGTGTTGCCCTGACGCTGTCTTGGTTTGGTTTGCCAATGGATACCCATTGGTACTATTTACTCTGCGGTGGCGCTATCGTCATTTTGGGCGTATTCGACGACTTTCTTGATTTAAGCGTGAAACTTCGGTTATGCGCGCAAGTAATCATTGCATTAGTAATGATGTATGGCTTGCAGTTATATGTTGGAAACCTTGGCAATCTTATTGGCACTGGCGATTTAAAACTCGGTTACATCGGCATCCCATTTACCGTGGTCGCGGTTATTGCTGCCATCAACGCCTTTAATATGATTGATGGCATCGACGGTTTGGCCGGGATGTTAAGCGGTGTTAGCTTTGTCTCTTTAACTTTAATGATGGGTGTTGGTGGTCAACTGGAGCATGCGGTGCTGCCAATGGTGCTCGTTTTTGCCATCATTCCTTATTTACTGTTTAACCTCGATTTAGTAGGTAAAGGCAAAGGCAAAATCTTCATGGGCGATGCCGGCAGCATGCTGATTGGTTTATCGGTTATTTGGTTGCTGATAGTTGGTTCACAAAGCGATAGTGCAAGCTTCAGACCTGTGACTGCACTTTGGGTTATTGCGATCCCGCTGATGGATATGGTTGCTATCATGATCCGCCGGGTGCGCAAAGGCCAGTCACCATTTATGGCCGACCGCGAACACTTACATCACATTTTCTTGCGTCTTGGCTTAAATTCCCGGCAATCCTTGGTTGTTATTACCAGCCTTGCGTCGATGCTGGCGACCATAGGCGTAGTCGGCGAATACCTGTTAGTCCCTGATGGCGTGATGCTGTTACTATTCTTATTGATGTTTGCTATCTACTCGTTGTCATTGCAATACATCTGGCGGATCACCCGTTTCATCAAACGCTACAAAGCGAAAAACCGTGCTAAATAAACTGAGGAAACTGCTCGCAGCAAGAGCCGTCATCATGCTCGCTGAGCGGTTTTTCCGACTCGGCGCTGGTGCCATCATCACCTTTATGGTGGCTCGAATGCTGGGTGACGAAGCCCTCGGTACTTATGGCATTGTGATGGTTTGGGCGGCTTTTTTGGCACCACTCAGCCACCTTGGTTTAAACAATCTCGTACAAAAAATGGCGACCTCAACAGAGGATGTTGAGCAAAGTCGTCGCTACCTGCAAACTGCAGTGTGGCTGCGCTTACTGGCTGGGGTATTTTTTGCAGCAGTCATGATTGCCGGTTTTATGCTGTTTTATCCGCATTATTTCTCGCAAGGGCCGTGGCAGATCGCAACTTTGTTTGTTCTGCAAAGCTTCACAGCGATGATTGTCTATGAATACGACCAAAATTACCGCGGCCATTTTCGTGCCGTAGCGATCAGCAAAGTCGTTTTAAGTTTCTTCACCCTGCTGGCTAGAGTGATTTTACTGATCCAGGGCGCCAGCATCGACATGATGTTGTTTATTGTCGGGGTCGAGTTCGGACTCACCGGTCTTCTACAATATTACTGGGCGCGGCGTTATGCGCCAAACGAACCGTCTTTGAAGTGGCGTTATTTTGATTGGGCCGCAGCCAAAGAGATGCTGCAACGCTCAAGCTGGCTTTGGACTTCCGCGATTGTTTCGGTCATCTATCTGAAAATTGATAGTGTGATGATCGAAAGCATGATCGGCATCGCCGCAACCGGACAATACACTGCCGTTGCGCGGATCTCTGAGCTTTGGTACGTCATTCCGGTCACGTTGGCTGCGCGATACTACCCTGATCTACTTAAAACCTTTAACCGCAGTTGGCCAGATTATTTGTTGATGTTGCGCAAGCAATGTCTGCGTTTTTTCCTGATGGCTGTGGTGATTTCGATATTCATGACCATTACCGCGAAATGGATCATGCTTTACGCTTACGGCGAGCGTTTTGTCGGTTCAACCACAGTACTGCAAATTCACGTATGGGCTGGCTGTTTTGTGTTCTTACGGGCTTTAATCAGTCAGCACTTAATCATTACCGGCAACGAGCCACTGAGCATGTTAAGCCACGGCGTTGGAGCCATCCTAAACGTGGTGCTGAATTGGTGGTGGATCCCAATTTACGGCATTGAAGGTGCAGCTTGGGCGACCTTGGTGTCATATGCTTACGCATCGGTGTTTTTTATCTTCTTCGCGGGAACCACTCGCCGGCATTTTGTCGAACTGATAAAGGTGCGCAAGTCCGCGCAATAATGCCCGGCATCACACTTTTCCTAAGAATGGTGAAGAATGAAAAAACTTATCCTCAGTTTTTACGCATGGCTCGACCAACGGCTGTTGCCGATTGCCGCTAAGCATCGATTATTAGCCAATTGCTATTACGCGCTTTTTAATCCGCATTTTCGTCGCGAACAATGGGCAACTGTAGCAGGCCGCAACCATTACCGGGTATATGAAGCCAGTTGTCAAATAGCGAGTGTTATTTTGCGCCGTAACCTGCATCGCCTTGAGAAAGGCTTAAGTATGTCAGTACGTAAACCGCTATTTGCCTTGGATTATATTGATGAAACCCTAAGTGCGTTACAGAATTATCTTCAGCATACCGACGCGATAGACCCTGTGCTGCTTACCTATTGCCATGATGTGTTACAGCAGTATTTTGCTGTCACGACCTGGCCGACAGCAGCCCCGCAACCCGCTTTTTTTAGCACTTTGCAGCAGCAAGTTCGATTGCATTTACCAGCTAATTCTAAGGGTGACAGCGCAGCACCAAAACCTTATGGTGCCAGAGTTCGCGCGGATATCAGCTACCCAGAGTTTTTGCAGTTATGCCAACAACGTTGTTCAACTCGAAATTTCCTAGCCAAACCGGTTGAGCAAAGCATCCTCGAACAAGCAGTTAGTGCGGCAGCACAAGCACCTAGCGCTTGTAACCGGCAACCGTTTCGATACATTGCAGCGCTTTCCCAGCCGATGCTTGGCAAACTTGCCGCGTTACCTATGGGCACGGTCGGCTACGCTCATAATATCCCTGCGATATTGGCGGTGGTCGGCGATTTAAGTGCCTATCCCTTCGAACGTGACCGACATGTCATTTATATTGATGCGAGCCTTGCCAATATGCAGCTAATGCTTGCGCTTGAAACTTTAGGCCTTGCCTCATGCGCCATTAATTGGCCTGACATCGAGAACTACGAGTTAAAAATCGGCCAACTGCTTGCGCTAAAACCCTTTGAACGAGTGGTGATGTTGATTGCCGTTGGTTATCCAGATCCTGCGGGACTGGTGCCTCATTCCGAAAAGAAGACGCCAGCGGAGCTAATTCAATATGTCTAAGCCACTGCTTATTGAAGTTAAAGGGGTGCAATTTCGCAATAAAGGTGCCTACCTTATGCTACTTGCAACCCTGCAAGGCTTACAAAAATTGGGCTTATCATTTCAGCTGGTATTATCCCCTGGACCGAACTTACCTTATCTTGAACGAGCCAAGTTAGGCGCATGGCAAAAGTTATCGTTTCGACGTTATAACTTTGATCTAACGCCGTGGTTTGGCAAATTGCCAAACGCGCTTCGACAATTTGCTCGACGTTATGGTTTAGTTACCGAAGCTGATGTTGATGTAGTGCTGGAAGCTTCTGGCTTTGCTTATGGCGATCAATGGCCGCTCCAGTTTTTACAAAATACCGCCCGTGAAGTCGTCCGCTACCATAAAGCCGGCAAACCTTTCATTTTTATGCCGCAGGCTTTCGGTCCTTTTAACACCGCCGCCAGCAAAGCAGCAATGGTCGATATTATTCAGCATGCTACAGCGATATTTGTCAGGGATGCGGCATCACTTGAACACCTCAAACAATGCCAAGCGAATTTGCCAGCGCATGTGCAACTTGCGGTCGATTTTACCATCGGTTTAAATACAGGCGCACAAGCTTCAGTCCTTTTAGATGGTGCTTGCGAGATTACCTCACCCTACGCGGTACTCATCCCAAATCACAAAGTAGTGTCAAAGTTTAATCATGCGCAAGCAGAGTTAGACTACCAAAGTTATATCGAAGCCTTTGCTGCTGCTGCGCGCCACTTGGCCGCTAAAAGTTTTAAAGTTGTCCTACTCAATCACGAGGGGCGTGAAGATGCGGAGATCTGCCAGAAAATTGCCCAATTAAGTAATGCGAGCACCTTGCAAATCGACGATCCTTTAGTCCTGAAGCAATTCATTGGCGGTGCACAGCTGGTAATAAGTTCAAGATTTCATGGGGCTATTAATGCTTTAAGCCAAGCCGTGCCATGCATCACCACCAGCTGGAGCCATAAGTATCAGCAAATGATGGCGGATTTTGGCGTCGCCGATTATTGTCTCAGTGAGGTTTCAGCTTCGCATTTAATCAGTAAAATTGAGCAATTAACCCAAGAGCGCGCAGCAATTGAGGCTACTTTGGCAGAAAATTCGGCTCGACTTAGCCAACAGAATGTGCAGATGTGGCAATCACTTGGCTCTCTTTTAGCGAAATTTACCGCAGATCAGAAAGGCTCGCTGTAGGCATAAGCGCCCTTCAACAACCGCTTATGCATGGAATTTTTCTCCTATCCAAATAAAAACTGCCGGCAGCTTACGCAATACCGGCAGTCTTTACTTATTAGTCAAACGTATAGATTTAAGTTGGGAGTTCCCAATCAACTAAGCCAAGCTGCCAAGTCAACAAAATCAGGCCGCCGAAGGCTATACGATACCAAGCAAAAATCTCATAACTATGTTTAGCGACAAACTTTACTAATGTCCGCACAGCAATCAGTGCTGTAATAAAAGCTGTGATAAACCCAACCGCAAACATTGGCAGATCGGCGCCATTTAACACGTCACGATGTTTGTACAAATCATAGAAAGTGGCGGCAAACATGGTCGGTACTGCGAGGAAAAATGAAAACTCGGCAGCAACCTTGCGATCGAGACCAATAAACAGACCACCAATGATGGTAGAACCAGAACGCGAAGTCCCTGGGATCATTGAAACCACTTGGAAACAGCCGATTTTCAATGCATCTTTCCAACTGATGTCGTCGACGTCATGGACTCTCACTTGATGCATCCGCCGCTCAGCCCAAAGGATAATTAAACCACCAATGATCAGCATGATTGCGACCGTTAATGGATTAAACAAATACAGTTTGATTATTTTGATAAACAACAAGCCGATTATTGCCGCAGGCAAAAACGCGACAAATAGATTCAGAATAAACTTCTGCGCTTTGCTATCAGTAAAAATGCCAGTGGTGACATCAATAAACCGGCGACGATACTCGAAAACGATGGCTAAAATTGCGCCTAACTGAATTGCGATTTCAAACACTTTCCCTGTATTTTCAAAACCAATTAAGTCGCCGACAACAATCAGATGACCTGTACTGGAAATCGGCAAAAACTCTGTTAACCCTTCCACAATGCCCATAATGAAGGCTTTAAACAACAACAACCAATCCATTTCAGTATCCAACTATGCTTAAAAAGTCGTTTATTATCGGTGTTTTGCGTGGCTCTGCAAAGCCTTTTCCACTGACTACTTTGGCGTCACATAGACCAAAGTCAGTAACGCTTGTAGATCATCAACCTAACAGGACGTTCTTCGAGTCAGTGCAAAATTCAGGATCTACAAATCACTGAGCCTAGAGGCGTAAACCGCCACGACGCTCCGTCGGTTGCTGGATCGCTCGGTACATCACCCTTAAATCACTGGCAACTAAACTAAATTGAGCCGCCGCACGAGTAATGCCGGTGTATAACAACTCCCGAGTGAGCACTGGACTTACTTGCTCAGGAACTATTAAAACGGCATGACGAAACTCAGATCCTTGCGACTTATGGACTGTCATCGCAAACACTGTTTCTAAGGCTGGCAAACGACTTGGCAAAAACCAGCGTACGCCATCAGCTGTGGCAAATGCCACTTTTAACAATTCGCGCCCGCCATCACTAACGCTTACGCAAATCCCTATATCGCCATTCATTAAGCCTGTACTGTAGTCATTTTGTGCAATCATGACCGGACGTCCGGCATACCACTGCTCGTGACGAGTAATCAGTCGATGCTGACGTAGCAACTGTTCTATTTGCTGGTTGATTTGTTCAACACCAAATGGCCCTTGTCGAACGGCACAGAGGATTTGGAATTGACCGAGTCGCTGTAAAAGCGCACTCGCTTGTGCATCGTCGGTCGCCAGCGGCTGCTGCAACTGATGAAATAACGGCCACAACCCTTGTTGCGGGTTATTCCCAAGGACTAAATCATTGAGCCATCGTGAATTTTGTTGCGGCGAGCAATACGCTAAAGCCGCTAAATCATTAGCATGACCGCTATCTGGCGAATTTATTGTCGCAAATAACTGCTGAACCAGTTTTTCATCCCCAGCATTGACAGCAGTGGCCAATCGACCAATCGCACTATCTGCAGCAAAGCGGTGGCTAGTGCGTAACATGACAATATGCTGTTCAAGGCTAGCGGGGTTTTCGCTAAGATAATTCGCCGGCACAATTTGCCCCGTTAAAGTTGCTAACCTAGCTGCCGTTTCCTGACTATAACCGCCATGTAACGCATCTTTGCAAAGTTCACCAAGAATGGCTCCCGCTTCCACCGAGGCTAACTGGTCTTTATCGCCCAACAAAATCAAACGGCCATGTTTCGGCAGCGCTTGTAACAGCGCAGACATCAACTCTACATCCACCATCGAGGCTTCATCCACGACCAACACATCTAGTGGCAACGGACGTCCTTGATGATGATGAAATGCCTGCCGTCCGGGTACGGAGCCGAGCAAACGATGGATAGTTTGCGCTTGTAATTGCACTGATTGCCAAGGCAATGCCGCTAGATCCGCCCTGTCACTCAATTTCGCGATAGCACCGGCAATAGACTGGGTCAGTCGCGCTGCCGCTTTACCGGTTGGTGCAGCTAATTCAATATGCAGTGGCTTATCCCCCGCCATTTGCTGAAGTAACAACAACAGCTTAACCACTGTAGTGGTTTTACCAGTGCCTGGTCCGCCAGTAATGACTGCAAAGCTGCTGGTTGCCGCTAAAGCACAGGCCATACGCTGCCAGTCTGGATTGGCTTGGCTATCGGCAAATAATAGATCTAGGGTTGCTTTGACTTGTTGCTGCTCAGCCACAGTACGATTATCCGCACTTGCCTGCAGCATTCGAGTGTTATCCTGCAATTGGCAATGACCAATAAATTTTTTGATTTGCTGCTCGTAGCGCCAGTAACGCTGCAAATACAGCCGTACGCCATTGAGCACAAAAGGTGTTGAAGGTTGCTGAGCTTGCTCGGTGATTTGCTCGGCATTGCAAATCAATTGTGGGTAATTGCGTAGAAGTTGCTGGACGCTAGCCACCGATTGCGTCGCCATAAACTGTGCTAACACAGTAATCGGCTGACCATACCGGCTGCTTGGCGCCAGCAATGATGCTGGTGAATCTATCGCTTGCGCTAGATCTAAACAAAGATGGCCTTGTGCCAATTGTGCACTTGCCAGCGCCAACCAGCCCCAAAGCAGGTTTGGTGCAGTTTCAGTCATCGTGGCCTGAGTTTGCGTATGACAAAACTGCACCAAGGCCAGATCCAAGGGCCGAATAATGGCGAGTTGCTGCCATCCAAGCAAAAGTTCGCTGACCGCAGGGTTTGCAACGCGGCGTGGCTGAAGTGGACTTAGAGTTGTTGCGCTAGCAGTATTCATATCGCCTCCACCTGTTGTGGGACAACCGCAATGCCCTTGAACATGTCATCAAGTGCGCTAATGAGTGCAATGGGCAAATCAACACGCAAAACCCCGTGGTTGGCTTTGGCGCTGCCGCGTAAAAACCAATAAACCGCCGGACCTAGATGCAAGGCTGGCTGATAGTCAGCTTTGCGACTTTTTAACAAACGATGCATCGCCAAACCATAACAGGCTGCTTGCAAATCGTAACGTTTCGCCAGCATCACTTCGATTAACTCGTTATCAGTGTATCTGCCTGATGCTAAGAAATTACTCTTATAATCAGCGACATAGTACTGACCATTTTGCATGAAACTCAAATCGATAAAGCCTTTTAACATGCCGTTGACCAACCGGGCATCAAGCTCCGGTCTGGTTAAGCCCGGCCACATGTATTTAGACAATAAAGCATCTAGCTGCTTGGTCGACACTTTATCGGCACTGATCCAAAACTCAAGCTCAACCTTGGTTTGCGTTAAACCGCTCAATGCAGTTTGGTCTGGCAGTAACGGCACCGACAACAACGAAACCAACCATTGCCACATTGGTGCCACTGCAGCTTCGGCGCTTTCAAAGTACGGGCTTTGGCCGGCTTCAGAGCGTAAAAATCGACGTTGCCAACCATCTTTGCTTTCGCTTAACAGATTTAAAGCAATCAAGGTTTCGACAAGATGAGCACGCCATTGTTCGGGGGCTTGGGCGATATTGGCAAAACCTTGTTCACCAGCCCATTCCAATTCACCATGCAATAAAGTCCCGGCATCAGCGCCGCGAATAAAATCTTCCGAAAAATCTGGCGCTGTTACTGGCTCCGTCCATTCCCGCTGCTCTGCTGACAGTTCTTGGTACAGTTCACCACCTTTATGCTCGGCATTCTCGACACCACTGGCAATGGCGCTGTAACTTGCGGTCCACCATGCCACCCGCTGGCGACTTGGCATCACCGCATAATCAGCAAGTTGCTGCGAACTGGTTAAGTCAACGAAATTAGCCGCAGACAATGCCAGATTTGCAGGCTTTAAATCCACTTCCGGCCAATCGGTTGTTGAGAGCCATAATTCCAGCTGTGTGCCAATTTGCGCCGGATCCAATTCGCCCTCGTCGGCAATCAAGTAGCCAATTGCACTTAGTTCTTTTTGCGGTGCCAGCCCAAGCCAACAATAATGCTGAGCCCTAGTCATAGCGACATACAATTTACGCACATCTTCCGCCAGGCGCTGCTCAGTTGCTAACTTAAACGTACGCTCATCCGAAACATCCGCCAGCTGATAACGGCCGTTTTCATAGAACCGATATGGCAATTTCTTCGCATCAACTTCACGTGCAGCACAAATGAATGGCAGGAACACCAATGGATATTCCAAGCCTTTGGATTTATGAATAGTAACCACTCGCACCAAGGCTTCGTCGCTTTCCAGTTGCAGTTTTACCGAGTCAACTTCAACCAAGCCAACCCCGCTTCGCTGCTGGGCAAAATAGCGCAACAACGCCCGCTCGCCATCAAGCAATCGACTGGCTTGTTGCAGTAACGCCGCTAAATGCAACAGATCGGTCAACCGTCGCTCGGCATCTGGATATTGCGCCAAATGTTCGGCAACCTGAAAATCGCTCATCAACCGACGCACCAGTGGCAGCACACCAGATTTCTGCCATAACGCATGGTATTGCAAGAACAAATCGAGTTGCTGTTCCATAAACCATTCGTCGTCTTGTAAACGCGCCAACATGCTGTAACTCCAGCGCAAACTGGCACTGGCAAGGGCCGAGCGGACTTTCAACTGATTACGCGGCTCAGCACATGCATCCAACCATAACCACAGATCATGCGCCATTGGACTTTCAAACACTGAGCCTTTATCTGATAAGTACACACTGCGAATTTGGTATTGCGCCAATGCTTTGCGGATCGCGTCAGCTTCTTGCTGATTATTCACCAACACAGCAATATCTCTGGGCAATACTCCAACGAGCTGATTATCTTTGGAAAAACCGCAGGTATTTAACTGACCGGCTTGAAGCAACAACGAGATTTCAGCCGCGCATACCCCCGCCATCTGCGTCAGGTAACTGGCTTTCGCCAATGGCTTGTCATCGCCTTCCAAATATCGAACCGCCAAGGCCGGTAACTGCGCCGGCCATTTTAAAACTTCAGGTCGGCCCTTGGCGTGCACTGGTACAAAACTCAGATCTGTTTGGGCGCCACGAAATAAAAAGGCTCCGCGACCGCTTGGCCGTTGCTCCGCTTTGCTAAACATGGCGTTAACCGCTTGCACCATCGCTTGGGTCGAACGGAAATTGGTATCAAGACCGTAATGATGGCCTTGGGTTTTCGCTTTTGCTTCTAAATAGGTATAAATATCAGCGCCCCGAAAACCATAAATAGCCTGCTTTGGGTCACCAATCAGTAAAATGCCACTATCGGTGCGCTGGGCCGCTAACTGATAAATCCGGTCAAAGATAGAGAACTGAATAGGATCGGTATCTTGAAATTCATCGATAAGAGCAAAGGGAAACTGCTGACGGATCCGCTCAGCAAGCACATCACCGTTAGGTTGCTGCAATGCCTGCTGCAACCCACTGAGTAAATCATCAAATCCCATTAAACCCAGTTGATTTTTTTGCGCAGTAAATCGATGTAAACACCAGGCAATCGCGTGCTTTCGAATGCCTTGCATTGCATCAGGCAACGCGGCGATCACTTCGGGTAAATTGGCAATCGCTATCAAGATTGGATGCTCAGGTGCTTGGCCTTTCCAAGCGTCGGCAATCCCTGTTGGCGTCAATCGCTGCAAACCCGAGCCGAGATCCGGCATCTCAAGTTCTGGGGTATCACGCCATAACCGCAAAGCCGTCAGCCAACGACTAACATAATCAGCGCGAAGCTTGGTGTTTACCGTCAAACCAGCAGCTCTTCCCGCTTCGATCAACTGCTCGAGCTCGTCGATCCAATCCGAAAATGGTTGTTTGATTGCCGAAAGTGCTGTTTGTTTGTCCACGATTTCAGCTTGTAGCAGTTGTGCTGGTAGTGTATCAAAAGCCTCTACCGGCTGATTCCACAGCGGTAATAAACACTGCAGGAGCTGAGCTGGATCACTAACCTTTTGTTGTAATAACCGGTAATGCGCAAGCGACAAGGGGTATATAAAACTGCGCCAATAGTCTTCGACAACTTGCAATTTCAAGTCCGACAGATCGGTGTTTAACTGCAAATCAAAAGCAGCACCGCTATCAAAGGCGTGTTCGGTCAACATCCGATTACACCAACCGTGAATAGTGGAAATAGCCGCATCATCCATCCACTGCGCCGCCAATGCCAACTGCTGGGCACAGCTTGGCCATTGCTCTTTGGGAAACTCAGCAGCGAGTTGTTGCAAGAAGCTATCGGCATCTGAGCTTGGTTCTAAGAAAAAGCGGGCAGCATCAGCGAGGCGTGCCCGGATCCGACCTTTTAACTCGCTGGTAGCCGCTTCAGTAAAGGTTACTACCAAGATCTGCGGCGGCAATACAGGCACGGCCTGCGGATGGCCAAGCACCAAGCGTAAATATAAAGCGGCAATAGTGTAGGTTTTACCAGTACCTGCACTTGCTTCAATTAAGGCGCTTCCGGCTAGCGGCAGTTTAAGTAAATCAAGTGTTTGCATCGACAAACTCCCCAGAGTTGACATCATGCAACACTGCTTTGTAAAACGCGGATGGTAAGTTGCTTGCATCCGCTTGTTGCCATAACGAATCGAATGTCGCAAAGGCTCGAGCCAAATAGGGGTCATAGTCAACCAAACCGCTATTAAAGCCATCGCCGTCATAGCGACTTTGCAGTTTTGCGAGTTTTTTGCTGTCATCACCAGCCAATTGCAACCAGAGTCCAGCTAAATTAACCTCTATTGGCAGAGGCTCAGCGGTCGCTTTAACGGCATAGGCTAACAGCGACGTTAAGCGTTGCTGCGCATCTGTGGCTGCAACCAAGGGTAATTTTAACAAACCATCCTGTGCGACTATCCACTGAGTGATAGGCTTGTCGGCTGCACAACTTAACTGCACTGCCAGCCAGGGTTTTAACAGCGCCTTGAGCTGCCACATTTTGTCTTTCTTCAAAGCCGCCAAGCTCCAATGTAATTGGATTGCTTGCTCACTTGCATCAATTCTCACCCCGGAGAACCAGTCGCTGATCCGGTCAAATGCCAGATAACATAATCCATCATCGGCAAGAGCCTTTGTTTGCGCTAAGGCCGCCTGATAATGCTTGAGCTGCGGCATAATGGCGCCAAGGTATGCTTCTGCTTGTATGGCACCGGCCGCGCCAAAGGAAAGTCGGTCTTCGAGTTGTAAGCGATGCAAGGACTGTTGCAAAAACTCAGTGGCATTTCCGCCATCCCGCAACACTTTCATCACGCCCTCGCTAAGCTGCTGCTGGATCTGCCATTGCGTTAATTTATCCTGGCTGAAATCTTCGGCATCAGGACTTGTCTCATCTAGTGTTTGCAGACTTACTTTTAGCCGTTGGCGGAAAAAGAACTTAATTGGCTCTCGAACAAAATCTGTCAATTGGCGCAAATCCCATTGTCGAAGCGCGGCTTCAGCAACTCCAACACTTTCTTCAGGTGCAATAACCTGCAGTCGGTTATGCAAAGTGCGCCACTCATGTTGATAGCTTCTTAACTTAGCATCTTGTAAGTAACGCTTGGAGAACGCTTGTAATGGATGCGTTAAGGTCAACGCGGCCAGCAGATTATCCGAACTGGCATGGCGCCAGTACTGTTGAAGATGATCACGCAACTGCGCAATCAATACTGAAGGCTCACGCTCACTGTTATCATGGATGGAATGCCCTATCCAAGAAATCCGTAAACGCTTTCGCGCGGACAGCAAGGCTTCTAAAAATAAATAACGGTCATCGTCCCTGCGAGCCCGATCCCCTGGTCGATAGCTTTGTCCCATCAAATCAAAATCTTGGCGTCGACTTTGTCGCGGGAAAGCACCATCTTGCATCCCCAACAGCTGAATATGGGCAAAAGGAATAGCACGCATCGGCATTAGGGTGGCAAAATTAACAGCACCTGCCAAAAATTTCTGCTGCAAACTTTGCTCGTTAAAACCGTCCAACCAGGCGCTGGCAACCACAGATAATGGCAAGGGCTCGGCAAAATCGGCGTCGTTACAGCATTTAAGCCAATCCGAAAGCGCTTTTTTCAATCGCTGTAATAATGCAAGTTCTTGCTCGTCACTAGGTTCGAACCATAAATCCAACCATGCCACTAACCGCTGCTGCCATTGTTCAGGAAGCTGCAGCGCCGAACTATCTAACCAGCAGAGTTCAAGTTGTTGGCAAACTTTGGCAAATTGACCAGCAATTTCAGCTGATAACCCCGAAACATCGGTCAGCGGCGCGACCTCAAGCCAAGGCTCAGCATCACCTAAGGCATAACCGGCTAACATTCGTGACAGGCCTGCAAACAAACTATGATTGTTATACTGGACGGAAATTCCAAGGCTTGCGCGCTGTTCGGCATGCAGGCCCCAACGCACATTGGCTTGTTCAAGCCAACCGGTGAGAGTGACCAGCGCGCCCGCATCCAATTCAAAGCGAGCGGCCACCGCGGGCACTTGCAGTAAGTCGAGGATCTCACTGATGCCAAAACGTTGTTGCCGCACGTTGAGCAAATATTGCAGTGCCTGCAGCATTGGTTCTTGCTGCAACGCGGCCTGATCGGCAATGGTGTATGGAATATACCTGCTATCATCGCGATTTATCCGGCCAAACACCGCATGAATAGCTGCAGCATAATCATTGATATCCGGCACCATCACCATAAAGTCGCTGAAACTTAACTTCGGATCGCCAGCGAGCAATTGCAATATGTCATCGTGCAAAATTTCGACTTCGCGGATCACGCTATGTGCTTTTGCAAAGCATAAACTGTGATCTTGTTCTGCCACTGGCGGCCATTGGCCACCGACTGTTAAGTCAAAAATATCATGTTGCAACTGCCCAAGCAGAAAGCCTGTATCTGGCGCAGTGAACAAATCGATCCGCTCGCCGACAAACAAGGATTTATGCACAGTAGTCTGATCAAATTGATCCAACAGCCTAATGTAATCACGGCCCTGTTTACCCCAAGCGGCAAGCAGCGGATGTGAATCATTCGACGACAATGGCGCGACAGCTAACTTATGCGGCTGGCGCTGTTGTTGCGCACGAAACAAATCTTTATCGGCAATAATATCAGCCCAATAATGCTGACAAGGGTTATGCACCGCGAGCAGGATCTGGGTATAGGGGGCAATTGCCGCCAATGCTTCTAAAGTTTGCTGCGGTAAACTAGAAATCCCAAACAAAATCACCCGACGGGGCAGTTGCAAAGGCCGCTTCGACTGATTAAAAGTTGCGGCCTGCTGAAGAAAATCCTGATGAAGCTGCGCACGGCTAAACTCAGCGCCAGCACCAGAGAGATCGGCAAGCACCGCCTGCCATAACAACGCCTGCCAACGATGTTCTTCCGGCAACGGCTTCGCCAGACCATTGGCATCCTTTATTTGCAAACGGCCGCAAGCCCAATCTTGCAACCAGTCCGCCCGATACACCTGATATTGGTCAAAGAGATCGGCAAGTTTGAGTGCTAATTGATCGGCTTTTTTACTATCAACATCATGCTGCAGATATTGCGCGAGAGCCTTAAATTCAGGTTTTAGGCAAAGCGTTGGCAGCAATCTGAGTAGACGCCAACGCAAGCGATCTTTATCAAAAACTGAGGTCTCAGGGATCTCGGCATCAGGCATGACCCAGCGATATAACTGCCAAATAAAACGCCCAGGCATTTGTAAACTTAAGCCACTGGCAATGCCGAGTCCGCCCAGTAACATACTGGACTCATCGACGTCTGCGGCCAATGCCAGCTTCAGCCACTGAGCGATGCCGTTACTTTGCACCAACACAGTTTCAGTTTCGAATACATCGAGTGGGTATGCGCGTAGCCATTGCACTATCAATGCACGCAGCTGTTCTGGTTGGTTGGCATGCACGACCAGAAAACCCGGCGCAAGCGGCTGGGCTTGGTGTTGTTCAGATCCCAATTGTATTCCTTGTTAGCAAACTTATGACAAAACTACCCGATTTCTACCGGCAGCTTTGGCTTGATACAATGCAGCATCAGCGCGGCTGATGACTTCTTTAATTTCTTCCTGACGACCGGCTTGCGTGACCCCAATACTAATAGTGATCTGCAAATTTGGATAAGTGGCATAAGTAAGTTCGGCGACAGCTAAGCGCAAACGTTCGGCAACTTCATGCGCGCTGTGGGCATTGGTATCCGGAAGAACCAATAAAAACTCTTCACCACCGCTTCGACCTAGTTTATCCACATGTCTGAGCACCGACTGCATCGCTTGAGCCACCGCGACTAACACATCATCGCCGGCTTCATGGCCGTAGGTGTCATTGCATTGTTTAAAGTGGTCGATATCAACGAGCAAAAGGCTCCAATTGTTATGTTCATTTAACGCCTGGTACCGAGTCTGTTCTGCATATAATAAGATACTTCTCCGGTTAGCCACTTGGGTTAATTCGTCGGTCATCGCCAATAACTGTAAACGACGATTGCGTTTGATCTGCGAAATGGCATACAACAGCGCAATTAGTGCTAAGACAACAAACAATGCGATTGCAATATATTGCCAACGCTGAGCCGACTCTAAAGTAGCCACCTGCTGTTCTGAAAGTAAATTCTCTGCAACTAACTGGTCATTTTTCCGACTTTGCAGTTCTGAATCAAATTGATAGCGTAGCAATGCTTCACGTTGCTGCTTTAGCTGAGAATTTAATTGCTCTTCAATTGATTCAGCCAAGGTCAAATGCTGATAGGCCGATTCAAATTGATTATTTTTTGCCTGAGCTCGAGCCCAAGCACGCTGCAAGCGCAGCATATAACGCGGATTATCTTCTTGCTTTAGCAGCACCTCTGCTTTTTCAAATAATGGCGCGGCACTCGCGTGTTGGCCTGTTTCGGCAAGAGCTTCTGCTTTTAATAAAAAGAATAGTTCCTCGTTATACAACGAGAAATCCGGGTTTTGCTGACGGAATGCGGCGATTTGTGCATCAATTTTTCCGGCAAGTTCTAAGCTCTCAGCATATTTTTGCTCTAGGTTTATCACCCACATTCGGTCGACAAGCACACCTAGTGCATAGGACTGCTCACCAAGCCCAGAATAAATCTGATGAACCTCAATTAACAATTGCCGCGCGCCCGCGGTGTTACCAAGTTCAGCGTAAACAAAAGCTTTTTGCTGCAAAATATAGGCAGTGCGCGACTTATCATTTGGTTGCGCATAATCACGTTCACTGACTGACAGGTATTCCAGTGCTTTATCAAATTCACCCATCCGACGATATGCGGTGGCGATTGATTCGAGCGTTAAGTTAATTCCCGCAATATGTCCGATTTTCGAATAAAACTCATAAGCTCGAAACAACAGCATCAAAGCATCGGCATGTTGGCCTCTGGTTGAATGTACTTCAGCCATTTGCAGTAACGCTTGCGCTTGAGATTTTTTGTCTTCGCCTTTATTTGCCAAGGCGATGGCTTGCTGCAAATCTGCAGTTTGTCCGGTCAGACTGCCCTGATAGGATCGATGTAAAGCACGGCATTGCAAATATTGACTAAGGTAGGAGTAATTGTTGGCAAGCCGAGGGTCGTTGATATACCGATCAGCGAAAATAATCCCCTGCTCAGGCTTGTCGGAGAATAACCAAAGACAACGTTCAAGTTCCATCCGGCTTTCACGGACAAAATCATCAGGAGGCAGCTGTTGCTGGAGTTTTTTAAGAAACAACTCAGCAGATACACGGTCATATAGAACGACGTCACCTTTGTCTAATTGAGCAATCAACGCATCAAAACGCTGAACATCGGCGCATGCACCGTAACTCAAAAAGCCAAAGATGAATAAGGTCAATCTTCTTCCGACACGTCTAACCGCTGCCTTCATCCAAAGTCCTTAATCTATTTGACGGTAACCTTCCGGATTTTGTCGCTGCCAGCGCCATGCATCACGCACCATATCAACTAAACTGTACTGCGTTTGCCAATCTAATAATTGACGGGCCTTAGTTGCATCAGCATAACAAACTGCCACATCGCCTGGACGACGGTCAACTATTTGATATGGAACAGCAATATCGTTAGTTTCACTGAAGGCTTTGACCATATCGAGCACACTGTACCCTTGCCCTGTCCCTAAATTAAATGCTTCAATTCCATGATGTTTCTGCAAGTATCGCAGTGCCTGTAAGTGGCCATTGGCAAGATCCATCACATGGATATAGTCACGCACACCGGTACCGTCTTGTGTTGGGTAATCGCTACCAAACACTTGTAATTGCTCACGTTTTCCCACGGCAACTTGACTGATAAAAGGCATCAAATTATTAGGAATGCCATTAGGATCTTCGCCAATCAACCCGCTTTCATGGGCGCCAACTGGATTAAAATAACGCAATACTGCAACACGCCAACTTGGATCTGCAGCAACCAAATCTTCAAGGATCAATTCAATCATCAATTTGCTTTGACCATACGGATTGGTTGCAGATCTTGGTGCGCGTTCATGGATAGGAACTTCTGCTGCAGCACCATAGACTGTAGCAGAGGAACTAAAGACTATTTGCTTGACGTTGCATTCAGCCATCACTTGGCATAGCGTCACCGTCCCCGCTACGTTGTAATCATAATACTTCAGTGGCAATTGGGTGGATTCACCGACAGCTTTAAGCCCGGCAAAATGAACCACAGCATCAATGGCAAACCGATTAAATACTTCGCGTAATGCGTCGGCATCACGAATGTCAGCTTTAATAAATTCAACTGCTTGGCCAGTTATCTGCGCGACTCGCCGAAGAGATTCTTCAGAGGAGTTGACCAGATTATCCAGTGCTATCACTCGAAAACCGGCTTGTTGCAGTACTACCGCGGTGTGACTCGCGATATAACCAGCGCCACCGGTCAATAAAATTGTCGACATGATAGGTCCTTAGGGTAACACTTTTTTGAAAGGTTTGACCGTGCTGCGAGCATAAACGCCATGCAGAATAAACGGATCAACAGCCGCCCATTCCTGCGCAGCTTCTAATGACGGAAAACTGGCAACAACCAATGAGCCGCTAAAGCCAGCCTCACCTGGATTTTCAGTATCAATCGCCGGCAATGGTCCAGCAATCAACAACCGACCTTCAGCATTTAATTGCTCTAAACGTGCCAAATGCGCCGGACGATTCGCCAAACGTGTCGCTAAGCTATTAGCTACGTCTTCAGAATAAATCATGTAATACATAAGGATGATATCTCTCGAGGTTTTACATGAAGATATCAGATAGGACCTAGTTTTCCAACCTTACTACCACGCACAACAATCAGCTGTTAGCGACAAATACTCCAGCCCAACACCTTGGGCTGCAAAACTGAGCCAATGCCGCCAACAAAAAAGGCGACTCTAAGATGGTCGCCTTTTCGTTTTCAGTTGCTTTGGTAATTAAGCTGCGTTGCTTAACGTGTTTTTACGCTCATTGTAAAAATCAACCATGCTCTGCATTTGTTCCTCATCATAAGGAACTAAGTTTGACAAAATCATCCGTTTCTCGCCCTTGCCAATCACTTCTTGGCCGTCACGCAATTCAAACTGCAACAACACATTACCGCGTTTACCTTCGATAGTTAATTCTGAACTCGACAAATGCAATGTTGGGCAATGTTCGCTAAAACGAATAAATTCAAGGGTCATACTTTGATAGATCACCAACGGCCGTTGCGGATTTATCATCAGTTGATGTTGTTTCATCAAGGGTTGCAGGATATGCGGGAAATTCATGCCTGAAAAACGGACATAATCTTTAACTAGCTGCTCAATAAACTGACATTCACCATGACGTTCACCGGTTTGTTGCAAACTAAGATAAATTTTGCCGTTTTGGTCGACAATACGCACAGTATCTTGTTCGGTAACGAAATGCAGTGGCACATTCGCACTCACCATTCCGTCAAAGCGACAACTTAAACCTTCCGTCAATCCGTATTGGCTCAACAAATATGCAAATAACAAATCACCTGGGACACAAAAGCGTTTGCTGTCTTCATCATGGATCGGATTAAAGTCCATAGCGATCTGTTTGGCAAAACGGCTAGCTTGAGCCGCGGTAAAACTAAATTCATTACCGGACTGCTGAACAAAAGGACTTAAAAACATCGAACCGAACCCTATGCAATAGATTGAAACTGCGCGCAGTGTAACCGATCAGCAGCAAATAAATGGTTATACCAGTGTTATCTATGCCGATTTAGCTTGAGTACGATAGTACTTTCCCATGACGAAATATATCTATCTGAAAATTAAATAAAAAAATTCCGCACAGTAATACACACAGTACTTTCTTTAAAAATACTGTATAAAACAACAGTTGATGCTTGCGTTTTAGCCAAAGCTCGATTACTGTATACACATACACTGTATAAATTAACAGCTTGAGGCGAAAAATGCGGCAACTAAACGGTCAATTAGCAAAACGTGGCGAAACAACTGGTTTTCATCAACAGCAGTCCGCATCACTGTGCCCAGATAGTTATTTCCAGCAGATTGCCGATCAAAGTATGGCTGCGGTCATCAATACGATTTCACAACTGACTTCACCCTCAGATTTTGGTTCGGGTTGGATACTAGTTGTTGCTCCAGTTCACCACCTGACTAAACAGCTGTTGGAGCAATGCCAAATTAATACTCAACGGATTTTATTAATTTCTCAGAAGCAGGTTGTTCGCTTTGATAACCTGATGCGCGATGCATTGACCTGTTCTACTTGTAGTGCAGTGGTTAGTTTCTTAGACGCAGATAGCGAAACACTTGCGGATTATGAGTATCTGGCAAATAAATACCAGACACCACTGGTGAACCATTTTTCTAGCAATACAAGCAGTGCTGCGATTTCAAGTCCGGTAGCGTCGATTGCTGCACACCACTAATTTATTGAAAGCAAAAGGTGCCGATACCTGAATTTACCAGCAAGATTAAGCAACTTAAACATTGCTTGGTATGAAGAAAAAAACTGACTTTGCCACAGCTTGGTTTAGCATGCGAAAATAGCATTATTACCATTCAGAGCTAATTGTATGCAGTGTTATTGTGGCAGTCTCCTCAAGTATCAACAATGTTGTGAGCCGTTTATTACTGGACAACAACATGCACAAACCCCAGA
The DNA here is from genome assembly GCA_017302255.1 of Gammaproteobacteria bacterium. Classification (GTDB taxonomy): domain Bacteria; phylum Pseudomonadota; class Gammaproteobacteria; order Enterobacterales; family Alteromonadaceae; genus Pararheinheimera. The sequence goes on along the minus strand of JAFLDV010000014.1, from coordinate 18,950 downwards.
GCAACTGATGCGTTCAAGATTCAGCGCATACTGTGCTCGGCAGGTTGATTACATTTTTCAAACTTATCATCCATATCAACAAGACCATAATAGCAAACAAGATATTGCAAGCTTTGCTGCCAGCAGCCATTTTGTGAAACTTGAGATCATTTCAAGTTCGGGGCAAACCGAACTTCCAAGAACTAAGCCAACGCCAGATTCTGAGCTGCAATTAGCTAGCGCTGGCTATGTGGAGTTTGTTGTGAGTTATTTACAGGGTGGCAAACTACATCAATTTAGCGAAGTTTCGCGATTTTTACCGCTAGTGACATCAGCAATTTCCTCATTAGAGAGTTCAAGCGCCAAGGGAATATCAGCAGATCCCTTGCCGATTAACTCTACAAATCGCTCGACTGCTGAACCATGTTGGCAGTGGCGCTACATCGACGGTGTTCTTAGTAACAGACCTAGTAAGAGCATTGGCCGTAACGATGCTTGCCCATGTGGCAGCGGAAAAAAATTTAAACAATGCTTGGTTCACCAGTCCGCCCATTAAACATCGTTAAAAGCAGGACTTAAGCAAAGGCATCGTTTGCGAAGCATGATGAAATAATGGCGAATTCTAGCGGGAAAGTTCACAGGTTTTAGCTAATTCCGCCAAAGCCTAAGCGATTTGTTGCAAGATCTCGTACAGCATCGTTGGGTCGGTTTCAGTGGCTGCGACACTGGTAGCTTGCATCCGACGAATAGCATGAATAGATAAATTATCTAACACTTCAGCGTCGAGTTTCTTGCGATCATTTCGGATCACTGATGGTGGCGGTTGCAGTAAAGCCGCCAGACGCCAAGCTGACATGCCACCTTCGATAAAAGCTTCATGTTGCAGACGCATTAGATCGACATCTTGAGCTTGCGAACTCAATTCTATCCGAGTCGACACTCCCAGTTGTTGGCGTAAATCGGGACTCGGTTTAGCGACAACCTGATCAACTAAGGTAAATTCGGCCATTTCTTCGACTGCTGGCGACAATAATGCCAACCATAAATCAAAATCAGCGCGATGATGTTGCGCCAATGCTTGATTGAGTTGGCTCTGTAATTGCCATTCATTTACCAGTAGGGACATAAAATTCGAACTAATTTATTCACAATTGCTGTCTTTATCGGCAATCAGTCAGAATACTTAAGTTTATTGCTTTACAAGATGAATAATTTTGATAATATGCCCGCCACGTGGAGGGGTTCCCGAGTGGCCAAAGGGATCAGACTGTAAATCTGCCGGCACTGCCTTCGAAGGTTCGAATCCTTCCCCCTCCACCATTTACGCCGCATGTCTTGAAAACTTCTTGCAAGTCCTGAATTGAAATCCCCCCAAAATTCAAAAGTTTAATCTCAGATCCTGTGCATCACTCAGATAACATGCATCGCATCTAATTATCATTCTTAAACATTCAGCCAAACCAATTATTTTTCAACAGTAGAAATTTGGTATTCGATTGCCGTCCAAAATTGCAGACCAAAATAATTGAAAAAAAAAACGAACAAGCAAGCTTGTTCGTTTTCCAGTTGATTCAATAACGCTTTGCGCAAGCACAAAGCAGAACCGATTCATTAATCGCCGAGTTGAGCACGCAATTCAGTTAAAAGCGCACTCGCGCCTATTCTCATGCCTTCAGCTGAGGCCAAGCGACCAGTAATTTCTTCATACAGTTGCACTAATTCTAATGCTTGAGCGACAGTTCTTACGCCACCAGAGGCTTTAAAGCCGACAAAACGCTCAGAAGCAGCAATAACAGTTAATATACTCCGAGCCGATTCGACTGTGGCACCAACCGGAACCTTACCCGTAGAAGTTTTCACAAAATCTGCTCCAGTCTGGATACATAATTCTGTTGCTTTAATGATTTGTTGCGGCGTGACTAATTCACCTGACTCAATAATGATTTTTAGACAGGTATCACCGCAAGCGCGACGGACTTCGATTAAAAAATCACGAACTTGTTCAGTATGTCCAGCCAGCAATGCTTTATACGGCAATACACAATCAATTTCCGTGGCGCCAAGTTGCAAAGCTGCCGCGATTTCTGCAACAACCACAGCAATAGGCGCATCTCCACTTGGAAAATTAACTACTGTGGCAAGCTCCGCAGTCATCTGCTGTGAGTGTAAATGACTCGATGTCTGTTTCAAAAATTGCGGATAAACACAAAAAGCTGCTGGCACCGCAGAAGCAATTGCGGTCTGTTGCAACCATTCTTGCATCGCCTCTTGGCTGTCATCATCATTTAATCTTGTTAAATCAAGCAGTTTAAGTAGCTGCTGCAATTTGAGTTTATTGGTCATAGGATCCCTGCAGAAACGTCGACGCCACTATTGTCGGCGCTTTGTTAATTATTATTGTCTGTTTGAACTGTCCGAGCATTGCAAGATTATCGGCAACTTGACGGCAACTTATCGAAAAGTAATCTGAGGCAATAGCACTGTTCGGATCATGCATATCCACAGATCGAATTGCCGCATGCACCATGCCATTGCAAGCTCAAGTAATTGCGGCGATTAAACCAGAAAAGCCGGGTAAAAATAAAGGGCATTCATCGGGAGTATCAAAAATTCTATTGATCTTGCGCAACATTAGTTAAAAACAATTGATGTTGATGCTCGCGCAAATAGGCTTCCGCCAGTTTGTATTGAGGATAAGTCAGCGCCACAAGTTGCCAAAAGTTAGCGGAATGGTTCATGTAACGCAGATGCGCAAGTTCATGCACGACCACATAATCAGCAACCCACGCCGGTGCCAACAATAATCGCCAGTTTAAACTAACCACGCCTTTACTATCGCAACTACCCCACTTTCGACGCCATTGCTTAACTTGTAATGTGGAAAACCGCACGTCTAACTTTGCTTGCCAATAGGTTAAACGCTCGCTAAACCAATCCTGTGCTTGTTGCTGATAAAACTGAGTTACAAGTTTTTCCAGATGCGCCTGCCTATTTGACTTGTTGATGCGATGCGACAGCTGCACCCAAAGTTTTTGGCCTTCTAAGGTCACTGCTGAATAGCTGTCATCGACTATTTGCAACGAGAGTTCTTCGCCTAACAACGGCAACTTGCCAAGTGCAAGATGATCTATGACTGTAAGGGTTGTACGACGTTCTAAATGGCGCTGGATCCAGTTCTTTTTTTCCAACATGCATAAATCAATAGATGACTGCGGTAAATTTGAAGGCGCAAAAACCACAAGCCCCTGCTCGCCAATTTTTAGACCAATGGTGCGTCTTCGCAGTGAGCGTTTTAACTGGTAGGTAATTTGAGTCAAAGGACAACATATATTCATTAATAAACAGCCATTTCGCGGCATTAATTCGCTGGCGCGAGCATAACGAATTGCGAATGTCACAGCAAGTTACGGTTTAGACACTCAGGATTGCCGATGTTATGATGCAACAATTCCAGATGGAAATCGTCAAGCAACTTAGACCAAGCGAATTAGGACAACCATGAAAATCATCTCTTTTAATATCAACGGCCTTCGTGCAAGACCACACCAACTAAAAGCTTTGGTTGAAAAACACCAACCTGATTTTATTGGTTTGCAAGAAATCAAAGTGCATGACGATGAATTTCCATTAGATGAAGTGAAAAGCCTAGGCTATGAAGTCTACCACTTTGGCCAAAAGGGTCATTATGGCGTCGCCATTTTGTCTAAACGCCCAGCCGACAGCATGCTCTATGGCTTTCCAGGTGACGAGGCTGATGCACAGCGTCGCATGCTGATTGGCCGTTGGACCTTGGCCGATGGCCGTGCTTTTACCCTTCTAAACGGTTATTTCCCGCAAGGTGAAAGTCGTGATCACCCAACTAAATTTCCGGCAAAGCAAAAGTACTACAAAGATTTGCTTAGTTATTTGCAAAACAATCACCAACCAGATGAACTGGTTAGCGTCATTGGTGACATTAACATTTCGCCAGTGGAGCTTGATATAGGCATCGGCGAACCGAACCGCAAACGCTGGTTAAAGGATGGCAAATGTTCATTCTTACCGGAAGAGCGCGAAATGCTGCAAACGATCAAAGACTGGGGATTGATTGACACCTACCGTCAGTTAGCACCAGAGCAGTCTGAGCGTTACAGCTGGTTTGACTATCGTTCAAAAGGATTTGATGATAATCGCGGCTTACGCATCGATGTTGTCATGGCGACAGCACCTCTAGCAGCACTTTGTACTGAATCCGATATCGATTATGAATTACGTGGCATGGAGCGCCCTTCAGATCACGCGCCGGTTTGGTCGGTGTTTAATTTGGCATGATTTACCTTGCCTTGGCGATCTTGTATTTGTTAATCCTCGATCGCCCAACTTTTCAATTACTCAAGCTGCCATTGGTGCAACATTTATTTGGTGCGGCACTTTGCCTTTTAATGGTGTTATGGCAGCTGAAAGGCCAACTTCCAGACAGCCCGCCGGTCCATTTTCTTGGAGTGACGACCCTAGTTATAGTGCTAGGACTGCGGCTAAGCTTATTGTTGGTACCATTAGCATTATTGATACCACCGCCAGTGTTGGCGCTCGTCAACAACACCCAGATTTCAATTGATGAATTACAGCTGTGGCAATGGTTGGCGGTCGTGGTTGCCGTTATCCAAAGTTACTTGGTGCTACTCGCCAGCCAAAAATGGTTGCCTCGTCAACTATTTGTGGTGATTTTTGTCGGTGGTTTCTTCAACAGCATACTAAGTTCTGTCACTTACCTATTACTACAAGCTCTCGGTTATAGTTGGCTTGGCACCGCACCCAATCTCACCAGCGATTATTTACTTATCACACCGCTACTGGCATTTCCGGAGGGTTTACTAAATGGCATGGCATTGACCATGTTGTTGGTTTATCGACCAGAATGGCTCAAACATAGTCTCTGGAATGAACTGCCGCGACCATAGTGTAATGTCTTGTCATTACGCTCAAGAACCTGGCAAATGCAAAATAGAGGGTAAGCGCAGTGGTACTTGGCCTAAAACCACTGCTTGAGGAACGCTCGGTCCAGCTGTTTTAATGCAGTTTTTAGCAATACCGCCAAATCAGCATAACGTGGTTTGGCCGCAGGCATAACATGGGCTACGCCGCTTTGCTGCATCTTAGTTGAAATATCTTGGTACCATCGTTGTAATTGTGGCGGTAAGTGGCTTTGAGCGCGGATCCCAAGCCAATAGAATCCCTGAAGCGGCAACGCAAAAATAAATAATGCGACTGCAAGCGCCGGAAACAGTTGTGACTGGCCGTAAATTTGCAGCTGTAACATGATGGTGGCAACGCTAAACGCAGGCAAAAATTTCTGCCCGAGCAAAGTCATCTTAATCACTTTGTTCTCAGGGAAAATTGCATTAAATTCGGCCACTGCTGGCCAATCTTTGCTATAGGCAAATCCCTGCTGCAGCGTTTTTATAAATCCTTCAGCCATACAACCTCCACTTAGCAACTTGCACTTACTTATACGCAAGGAATTCAGCTCTAGATTTACTTTAGCACATCGCCAGCGGCCGCCACTAGTGAGTTATTCGCCGAGAGTTGTTGCAAAAAGCGTCAACCAATAAGTTTTCCTATGTAGAACTAAGGTATTAATCGATTTTTATCATCTTAATTCATTTGCTCAAGCTAAAATTTTTAAGAAAGGTCATCATTTTAACCTTTTAGATAGCTCCAACTGAAAGTTTCGATTTGACAAAAAATATGCCACCCACATAAATCAAATAATTTCATGAACATAACAACTTTAAACATAACAATACACAAAGTTATCCACAGAATCTGTGGACAAAATTTTGACGATTCCATGGGCATTACAGCGATGCTGTCCGAATATTAACTAAGAGATTTAGAGCTTAAACAGTCTATTTCCCCTGAAAGCTCCATTTTCACACTATAATTTTCAGCGACTCTGAATTTACGCTAGTTAGCAGTCAAAAAAAATTCATCGGGAACCAAATTTTTTGAAATAATGTCATTTCCTGCAGAAAAGTTACGCGGCTTTGGGTACTATCAAGCAATGACGAAGAATGGAGCCCATGATGTCAGCCCAGTTTCAGAAACTGCAACATCAACATAACCTTGAGCGAGCCTTTGGTATTAAGGTCATCAGTCCGGTCAGCGGTCAAATTCGCGCCCTTACTGAACACCCGGATGCGCTGGCGCGTGCGGGTTACTTTGGTGAAGGTGTCGAAGTCATTCCAGATCAACCAGTTATTGTTGCCCCTTTCGACGGACGTTGTATTCGAACGGATCACTGTGGCGGCCTTATCAGTTTTGTTCACCAAAACGGCCTTAAGGTAGATGTGCGCTTTCCACAGAGCGAAGACAGCAATGGGCAAGGTTTCCAATGGCAAGTACCGGCAAATGCATTAGTTCGTCAGGGGCAAGCTATTTTGCATTTTGATCCACACGTGCTGAGCAAACTATACGAACATTTCAGTTATATAGTGACTGTGCACGACCATCCCAAATTCAACAGGATCCTTAGCCGAGGACACTTCGTACAAGGCGGCTCAGATGTGTTGTTTTTGATCGAAATTAAAGAATCCCAAGCAGTGTAAAGGATTGCTACTCATGACCAAGATGTACGGTATCAAAAATTGCGATACCATCAAAAAAGCCAAAGCTTGGCTTGAAACCAAGCAAATTGATGTTGAATTTCATGACTATCGCCAGCAAGGTCTCGATGAGACGATGCTAAGCCAATTCTGCAAAGAACTGGGATGGCAGACACTGTTAAATACCCGAGGTACTACTTGGCGAACAATTGCCGATGATCGCAAAGTAAACATGGATTACCAGACCGCCCTGACACTAATGCTGGAATACCCTGCACTGATTAAGCGTCCTGTGCTTTGCCATAACGGCCGTTATCTGTGTGGTTTCTCCGCCGACAGTTATACCAACTTTTTTCAAATTGCTGTTTGAGTCCAAAATGAAACCGATGAATGCCAATGAAATGAGCCCTGTACTTGAACTAACTATAGATTTGATCCGGCGACCATCTGTCACACCTGCAGATGAAGGTTGTCAGCAGCTGATGGCAGATCGCTTAGCGGCGCAAGGGTTTGCCATCGAATCGATGTTTTTTGAAGATACGTTAAATTTATGGGCACGACGTGGCCAAGGCAAACCATTATTTTGCTTTGCCGGACACACTGACGTAGTTCCGACAGGTCCTTTAGCGCAGTGGCATAGTGATCCGTTTGTCCCAGAAATCCGCGATGGTATGCTTTACGGCCGCGGCACTGCCGATATGAAAGGCAGCCTAGCGGCGATGATTGTCGCGACAGAACGCTTTCTTGCTAAATACCCAGATCCAAAATTTGATATCGCTTATCTCATCACCAGCGACGAAGAAGGACCATTTATCAATGGAACTAAACGTGTGGTGGAAGTGCTTGAAGCACGCCAAGAGAAAATTCGCTGGTGCCTGGTTGGTGAGCCTTCCAGCACAGCACAACTTGGCGATGTTATTAAAAATGGCCGACGCGGCTCACTCACTGGCTATCTAAAAATAATTGGCGTGCAAGGTCATGTTGCTTATCCGCATCTGGTCACTAACCCAATACATCGCGCTGCACCAGCGCTTGCAGAACTTAGCGAGCAAGTGTGGGACCATGGCAATGCCTATTTCCCGGCAACCAGCTTTCAGATTTCCAATATTCATGCCGGTACTGGCGCAACCAATGTAGTGCCAGGCGAGCTCGATTTAACCTTTAATTTCCGCTACAGCACGGAAGTAACGGCCGAACAGTTGCAACAGCAAGTAACCGAAATTCTGCAGCGCCACCAGCTCAATTTCCAACTCGATTGGGTGCTCAACGGTCTACCATTTCTGACCGAAAGTGGCGCATTGGTCGCTGCGGTTGTTGACGCGGTGCAACAGATCCAAGGCTTTACGCCATCTTTGGAAACTTCAGGAGGAACCTCTGATGGTCGTTTTATCGCACCAACTGGCGCGCAAGTTTTAGAACTTGGACCTTGCAATGGCTCCATTCATAAAATCAACGAGCACGTTCGGGTTGCAGACCTCGAAAAGCTTGTTGATGTATATAGTTTGATGTTGGAAAACTTGCAGCTGTGTCAGTAATTGCGCAACAGATGTTGACGGGCTTGACCCGTCCAGCATTGCAGCAAATTGGTAATCATCGCCTCCAACCCGCGGCTGCTGCTGCATTTTTTTTGATGCAGCAAGCGGCTGCTGCTGAAGGCATAAATATTACCATTGCATCGTCCTATCGTGACTTTGCAACCCAATTGCGCATTTGGCAAGGCAAACTCTCTGGTCAACGACCGGTATTTGATCTCAACGCGCAATTGATCGACCTAAGCCAACTCGACGACAGAACCAAACTTTATGCGATTCTGCATTTTTCAGCGTTGCCGGGTACCAGCCGTCATCACTGGGGAACAGACTTTGATGTTTTTGACAGTGCCGCAATAAGTAGCGATTATCAGCTGCAATTAACACCAGCCGAATATACTGCTGATGGCCCTTTCCATCGCTTAGATAGTTGGCTCGGTAAACATGCTGCGCGCTTTGGTTTTTTCCGACCATATCGCCAATACCTAGGCGGTGTTGCGGTTGAACCCTGGCATTTATCCTATTGGCCACAGGCTAAGCACTACCAATCAGCTTTGACGAAAGAGCAGGTGCTGTTCGCCTGTAAAAACGCCGACCTTTTTCCACAGGACTTGTTGAAAACTGAAATCGACGAAATAATGCGGCGTTATGTATTTAATATTTGTGAGGGAACTAATGAATAGCGAATTGATATTAATGATTATTTTGGTGATAGCGCTTATTTTCGGTAACTTATGGTTACTAAAGCGCAATAGCAAATCGTTTCAAAGCAAACATCGGCGATCAGCACCAGTGAGCCAAAACAAAAAGAGCAATGCAACTGCATCAGACGCCACAACGGTTGATACCAATAAAACCAATAGTCCTCAAAACCATCAACAACATGCAGATCATTCTGCAGACGACGGTGGTGGTGGCGATTAAGCCCTGCATTGACATGCATGCCACTGTTTTAGCTCCGCCAGTTTGAGCGAATCGGCCAGCGTGAATGCCGCTGGCCAATTCGGGAACTTAATTAGAACAACGAAGCGCTTAGAGCAAACTACTCTGATCCCTTTTGCTCAAAACTTGAATAGCCGCGAATGAATTTTTGCAGTTGATCGCGCAGATTTGGCGGCGTACCTTTGATGATCAGCACATCACGCTCTGCATCATATTGCACCCGTTCACCAAGCAATTTCTGTTCGAAGCTCAGACTCAAGCCTGCGCCTGCACCAGAGAACTTCACTAAAGTTTTTAACTCTTTAACATCAACTGGAAATTGCTCGGCAACCGGCAGCTCGCGTTCTTGGCAGTAGCGAACAAACGCATGGTCATCACTGCTGTCGACCGTTGCAGACAATTCTTGTAATTGCACGTCTTGTCCCTGCTTCGCTCGCTCTTCGCAGTATTGATAGACTTGCTTGCGAACCTCATTTTTTTCCATTGGATCATAATCTGAAGCGCTTAGGTATTCTTCCACCGATGCCAGCACAATTTTGCTACTGACCTTGGCATCAACGCCTTCTTCAGCACCTAAGAAATCGAGGAAGAAATCAGCCACTTTTCGACCGGCACGACCCCGAATAAACGAGATGTACTTGCCCTGCTCTGGACTGGATTGCAATTCCGATAAATCGATACGAGCCGCTAGTTGCATCCGAGCGATATCTAAATGTTTGCTTGAAGCGAGTTGCAAATCCGCGGTGAGGCTAAAATGCTCCTTGCTCCCAAGCATCGCGATTAATAGATATTCGTTAGCGAGATAACGGTAGTGACACAACATCACATAGCCTGTTTCCGGGATCTGATGTTTAGTTAGTTCGACCACTAACAAAGCTGTCGCAGTCTCCGCCAAACTGACAAAACCAGTTTGCTGACTTTGCCATGATTGCAACGCATCGGGAAATTGCGGCGTTTTCTGCTCACTAAATCCTGCATATCCCTTTGCCGGTTTACCGTTATAAGCCAAATGCAGTTGTTCTATAAGCAACGCTACTTGTGCGGTAACTGGCAGTAAATCCTGCCGAAAATGCGCGGTAAGCTGCGCAGACTCTGAGGCTTCAATGTAATTTATTGCCAGCGAATGGACATCGACAGACATAAGTTTTCCTGTTTAAATGGATTTCTGTTAATATTCTACCTGTTTCATTCAGCTAATTTCAGAGTTATTCATGCCAATTCAATCTAAGTATTCAAACGACAAAATCGAAACTGTAGTCAATCACCTGCTGGAAACTCTGCGCCAACAACAAGCAAATACCGAATTAAGCCTGATGTGCTTGGGAAATACCATTAGCCACATCATTAAAACTCATGTGCCTGCCGCACAACAAGAAGCTGTTGCCAAACAATTTGGTCAAGCACTCGCTGATGCCGTGAGTAGCGGAAGACCTAACTAATTATGGTGATTGAACAGGATCTGTCATTAGTCAACAAAATCGATCGTCTGCTGCGATGGGGACATTGGTACACGTTTTTTAACGTTTTGTTGGCGTTACTGATTACTGGCAGTTATTTTTTTGCCGATCCTTGGCCTGCATCTGCTGCAGGCTGGATTTATTTATTAGTCAATTGGATCGGTCACACCGCATTCCTGTGTTTTTTATATTTTATTATCACGATTTTCCCCATTAGTTTGCTCTTCCCTTCACAAAAACATGTCAGGGGAATAGGTGCAGTGCTAAGCACCCTAGGGTTAGTCGCGTTAATTTTTGACGCCTACGTCTATCACAGCCTCGGATATCACGCTGGCAGTGCTTCTTATGAACAAACCGTTGATTTACTTCGTCAGCAAGTGATCACCAACCTAAGAAATTTCATTCTCATCACCGCAACTGTTGGCAGTTTATTACTGGCGATTGAACTGGTGATCAGTAACTTCTGTTGGAAAAAAGTAGAACGACTGAAACGCTCTGGCGTTGGCCATCCTGCACTAACACTGCTTTTGGGTAGTTTTGTATTTAGTCATTTGATGCACATCTGGGCTGATGCAGTCGGCTTGCAAGACATTACTCGTCAGGATAATACGATGCCACTGTCCTACCCTGCGACAGCCCGCACTGTCTTGGCTCGTTATCAATTACTAGATCCATCGCAACTGCCGCGCAAAGGTGCCGAAGGTTGGCTTGCCCAAGCTGGCGTCAGCGAACATCCAGTCGCTCTGCAGTGCCAAGTACCTACCGGCATCAAACCACTGCAAATTTGGGTTGTGCCTGGCTTAACTGCTGAACAAAACCAGTTATTACAATTGCAAAGCTTCAAACAGTTGCCGCAGCACATGGCTCCTGTTGATGCCCAAGTTGCATCCGTCAATCTGCTGACCGCACAATTGGCTAGTCAAACTAAGCTGGCGCCACCAGCGTGGCTGCAGCAACTTCCTGCCGGACTGTGGGGATACCAAAGCGGTTTATTGGCTGAACAACGTGCACCTTGGCTAGTCAGCTTGCCAAAACAAGCACAGAGCACCATTCAGTGGGTACTGCCTGATGACAGTAGTGAACTTACCAACCGCCTGAAACTGCGAGCTGCGGATGAACAAATGCTGGTTATTGAAAACAATAGCCAAAGTGAGCAGTTTGCAGTTGGCCAAAGCAAAATCTGGTATTACTGGCCTGCATTACATCAACAACGAATTTCGCAAGTCAGCCAACATTTGGACATAGTGCCGACACTATTGGCTTACGCTGGTTGCCAAAATACGCATCCGTGGGTTGGCGATAACTTGTTACAGCCAGTGCAACAAGCGAAACTTAATATCGTTGGCCATCAATTATTTAGTTTCCGCAAAGATAAAATGCTGGTGGTAAATGAAGACGGTCAATTTAGTGTTTGGTCGGCTGGTACCCTAGTGCCACTTGAGCAAAAGCCTGATTTACCTATGTTAACTGACGCATTGAACCGTCTGCCTAAGCCGGTAACCCCAGCAAACTAGGGTAATAATATCGCCGAATAGCCTTTGTGCTATTTGGCAATTATCAATTTTACCGATAGCAATTTGCAGTTTATTTCATTTTAAATGATTTTAATTAGCAACTACAGTGAGATCACTGGGTCTTGATTGGAGTTGTCCTCATGCTTAAAACTATGTCATTTGCCACCATGCATTTCACCATTGCTTTTACCGTTGCCTATTTGCTGACTGGCGATCTGTTGGTCGGTGGGTTATTGGCGATAATTGAACCCGCGGTAAATACGGTCGGTTATTTCTTCCATGAAAAATTTTGGCAAGGTCGGCAAGCCGAAAAACCGGCAAAGATGTTGTTAAATGCCTGAGCTCGTGCAACTTAAGCGAAAAGTCGCTAAACTAGCGCCCTTTGTATAAACCGGCCCTTTTGGCGGGTGAAGGACGAGTAACTATGGCATTAAAAGCCACGATTTATAAAACTGAGTTGGCAATTGCCGACATGACCCGCCATTATTATCAAACCCATAATTTGACGCTTGCGCAACATCCATCAGAAACAATTGAGCGGATGATGCTGAGACTGGTGGCGTTTGCCCTTTGCGCCCATGAACGGCTGCAATTTGGTAAAGGCATTTCCGAAGATTCTGAACCAGATCTATGGCAGCACGACTACAGCGGTGACATTGATTTATGGATTGAACTTGGGTTACCTGAAGACAAGTTATTACGCCGGGCGAGCCACCGCGCTAAACAAGGTATGGTGCTAGCTTACGGCGGCACTGTCGTTGATAAATAGTGGAAGGACTGTAGCAAAGTCGCCAACGAGTTAACCAATTTAACCGTCGTGGCTATTTCGGCAGATGAATCGCAAGCATTGGCCGCGCTTTGCCAACGGACTATGCAACTACAGTGCACCATACAAGAAGGTCAACTGTGGTTTGCTGATTCTACCCACTCCGTGGCGCTAAACCCGCGGATTTTAAAAATGTCGCAACCTGCGTTATTTACCCTGGAGTGATTATGTATTTAGGTCAATTAAATCGACTGGTCGTAAAGAAACAAGTTGAATTTGGCGTGTATTTAGACGGCAATAGCTGGGGCGACATTTTATTACCACGCCGTTATGTGCCAAAAACAGCCGATATCGGCAGCAGTGTTGAAGTTTTTTTATATTTAGACTCAGAAGACCAATTAATTGCAACCACTGAAAAACCATTAGTAATGGTTGGCCAAGTTGCACAAATGAAAGTAGTCGCAACTACCAAAGTTGGCGCTTTCTTGAACTGGGGTTTAAAGAAAGATTTGTTAGTACCTTTTGCAGAACAAAATGTACCGATGCAACAAGACTATAGTTACCTAGTTTACTGTCTGGTGGACAAAAGCAACCGTATCGTTGCTTCAAGTAAACTAGATAAATTTATTGGTAAAACCACTCCGGATTATCAAGCTGGTCAAGAAGTCGACATCATTGTCGCAGAACCTACAGACTTAGGTTACAAAGTAGTTGTCGATCATCAGCACTGGGGTCTTTTATACAAAGATCAGATCTTTAAGCCATTAAAACGTGGTTATAGCTGCAAAGCTTATGTGCAAAAAGTCCGCACAGATGGCAAGCTCGATTTGATTTTGGATAAACCAGGCTATGGTAAAACCTTAGATTTAACCGGACAAATTCTGCAAAAGTTGCAACAAAGTGGCGGCGAGTTAGCATTGTCTGATAAAAGCTCTCCAGAAGATATTTATGCGGCTTTTGGTGTGAGCAAAAAGGTATTCAAGCAAGCAATTGGTGCTTTGTTTAAAGAACAAAAAATAGAAATCTCACCACAGTCAATAAAGTTAAAAGCCTGATTGAATGCTTTTTTGCGACTAAATTAATGGCTAAATTAATGGCAAAGTGAATTACTAAGTGCAGATAAATTCGGCGGTTGAGATAACCGCCGAATTTCATTTAAACGAAGGATCGGCAAAACTTTCCCAGTATAGAAATTACCTTGTAGAACTTTTACTGCCAGCTTTTACTACAGCAGCCACTCGAGAGCGTCTTTTGCACTCAGTGGACGAGCCAACCAAAACCCCTGACCTGCCTCGCAACCAAGTTCAGCGAGTAATTTGCGCTGCAAACTAGTTTCGATACCTTCAGCAATTACTTTAAGTTGCAATGTCTTCGCTAATGCAATGATGGTATTGACCACCGGATTCTCTTGTAGACGCGGACGGATCCCAGCAATAAAACTGCGGTCTATTTTGAGTACATCAAGTTTAAACTCATGCAGATAACTTAAACTCGAATAACCGGTACCAAAATCATCTAAAAACATCGAGATCCCGGCTTTACGTAGGCAATTGATATTGGCTTTTGCTTGCGCAATATTGTCGATCAGAGCTCGCTCGGTAATTTCGATTGCCAAGAAACTAGCGGGCAACTGCTGCAGCTCAAGAATGGCCAGTACCTGCGGCACAAAATCAGCATCGCAGAAGCTACGCCCAGAAATATTCACGCTGATATAAAAATTGCATGTCCGTTGTTCGCGCCAGAGTTGTGCTTGACGCACTGCAGCATTAACTACATACAAATCAATTTGTTGGAGTAAGCCTAATTCTTCAGCAAGCGGAATAAAGTCACCCGGCGAAATCAGCCCACGATCTGGGTGTTGCCAACGGATCAACGCCTCAAAGCCCAAAGTTTCATCAGTTTTTAAATCGACAACTGGTTGATAATGCAATACAAATTGTTCGTTGGCCAATGCCAATTCAATTTCCATTTCAAGCAGGTAATGCTGCGTGGTCGCTTGATCCATCGCCTTGGAAAACTGACGCCAGATCCCGCGGCCATCCTGTTTCGCTTGATACATAGCGATATCAGCACGACGAATAAGTTCGGCCTGATCTAAATCAGGCTCTTCATAAGTCGCGAGCGCGATACCGATACTTGTCGATGTTTGCAGCCGATGATGTATTAATTGCACCGGCCGCTGCAAAGTTTCGCCTATGCGCTCTGCTACTTCGATCGCATCGGCTAATGAACTCACATCTTCCAATAGGATTGCGAACTCATCGCCGCCCAAGCGCGCTAGCGTATCGTTTTGCCGCACACAGGTTTTCAGTAATCGCGCCACCTCAATTAAAAACTCATCACCTACACTATGACCGAGCGTATCATTGACGATTTTGAAGCGGTCTAAATCCAGATACATAATGGCGACAATTCTATCGGGCATGCGCCGACGACGTTTAAAAGCGTGGCTGACTCTATCCATGAATAAAATGCGGTTTGGCAGATTGGTCAGCGCATCATGTAACGCTTGGTGCACCAGTCGTTGCTGGACAAATACTCGCTCTAAAGCCGAAGAAATATGCTGTGAAACGAACACCAATAACTCTAAATCTCGCTGACAATAAGTAAATTCTGGGTCGTAACTTTGCACTACCACCACGCCGCTCACTACGTCGCCAGACTTAAAAGGAACACCAAGCCAACTTTCTGGCGGAGTGCCATAAGTTGTCACACCATGCTCACGGTCAAAGTCGGCCATATTGGCACCATGGATCAGCAATGGCGCATCACTGCGAAACACATAGCCAGTTAAGCTATTTTGCAGAATTTCTTTTGGATAGACTTCACTTGGGCTGATGTGTTCGGTGGTATCGACGAAATATGGGAAACGTAGCACTTCTTCTTGATCGTCATACAACGCAATATAAAAATTTGGTGCATAGATTAACGAGCTGACGTTTTGATGGATTTGTTGGTAGAAGGTGCCAAAATGCTGGGTGTCATAGCTTAAAGACGCAATGTTAAATAATGCCTTTTGTACTAACTCAGCGTACTCCAACTTGGCAATGGTCTGCTCAAGTCTCTTTAAATCCTCAAGCTTACGCATCCTAATTGCTAAGATTGCCGCAACATGCTGCAGAATATCTTGATGCTCAACGGTAAAGAAATTGGCGTTGGTCTCTTCGCAGTCGATGACAGCGAGCACCCTGTCACCGTCTAACACCGGCACCGCTAGCTCTGATAACGCCACTTTTTGATCTGAAAGATAATTCGGATGCAGTCGAGTGTCATTCACATGCTGAGTTTGTGCCGTTTGCGCACAAATACCGATGATCCCTTGGCCGCTCGATAATGACAGCAATGCTGAGTCGCCAGCTTGGTGACGGACACCTGCTGCAGACACACGATGCAAGTTACCGCTGACCGAATCGACTCGGAAAATCATGCAATCTTCAAAACCTAGGCCTTCCGTCACTTTTTGCGTAACAAAATCAAAAACCTGCTCTGGCTCTGACAACACGCTGAGTTGCAAGGAGAGGCTATTGGTAAGTTCGAGCAGTGCTTGTTGATGGCGCAAGTAGGCATTCTGCTGCAACAGCGTATCGCGCTGCTGTTGCACCAGTTGTAGTTCGTCTAGAAGTAGCTGCTGCGTGGTATCTAAACCTTTCGCAGCATCAAGTGAAGAGGTGGTCATTCGGTGAATTTTTCTCTTAACTTTTTGAAAGTTATAACACACCCCACCAAGAATGGAAAATTACTAGCTTATACTTTTTGTTTAAATCCTGGTTTTGTCAGTACTAGATGCACCGCACTTGTCGTGCGCTCTAAGAAACCACCTTCGCAGTAGCACAAATAGAAATGCCACAAGCGAACAAAGCGGTCGTCGTAACCAAGTTGATGTACCGCGTCCCGTGCTGCCATAAAGTTGCTGCACCAGTCGGCTAAAGTCCGCGCATAATCTAGCCCGATATCTTGGACATGGCGTACAACAAAATCAGTATGGTTGGTCAGCGTTTGCGTCATTCTTGTCATCGACGGCAAGCAACCACCTGGGAAGATAAATTTCTTAATAAAATCAACTTCTTTACGGTAGATATCATAACGTTGGTCGGCGATTGTTATCGCTTGCAACACCATTAAGCCGTTTGGCTTCAGCAACTCGCTGCATTTGGCAAAATAAGTCGACAAAAACTCATGACCAACTGCCTCAATCATTTCAACCGATACCAATTTGTCGTATTGACCGGTCAGCAAACGGTAATCTTCGAATAACAGAGTAATACGATCGCTTAACCCGGCTGCGGCAATTTGCGCTTGGGCATAATCATGTTGCTCGCGAGAAATTGTGGTGGTGGTCACCTTACAGCCATAGTTTTTAGCAGCAAAAATGGCAAGACTACCCCAGCCGGTGCCGATTTCGAGTAAATGATCTTCAGGAGTTAACTGAAGCTTATCGCACAACAATCGAAGTTTATGCTGCTGAGCTTCCGCCAAATCAGCAGTAGCGGTTGGATAGACTGCGCTTGAATACATCATGCTTGGGTCTAAAAACAGCTGATACATCGAGTTACCCAGATCATAGTGGGCTGAAATGTTTTTCTTCGACTGATGAATAGTATTGCGATTGCGCCAATCCAACAGCTTGAGCGCCGGTCGACTTAACCGTGCCCAACCCGACTCTAATTCATCGAGTAGGAATAAATTTCTCGCGAAGATTTGAATTAATGCTGTGAGGTGATCACAACGCCACATGCCATCAATAAAGGCTTCACCTGCGCCTACTGAACCACCAAAAACCATCTTTTGGTAAAATTGCACATCCACGACGGTCAGGCTAACACGCAGATCAGCTTGGGCATCGCCGAACAGCTGCTTCTCGCCGTCTTCGACTAACTCGATAGCACCGTGGCGTAATCTTCCCAAGAAATTAAGCACTAATTTGCGACAGATTTTGTCGACAACACCCATATTTGATAACACTGAGCTCTGCAATAGTGAATAGGTCATTGCGAAGGATCCTTTGGCTTCTGGTGACGATAAACCGGCATTGCTTTAAGCAATAAGCGAAGTGCTTGCCAGTAAATCCGAATAACAATTTGTACGTTTTGCCATGGAAAGCGGATCAAGTGATTTTTCACGCTCTGCTGGTTCAACGGTTGTGGCTGCAAATCGAACCAAGCAGAAAACACCGGCTTGTCGTTTTTGACGTTAGTAATAGCCACGCGCAATTTATTTTCAAGAAATTGCACTTTCCAACGGTAAATCATATCGATCGGATTGAAGGGTGACACGTGAAAGTTTTTCGCGTGGCTGTAATCTGTCACACCTTCGGCATTAATGGGAACCAAATAATAATGTCGTTCGTTCCATGGAGTGTTACTCACCTCCGCCAGCATCCAATGCCACTGCCCTTGCCGACCAATAAAATACAAGGTCAATGGGCTAAAAAACATCCCATAGTTTGCCAAAGGCGTTAGCATGTAAACATCCAGTTCGCTGCTATCCTTGGCTAAAAGTTCGCGTTGCTCGGCAGAGCACTCGGTCACATAAGGTAAGAGCAATTGCGCTTGTTGCACAACTGCCGAAGGCAAATCGGCAGGAGCATTGGAAACATCCCGAAAGTAATCTTGGCGCCGAAAACTCAAAGCCGCAAACTTATCAACAGCTAGTTTTGTGGATAATGCCGGTAAAGCATCCAGATCATGCAAATTCAACCAAAAGTAACCGACGTCATAGGCGAAACCATGAGGTTTTGGCTGCAAACGTCGATGACCTACCGCACCTGTCAGTAACTGATGGCCTGGTTTCATTCAAAAGGGACTCCGAGCATCGCCGCGACATCTACCGCACTGCGCACGCCATCTTCGTGAAAACCATTGTACCAATAAGCACCACAAAAATAACTGCGATTGACGCCATTAATTAATGAACGCTGCTGCTGCGATGCCAAAGTACTGTGGTTGTAGACAGGATGGGCATAGCTAAATTTACGCAAAATTTTCTCTGGCTGAATTTGCTCGGTAGCGTTTAACGTCACAACAAATGTCGGACCTTCCGGTAGCCCTTGCAAAATATTCATGTTGTAGCTCAGCGTAGCCGATGTTTTCGAACTGTCACCAAGTAAATAGTTCCATGCAGCCCAGGCTTTGCGTCGAACTGGCAGTAATCGTTCGTCCGTGTGCAACACTACTTCGTTC
>JAFLDV010000013.1 GCA_017302255.1 Gammaproteobacteria bacterium | reverse complement strand
ATCAACCGCAACATCTGGCCTACTTTTGGCGCGAGAATCGCTGGTTATTCACACTGTTTTTCTTTTGAGTTTTTTTCCCACCATAAACTCAACTTTTTGTCGTTTTTCGGGTGGCTGAAATTTTAGATCTCAGTTTTAAAGAGTTGATTCTATGTGACTTAAAGTTTAATTTACTACGAGTAATTTTAACGAAAACGGGCAGAATGAGCCGCGTCTCGCGGGTTTTGTGCCGTTGAAAAAGTATTGTTAGGCTAGAAGTTCTACAACCTCATATCCCGGAGATGTTATGAAATCAAAAATCACCATTGTTACTGGTTTGCTTTTCATTAGCTCGTTCACTTTCGCTCAAGAGCAAACTGAAGAACAGTGTGCAAAACATATTGAGGCTTCAGTTGCGGCCATCGAACTTATGTCGCAGCAAACCGGAACAGAACAAAAATTAAAAGACTTATCAGTGAGCGATATACGTAATATGCAGAAAACGAAAGGTAACTGTGAAACAATGCAGGAAATTAATAAGCGTACAACTGAAAAGTAGAAGCGAAAAGAGCCTGTAGTGGCAATAGTTTGGTATATGTAATGGATAGAAAATTCGTAAACTATATCTACGATCAAATAGATGCTGCTTTTGTTGCGATCAAATATCGTCGTCCAAGGCGGGCATGTTGTTATTATGAAGTTTCTCCTAACGTATATTCTTGGCATGGCATGCCCTGCGACAGTCGGGGTTTTGAAGCGATATATTTTATGCTGAATATAGGTTTGCACTTTAGAGATATTGAAGAAACTGCATGTAGATATACAAATAAAAAATACAAAACTGGTGAAGGTGTAACAATTATGGATACTTTTCAAAGTGTCCTTGGGGAAAAGTACAGGTATTTTACCTTCGACCCGACTGAGCCTGAGCTTATAAAACCTGAAATTGAAAGAATCATTCATTTGGTTCAACAGTTTGCAATTCCTTGGTATAAAGAAAATAACAATATTGAAAGTGTTACTGAATACCTTAAAGCTAGAGTTAATACATTAGGGTTTTATCCAGAAAGATATGCCGCAGCTTTAAGTATTCAAGGCAAAGATCAACTTCTAAGTGAATTTATTGAAGAGCATCGTGAATCGGTTAAAACGTTTGGGCCAAGTATGGTTAGTGATTGGGAACAGTTTTCCAGAAATTTCAAACCAACCTAACAAAAAAATGTTAATCGCCCACGCTACGCATGGGCTGCGACGGCAAAACGCATGCGCGTTTTCCCGCGCTAAATTTAGTAGTTAGGCATCAGTATGGAAAACTACGAATCTAAATTACTTTCAGTCATTACGGATGAGATGCCATTAACAAAAGGCTGTATTCCGTATGCTGATTTTTCTTCACTTGTATCAATAAAGACAGTGGATGCTTACGAACGAGCATTGCATGATCTTGCCAAGAAACTCCCGTACAAAATGTCTTCTTGGCCTAGTTTTGGTCAATACAGCGAAGACTGGTTTAGGGTTGAGGTGGGTGAATTTAAACGCGAGTTACAATACTGTGAGCGAGGAAGTTGTCAGGTCATAGAAAGATGCGAAAATCTTATTGATTTGAGTTATCAAATCTTAAATATTGCATCTCCTCGTTTAACTCCATCAGCCGTAAAAGTTGCAGACACTCTTGACCAAATAAAAGATCAACGCTTGCTAATTTGGTTACGTATGAGCTCAAAGATTTATCATATGTATCTAATCAATAGTTACTTTGGCATTCGCATGCTAAATGCAAATGTCACATGGATGTGCGAAGAGCTAGTTAGAATGGGCGTTTTTGGCAACACCTCTGATGCCTTCAAAAGCGAAATGCACATTGTTAAAGGCTTAATGCTAAGTGGCTTACCAAAAAGCGCAGCATCATCACTCTATCAGGAGTTACAAAATGCCTAACAAAGCGCTGTTGTCGGACAAATTTTCCGCTTCGCTCCAAATTTGCCGCAAAGCGCGGCGTTATGTTATTAAAGAACAATCAGTGTAAGGCCAAACAATGATACTTAATTTTATTGCTGTAGTATTTGTATTTTTTTTGCTCATTAATACTAAAAAGCCAATTGTGCCAACAGTTGCTTACTTTCTATTTAAAACGGTCAGTTCAGTTATTATAATCTCTGGTGATCCTAGTATGGGGGCGATGGTACCTTTTGCTTTTATCGGTGGGGTTATAAATACCGCGATAGTGTACGCTATTGGCAAAATTTATCTAAACACTGAAAGAGCTACTAAATATATACCAATCGGAATACTATGCGTACCGCTAATAATATTTTAATTTTTGTAAGCGGTTGCAGATGAAACATAACAAAGCCGTCCTGGAAGGACGCAAAAAGCTTGGCTTGCGTCACTTCGTTACTAATTTTGGCCAAGCCTTTTACGCCTGTTAGGCTGGCGTTGCCATATAGGCATGCATAGAGAGATTTTTATGAAGTATTTATTTGTCTTAGTTCTATTGATGCAGTCGCTCTTTTTATGTGCCGAACCTGCTTTAGAAGTAAAAAAATTACTTGAGGCCTCCCCAGACACTATCGAAGAGTCGATGGATAGCATTGATTCATTGAAAATTTTGAAGAAACAGGGTGTCATAGATGAAAAGGCTAATGTTCAAGGTGATTATTATCATTTTTACTTTCCGAAGAAAGAAATAGTAATATTTGGTGCAAAATTAATCGCGTTGGATCATGAATATCTTACTGACTATATAGGCTGCTGTGTTAATCCAGGCGTGGCAGTTGTGCTGAAAAGAATGGATGGTTTTAATTCTAATGAGATAGATGCTTTTGCAAAGCAACATTCGTGCAATATAAATGATATAGAGAAAGCCCACCTTCCAGATTTAGTAATTAAGCAGGTTGGTCTCGCAAATGATAAAGCGTTTTTGTTTGAGCTTTCATGTAAACAAAACGATAAAATTCATGAATATTAAATAGTTTGGTTTTAGTTTGAGTCGTTGATGTTCGGTTTTACGGCTAACAATCCTCGACATTCGCGGCCTACAGCGCTCTCCAAGGTTCGCGTGCGTGCACTACGTACACTAATAGTTAAATGAATTTTATATCAGCGCAATGAGTCAATATGAACATACCAATTGAAAATCACTTTAGCTTTAATTCGACTCTATTTAAGATTACTGCCGACGATACTCAAAGTGTTGAAGGTAAAAATACACTCAAAGAAATAGCTGAATGGCTTAATGTAAAACTTAAAGATCAAGGTCTTCAAGTTGAAGGTGTCGAGAAGAGAAAATATTACTATTGTATTAGTTTGTCAGTGGATGAAAGAACAGTTTTTTTGTTTATTGATATTGAGCCAGATTCAACAAACAGATGGCAGGTACAAATTTGTGTAGATTCACAATCAATTTTAAAAAAATTGTTTGGCAATAATAGCTCTGATACTGAAGTATCAAACAAGATAAAAAATTCTTTGCTAAAATTAATAAATGAAAATTCACAAACAATGAGCGATATTGAGTGGTGGAATCCTTGAGCGATTCATTTAACAAGGTTGTTAACCACCTTCGCTACGCTCACTGGTCTGCCGCGCTGACCTTTCCCCCAAATTTAAGACCCTAACAAAGATCGGTATTCGGGGCCTGCAACGCACACAAGTTCGCGCGCATGCACGAGACGTTAGGAATTCACGAAATGGCATGGGATGTATCGCTTCACGTATATGGTGAAAAATTTAAGCCTAGCAAGGTTTCTTTCCCATTCTCATATGCTTCAGATGTAGGCGAAATAGGCATTAGAGGTAAATTCAAGGGTATTCCAACGCCATTCGGCCAGGCCACAATTCATGCACCTGAAACGAGTGCTTATGGTCGGCACATTTCAGCAGTCTGTGAAATTGGTCTGAACTTGATGCCTGAGCTTAAGGCTGCAGGAGCAACTGAGTTTGTACTTTGGGTTTTGCGCGAATATGAAGCTCAATGCAATGAAGAGCTAAAGCCAGATGAAATAGCACTTATTGCAAGGCTAGGGTGTTCTCTTTGCTA
Organism: Gammaproteobacteria bacterium; assembly: GCA_017302255.1. Lineage (GTDB taxonomy): Bacteria > Pseudomonadota > Gammaproteobacteria > Enterobacterales > Alteromonadaceae > Pararheinheimera. The sequence continues at coordinate 100,956 of JAFLDV010000013.1, read as the reverse complement.
TTCGGCATATCAAGTTGAGGAGCGCGAAAATTCCTAAAAAGGCACTTAAATTCGCTTCACTTCGTTCCGCCGGGCCTAGCTACGCGATGCCGCGTAGTTAATCGTTATTAACCAATCATCATCGGAGAGCTATCATCAAAAAGGTAATCTATTTAGTAGCTTTGGCTCTATTGTTTGGGTGTTCTGATGCGGAGCAATGGCAGCCCAAAATAGAAAGAATGGTTGCAGATTCTCCGACCAAAGCACAAGTTGTATCTTTCAGCCGTGGCGCTTGTTACGGAACTTGCCCAATTTATGATTTTTATATTTTTCCTGATGATAACTTTGTGTTTATTGGTAGGGCCCACGTAAAAAAAATGGGGGCTTATAGGGGGGCTCTTGAGGCAGGTACATTCCAAAGTTTAATCAACTTGGTTGATAATAATAACTTTCTTAAATTGTCTCGAATTGGATATTTCGGAAAATCCAATTCTGAGAGTGCAACATTCAAGTGTGGTTTATATAAAACAGACCATCCGACAGTATCTATTGGTGTTCAGCTTCAAGAGACGGAGTTAACAGTAACACATAACTTAGGATGCTCAGATTTCCCTGACGAACAGGTATTACTAAAAATGTTTGCCGCATTTGAGCAAGTAGTTGTGTTAAACAGCAAAGGGTTAATATAAAAAGTTGCTTAATTTCGATCCGGCCACAAATGAGTGGCCTCCACGGGACTGCCTAAGCTTCACTGCGGCAGCCAATTGGCAAAGCGTCATGTTCTCGGGTGACTTGTGAAAAATTTTAGATTTTTGACTATGCTGCTTATTTTTTGTTCGCAAGTGCAAGCCGATGATTGTGAGATCACGAAAGAGTACGCAGATGCGAGAAAGGAAGCTTATTTCAAAGCCCAAGAAGTGCATGCATCGTATAACGAATGCCGTGAGTCGGCTCAAGCGGCAGTATATTGGAAGGCGGTTGCCGCATGCACTGAAGAACGGTTGGGTAAAGAAATAGGTGGTAGGTGTGCTCACTTGGTGGCAAATGGCTCCTATCCGATGGCCATTGCTGACAAAAACCACTGTGAAATATTTAAAGTTTCTAAAGAGATAGAAAAGCAGTATTTCATTGAGCTAATGAGCAAGATAAATGTCGAAAAGTGCAAAACATAACAAGGCTAGTCACGGCGACGGCTTTTCCATTGCGGCTTCGCCTTCGCTACAAAGCCGCGCTTGCCGGCGGCATGATGAAAACTGAACGCAGACGGCCATTTTTCGCAGGGTGTATTTGTGGTTGGTTTAACAATATTTTTCAAAAGCGCTCGAAATATGGCGTGGTTACATAAAAGCAAATGCTTAACAAATCCGGTCAAACCGAGCTGTCGCCCGAGACACATTGCAGGCATACAATGCTATGAAAACATTAAAGTTCGTTTTGATATCAGAATCAGGTTATAACAAAGAACATGACAAACTGCTTTTAAACCTGCTTGAGCAAGGATATGAGCTCTTTTGTGTAGTTGGCAAGGACTGTGAAGTCTGGGAAGAAATTATGGATGAATTAGCTGTAGTTGATGAGTTCAATCCACGTTACATAACCACAACTAGCCATCCCGACGAATCAATCGAAGACGTTATTGAGTTTGCCAAGCGGTTCAGTATCAATCAGGAGTCGGATGTTGATGTTGTGTGCATTTAACAAGGCGCAATTGAGGTCGCTGTCGTGGCTGGGAGGCCTTACGTTATGCTGCAGCCCGACCCGAGCATTGCGATATATGGATAGCTTGATTTATGTTTAGCGAACTTGTACGAATACTAAGAGGTGGAATTCGCCCAACTTCGTTTGAACAGCTGTGCATTGAAGCATGTTTAAAAAATTTGCCGGAGCAAATAAAGGATATTGCTAACACTCAACTTGCTCAATACAACTTGATACAGCGAGAGATTGATGGTCGAGCACTAAATTTTTATAAAGTTGCAAGATTTAATCAAATAGTTGAACCAAGTAATTTGTTACCTATTAAATCGAAGGACTGTGTATTGCTCAAAATTGAAGTTGAGACTGACACTAAAGAATCGGTAAATGTCACACTACATGCAACTGGCTACAGAGTTTTCTGCATTCAATTCAGTCGGTCTGTTTCAAACTTAAAATCAACAAAAGAGATTGCAGTTAAAAAAATTACACAATCATGGCGTGATGTAATTTAATAGAGATCAAGCCTCTAGAACCTGAGCGCGGAAAGCCATTTTTCGCAGGGTATACTGCAGCTGGCTTAAAAATATTTATAAGTAAGGAAGTTTCGGTGTCGTTTCTTAGCAATATATTCAGTAAAAAAAATGAAAAAACTATCCAACTTGATGGTTTAGGTAATTTTGTTTATTGCAATGATGGTACCGACGAATACTGGGGCATAGAACAACCAGTAGCTAAACTACCGACTAAATTTGATTTTGGAGCTATCAATGGGAGCGTTGAAGGTCCCAATCCAGAAGCACTTGAAGCTTTTCGTTTTTATGCTGAGAAACCAGACAACTTATACGTATACCTAAATGAGCTGTTTTATTCCAAACTCAAAGAAAAATTTGGTGTTCTCACAATAAAAGACGTCCAAACAGATTTTTACCTGAAGACCCTTACATGCGCATCAATGGAAGAATTTGAATTTGGCTTTCACTCACACAAGAACGATATATTTGTAGAACTATTTTGCAGAGGTGGTTCGGTGGCTGAAGTACATCTTGATGAGGGCTGCTGTGAATAACTACAACAAGGCCACCCAGCATCGCATCTTCGGTACTTGACTCAAGACGAAGGTTGTCACCAGTCCTAAAAGCTATTTAATGGATTTTCGTTGACGTGCTCTTTTGCTCATTTGCCAGTGCATCATCAGCTAAGGTGCTGATATCCTTTGGTATTGATAGCGGTTTAACGTCAAGGTTGCCGTCAAAAATGTAGCCTTTGCTAAGCAGCCCTTGGTAAATCTCGCTGGAGATTATCGAACACTCTTTTAAATAAGCAAACAACGTTAGATTAGCGAAAATATCTCGGCCTTTGGGAACACGAAGGTAGAGGTGCTCTTTTTGCAGCACCTTGCCTTGCGAGTCCGAAATGGTAAATTCGCCAACAAGGACCGAAGGTTGATATCCACTAGATTGTTGTCGCCACATGGAAAAAGCCTTTTATTAATTTTGCACCGGCGTGCAGCCGAGTTAGCACGCCTACTTCAGCGCTTTTACCAATCGATTGCCACAGGTCACCAGAGTCAACATTCCGATCAAGGCTAATAAGCTATTTAATAACGGCGGAGGCAGTTCAAGGGCTATGCCAATCGCCAGCAAACTTAGCCAAAATGCGCGGTCGCTTTTACCCATCGGGCCATCAAACCGGCGCGCGGCACCAATTTGTAGCGCCAAAATCCCTGCAAATTCAGTTAACACCGAGCCAAGTAGCAGCAGTAATACCCAATAAGGTGCAAGCCCTGTCATGGCGAACAATGGCAGGTACAACGCAATGTCAGAGAGTACATCGGCCATTTCATTCAGTAACGCGCCGAGTTTTGTTTGTTGCTGCTGATACACCGCCAACATGCCATCGAGCGCATTAAACGCCATCCGCAGCAACATCCACAGCGGAAATACCCACCAAACTGTCGGGGTTTCGGCACATTGCCATAACACCGATGCGACAGCTATCGATACCAATAAAGTGCTGATAGTGACTTGGTTAGGTGTGATGCCACCAGCGGCCAGACCTTTCACCAATGGTTGCAACAAACGCTGAAAAGCTGGTTTTAATTGGTAAATCGAAAATTGCACAGTCAGTCCTAGTCATTTATTGCAAATCAGCCGCTTCAAATCAGGCATCGGGTAAATACAGTACCACCAGTTGTGATCGGCTGTTAACTAAGTGGCGATAAATTGTTTGGTTGGTAAACCCTAACTTTTGATATGCTGAATTGCGTAAGCGACTGCTTTTGAACGCGAATATCCCATAGCACAGTGCAGGTAAACGCATTCGCCGTTGCTGAGGATTTGCTGGATTTTGGCAACGACTGGCGCGCTGGTGTCACTATCGACAGCGGTTAAATCGAGCAACGGAAAATGCCAATACTGATGCGGCGCTTTTAACAGCGCTGCTTGTTCTGGCAATTCACAGCTTAAATCGATGATCCAACAATTGGCTGGAAGTCCTGTACTTTCTAGTGCGGTTAGGCGTCTGCCTACCCATAAATTCGGGGCGAATTCAGTAAATGCTGGGTTTTTACGCTCGCGCCAAAGGACCGCGAGCCAAGTCAGCCGATAGCCAAGCAAATAGGGTGCATAGAGCAGCCAAATCCAGAAAGGATGCCGGCCGTTTTTCTTCTGTAAAAACTGCCGATCAGCGCGCCAATGCGCTTGGCTGACCAGCAAGCAACTGAGCGCAAGATACCAAGACGATGCTAACGCCGAGTATCGCCAGTATTGAGATTCCTCGAACAACCACCAAAGGTACAAACCTAGTAGCAAACTCAGCAACGCCGCCGTGAAATAAAACACCCCTTGCTGTGGTTGTACTGTGGGGACAAGCCAACAAACGAGCGACACCAAGACAGCTGCACCGACTAAATCCAGCAGATGATGCTGATAAATCAATAAGGTAGAGCTCATCAGTAGTATTAACCACAGCGCCAGCAACCCACGTTGCCATGGTGTTTTTAAGTCAGTTTTCACGGCAAGCCATGCCAATAACGCATAAGCCACATGCAGCGAAGGGCATTGGTTGTAACGATCATCGAGGCTATAAAGCAGCGCAAACAGCGGTTGTAACTGCTCAGCTAACCAGTATGCGTCGAGGGCTGGTGTGTCAAACGCAAAGCGGCTTGGCCATAGCATAAAACAGCATGCAGCGCACAAGGTGGTGAGGTTCAAGCGTTGGCTTAGCAGGCGCAGCTGCGCGGCGGTTTGCTCACGTAAAAATAGCCAAGCGAGTAACAAACCAGAGCTCAAATAGGGCAGGATAAACAGCGGAATAAACGGCATGTGCTGTTCAAAAGGCAATTGCAGGCTGTTTGTCACTGCTCCGTCTGTCAGTACATAGGGCAAAGCCTGCTTTGCCGCCATCGAGAGGCTTGCCAGGTAGCTTGTAGCAAACAGCAGCGAAAACCAAACTAACGCGAGTACGCGCTGTTTTAGCGAGGTAGATCCTTGACTGTTAATTGAAAATTCCATTTGCGCTACCCAAGAACTTCGAGCAATCATACCAGCATGCAAACCTCAAGCAAGTCAGAACCATTGGCGATGGCGCCAAAAACCACCAAGCCATATCAGCGCTGCCTGGTCATGGCCGGTGGGGGTTTTCGTTTTGGTTATTACCTCGGGATCCACGCGGCTTTGGAGCAACAAGGCCGCACGCCAGATTTGTTACTGGCAAGCTGCGGTGGCGCTTTAGCTGCAGCAATTATCCAAGCGCTGCCAGATGCACAAAGTCGCCTCGAGTATCTTGCAAGTGAAACCATGTATCAGCACTGGCAGCAAGTTGCGCCCGGCCCTGGTGCTCGGCTCAGTTCGGTTTTAAGGCATGCGTGTCAGCGGCGTTTTAGTCGACAAGATTGCACGCGTATTCCCGATTTATTCTCCGACTATTTATTTGAATTGCCGGAAGCATTGCCACATCCGAACTTCGCTATTTCGTCAGCAACTCCCAGTTCACCAAGCGTTGCCATCATTGGTGCGGAATTATTGTTTTCGCCGCAGCAAGCGGGGCAGCTGCGTAACCAACAAGCTTTGTTTCAGCAAGTGTTATTTGCGGCAAACACCGAAGCGGCCGCTATTGCTCATCTGCAAGCACCGCTTAGTAGCAATAATACGGTGATTTTGCCAACGCTTGCAGTGCAAGCAGAAGTGCCGCTCGGTGTAATGCTGCGCATCGCCGTTAGCGATATGTTTTACTTTCGACCGGCTTGTTATCAAGGTCGTTATTTTTTAGGTGGTGCCATAGATTTAATGCCTCTAGAAATTGCCAAGGCGTTAGCTTTTGAGGTGATAGCCGAGCGTAAAGCGGCCTATGATTTTTCGCTGGCAAGCCCAGCTATCGCCAAGGTTTTTGGCGTAGATCCAAATCAGCGGCTGGTGCAGGCGATGGCGCATACAGACGTGAGTTGGCTCGACACCCGCGATATGCGTCAGCAACTACCGCAAGGCATAGTGCATAAATCGTTGAATTGGCGTCAGAATTTATTAAAGCTTTCAGCTGCGCCAAGTTATGCTGCGTACCGTGATGTTGTATTGACGCAATGGCAATATGGCTTTGCCTGTGCGTCGAAAGATTGAATGTGGACAGCCACAGAACGAATGTGGACAGCCACAATACTGAGCTTGAGTGCCGAACTTGCAGTAATGAACTTGAACGAACTTGGACAGCCAGCAAATCCAAATGGGTCAGCAATGCCAAATTGGCAAGGAACTAGCGGATGATATTAATCATTGGTGGCACCAGCGGTATCGGCTGGGCAGTCGCGAGGCAATACGCAGAGGCTGGCCAGCAAGTGCTGGTCTGTGGTCGTGATTTAGCAAAGTTACCAAGCCCTTTGCCTGAATCCATCGCCAACAACGTGCAAGCGGTTGCTTGCGACATCACTGATCTCGCGCAAGTCCAAGCGCTATTTGCGCAGTTGTCGTCGGAAGTATTGGATTTAGTGTTAGTGAGCGCCGGTTTTTATTTTCGAGATAGATTTGAGCAGTTAGATGCGAGCACCACGTTACGCATGCTCAATACCAATATTTTAGGGTTAGATCTTGCGTTCTCCTTAGCCAGCAAACAGTTGTTGCAGCAAGGCTTTGGCCAGCTTGCGGCCATTGCGTCGGTCGCAGGATTGCTGCGCGATTATCCCGGTGCATCCTTGTATAGTTCCTGCAAAAAGTCGGTGATCCAGCTTTGTGATAGCTACCGCATCGCGCTAAAACCTTTTGGTATTAGTGTCACCGCTATCATTCCTGGTTATGTCGATACCGCGAAACTTCGTGAGATTAATCAGCAAGATGTCAGTAAAAAACCGTTTTTAATCAGTGAGCAACAAGCGGCAGAGCATATCATCAGCGCGCTTGCCAAACGCCAAGCGCAAGTGGTATTTCCACGGCGGATGCACTGGTTAATTCGGCTATTAAATTGCCTGCCAGCGGCGTTGTTAGCGAAAAGACCCGCCTAAGCGCGCTGCCTACAGATAAGTCTTTGCGGCAAATGATGAGGTTCAGTGCAATTTAGTTGCGCGCTGGAATTTGCGTGATGCCAGTCAATAGGTTTATGGTGGAGCGAATCGCAAGCAAGCCAAATCGGCATGCCCACACCATGAACGTTCAATAGTTTGCCAACCATATCGGTTGGCCTAAGGCTAAGCAATGACTGTGTCCACCATTCGCGCAATATTACTTATTGCTATCGCACCGTTGTTATTGTCTAGCTGCTCTAGTTTGCTTGCTCGCAGCAGTACTTATGCAGATGTGCTATCCGCAGGCACACCACGGGCTGAGGTTGTGGCGAAGCTTGGCCAACCTAAAACTGTAACTGTGGTCGAGCTTGATCATTACCTTGTTGGTGACAGCAAGGCGCCATGTACGCGGGAGTCGTTTTTACTCAGAGGTAAGATCCCTGATGAAAACTTGGCAACCAATTACATGAATTTGAATGCGATGACTTTAGGCTTGGCTGAGTTTCTGCTTTTTCCAATTGAACTGGGGCGTTCTGCCGCTTCATCAGTCGTCGAGAAAGAGGTTTTCGTGCACTTCTGTCAGCGAGGCGATACCAGCGTCATAGTCGGCTTGCCGTTCGAATCTTAGCAACAGATTGCCATTTGCCAAAGGCAGCATGAATTTCCGTCAATTTCAGTGTCAATTGTCAACTGCTTGACAGTGTTGGCGGCTGCTTTCGCTTAGAGTCGGTAAAACTCAAAACTATAAGGTGCTAATTCCATGAAAACTCTTGTGCAACAGCTCAGCCAATATGCGTTATACCATCGCGATCCTCGCAATATCATGACGCATTATGTAGGTATTCCATTGATTGTGATTGCGATTTTCAGTTTACTTGGCGCGCCATTACTCGGTGATTTCTCGTTAACACATGGCTTAATTGTTGGCTCTTGTCTGTTTTATTTGCTGTTGGATCTGCGCTTTGGGTTGGTGATGTTAGCGTTTAGCGCCTGCTGTTACGCTGCGGCCATACCGTTGCTAGCGCTGCCGTTTAGCAGTTGGTTAACAGCTTCCATTGGCATCTTTGTGGTGGGTTGGGTATTTCAGTTTATCGGCCATTACTTCGAAGGCAAAAAACCGGCATTTGTTGATGATTTGGTCGGACTGTTAATTGGCCCGATGTTTATTCTCGCCGAATTAGCTTTTAGTCTGGGTATCGCAAAAGGGCTGCAAGCGCAAATTGATGAAGTTGCAGGCCCTGTGCGTAAACGTGAAATGGCTTGAAGACTGCGAAACTTGCTGGCGAGAAAAGCCAGCAAGTTTTAAGCAATGCGAGAACGCTTAATTTGCAGATTCACCAACAATTGGTCCGACACGAAACAGCCGGATTTCAGGTTCACCCAAGAGTGGGTATTTTGCTTTAAAAATTGGCAGATCTCGAACTCGCTCGTCATTTAGATCGGCGGCTACACCTTTCACGTCAGCAAGACCTAAAAAGAAGGTACCGAATTCTAATTTTACGTTTAATGCACCAACGTAGACAATTTCTCCAGACTTTACAGTCACAGTGTTTTTCTCGACTTTCCCACGGACTTGGAAAATACCATTGCCTGTTTTAAAAGCGGCAGCAATCTGATATTCGCCAGCAGGCACTTCGATAACGCCTACACGACCATAAAAATTGGCAAACTCTGATTTCGGATTTGGAGTAATGCCCGTTACATCATGAGTTTCGGCATAAATGCTATTGCCGTTGCGGTAAAAGCGGAATAAGGAGTTGCCAAACTTCTCAGATGAGAGAGGTTGCGTGATGGAAAACACTAGCAGGGCTTTATTGCTGGCAGCTAGATTTTCTCGGGTGATTTTATTCGACACATTCTGCGTCGCGCAGCCAACTATGGTTAGCAGGATAAGCAGGCTAGTGAGCGGTTTTGCAATGTATTTCAAAAAATCCATGATATTTGTTATTCCCAAAATAAGTATTCTAAGTGTGGTGACTACGCTGTTGAACGGTAGCAATACCGCACAGACGGATATTTTAACGTTTTTGCAACTGTGTCGGAAGATCTGTGGCGATTTTTGTTACAGGTAAACTTGCTTGTTTCGACCAATTTGCAGCGGAACTTGAGTATTTTCAACAATGAATCTAATGCGAGTAAGGTTTTGGATTAACCCGATCTTTGCATCAAACTTGGTTATTTTCACCCAGATACGAGCAACTATCTCGGGGTTGCCGCTGTTGTTGCGTTATTTCTGAAAGCAAGGGCATGCCGAGGTTTCGGCGAGTAAAAGAAAAAGCGACCATGGTGAGGTCGCTTTTTTGCTGATGAAAGCTAGTGATATCTAGCGAGCAACTATGCAGTTAATTAGATAGCACCGCCGCAGCTGGCTTCTTTGCTTTTATCGCCACCGCATTTGCCTTCTTTGGCTTTGTCAGTGCCAGCAGCTGCTTTATCACCACCGCATTTGCCTTCGCCACATTTACCTTCTTTGGCTTTATCAGCACCAGCAGCAGCTTTGTCGCCACCGCATTTGCCTTCGCCACATTTACCTTCTTTCGCTTTATCTGCAGCGCCGTCAGTTTTGGCTTTATCGCCACCACAAGCGGCTTCTGTTGCTGCTAACTCGTAACCTGCGACTAATTCTGCAGCTTGGAATAATTGCGCATGGGCTGGAACAGATACTGCTGCCATTGAAGCCAGAACCATTGCGCCTAAAGCTGAAGTTTTTTGCATTTTGTTCATTTTTAATACCCTATTGTGGAATGTGCGATTGCCTTTGTTTGCCCGAGATGACCATCCCTTAGGCGTTTCATTAGACTAGACCTGTCGATTAAATTATTTCTTTCAGCAAAGTTGAATTTTTTTCAAAATTTTTCTTTTCGAAGAAATTTTATTGGTTAAAAGCGATAACCAAGGCCTAATGCCACTACCGGATAAATTTCAAAATCATCTAAATCTTCTTGCAAATTGGCTTGTTCAATTCCCAGTTCTTCGCGGAATTGGATAGCCGCTGCAGAGTTACCTTGCACGTTAAACTGCAGTTGTGGCTGATCGACGCTGTATGCAGTGCCGCTCGCCGATAAATTCGCAGTGGCGCTGCCGCTTAGCAGTGCGCCAATTTCAAAATTAAAGGTTATGCCAGTCTCGTAGGAATTGCCCCAACCAAAACCAAGATAACCAGCACTCGATTTGCCTAAATCGACAGAGGCGGCGAGTTTTAGTGGGTCATTGGCTGTACCTGAAAATCGGCTACCGCCGATATCAAAAATTTTGTCAGCAGCGGAAGTCGCATCGGCAGAGAGCTTGTTTTTATTCGAAAAAAAGCCGCCGGTTAATTTGAAGGTGCCATCAAAAGGCCGAAAATCAACTAAGGCGCCGACAGTGGATAGATCTAATTCGCCACGGTAGTCGATATCACTTTCGTTAAAATCATCATCATAGTTAAAACTGTTAAATTGCAGTCGTAAGTTCCAACTGGCATTAAGTGGGTAGTCAATTTCGGCGCCATAACCCAAAGTACCGATGCGCGCGGATGCGGCCAAACCTGGTTTGCCTGTGCTTTCAGTGTCTTGTGCTATTACCGGCGTTGTTGCAGTCATCAATAATCCGGCACTAACTATCGCGAGTATGGTCTTCATTAGAGTCTCTTCCATGGTAAGTTTACGAACTACAATAGCGGCGGTAACTAAGTGCCGGCGGTAATATTGCCAACCTAGTTAGTCCGCTAAGACGCTGTTTGAAAGTAGATGATGGCGACAGCATTCACAAGTTTGTGCGAGCAAAGCACTGAAACTTTGCGCAGTAAAATCGCAGTTGGCACCGAGAGTTCGGTGCCATTGACGGCAGAAACTTAAGGCGCTTCTGCCGCTAAGGTATTGTTTCGCTGGATCACGTAGTTACGAAGGGTGTCGGTCGACGTGCTGCTTTGTCCCCACAGCAAATAATCATAACTGCCACCGAGCACGGCTTGCGGGCGAAAGCTACTGTCTGGAAATTCACTGCTGGCGCTAGTGCGATTTACTGAGTCGGTAATTTTAGTCAGCCAAACTTGGCTGATTGGTTCCACGCGATGCTCCCAATCCAGCCAACGTTTGCGCAATTGCGCCACTTGAGTAAGCAGTTGCTGGCGGTTATTGGCATCTGCGAATACTAAGTTATAAAGCACCGGCTCATTGCCGAAATGGCGGCTGTTCCAGTTATTGCCACTGCCACTAAAAATAGTGCTGTATGCAACATCATCAAACACCGGAATTGGGCTGGTCGTCCAGCCTTGTGGGTGGTTGTTACGCCAGCTGAAATCATAGTCATAGGTCAAATAAACCCATTTTTTCGTGGTTGGATTGAGGTAAACATAATAGTTATTGGCGATGCGCACATAGTGGTCGACTGCCCCTAACACGATATCGGCCGCTTGCGCTTTAATAAACGAATCGACATCCAGCGCTTGTGCCAATTGAAGTTGGCTCGGGTTACTTTTTATCAATTGCATAAGTTTGTTGAGTTCGGTGCGCGCCACAACAATTTCGTCTTTTTTAGTTTTTAAATCAAAAGCTGGTTTATACGCGGCAAATTGGCTACTGCTACCCGCGGTATGATTATTCACATAGTTGACGTCTAATACTTTATCGGCGCCAAGCCAGTCCGCCCGACTGACCGGATCTATCACTTCGACACCGACATTACAGTAGCGACCATTTTGATGACCATGTAACGCCGGGTTGTAATCGAGACAATCTGTAGGTGTCGGCTGCGCGAGATTGCTGACACCGACTTTAAACAGGTAACCATTTTTGCCATAGCGGTTTTTCACCAGCACTTTATCGACCGGTTCCACCATGGTGAATACGCCCATTTGGTGAGTTTGCGGCAATGCTCGACCATATAAAGTAGTGCTGGTTTCACTTGGTGTGATGACGAGCTCCAAGGCCGCATGGTTCGCGCGCCCGGTCGCAACGCCATGATCTTGCAACACTGTGTAAGCCAACATCTCATGCAAATAGCCTGGGTCGTCCTTGTTCATCTTCAGCGCCATGCTCTCGAGGCCCAAAAATGTGCGATTGTCATTGGCGGCTATGGCAGGAATATCGCGCGCAACCCGGTTGAAACAGCTACTGCTGTTGATTTTGGTCGGGTTACCACTGCTATCGATGCAGGAATAGACACTTTCGTCGTCTTCAAAAGTCTCATCGAATTTCAAATTCCAATGAAAACGTGTCGGGTTATACGGCAGATTGCCGCTGCGCACTTCTGGATCGGTGCGAGAGGTATTGCCACGCATGCGAAAACCGACGTTATCAATGCTTTGTTTTACCACGCCTTTATTATCCAGATACTCAAGTTTTCCGATGCGATATAAATCGGTTTGATTGCCGGTGCGGCGCAGCGAAAAGGCAAAAGCCTCCCATTCATCGACACTGACTGTGAGCCGCATCGTTGGAAATTGGTCGGCATCAAACAGCTCTGCGGTGGCCGCCGCAGTGCCGCTTTCGCATTTGACTTCAATATCACTAATGGTCGAGCTGGTGCTTGCTGTCAGCGGCTTGCCGATACCCCTTTGCACTGTGCAATAAGCACCACTTGGTTGGCTGGCAACTTTGACATGATAGGCTTGAGTCGGCGACCAACTACTGGTGAGATTGACCACGCCATTGCTGCTGGTACTCACTGTTTGCTTATCGAGTTGCAAACTGAGGTTGCTGCCGGTAGGTAAGCCGGAAACTGTGGCTGTTAATGTTGCGGTGATAGCGACTGGCGGCTGAACTACTACTGGCGGCGTTTCAGTGCCGCCGCCGCACGCGGTAAGTAAGACTACTGAAGATGCCATAGCCATGATGGCGTAATTTTTCGATAACTCAGTGAGCTTTGGTGGAAAAGTATTACGCATGGCATCCTCTGAACGCTTGAATTTTATTCACCTGAATGCCCCACATTAGAGGGACAGCCGATAAATAGCAATTTGCGCCAAAGGAATTCGTATGCAGCAATGCGCAGGCGAATTTGAGCTCAGTGTTCTAGCCTAATTCGCGGCGATTTGGATAACAAAAGTCACTAATGCTGCTTTGGTTTTTTGCTCTGCTGCCTGCGCTGCTGGTGCCACTTCAGAGCTCGCCATTTCAGAGATAGCAACTTCAGATCCCGCAACTTCTGAGCTCGCAAAAATAGTACCGCCGTGTAGTTCAACGATAGATTTAACGATAGCAAGCCCAAGACCGGCGCCTTCACCTTGACGCTGACGCGACGGGTCAACTCGATAAAACCGGTCAAATAGGCAGGCTAAATGCGCTGGGGCTATAGCATCACCAAAGTTGCTAATCGCGATTGTCCAACCGCTGTTGGCCGAATAGGACAATTCAGCGTTAATGCGCGAGTTTGCGCTGGCATGGCGAATTGGATTCGACAGTAAATTCGAAAAGGCGCGGCGCAGCATGTCTTTATCGCCTGCAAGGGCAGGTGCGTCGCCAGAGATCTGCAGTTGCAGTTGTTTGTCTTCGGCCCAAGATTCAAAGAAGTCGAACACCACTTGTAATTCCGTGCGCAAATTCAAAGGCTTAAACGCCGGTTTTATCAGACCGTGATCGGTTTTTGCGAGCCACAACATATCGCTGACCATTGTCGCGAGCCGCTCTTGTTCTTCTAAATTTGAATACAATAAATCGCGATATTGTTCAGAGCTGCGATCTTTGCCAAGGCTTACTTGGGTTTGCGTAATCATATTGGTCAGGGGAGTGCGCAGTTCATGGGCGATGTCGGCAGAAAAGTTCGCCAACTGCTGAAAGCTATGCTCCAAACGCGCCATCATTTGGTTAAATGCTTGCACTAAATCACGTAATTCATCCGGAGAAGTTGCGGGGTCTAGCTGTAGTTGCAAGCGATCTGCGCGAACTTGGGTGATATTGTCGGAGAACTGCTTTAATGGTGCTAAACCTTGGCGAACCCCCAACCACGCAGCAAACAAGGTAAAGACTACCGAGCCTGCGACTGTCAGCCACAAAGCATCATTAAAGTGATGCAAAAAATGTAGGTGGAAATCAATTTCGGTGGCGACAGCAATTTTGCTTTGCGCTGGCCCTTGAATGACGGTGCCACGAAAGGTTTTCTCTCCAGATTGCCAACTTGATAATGCTTCGGCATCAACTGCTTGCTGAGGAGTTACCTGATTTAACAGCCAGTCCAAGTCACTGCCAGGGGAATGATAAAGCGTTTGCGCATTGGCGCTGACCTGAAAGTAAACTCCGTGATGGCCAACTACCGCCAAAGCCAGTGCTGAGGGTAATTGCTCGCTACTAATGTTGCTATTTTGCAGGATTTTCCGCACTGAATCGGCGACGACTTGTAATTCTTCGGCATCTTGTTCGGCAAAGTGTTCTTTGATGGCGCTTTGCAGCAAACTTCCGAGCACCACGCTGCAGACGAACACTGCCACAGCGACAAACAGCATCACTCGGCTGGTTAATGACATGGGCGCACGCGTTTTCTGCGGTTGCGGCGAATTAGTTGGAGTCATCAGACAGCGGCGCCTCGATTTTATAGCCCATGCCACGCACGGTATGGATAAGTTTTTGGCTAAAATCATCGTCGATTTTGCCGCGCAAACGACGGATCGCGACGTCAATCACGTTGGTGTCAGAATCAAAGTTCATGTCCCAAATCTGCGATGCAATTAACGAGCGTGGTAATACTTCACCTTCACGGCGCATCAGCAGTTCTAACAAGGCGAATTCTTTTTGCGTGAGGGTGATTTTTTTGCCTTGGCGCAGCGCTTGCCGTTTGCCAAGGTCGAGCACTAAGTCGCTGATTTGCAGCCGTTGCACCGCAGGTTGTGAGGCGCCGCGGCGCAATAAAGTACGGGCGCGGGCGAGTAACTCGTTAAAGGCAAAAGGTTTGACTAGATAATCGTCGGCGCCAAGCTCTAAACCGCGCACTCGATCATCGACCGTATCAAGCGCGCTTAGAAACAGTACTGGCGTCATATTGCCTGCTTCGCGAATGGATTGGACGATGCGAAGGCCGCTAACATCCGGCAACATCACGTCTAAAATCAACAAAGCAAAAGACTCAGTCATTGCCAAATGAAAGCCGTCGAGTCCATTACGGGCGAGCGTGACGTTAAAACCTGCTTCACACAGGCCTTGTTTCAGGTAATCACCGGTTTTTAATTCGTCTTCGACAATCAAGATCCGCATTAATATTCCTTTCAAGGCCGAGTTGTTATGGCGCTACCTCTGACTCATCATCGATGAAAGATAACTGGGGGTAAAACCTCAAGCCTTGTTTGAGCTTAACAGCCTTTCCCAATCAACTAGATGACCCGAAGATTACAAGATTGTCATCTGGAAGTCATGTCTTGGACAGCCACTGTTTTTTACTATGACTGCTCAACTAAAAGTAGTGGGATGAAATAGTGGCTTTTTTCTGCAAAGAGTTCTGGCAGCGACTGGTGCAAGTGCGTCGCAGTCGTCGTTCAACATTGGTAAGCATGGGGTTACTCACTGCAGTATTCACAACATTATTTGCTGCCAATGTTTTTGCGCATTCCGGCCACGATGAAACGCCGGTAAAACCTCTACTTAGCATTGAAGCTAACCAGTCGATGGCGCGTGCTAGCGCTCATTCTGAACAATTCGAGTTGGTCTTGGTGTGGCGAGAGAAGGCTGTCCACGCTGAAGACGAACGTTCGACAACCGAAGATAACCCGAAACACCAAACCGGTGAGCTACAAATCTATTTAGACGATTACGCCAGCAATCTGCCTGTCACTGGCGCGCAGATTGAGGTTTCCGGCGATAACTTTAGTGGCACCGCTAAAGAGCAAAGCGCCGGTGTCTATCTGCTGCCGTATGAACTTGGCGAGCGTGCTGCCTTAACTTTTGTCATTCAAGTTGGCGAGCAAGTGGATTTGTTGGTCACGGATTTAATTCGGCCAACGCCAGCAGAGGCTAGCAAACACAATCATGGCTATCTCGATGATTTTCCTGCGTATTGGCCCGGTTGGTTAACCGCGGTTATTGCTGCTTCGTTGTTAGTATTAGTGCTGTTGTGGCGACGCCAACAAATCGCCACTTGGTTAAAAGGAGCACAGCAATGAGCGTTAATCACTTCGCTGCATCAAGCCCGCTAATTGTGGACAGCCAGAATTCTTGCTTTAAAAAAGTGGCTGTCCAACTTTGTTTGCAACTTTGTTTGGTCCAATTTTGTTTGCTTACTGTATTGATAAGCCCAGCGCTGTGGGCGCACGAGGCGATGCCAACCGCGAGTTCAGAGAAGTCTGCATTGAGCAGCACCGCAACCAATTCGGCGGCACCACGACGTTTGGCCGATGGTCAGCTGTTTTTCCCAAAGGAATTGCAGCGACATTTTGCGCTGACTACCGAGTTAGTCAAAACCGCACCGCAACAAGCAAGTAAAATCCTGCAAGCCAAAGTGATCGCCGATCCGCGCGCCAGTGGCGTGGTGCAATCGACGCAATTGGCGGTGTTGCTGGCTCCGGCTGATGGTCTGCCAATGCCAGGGCAAAGCGTGCAACAAGGCGAAATTTTGGCCTGGTTACAACCGGTCGATACTGCGATTGAACAAGGCAACCAACAAGCCTTGCTTGCTGAAATTGATGCGCTTATTCGCATCACGCGTGACCGGGTGCAACGCTTTACGCGGCTGCAAAGTGCTGTGCCGAAAGCTGAATTAGAAACCGCACAAACTGAGCTCGCGGCGCTTGAACGTCGGCGTGAGCACATCAAAAAGAGTGTGAATCAAGCCATCCCTGTCATCGCCACCATTAGCGGCGTGGTCAGCAAAACCGCGGTGAGTGTCGGCGAAGTGGTTGAGCCAAAACAGCTGTTGTTTAGCTTACAAAACCCTACTACGTGGTGGGTAGAAGCCAAAGCTTTCACGCTACCGAATGGACTCAATGCCGAGTCGACAGTGAGTGCGCGCACCATCGATACATCGGCTGTCAGTGCTCAAGCGTTAAAAGGCCAGGGCTTGTCGTTGCAATATGTCGGTCATAGTCAGGAAATGCAGCAACAGAGTATTGCGCTGTGGTTTAAGGTTGCGAGTAGCGCAAATGCGGGCATGGACAACAACAATGCCCAGCAGCTGGTCGCCGAGCAACCAATCGAAGTGTTGCTGCCACAAGGCGCAGCAATCGAAGGCATCGCCGTGCCAAAAGCTGCGTTACTGAAACTAGATGATGGTCAACAAGCGCTGTGGGTGCATACCGAGCCGGAACAATTTCAATTAGTGAGAGTTGCTACCTTGCCGCTTGATGCTGATCGGGTGTTGGTGACTAGTGGTTTACAAAGTGGCGGTTTACAAAGTGGCGCCCGCGTTGTTGTGCAAGGCGTGCAATTGTTAGCGCAGGTGAGGTAAGCAATGTTTAATTGGCTAATCACCCAAAGTCTGCAGCAACGCTTATTAGTATTGGGTTTTGCCTTAGCACTCAGCATCGCCGGCTTTGTCGCGATGAAGCAAAGTGCGGTTGATGTATTTCCGGATTTAAACAAGCCGACTGTTACTTTGCTCACTGAAGCCGGTGGCATGGCGGCGGAAGAAGTCGAACAGCTGGTGAGTTTGCCACTCGAGCAGGCGCTTAGTGGTATGCCGGGCGTGAGCCGAGTGCGTGCTGTGGCAAGTGCTGGTTTATCAGTGCTGTATTTAGAATTTGAATGGGGTAGTGATATCTACCGTAATCGCCAGATGGTGGTTGAGCGCTTGAGTCAGGTGCAAAGCCAACTACCCAACGGTGTAGTGCCGCAGTTGGCGCCAGTGTCGTCGATTATGGGCGAAATTTTATTAATCGCCTTACCGATAGACCCCGCCAAAGTGGATCCGATGACGGTGCGCGAATTTGCAGATTGGGTCGTTAGGCCAAGGCTGCTTAGCATTCCTGGTGTTGCGCAAGTGGTGCCGATTGGCGGCGAAGTTCGGCAATATCGCGTCGAACTCAAGCTAAATCAAATGCTGCAGCTTGGCGTGAGTCAAGCTGAAGTCTTCGAGGCGCTCGAAAGTTTCGGCGCCAATACCAGCGGTGGTTTTTTACAAGTCGCAGGGCAGGAATACCTGATCCGGCAGTTAGGCCGCAGCAACGATTTGGCAGATCTGAAATCGTTATTAGTGTCTGCTAATGGCAAACCGCCAGTGCAGTTGCAGCAAGTCGCAAACATTGGCATCGCTGCAGCAGTGAAACGCGGGGATGCCGGATATCAAGGGCAACCTGCAGTGATTTTGTCGGTACAAAAGCAGCCGACAGCGGACACCTTGGCGCTGACCGCTGAGGTAGAACTGGCGATTGCAGATCTGGGACGGCAGTTGCCACCGGGCCTGACGACACCCAAGTTTTTATTTCGCCAAGCCGATTTTATTGATAACTCCATCGATAACGTGACCTTAGCGCTTCGCGATGGCGCTTTGATGGTAGTCGTGGTGCTGGCACTGTTTTTAATGAATAGCCGCACGACGATCATCTCGTTAGTGGCAATTCCGTTGTCGTTATTAACCACAATCCTGATTTTTAAATATCTGGGCTTAACCATCAACACCATGACGCTGGGTGGCTTGGCGATCGCGCTTGGCGAACTGGTCGATGATGCGGTCGTTGATGTTGAAAACGTATTGCGCCGTTTAAAAGAAAATCGGCAAAAAGCCAAACCGTTGTCAGCCTTGCAAGTGGTGTTAAATGCCTCGATGGAAGTTCGCAGCGGTGTGGTTTACGCCACAATGATTGTGGTGTTGGTGTTTTTACCGCTGTTTGCGTTATCGGGTATTGAAGGTCGCTTGTTTACGCCGCTTGGCATTGCTTATGTGGTGTCGATATTGGCCAGTATGGCGGTAGCAATGACCGTCACGCCGGTGCTGTGTTATTACTTGCTGCCGAATATGCCTGCCATTTCGCATGGTGATAGCAAAGTAGTGCGCCAGTTAAAAATCTGGGACAGCCACCTTTTGCATTGGAGCTTGCCGCGTGCACGCGGTCTGTTAGCAGCTGCTGGCATTGCGGTGCTGGTGGCAATTGCCATGCTACCAACCTTCGAGCGCACCTTTTTGCCACCGTTTAACGAAGGCACTTTGACCATCAACGTGCAAGCGAAACCAGGCACTTCACTGGAAACTTCGGTGCAAATTGTCCAGCTTGCTGAGCAGCAATTAATGGCGGTACCGGAAGTGGTGCAAGTGGGTCGTCGCACTGGCCGCGCTGAGCTTGATGAGCACGCTGAGGGCGTGCATTACAGTGAAATTGACGTCGATCTGCGACCATCAAAGCGCAGCCGTGCTGAAGTGCTGGCGGCTATTCGCCAACAATTGGCGGTGTTGCCAGCAAGCGTGAGTGTCGGGCAGCCGATTTCACACCGACTCGATCATTTACTTTCAGGCGTGCGTGCGGAAATTGCGATTAAGATTTTCGGTGACGACTTAACCGTGCTGCGGCAATTAGCGCAAAGCTTGCAAACTGACTTGGCCGATGTCCCTGGCCTCACCGACTTGCAGCTAGAGAAACAGGTATTGATCCCGCAGTTGAAAATCCAACTGGATTACCAACGCGCGGCCGCGCTGGGTGTCACGCCGGGTCAGTTGCTCAATCAATTGCAGCAGCTGCTTGATGGCGTGAAAGTGACTGAAATCATCGAGCAAAATCGTCGATTTGCCTTGCTGGTGAAATTGCCGGAGCTTGCCCGTTCGCCACAAAGCGTCCCGGAGCTGTTGATTGAAACCAACCAAGGTCGCATTCCGCTGTCACAAGTGGCGACCATCACCCAAGGCGATGGCCCGAACCAAATTAGTCGGGAGAATTCTAGACGCCGTTTGGTGCTTTCGGCCAACACCCAAGGCGATCGGTCGCATACCTTGGCCGATATTCGCCAAGTGATTGCGAAGTTGCCACTGCCTGAGGGCTATTTTGTCCAGCTTGAAGGCCAATTTCAGGCGCAAGAACAAGCGAGCCGCACTATGGCAGTGCTGGCGATGTTATCGATGTTGTTGATATTTATGCTGTTGTATAGCCGCTACCAGTCATTGCCATTGACTTGGATGATTATGGCCAACATTCCATTGGCGCTCATTGGCAGTGTGCTAGCGCTATGGCTTTCCGGACAGCCACTTTCTGTGGCGGCGATGGTTGGCTTTATTACGGTGTCAGGGATTGCGACTAGGAACGGTATTTTAAAAATAAGCCATTACCTTAACCTGCTGAAATTTGAGGGTGAGCAGTTCAACGAGGCGTTAATTATCCGCGGTGCGCTTGAGCGCTTAACGCCGGTGTTAATGACCAGCTTAGTCGCCGCTTTCGCCTTGTTGCCGTTGTTAGTGACCGCTGATGCACCGGGCAAAGAATTGCTGTATCCGGTGGCTGTAGTGATTTTTGGTGGGCTCATCAGCGCCACCATTTTAGATACCTTGCTCACGCCTTTGATGTTTTGGCGTTATGGCAAGCGCAGTGTGCAGAAATTTCTGCAGCAATTACCCTCGCAATTTTCGGGGAATGGCGCCGATGATGGGTCGCTAGAAGCCTCTCGTGCGTCATCCAAAACCAATGATTATATTTAGGAGATAAGTTGATGAAGATTTACCCAAAAGTTTTTGCGCTGTGTTTAGTGGCTGCTGCTTGTATGCAACCAACCTTCGCCCACACTGACGATTATTTAGATACAGTGCCGGGGGCTCACGGCGGCCAATTGCGCATGGGCGGAGCTTATCATTTTGAATTGGTGGTATCGCCAACCGCGACTGCCGACAAAGCATCCGTAGTTAAAGTGTACCTGACTGACCATGCCGGTGTAGTCGCCAAAAATAGCGGCATGAAGGCGCAGTTGCTGCTGAAAACCAGTGGCAAACCAGTTTTGGTGAAATTAACTGCGGATGGCGAGAATGTGTTGCAAGGCAATGCGGCTTTTACCGCAAGTCCTGAGTTGCAAGCAACTTTGGCGGTCACTTTTGCCGATAACAGTTCTGCGCAAATGAATTTCCAACCATTAAAGCCAAAACCTGCGGCTGAGCCGCATCAGCACCATGATCATGATAAAACCCATGACGAGCAGCACGAACACAACGAGCCGCATAAACATGAGGATGCGCATTCGCACCATTAATTGCTGGGAATTACCGGCCTAAGTCAACGCCAAGTAAATGTTGTGTAAGCCTGATTGCAAGCAGCGTAATTTTTCGCCAGCATGAGTCATTCCCAAGGAGGTGATGTCATGCAAAAGCGATTAACGGTCAATCGAGGCTTTCAACAATATTGGCGCTATTGCCAAAAGGCGATGCCAAGTCTGTTGTTACTGCTATCAATAGCGCTAGCGGGTCCTGCTTCAGCGTTAGGGCGCAAAGCCGCGACGCCAGTGGCGCAACTGCAACAAGCTGGCGAGTATCCAATTACCCTGGCCGATAAACGCAAATATTTGCTTTATGTACCAAGCTCGGTTGAGCTTGGTAAACCTGCGCCGTTATTGCTGTTTTTTCATGGTGGCGGCGGCAATATGCAACAAGCGGCGGATACTTATGGCTGGCGAGAAACTGCTGATCGTTTTGGCTTTGTCGTCGTATTTCCAAATGGTTATAGCCGTTTGCCGCGCGGTAATCTGGCGACTTGGAATGCCGGCAATTGCTGTGGTGATGCGCGTGATAAGCAAGTCGATGATATCGGTTTTGTGAAAGCGCTGCTCGCCGATGTAAAGCAGCGACTGGTGATTAATCCGCAGCAAATCTTTGCCAGCGGCATGTCCAATGGTGGCATGTTGTCACACCGGTTGGCCTGTGAAATGGCCGATACTTTCGCCGGTATCGCCGCGGTTGCAGGCACCGATAACACCAAGCAGTGCCGGCCAAGTCGCGCCATCCCTATTTTACATATCCATGCGCTCGATGATACCCACGTGCTTTACCAAGGCGGCGCTGGTGAAGATGCGTTTCGGGATGAAAGCAAAGTCACTGAGTTTACTTCGGTTGCAGAAACGATAAAGCGCTGGCGCGAGCGCAATCAGTTGCAAAGTGTTGATGCACAAATTCAGCAATTACCGGGTGCGACAATTGAAACCTACCAAAACGCAAATACGCGGCTGCGGTTAATTACCACGGAAAGTGGTGGTCATTCGTGGCCCGGCAGCGAGCCAGTTCGCGGCAAACAGCCTTCCAAGGCCATCGACGCCAATACGCAGATTTGGCAGTTTTTCCTCGGGCAAAACTAGCGAGAATTCAACAAGTTTACAGCGTTGGGCTGCAGTGAATTGGATGATCTGCAGCCCTTTTTTTTGGTTGCGAAGTGGTTTTGCGCATGCGATACGGACGCTATGTGGGGACGCGGCAGCGGCTCTTTAGCGCGAGGACCGTAGAATAATTTAGCGCAGCGTCAATAGCTGCCGAGCTTGTTCTTTAAAGGCTTCGCCAATGCGAATTTGCTGTTGGTTACTAAGCCGCAGGTTTTGACTGTCAAGGCTTTGCACTTGACGCGGGTTCACCAGAAAAGATTTATGGACCTGGACAAAACCATAGCTGGCGGTTTGTTCGCCGATGGCTTTGAGGGTGGCACTGACTAATGTCATCCGCTCGCCTTGCCAGACCTTGACATAATTACCGTAGCCTTCAAAACAACAAATCGTTTCAAGATCAAAGCGTCGCAGCTCCCGGTCAACTTTTAACACGATCTGTTGTAGCTCCGGGTCTGCAGCTGGCATTGCTGCAGCAAGCAGACCGGCTCGACGACGCACTTTATCTAGCGCCTGGGCTAGGCGTTCGCCGCTAACTGGTTTGAGCAAGTAGTCGGTGACATCGAGCGCAAACCCTTCAAGTGCGAATTCGGCATAAGCAGTCACTAACACAACCTGCGGTGGCTTTGCCAACAGCTTGAGCATGTGCAACCCAGTGAGTACTGGCAGCTGAATATCCAGTAACATTAGATCAACCTGCTGTTTTGCGAGGACGGCCATCGCCTCTGCGGCGCTGTAACAGTGGCCCACCACCGCAAAATCACCATGAGCAGCCAAGTGATGCAATAGCACTTGATGCGCTAAGGGTTCATCGTCGACAATTAATAATTGCAAAGGGCGGCTCATTGTTTGCTGTTCCTTGCCCCGTTAAGGCTCAGTGGCAGCTGTAATTCGGCGTGCCAGCATAGGGGATCGTCAGTCGCAGGTCCGCTATGCAGTATAAAATCTGTGCCGTATAACAGCTGCAAACGCCGCCGCAGATTCTCAAGCCCCACCCCTGCCGCTCCTGCAACCTGCTCAGCTAGCGTGTTCCGGCAAATGAAAATCAAGCGCTGCTGACTGACAGTTGCCGACAGCCAGATTTGACTGGGGGCAGTGCTTGTCTCCACACCATGTTTATAGGCATTTTCTACCAGCATGATCATTAACAGTGGTGGCAGCAACAGCGGCTGACTTGGTGCGAGCGAAAAATCGACATGCAGACTGGTTTTGTTACTGACTCTCAGTTGTTGCAGGTCAAGATAATGCTGCAGATAGTCCAGCTCCTCGGCAAGACTGACCTCTGCTTTTGAGCCCTGATACACCACGTAGCGCAGCAATTCTGCCAACTTCAGTACCAACTGCGGCGCAGCGTCTGACTTTAGCAAACACAAGGCATACAAGTTATTTAAAGTGTTAAACAAAAAATGCGGATTGATTTGCTGCTGCAGTAATTGCAGTTCAGTGTGGACCTGTTGATGGCGCAACTGAGCCAGTGCGCTGTCTTGTTGTTGGCGTTCAAAAGCGAGGATCAGCGGCGTCGTGAATAGCCACTGCAATAGCATAAAATTAAAGTTGTACCAGTCAAAGGGATTTTGACTGCCGCCCGGTACAGCAGGCACCGCCACGCTTTGATTCATTGGTAGCTGCAATAACAGCCAGCTCAGTGGTGCATAAGTCAGCAGCAGCAACAGCAAACTCAGCAGCGTAAAGGGCAGTAGCCCGTGCCGCGCCAGTACTCGGCGGATCAGCAGATACCTAGTCAGCCAATAACAGCCAAACATCGTGCTTGCCAGCATGGCAAATTGACTAAGATACCAAAGCCACAAAACCGGTTCTGCAATGATCCGTGACCAGTCAAAACGCAGTGGGATCGGCTGTACGGCGAAACCGGGCGGGTGGGAAGTTAGTAATGTCGCCCAAGCTAGAGTCCAGATGGTGAGTAAAAACAGCAGTACCGCATCCAGCGACCAGAGCCGTGACCAACCAGTCAACGGCCCGCTGCGTTGCCGACGCTGGTATGCCTGATGGCACCAATATAACAACGATAAAAAGGCTACGAGCTGCCAGTCTTTGGCCTCGAAGCGAAACGCCAGAGTGCTAGTCTGGCTCCAATACCACCAACACGCCGGATATAGCAAAAAGGCGGCAAACCAAATCAGGCCAAGTGCTGCGGTGCCTTGTCCCGACATAGCCGAGCAGTCTGCTGGCTGCAGGCACTGGCTGAGCCAGCCTTGGACTAACAGCAACGGAAAATACAGCAGTGAAGAGCTGAATAAAGCGGTCAATAACGGCGGGGCCTGATTGTAGTCGGCGACATCAGCAGGCAACATTTGCGGTGACACCAGTACCCACAACCAAGCCAGCAGCACCGGTAATAGCGCCAGAAGATGGTCGGTTTTTATCACATCAGCAAATTTCATCGGTGCAATTAATCAATATAAAAAGTTCAGGAGCGAGGCGCTTATACTGCCTATCCGCATAATGATTGTCATCTGTTCGCTGACAAAAACCGGTTTTGGCCTGACGAACCGGTTTCAAGCCATTTTTACGGTTTGGTCATTGCAAACAAACAGTTAGTCATTATTCGCTTGAGCCTAATGACGCTGTGGCTTTAGCTTCTGCGGCTATTGCCACAGATAGAAGCATCAACATGTTACAAATCCAGCAACTTTCCAAAACTTATGCTGACGGTACTCGAGCGCTGCGTCAGCTAAACCTGTCCGCCGGACGCGGGCTTTTCGGTCTGCTCGGTCCTAACGGTGCCGGTAAATCCAGTTTGTTGCGCACTATTGCAACGCTACAAAGCGCAGACAGCGGCACTTTACTGTTTGATGGCATCGATGTGCTGCAAGAGCCTGAGAGACTGCGCAGTCAACTTGGTTACTTACCCCAGGAATTTGGTGTTTATCCCCACCTGTCGTGTCGGGCATTGCTTGAACATATCGCAGTGCTCAAAGGCCTGCATCAGGCAAACATGCGACGCGAACAGATCGACCAATTGCTGGCGTTGACCAACCTAAGCGCGGTAGCCGGCAAAACGGTTGCGCACTTTTCCGGCGGCATGCGCCAGCGTTTTGGCATCGCGCAGGCGCTTCTTGGTGACCCCAAACTGTTGATCCTCGATGAACCGAGTGCCGGGCTGGACCCACAGGAGCGCGCACAGCTGCATAATGTGCTCTGTGAGATCAGCCACGATCGGCTGGTACTGTTGTCGAGCCATATTGTCGATGACATTGAGCAACTGTGTCCGCAGGTCGCCATGCTGCTGCAGGGCCAGATTGTGTTGCAAGGAGACACTCAGGACTTGATAGCCCCGCTGTCCGGTCAGATTTGGCAGGCATACGGCGCAGCTGTCGCAGTGCCGCCTGAGGCTCAACTATTACAGCGCAGTTATCAGCGTGGGATCCCGTTGCTACGGGTCTTTGCGCCGCAGTGTCCCGGCGCGGATTTTCAGGCCGTCGCGGCCACTTTGCAAGACCGCTATTTTCTAGAACTGGCCCGTTTGGAGGATGCGGAATGAGGCTTTGGTCCATGCTTTTTAATGAGTGGCGGTTTTACCGCGTGCAACCACAATTCTGGCTCAGTGTGCTGCTGGCTTTAGCCTACGGCGCATTAGTGAATTTGAATTCGTCGACTCTGGACACACTCCCGGAAAAGGCGTTGTTGCTGCGTCATAGCATGTTGCTGATGTCTATCCAGCCGCTGTTAATTGCTGTGTTGGCCCCGCTGGCGTTCTGCCGCGATGGTCAGCATGGCATGAGTTCCTTGATTGATGCTACCACGCAAAGCCTGCGCCAACGTTTGGCCGTGCGCGCCGGTGGCTTATGGCTATGCGCCATGCTGGTGCAGCTGATTTTTCTGTTGGTGGTGGCGCTGATATTCTCTGTTGGGCTTGAAGATAGCAGCGAGATCTGGCGCTGGTCGTTGATTTTACTGTTGGTACAGCAGGTGCCAGCCTTAGGATTACTGGTTGCGTTGTTTTTGTGGTTAAGCCGTCACAGTTATTCGCCGCTGGCGCTCTATTTACAGGGCACGGCAATCTGGTTGAGTTATATGCTGTTGGCTGCTGCAACTGGTTCTCCGCTCATGGCGAACAGCCAATCGATTTCGCCGCTGCTCAGTCAGTTGATGGTTTATCTGGACCTTTATGCTTTGAGTCCTTTGCTGGCACAGCTACAGCAACAAGGCGAAATGCCGGCCGGTCTACTGCAATTTGACCTGACTTTTTGGCTGAATCGCCTGTTGATAATAAGCGTTACTGTTTGGCTGTGTTGGCGGGCGCTACGGGGTAGTGCTTCCGTGCGATTGCAAACTAACAACCTGCGCCGCACTTTCCCTCAGTCGAAAGTGTTGGCGCCGTCGCAGGCTTTGGCAAAAGACAATAAACCATCATACACGCCAGCTCAGTACCAGTCTTACCCGCCTGACGAGCTAAAACCTTGGGCGCTTTTGCTAAGTCTGCTAAAGCTGCAGTGGCAACAACTTTGTTGGCAGCGCAGCACTATGCTCGCTTTAATGGCGCTGTGCGGGCTAATTTTCAGCGAGGTTTACACAGGCCTGGGTTATGCCGAACAATTCAGCCAGTTGCTGCCAAATAGCCGCGATGCCATCAATCGGGTCAGTGGCGATGTGATCCCACGATTTGGCTTATTGTTACTGGCATTTTGGGTGTATCAAGTTGCTTGGCTAAACCGTCAACAGCACATCGATGGGCTGATTGCTGCCACACCGGTGCCATCGATGTTGTTGTTATGCAGTCAGTTCGTTGTGTTATTCGGGCTAGTCCTGTTACTTGTCGTACTAAGTCTAGCAGCGGTTGCGTTGGCGCAACTGCTGTTGCAGGTCCCGCTGGACCTGCTTGAATACGGTCAACAGGGTTTGTTGCTATTGCTACCGCTGTGGGTGTGGGCCGGGTTATTGCTGGCCTGCCACGCCTTATGCAGCAAGCCACTCTGGGCCAATATCGTGGTCGCAGGCTTATTAGCATTCAGTTTATCTCCGCTACCTGCAGCGCTACAACTGCAGCATCCGCTATGGCGTATCGGTCAGAGTCAGCTTGCGTTGCCCGATAGTCTGTGGGGATATCAGGGCGCGTTAGGTAGCGCCGCACAAACATTTGCCGGTGACCTTAGCCGCGGCGGTTTCTGGCCTTATTTGCTGCTGTGGGCTTTATGCGCGCTAAGCGTTTCGGTACTGGCCTTACAGTTTTATCATCGCGGCACCGGCGTCAGCAGTAAGCGACTTACTGCCACGCTGACGCCACTTACCGCTAGTGCTGGCTTATTCGCTTTGCTGACGCTGAGTCAAGGTTGGTCTTTGCATCAACAGCTCGACAAAGCTGGCGCCTTAATTAGTCGTGATGAGCGTCAGGCGAAACAAGCTGCCTATGAGCGAAACTACCAACAGTGGCAGGCGGTCCCGCAACCGGTAGTGCGTGAGGTGAAGCTCAAAGCGAGCTTGCAGCCGCAACTGCAGCAAGCCAGCATCAGCGCGACCATCATCCTGTATAATCCGCATCCGACTGCCATTTCACAGCTATTGCTGGGGTTCCCGAGACTGCAGTTCGGTGCTGAGCTGCAAAGTGTAAAACTACTGGGGGCTAAGTCTGAATCCATCGACCCTGCACTGGGTCAGCAGATTTTTACCCTGCAACCGGCGCTGGCGCCCGGAGCTAGTACTGAATTGGCAATACAGCTTCAGCTAAACCAACCTGCAATTTCTGCATCGCCCAACCATCAGGTCATAAGACCAGAATTTAGCTACCTGCGATTGTTGCAATTATTTCCCCAACTTGGTTTCGTGCCGGAATTACGCCTGCGTGACGACGAAGATCGTGCCCGCTTTGGTCTTGTTGCGTTACCGGCGCTGGAGCGTCAACCTTCAGTGCTTGCAGCGCAGGCGACGCCTGCTACTGCGCATTACGATTGGGCAACACTGGACACTACACTGGCAGTGCCGGTCGGTTATCATGGGATTGCAGCTGGCAGTTTGCTAAAAAGCTGGCAAGCTGAAGGACAGCAGTTTTTTCACTATCGCACGCAAGCACCAGTGCGCAATTTGCCGGCACTGATTGCGGTGCCGTGGCAGCGGCAAACCAGCAATGTGGCCGGCGTCCCACTTGAGATCTATAGCCCTGAATTTAATGCCGCCACCGATTTGACGATGCAAGCGATGCGCGACACCCTGTTTTGGTTTCAGCAGCAGATTGGCGCCTATCCTGGCGATGCGCTCAGGCTGGTGATCATGCCCGACATAGGCCCGACCGGGTACGCGTTGCCGCAGTTGGTAATGATTAATCATCAGGTTGGTGTGCGCGCTAAGCCAACCGCCGATGCACCATTTTCTCAGGTATACCGGCGCGCTGCGCATGAAACTGCGCATCAGTGGTTTGGTCATGGCATCGGTAACGGTGTACCTGGCGATGGCGCTTTTCTGGTTGAATCGGTGACTAAGTAT
Organism: Gammaproteobacteria bacterium; assembly: GCA_017302255.1. Classification (GTDB taxonomy): domain Bacteria; phylum Pseudomonadota; class Gammaproteobacteria; order Enterobacterales; family Alteromonadaceae; genus Pararheinheimera. The sequence goes on along the minus strand of JAFLDV010000013.1, from coordinate 72,180 downwards.
GTCGAACTGGTGTTGTTAGAGCAGCGGTTTGGGCCAGCGGCGATGCAGGGGCTGGTCGCTTATGAACAGCAACGCTTTGCTAGGGCGCAGGCCGGCAGTTTGGCGGCTGCTAGTAGTTTGATTGATGCAGACGAGTCTTATGATCAATATTCCCGCGCGACGCTGGTGTTCGCCAGACTTAGGGCCGAGCTTGGGGATGCCGTGATCATCGCTGCGCTTCGCCAAGTATGGCAACAACACCGGTATCCATTGCCTCCAGCCAGTTCGATGGATTTTGTCAGAGCATTGCGGGGGCAAAGCCCAACATCGGCGCAGTCACTGATTGATCAACTGCTACTGGGAACTGATGTCAGGCCTTTGTTAGCTGAGCAATTCATTCAGTATTCTAGCGGCAACTAACAACTGTTCGGCAGGGCAAAGACGCTCAATATGGTTTGGTCAACAAACCAACGAGGCAACAATCAAACTAGGTTATTCACGCATTTAAAAAGCAGGTGGCAGAGATGGAGGGCAGGTTTGTTGGCGTTAGAGGATTGCGCGAAAAGTGGCTCTCCAACTTTGCTTCAACTTTGCTTGCGGCGCGAGCTACTTTTTAAAAGTGGGCTAGATAAATGGGCTTGGCAAAGATGTTGTGCCGAACTCGGCAAACCAAGCACTGCCACCACTGCGTTCGCCCGTTCGCGCCTCCCGCGCTCACTATTGAGCGCGAACGTAGTGGCTGCCAGTGATTGGTTTGTTGACGTCACGGGATTGAGCTGAAAGCGGCTGTTCAACTTTGCTTTGGGCTCAACGTCGCATCCTTTGGAAATGCAGCTGTCTCAGCGTGCGTGTGTGGTGTTACAATTTCTAGGGTGACTTCAACTGCGAATCTATTAATGACACCATTACCGCAAAATAAATTTACCGGGCGACTTGGAGTTGTTATTTCAATAACAGATGCAGCTTTAACGGCGACAGGAAATTGGTGTGAATAGATTAAATGAAGATGTAAGAAAATTTGATACGCAAGATACAATAGGTGCAATAATTGGTTACCCATTTTATCTACTTCTCATTTTTTTATATTATTTATACTACGCTGGTGAGATTGACCTTAAATTTATGTATTATATTGCATCTTGGTACATTGTATTTTGGTATTTAATTGATTTGTGCTCAGGCCTTTACTTCAAAAGATTTTTGCAAGTGTTGGCTCCGATTCATTATGATTCTAATAGAGTTTCATATTTTGGGCGTATTTTTTTAATATCGCAGTTGTCGCATGGTCTTTGTTTTATGTGCTTTATCTTTATTAAAAGTAAAATTTGGGGAAGCCCAAAGACGGACAGCTACTTTTCTGACCTGTCACTTTACCATGTTTCTAGTATTGTTAAAGCTCATGGAAACTTTGACAGAATGACATAGTGCCAAAAGCGCAATGCTAAACCCAATTTTGCACTAAAAGTGGCAGTGCAATATTGCTTCTCAATATTGCATCAAAGCGTTGCGATGCTTGGGGAAAACCAAGCACTGCCACTACTGCGTTCGCGCCCCCTGCGCTCACTGTTGAGTGCTCTCTACGTGGCTGTCCAACTTTCTAAGCAGTCCAACTTTCTGGAGCGTGGCGATGCTCGGGGCAAACCAAGCACTGCCACCACTGCGTTCGCCCGTTCGCGCCTCCCGCGCTCACTATTGAGCGCGAACGAAGTGGCTGCCAGTGTTTGGTTTGTTGGCGTCAGAGGATTGCAGGGAAAGTGGCTGTCCAACTTTGCCTTCCCAGAAATATCACCCAATGAGGTGTTTTTATTTGATTTAAATACAGAACAGCAAGAGAAAACTTATAAATGTTTTGTAAGTAAGGTTATAGGTATGGGAAACTAAATCTGACCAGCCAGAATAGAACTAAACCGAAAACTAAACCTGGCCAGCCGGAATTTAAAAAATTGCTGTGGTTACAAAGGTTGTGATGCAAAAGGTTCAACTTATAAGTGGAGATGCTTGTATGCAGGGTGTTAAGTTAATTAGTTTTCTCATTGCAAATTTACTATTTTCATCTTCCGTTTTGGCTGAAAATCTTTGGAGTGTCATTTCAATTTCACCAACCAAGGGAGGAATCGAGCATAGTGTTATTATTGAATCAGAACCAGTCATTATTAAAGGTTCCGCAAAAGTTGAATTTATAGATGGACTGGTTGAGATTAGATGGAAAAATGAATTTTACCCTGAAGATTCTGAATTTCTTATTAAAGGTAGATATAAGTTGAGTGAGTCTGATTCAAAGCAAACGCGCATTCAATTTATGGACTTAGTGCAGACTCCATCTCCAATTGGAACAGAAAGTCTGGATGGAAACTATATTAAAACTGTAACTTCTACAAATTGCACTAGAGACAAGATATTTTTATATGATCCCAATTATCTAGGCAGGTTTTTTATTTTTTCAAGAGAGGGCAAAGATTGCATAAGTGAGGGCGGTGAAGGATATGGGCCTTGGGGGGGAATTAAAAAAGATTAGCAATTCCTATAACTAAACGACGCCATATATGGACGCTCCCATGTCTGTCAAGTAAACCAAACCTGCCAACAAGCATTTGTTTGCTGGTTTTTGTTGTTTTTGCTTTCAAACTATATCTTCTGATGCTGCAGGCTTACCGTTAAAACCAATTTTAGACAGCTACTTTCAAACAAAACCCAACCCCATAACCCTTCAATTCATGCGGCTATAAATCTCATCAGATTCAACGACCACTGTGCCATGTCCTTGTTGCTTTGCGAGTGCCCACATGGCGCTGGCAACTTTGCGGGTATTTACGGCGCGATAGCGTTTGGGTATTAGTGGGGCGAGCATTTTCGCGAAAAATATCGCGATGGCTTCGCCGGGGCGTTTTTCTGGCCTTGCGCCGCCGTCCAAAAATGATGGGCGCACAATGCCTAATGTGCTAAATCCGAGCGCCGCCAAATCGTTTTCGACTTTGCCTTTGACTTGCAGGTAGAAGGATTTTGCTTGTGCATCGGCACCGAGTGAGGAGTTGTAAATAAAAACCGATACCCCAGCTTGTTTGGCGATGGTTGCGGCATCTAAGACGTAGTCATGATCAATTTGCCAAAAAGCTTCGCGCGAGCCGGCGATTTTCATAGTGGTGCCTAAAGCGCAGACCGCGACATCGGCTTGCCACCACGCAGCATCAGCTGGCAATTTGTTGAAGTCGACAATTGGGTTGTGCAACTTCGCGTGCGGCGGCAACGGCTTTCTGGTGGGCGCGATGACTTGGCTATATTCAGGATTTGCTAGCGCTTGTTGCAGCAGTTGTTGCCCGACTAGGCCGGTGGCGCCGAGGATGATGCACTTCATATCGTGATTCCTTTGCTTTCAAAAATGCGAGAATTTGTTTTGCTTGGATTACTTAATGTGGTCGCGTATTTTTTTTGCAAGTGCGGTTTCCAGCAAGAGCGGTTTACAAGTCGGGTTTGCAAGCGAAGCTATTGCGCTTATAGCAGCAGGGTATCCATCTGCGGATTGCTAATGCCTTGCGCTGATAAGGTCCGCAGTGCATCCGCGGATTGCTGCAAATAGGGTTGTAACTGCAGCACTTGCTCACTGCTAATTGCAGCGCAAAGTCGGCGCAGTTTGGCGTAAGCTTGGCAATAATGCATTGCAGCGACATTAGGTTGTTGTTGCGCTAGCGCCAAACGCGCGAGCTGGTGCTGACTGGTATGAAAGGCAATAAATTCATCAAATTGCGGGGCTGGGTTTGGGGTGTTTTCTGCGATTTGTTTCGCTAATTGTTCAGCCATTTGTTCAGCCATTTGTTCCGCAAGTTGCGCCGCTTCTTGCCAAGCAAATTTGGCAATGCCGGTTTGACCGCAAGCCATGGCTCGCTCGCCATTCTTTGACAGCGCTTGCCAGCGACTCATTAGACTGGGTACATAACAGGTGGTCGGTAAACATCCCGCCAAAACCAACACTCCTTTTTTCGCCAATTTATCGCCAATTTATCACCAATGTGGCGCTGATTTGTCGCCGATTTTGCGGCAAGCCGCATTCAAAGCAAACTGGCTGACCGCTTTGGTGATTCGCTAAACCGCTAATTGCCGCTACTTTAGGGATTTTCGAAAAATACGGCAAGAGGGATGCTGAAGATATGGCTGAGCTGATTGCTCTTTCGCTCATTGTTTGCGTGCTCGAGGTCGCATGCTAAGCTGGTGCCTAGCATTCAATTGCCAGTGGTCGGTTGCATTGGCGCACACTTTTGGAGAAAGCAATGAGTGATAAATCTTCGGCGACTGATAAATCTTACGTCCCGCCGTTAGTTTGGGCGCCAGAACAAGCCAATGGTGGCGCTTTTGCCAGTATCAACAAGCCAACTGCTGGTGCAACCCATCAGCAAACCTTGCCGCGGGGCGAGCATGCTCTGCAGTTGTATTCCTTAGCGACACCCAATGGTATGAAAGTATCGATCATGCTGGAAGAGCTGATCCAGGCGGGTATTGCTGCTGATTATGATGCTTGGTTGATTAGTATTCGGGAAGGCGCGCAATTTGGTAGCGACTTTGTCGCGTTAAACCCTAATAGCAAAATTCCGGCGCTTTATGATTACAGTGTCACGCCAACACTGCGGTTGTTTGAATCGGGCTCTATTTTGCTATATCTCGCGGAAAAGTTTGGCGCTTTGTTGCCAGCAACTATTGCTGAGCGCACAGAGGTGCTGAATTGGTTGTTTTGGCAAGTGGGCAGCGCGCCTTTTGTTGGTGGTGGTTTTGGTCATTTTTACCATTATGCGCCGGAAAAATTCCAATATCCGATAGACCGTTATGCGATGGAAACCAAGCGCCAATTGTCAGTGCTCGACCAATTGTTGGCGAGCCGAACCTACATCGCAGGTGACAATTACAGTATTGCTGATATTGCGATTTGGCCATGGTACGGCGGTTTGGTATTGGGACGCTTGTATGAGGCTGCAACCTTTTTGGATGTCGCGAGTTACCCGAATCTTTGTCGCTGGGCCAAGTTGATTGATGCGCGCCCGGCCGTGCGTCGCGGCTATAAAGTGAATCGAAATTGGGGTGATGCCAGCGAGCAATTACCAGAGCGACATAGCCGCGCTGACTTTGCCGACAACGAATATTAATTGGTCGCTGATTAGGCTTGGCGGTATCTGTGAAAAGATCCGTGGTTTTTCAACGCGTTGTTGTAATGCGTATGCAATCAACCACGGCTTCATCTGTGACCAAATTTACCTTACCATCTAAGTTATTTTTCTAAAGAGTTTGCCAAATATGTTATTCAACCTACCGAGTTTGCTGCGGTGCCGTCGAGCGGCTGTGCTGCCAATCATGTGTGCACTAGCACTTGGCTTTGGCGGCACTGCTACCGCGCAAAGTTCAGAGCCCGATGCCACTACGCTGAATTTTTTGCAGCAGGTCGCAACTATTGAATTTACTCAACGCTTATTACTCAAGCTTGCCGAACGTTGTGAGGGCAGTGCGCCGCTTGACGACATCGAAATGGAAGAAGTTCGGATGGTAGTCAAAGACAAAACGACCATAACTTATTTGGCTATATTGAGGGTCTACATCGATAATGGCTCGATTCGAGATAAAATCGATCAGAGTCTTGTTGCCCTTGATGCCAGTAAAATTGAATGTAAGTCCTTGGATTTTAAAATGTATCGCCACTCGCGCGTATTGGAATTTGAAAAAGCCAAACAAGTTTTAATCGACTCGCCCAAAGTTAAATTGGCTGGCGATTAGGGCTAAATTTGATTGCACTTCATAAATGGTTGATTTAATGTGAATTAGAGGTTGCTATCTTGCAGCCTTCATCGGCATTCGCAAAATGCAGATTGATAACACATTAATACAACAAGGAATCATCGTGGAAGTGTCAGGCATGAAGAAGTTAATGCGAAGTCGTTCAGCTTTTGCTGGAGGTGTCTGTGCCGGTTTGGCCAAACATTATGGACTGCGAAAAGGTGGTTTGCAGGCATGTTTTGTGATCGGCAGCTGCATGTTTGGCGCAACAGTACTGTTGTATCTTGTGTTATGGGCTATCCTGCCAATGGAAGAGCAAGCGAGCTGATCCGCATTCGGCCTTGCCTCGAGATGAAATAACTTTGATTACCTTGATACCCGCGACCGTCGATTACGCTGCGGAACTCTTGCAGTTTGAGTTGGAGAACCGTGCTTTTTTTGAAGCACGGATTAATGCCCGTCCATCATCTTTTTACTCGCTAGAGGGGATTACCAAAGCGCTCGAATTGGCAGAGCAAGACGCTTTGGCTGATGTCGGTTATCAGTATCTCATTGTGGCTGCGCAAGGCATTGATTCGATGGAGCATGACTCGCCACAGAATACATCTCAGAACATTGTCGGCAGGATCAATTTATCGCGAGTGCGACGAGCGCATTTTCACAGCGCGGAACTTGGCTACCGAATTGCGCAAGCGGCCTGTGGCCAAGGGTTTGCGAGTAAAGCGATTGGCTTGGTTATGGCCAAAGCTTTTACTGAACTGCAGTTGGTGCGCCTCGAAGCGACGGCCAGCGAGATAAACCATGCATCAATTCTGGCATTACAACGCAATGGTTTTAGCCAGTTTGGCCGAGCTCTGCGTAGCTTTGAATTACAAGGTTGTTGGTACGATTTGTTGCATTTTGAAGCCCATGCCAACAACTAAGGCTCTCAACAAACATAAGCTCGTTCTTTTTAGATTTCAGTGCTTTAGGGATGGTTATGGACAATCTTTGGATCAAGTCAGCAGCGCTTGCTGGTGATTTTGTTGTGCTTGAGCCGTTGCAGCTGGATCACGTCACAGCTCTTGCCGAAGCGGTTACTGATGGTGAAGCTTGGAAGCTTTGGTTTGCCAACGTACCAAGCCCTGAGCAAATGCAAAGTTATGTGGAACAAGCCATTGCGGCTAGCGACAATGGCGACATTGCCTACGCCGTGCGATCAAAGCTGACGGGGCAAGTGGTCGGCACCACCCGCTATTATCAGGTGGATGCCAAACATAAACGCGCACTGATTGGGTTCACTTGGTACGCCGCTTCTGTGCGTAGGACAGCCATTAACACTGAATGTAAGTTATTGCTACTGCAGAATTTATTTGAGAAATACGGTGCAATTGCTGCTGAGTTTCGAACCCACTTTTTTAATCAGCCCTCTCGAGCGGCCATTGAAAGATTAGGCGCCAAATTGGATGGGATCTTACGGCATCATCAAATCATGCCAGATGGTTCGCTGCGCGATACGGTGGTGTATTCAATCATTGCCGCGGAATGGCCGGCGGTGAAGGCGAAATTGATGAGTAAAATGCGTTAGAAATTAGCGCTAGCGGCTATCGCCCGTTGGTAGGGCAATCAGAAAATAATAGCCTGACTAGCCATCGCGACTGTTCTGCGCAGAGATTTTGGCTGCAGAATCGTGAGCATAGGACAATTAATCGAAGCGGAATGCGCGTGGCTTTCTCTTTGCTTGGTTTAATCGAAATCTTGTTGGTATTGGTGGTAGTTTTGCTTGCTAAGTTACACGCTACTGATGAGCAACGGTTTTGATACGGAAGGGCATCATGCCAAAAGTGGCGGTTTTACAAATTTGTTGTTAGTACTTGGGCGCTAAAGTGATTAATGCGCGTAACCCTATGGAGAGCAAATGAAAAGTCTGATGGCGTTTAGCGCAATTATTTTGGCGTTGATCCAGTTTTTAACTTACTTAGTGACCAAGTTAAGTTACCAAAAATTGACTGCAATCACAGGTAAAATAGTGAAAGCAAAGCTTGAAGATTACAGCGGTGTTGATGGCAATCGGGTATATAAAGCGAGCTTTGAAATTGAATATGAATACAACGACACTGTTCATCTGTGTAGTTCACCAATCTTAAGATCTTTTGAGTTATTTCCGGCCTTTAAATTTGAAAGCTCTTTGTTAGATCATTACAAAGCCGGCGATAGCGTTGAAGTGAAGCTAGATCCGCGAAAGCCAAGTAACGGTTATATCGCGGTTGCACCGCTGAGTATTACTTCAACTTTAGCGATGTTAGTTGCAGCTTTAGTCGGGGTTTTATATCTGATATACCTAGACGATAGATTTTGAAACCATCTTTAGCGAACTCGAAAGATGAGGTTGAGTTATTGAATAGTCAGACGTCTCAAATCAACACCACGCCTAGTGATTTTTACAAAGCTAAGATCGCTTTAATCGAACCAAGTCTAGAAGCTGCTTTTGTCGACTATGGTGCAGAGCGTTTTGGCTTTTTACCAATTGCCAATATCGAGGGCTTCAATCCAGTTGTACACAAAGCGGGTGCTGCTATTGTTGTTGCTATTGTGCAAGCCGCCCATGACAGCAAAGGCGCAACATTGATGGCACCTAGGGTTGTACCACGAGGGGTCATAGTGCAAGAGCCTGTGTTATTTAGTGGCAAGAAGTCTTCGGGGCCCTTGTTCGGAATTTTGACTCTTGTGGTGATTATTACGCTAGCGGCATTTTACATTTTTCGCTAGCTATCGCCACACTAGCTATAGCCACAATGTCGTACTGGTTTTGTGGCAAGGTTGCGTCTATGGTTCATCAAGGCTTTAATTGAGCCTTTGGTGCAGGCGCTTAGCCAAAAATTGGAGTCCACCGATGACTGAGCAACGAGTGTTAGCAACCTCACGTGAACTGCCGTTTACGGCGAGCCAAATTTATGCTGCCTTTGCATCGGCAGAACAACTCGCGTGCTGGTGGGGCCCGCAAGGATTTACCAATACTTTTGAAATTTTCGACTTTGTGGTTGGTGGTCGTTGGAAGTTTGTGATGCACGGGCCTGAGGGCAGCAATTATCAAAACGAAAGTTACTTCGAACACCTAGAGCCAAACGCCAAAATAGTGATTCGACATGATTGTCCGCCATATTTCCGTTTGCATGTGCAGTTATTGCCGACCGCGCAGGGAACCGAATTATTGTGGCAACAAGAGTTTGACGACGCAGCGACGGCGCAGGCAGTTAAACAAATTGTTGGCCCAGCAAACGAACAGAATTTAGATAGACTCACGGCAGTGCTGAAACGGCAGGGCGTGCAATAATTGATTCTCGAGTAAGTTATTAAATTTAAATGATTAATGCGACATAGTTGGAACGGCAAGGCGTGAGAGTTTCAGTGCAAAAGGTACTGTAGGTTTGGAAAACATGGCAAAGAATATTGTGCAGGCATGGCTTGGTGATAACTTTTATCAACTAGCACCAGAGTTACAGCAGATCCATACCAAAGGTGGCGTGTTAGCTGGCGAAATCGATGTCATTTTGGGCACAGGCATCAGTAAATTCATTGGTCAGCGTTTAGCGAAAAAACTTAATATCCCCGGCGCTGGCAAAATGCAGCTTAAAGTGGATATTAGTCATGACGAGCAGGCATTGTATTGGCGTCGAGTGTTTAATGGCACGCATCAAGTTGAATCTATTTTTCAGCCACAAGGCACTCAACAGCATGGCTATTGGCTTGAAACCACCGGTCCATTAACCATGAAGTTAACCGTGGATGTGGTCGATTCGGCTTGGCATTGGCGCTGCCTTGGTTTTAAGTTTCTCGGTGTGCCATTGCCGGTTTGGTTGTTTCCGCAATCAAAAGCATATAAACGTATCGAAAATGGCCAATATCGCTTTTTTGTCGGCTTTCATGCGCCATTATTTGGTCATTTATTGTCCTATAGTGGATTGTTGCAAGTACAAAGTTAGGCGTTGTGTTTTCGAATAGTAATGAACTTATCTGTGACTCGTTAAAGGAACTGAAAATGCTATTGAATGCTGCACAAATAGTGTCGTTAGACGAAGATGCCTTTGATGATGCGCTGCTTTGGGTTGATCACCGCTCGCAAGAAGATGAAATCATCTTTGAAGTCGCAGACTATTTGAATGAGCCGATATTTGCTGAATGGCGTGACGATAAGCTGTGGCTCTGTTATGCCAATGCCGAATCTGGCGCCAATGCAGATTCTGGTGCCAATTTGGGATCTGGTGCTAGTGCAGAGGCCAATGCAGACGCGCACACAGGCTCGGAGGCAGACAAATACTGGCTGCTGCCATTAACCTTCACTCGGCATGACCGCTACGTGGCGCTTAGCTCTTTGGCTGAAGTGCTTAAAGACAAATACAGTTTCTGGTTGGTCGAAGGCCGGTTGGGTGATGATACCCATGGTTTGTTAATCCTGAGCCACGAGGTGGCGTTGCAATTACAGACGGAGCATGCCGAATGGCTGGCCGCGACGCTGGTGCCCATGCAGCTCGGCTTTGATTATTTTAACGAGATTAAAGTGCCGTATTTGGGCCATGAAAATAACAATCCTGAGTTTTTGCAGCAGGCCGAAGCTATCAACAATTCGCTGTTGCAGCTCGACAAAGAGCTCAATAGTTTTCTGGAGAATGACCCAAAGTTCCAAGCCGGCATGAAGCAGTTGCGCCAAGACCTAGGTACCGAAAAACCTAGCAAATTAAAAGCAGTGCTAACAGATCCTTGGTTGTGGGGCATCGTGGTATTTTGGGTGTTGTTTTTTTGTTTCAGTTAACAGCATTATTGAATTGGGCTCAGCTTGGCAATTGATGTTTTTATGATCTTAATGTTAATCTTTAGCTGTATTGTTGGCTAATCTTGCAGTACCTCGTAGTTTAACTCCCGATCAATTTTTAATTTCTTTCGTCATCTGCTTGTTTAGGCTTTTCAACGGACTGAAATTTATAACAACAAAGGATTTTTTATGATTCAAATCGCTATTGCGGCGTTTCTGGTGTGGGCCTTTTTCAAAGTAAAAGAAAAAAACGGTGATATTGATGGCTTCGCTGCAACTTCACTGATCTTGGTTCCTGCAATAATTGTGTTTGTCGGTAAGATTGCCATCACATCTTTCGCTGCACCTATCTGGTTAGCGTATGTGTTAGAACTAAGTTACTTCGTTGCGCCGTTTTTACTATTGAAAAACATGACAAAATTTTCAACAGGTAAGATTGCGGCATACTCAGCGATAGTGTTGGTTATTAACATGATTACCCAAGTGTTGATGATTGTATTATTCGGAATGCCAAAAGCGTAAAGGAAATTTCTAAAGTCGGGTTTTGCGACAAATCAATGTCGCAGATCCCAAGAGCTGGATGTTGTCGATACAGACTAATAAAGCTAGGACAATTGCATGACTACGTTGTTGATATTGGTTGTAGTATTGGGGTTGATGTCGATCGCGCTGCCGTGGTGGTCAAAATTTAACTGGTACTTGGTCGCTGTCCTGATGGTGCCGGCCTTTGCAATTGGCTGGTATGTGCTGTCGTTTAATGTTGAAGTAGTTTTGGGCTATTTCTTGCCGCCCGCAGATCCGTTTGCCAGCGCTGCTGAGATAATGTCGGATGATGCACCCGATGGTTTTTTCTGGCGCGATACGCTTTGGCGTTATGGCTGGCTGATTGGTGCTGGTTACGCTAGCTGCTTATTCGTCCTTTCGCTATTTATCAAACAACGGTTCGCTAAAACTGCAATTGCATAAATTACTTGGTTGCTACTTAAATAGTGATTGAGTTTGAACCTTGTTGTGGCAGAGCCTAGCTATGCGCTTTGCGCATAAAAAAAGTCGTTTGAATTGCCTCAAACGACCTTTTTCGTAACGACTTTTACTTAACGCACGGCGCTTTTATTGCAACAGTTGCTGCTGTTAGCTCTTACCGCGGCCGCCGGACTTTTTCGGGGCGCTGTTGTCGTTAGTGCGCTTTAAAAATTTTGGTGCTGGTTTCTTGCTGGCTTGTTCGCCTTCAGCTTTATTACGCGGTTTAGCGCGACCGCCATTTGCTGGCTCAATCACCGTTTCGCTGGCTTTGTTGGCACGACCTGACAAGACTTTGCGGGAAATGCTTTTCAGCAATGACACACGGTTGCTCACTTCAAAACCAGGGGTGATGATGCGTTCAATTTTGCCGCCAATCAGCTTTTGGATGCGCTCTAAAGTTTGTTCTTCTTCACGGCTGACAAACGAAATCGCGTTACCGGTAGCGCCAGCACGACCTGTACGGCCGATACGGTGCACGTAATCTTCTGGCAAATATGGCAAGTTGAAATTCACAACATAATCAAGGCCTTGAATATCCAAGCCGCGTGCTGCAACTTCGGTCGCAATCAATACTTGCAGCTTAGCAGACTTGAACTCAGCAATGGCGCGACGACGTGCGCCTTGGCTTTTATCGCCATGACAGACTGCCGCATCAATTTTACGCTGTTGCAAACCAGCCAATAAGCGGTCGGCCTGATCTTTAGTGCTGGTGAACACCAACACTTGGAACCAGTTTTTCTCGGCTAACAGCTTTTCAAATAGCTCAATTTTGCGACTTTCTTCAACCGGATAAATCACATGATTGACGGTGTCGGCGGTGCTGTTTACTTTGGCAACGCGAATTTGCTGATGATTTTTTAGGATTTTATGCGATAACTCGTTCACCGCCGGTGACGTAGTTGCAGAAAACAACATGGTTTGGCGGTTCGGTGAAGTCATTTGCAACAGTTTCAGCGCGTCAGTGATAAAGCCCATATCAAGCATACGGTCGGCTTCATCCAGTACGACAAATTCAACATCGCTAAGAATAACGTTGCCAAGGCTCATGTGCTCTAACAAACGACCTGGCGTACTAATCACAATGTCTACACCAGCCGCTAATTTATTGGCTTGCCCGCCCATTTTTACGCCGCCGTACAGTGCCGTGACGCTAATTGGCAAAAATTTGGCATAGCCGTTAATTGCATCAGCGATTTGCTCAGCAAGTTCACGGGTAGGCGTCAGAATTAACGCGCGTGGGCGTTTTTCCGCAGTTGGTTTTGGCGCATCTAACATGCGTTGCAAAATTGGCAGGGCAAAAGCAGCGGTTTTACCGGTGCCAGTTTGCGCTGTGACTTGTAAGTCTTTTCCGCGACGAGCCGGCACAATGGCCTGCATTTGCACAGGCGTCATGGTGCTGTAACCACATTCAACCAGTCCGCGTTGCAAATCTGGAGCTAAATCTAAAGATGAAAATTGCATAAAAGATCCTCTGTAGAATTGCTACAGTCAAAAAATAAGGGGAGGAATATACAGTATTTTGGCAGTATTAGAGAGAATTGCTTGTTATTAAGTCAATTTAACGCAGTTCTAAGGCGATTTTCTCGGAAAAATGCCTGCCAATTTGCACCAATGCTTACCTAAATCAGTAAGCATTGGCCATTTGTGCTGACGATGTTCGCTTATTCCGCGTCGCCGTGATCAAATGCTGCACGAGGTTGGTGTTGGGCTGCACGAGCCAAAATTTCAATATAAAACTCAGGCAAATCTTGTGCTAAAGCTGCATCAATATGCTTGTTGATTTCCGAGGTGAAAATCTTTGCTGCTGACGCCTCAGTTGCACCAAAGCGGCAATCAAAGGTCCAGTAATCAGCATGTTGTGGCAGAGTCTTACGACGCTCTCTGTTGAGATACTTTTTAATTTCGTGCTTGATGGCGTCCGCTAAACGCGCTGGATTGATTTTCGGGTGTGTTAAAGCGAATGTCTTTTTCATTAAAATTCCAACAGATGTGCAGTCAAAGGTCAAAGCTGAACCAGCTTTAAAGGCGGCATTCTACATTGAACTGGCCAAGATAACTGCGAAAACTTACAAAATAGCGTAATTATGGGCAAAAAAACCGCATTCTACCCACCTACGTTCGGCATCGTATTGGCGAACTACTGCAGGTTAGTCATGTGCTTTGCGGCAAAACCTAGCGGAGGAGTCAAAGCAAAGATATTGGCACACCATAAAACCGTGGCCAATTTTATTTGATAAATGCAATCGAGGGCAGTTGATGGCCTTTAGGCATGGCTATTACATCCGAGTGGCTATATCTCGAACAAAACCACTGATTATCCATAAAATAACTGCAATATTCTTCATTGGCGAGTGTAGCCCGCTTCATACATACAGGGGTCTCTGAATCTTTGTTTACAATCTGCAAGCCTAACGTCTTACAATTTACTGTTTCAGCTAAAAATATGGATCGCTCTTTTTGGAATGAATAGCTCTGGTACAGCTCCGTCGAAAACGAAGCTGTTACCCCTAAGAATACAACGGGGGCAATCGCTTTAATTGCCATAGGGCAGGTTTTTGCAACAAGAAATCCGATGCTTCCAGCGATTGCAGAAATAACAATTAGTAATAGGAAATTTAAGTTCCAGATCAAGACTTCATCTAGCATGAAGACTGTGCCTGCAAACAAAATAACTGCGGCGCTTCTGATGATTAAACTATCTGAATCTTCTAAATTTTTTTTTGATAGCCAATCAATAAACATGTTGCCTCCGTTCCTGTTTATCGCTTTGAGGTTATTACATCTTCCAGTCAAAAACAATTAGCTGAGACTATTAAAGGGACAACTCTTTATTGGGTTGGAAGGTGTTAGCTTTGCCGATTTTAAAATTTGCTAATACCAATATAGCGGCCGTCTCAAATCCGTTTATCACAGGGCATCAGGTATCTTTGGTGAGTACTTGCAAGCTCGGTGAAAAGCTATGCCGCACAAAGATTGAAACGACTGGTAAATTACTGGTGAAATCGCTGGGAACTTAGGGTAAATTTTCACACTTAACGAAGTTTCGGCAAAATTGAATGCGTATCCGCAGAAAAAGGAGACAATATGAGCAAGGCGAGACAACAAGCAAAAACTAGAAAGAATATTGCTTATGTATTCTTTATGGTTGCGGCTGCAAATATTTTGATGAAATTATTTGGCGTTGCGCAATCCCCGTTGGTGAAACCAACCACCTTTAGTGGCGCTGTTGGCCTTGAGTTTGGCAAGTACTTAGTGCCAGTGCTGCTTTTGGCTATTGGTTGGATGTTCTATGAATCAGGCAAAAACAAAGCGCTCCAAGCCTCTTATGAAGATGGTTCTTACCAAAAGAACAAGACCGACCGATGATAGTGCTGAACGCTGTTGTTGTTATTGAGTTGGAACCATCGTTCATTTAGCTCGGTTTGCTTAGCTCGGTTTGCTTAGCTCGGCGGGCTGCGTACGGTTCAATTCAAAGGAACACTGCTATGGATTACATCGAAATTGTATTGGCTGATCGCATTGCTGTGTTTTGTGAAAGTCGCGCTTTAGCTACCCAATTAACCGCGCTGGTTGGGGCTAGTAAATTAGATGAAACGCATTTTTTGTTGCCATACCCAGATGAAGCAACGCTAGTTGAGTACCTTACAAAACTAAATGCTTGGGGTTTTGCTTTTGTTGCAGCGGGTCCAGGTTGGACACCCGCTGATATTTTCCAAGCGCTACGTGCCAAAGGTTTGCTGCATGGAACTATCAAAACTGTGCATTGGCTAGGCCCAGACCGCCCGGTTTATGGTGAGATTTAACATTGTGGCACGGCCGATTTAGTTGCGTTAAAAGTCGGTTTTGGGGGCGGTGAGTTTAATCGCAAATTTTATTGCCCTGGTCGTATAGTTACAAATTGGAGAAAGAATGGACCCGTTAGAAAAGTTAGCCCAAAAAAATCGGCAACATTCCGAAGCGAAAAGTGGTGATGACCAAGCTGCTGTGCGTTATTTACCTTACATGGTTTTGCCAGTAGTCCCATACATTGGCTTGATATATCTGATGAACGGCAACGCTCTATTTGTGCAGCATCAAGCCTTAATGGGAGTAGTGAAACTGCTTTGGCTGCTGATGATGTTGCTGACTTTTGGTATTGGCGCCGTTTGTGTCATTGCTAGTTTGGCAGTTTTGTTGAGTGTACATCTGGCAAGCAAGCAGCAGCATGTGCAAGTTTCATTCGGGAAGATGTCGTTGTTTTCTGCGTCAAGCCTTTGCTTTAGTTACCTTTGTATACTGCTTGGGAATGGCTTGAGTACGTGGATTGTCGAGCAACGTTTTTCAATTGAAGTTTTCTTGTCTTTTGGCGGTGATGAACCATGGCTAGTGTTCAACTTATTGACAATATTGCTTATTGCTTTAGTTTCTAAGGTGCTGTGGCTGTTTGTAAAGTCGATAGTGGCATTGCCATTTCAAGAGAAAGAAATGGCATTAGATAGTCAAACTAAGCCAGACTAAGTATGTATCTGTGGATCTGATGTTTAATCTGTAAATATACTAATATTCAATAATATGAGTTGTTAGCTTGCAGCGCATGCAAGTGGCAACTCGTATCGTAAATTCCAATAGTAGCCTACTAAATTTTCCAACTAGCTGCCGGTCCCCCTGAGCGGCTGCTAAAACCAAGATCTGCGCTTCTGCTCAAATTTATAGCATTTTCTAAATGTCTCATCTTGAAACTTAATCGTTTAAGGTGTAGCTTAAAAATCATAACATCCTTGCTTTACCAAGTGTTCGCAGGGTAAAAATTAAAAGAGTGATTGAAGTGTGATTGCCACGCGCTGTGGTGGATCCCGCAGTGTTGTAAAGCCGAGTGATGACGGGGCTCGATTCCCCTGTTATTGCAAACGACTTTGCAGAATCTTCATCACGAAAACCAGAAGGGCAGGATAATGCAACAACCAGCAAGCACGGCAGTGGCGAAGATTTCGCACGATTTTACGCAAGTTAAATGGATGACTTGCTTGATGTTTTTTGTGTTCGCCATGACCACTGACGCGGTTGGGGTCATTATTCCAAAAGTAGTGGAGCAATTTCAGTTAAGCCTAACCCAAGCGGCGGCGTTCCATTATGTGCCAATGGTGTTTATCGGTTTCTCTGGGCTGTTTCTGGGCCGTTTGGCCGATAATATTGGCCGTAAGAAAGTCATCCTTGCCGGTCTTGCGTTGTACACATTGGCCTGTATTGCCTTTGCCTTAGAGCAGAATTTTCCGTTTTATTTATGTTTGCTTGGTTTGTGCGGTTTGAGTATCGGTTTGTTTAAAACTGGTGCTTTGGCACTCATCGGTGATGTTAGTCATAATGCCGAAGGCCATACCCGGCTGATGAACCGAGTCGAAGGTTTTTTTGGTCTTGGCGCAATTTTTGGCCCTGGTTTGGTGAGTCTGTTGATTGCTTATGACATGGCCTGGACGCAACTGTATCTGCTCGCTGGTTTTATTTGCGCAGTGTTGTTGGTTTTAGCTTATCGCTTAGATTATCCAGAATATAAACAAGCTGAGCAAAGCTCAGTGTTCCAAAGTTTGAAATTGGTCAAAGACCCGTACGCCTTAGGTTTCTCACTCGCTATCGCCTTTTATGTCGCGGCGGAAGTGGCGATTTTCGTCTGGCTTCCAACCTTATTACAGCAATATCAAGGCAATTGGACCTTCTTTGCCGCCAACGCCATCATGCTGTTTTTTATCTTACGCACAGCGGGCCGGTTCTTAGCCGAATGGTTGTTAAGTTTGTTCGATTGGGCATTATTGTTGGCCTGTTTTGGTACCGCGATCTTCGGCTGCTTTGCACTAAGCATGCTTAACGGCGTGGATTGGGCTTTATGGTTGATGCCGTTGTCAGGCCTGTTTATGGCGATGATGTACCCGACACTCAATTCCAAAGGCATCAGCTGTTTTGAGCGCAGCCAACACGGCGCTGCGGCTGGTCTTATTTTAGCCTTTACCGCATTAGCTGCGGCAGTTGGCCCATTATTGATGGGCATTGTCGGCGATTGGTTTGGTGATGTTAGCTACGGTTTTTACCTCGCCACTGGTTTTGCCCTAGTGCTGTGCCTCGGCCTTTGGTGGAATTTTTTCGCCAAACCAGCCGCAGCGCGATTGGCACAATTTGCCGACTAAGCCGCATCGTTCCGATAGTGTTCGGCACACTGGCGTCGATGCGACCTTAATTAAAACGCAGCTAAAAACGCAGCTAAAAATGCAACAATAATTTCTGCGTTGATTGCTGCGTTGCTTACTGTGTTGCTATTTGTCATCTAGCTAATGGTTAGCACTGGCTGTTGTCGTTGCTAATACGCAATCTCCGGATTGCGCTCGGCGGACAAAGGTTTTAGCTGCTCAAGTAACATGTCTAGCAGGCGGATCCGCACTCGATACTGCTGTTTATAACACGGCAATTCTTCAGCTTTTTCCACTAGCTTGCACTCGGCCCATACCTTTTTCAGCCACTGCCGTTGATGGTCTTTTAAATTGCTGGCAATAGCGGTTTTCTGCAGCGCTTGGTAACGACTACTTAATTCAGCGTCATAAATTCTCAGGCCCTTTGAGCTACATAGCAGTTGTTCATGTGCGCGTGTGACCTTGTCGCAAGCAAATGAGAGTTCTGGCACTGTTTGCTGGTGAAGCTGTTCAACTGAGTTTCCGGTGATACCGCGCAACTGCAAGCTACGGTTTTTCTTTAAATAAAACGCCAAATCATTACCGGCGCTATCTTTTGCCGTGGTGCTGGCACCAGCTTTTAATAGTAATGCGATAGTCGCTGGCGCGGCGTTTTCCGCGGCATACATCAGCGCTGACCGCTGGTCTTGTTGTAGCGAGCGCCATTTGCTTTTCACGGCTGTTACGGCATTGACTGGCGCCTGTTGTGCTAGTAATTGCTCGATGGCATCGTAGTCGTTGAAATGAGCTGCCCACATCAAGGCGGTTTTGCCATGCCAATTGCTTTGCGTCAGCAGTTGTTGCTGTTGCTGGCTATCAAGGGTTATGAAATGGTCCAGCGGGTAATCTGCCTGCCAGGCGCAGATGCCGGTGATTTCATTATCGTCGGCATCATCGCCGCATGAGATTGTTGCGCTGCTGTTGTCAGCTGGACTCGCGCCACTGGCTTGATACATGTAGTTATGGATCGCCTGTGCTCCAGTAACTTTCGCCAGTTCCTCGCTCATTGCAAAATGCTGTTGATAAAAATTGGCAGCAGGAAGCTCAGCTAACGCCATTAATTCTTGCAGCGCGAGCGCTTCACGCTGGCTCCAAGCATCAGTTCTGCCAAACAATTGCAGCCACTTGGCTACAGCATCACTGGCGATGCAGCTATTGTCAGCACAGTCCGGTTTTGTAGGCTTTAGTAGCCATGGGCGTGCCAACAAATCATACCAAGCGCCGTTGCCAATTGGCGGTCTAAACCCAAGAGTACCGTGGTTTTCATTTTCACCCAAGGTGACATAGTTATCCATGACCTCGCGGTGTAACGCGCGAATTTCAGCGATTTCCGGCAAGGCAGTTTTGGCAACGAGGCAGACTTGCGCTGGTGCAGGCCAAGCTCGCCAAAGTGATTGTTCTTCACCCAAATAATAGAGTTCATCTTCGAACTTGAACAAGTTGAAAGCCGCTCCTCTTGCCGAGTTATTAAGTTCACGCATCGCAAATGGCTGTATAAATGCTTCGAGCTTATCCGACACTAACTCTGGATTTTTAAGGTTCGCTAATTGCTCTGCAGGCAGCAAGGCATACTCAACAAAAGGACCGCGCCAGCCAATCGTGTAAATTCGCAGCATCAAGCGCTCGGAAATTTCTGCTGGGGCATGCGGGGAGGTGAGTAAAGTGTATTGCTCTGGATATCCCCAATTGGTATCGAAGGTCGCTTCGCGAGCAAGCCATGGCGTCCAATCAAGCCATTGCCAACTTGGATGCGCATAGGGCTGGGTAAACTTGATAATGGGTCGCGGAGTTTGCATGGCCGGTATCGCTTGGATGTCCTTCTTTTGCGACTTCACAGATTGCCAAACTGCTAACGACTGATTCGACTCATACTGCTGTTGGATGACTGACAAAAAGCTCTCACAGACCGGCGCTTCATTAACTGCGAGTTTTAACTTGTCGGGTTTGATGTCTGCTGAGGCGGCAACGCTGATACTGCAGCAGGTGGCTAAGGCGAAAATGCGAGTCCATAGAGGCATGATGGAAAAGTCCTTTTAAAAAAATCTAGTAGTTGTGAAGCATGGTCAGTATGTTGCGTCGAGCAATGATATGAAAGATGATTCTGCGATGAGCCACTTGCTTAATTCGGCTAAATAAAGTCAAAATCGAGAGGTCGTCACATTGCCGTTGAATTTTAACTATAGTTGCATAAATGTTAAAGTAAAATCGGTTCGGACTCCGGTTAATCGGTAGGGAAATGTCGACGTTGCAGAGAAATAAACCAAGGTTGCATTAGGAGATAAAGATTGAAGAAATTTCTGTTGTATGTGGCCAATCGCATGCAAATTATTTTGTCGATGTATGTGTTGAGCATTCTTGCTGCGGCATTTTTATTTAGCCATTTTGAAGGTCGCCCATTCTTTGATGGGTTATGGTGGGCTTGTGTCACGTCACTGACTATCGGTTATGGTGATTTATCGCCGGCGACTGTGGAAGGGCGGGTGATGGCGATTGTGTTTGCGCACTTTTGGATTTTTTGCGTGATCCCAATGATTGTCGCCAGCATCATTACCCACATTCTGGTCGACAAAGGCGCCTTCACCCACGAAGAACAAGAGTGGCAGGAAAAAAGCTTACAGAAGATTGCCAAGAAATTGGATGTCACCTTAGATCCACCGCCTCGGGATTATTAAGCTGCTAATTTTACTCTGCAATTTGGATTGCCACTCTTCAGCGCGGAATTGTGGCTGTCTTATCGCGAATGGCGTTAGTGCCAGTCCAAGAAAGACCCTAAGGAATATTCCAATGAGTAATTTGTTCATTGTATTTTTGGCATTTTTTTGTTTTTCCACTTTCGCAGAAGATGATTTGGCTATTAAGGCGTCTTTGGAAGCTAAAAAAAATTCAAAAAATCCCAGCGCAACCATGAATTTTTTAAGAAAACAGGAAATTGAAGACAGAAAGTATTTTGATTTCGAATTTAAAACAACTCCATATAGGATGGATAATGGGGTTTGTATATATGAACATGAATATGTCACAGTTGAATTAATTGAAAGTAAATTCCACCCGCTGGAGTATGAGCATAATTTCTTATACGGATTAGGCGGGGGTTGTGCGAGCGTTGATTACTTTTCGATAAAAGGTAATGTTTTTGTATTGGATGTGTTTGAAATTAAAAGAATAATAGATAAGATGCTCGCCGATAACAATAGGTCTCTTTTGGCTGATGATGTTGGGTTTTCGAAAGATTTTATCGATGAGATCTTTAATGCTCAACTTTTTATTTCTAGCGTAGAGGAAATAAATTACGGGGTATTGAAGTTTTCATATGTTGCAAAAAATAGTAAGAACTTTGATACGGTCAGTTTTATTGTGGAAACTGACAATGGAAAGATTAAGTCAATAAAAATAACAGCAGGATCGATATAGAATGTTTTATGAGGCTATATATCATTGCCTCATTGCTTACTACCCAAATCTAGATTGCGTGTTTGGGCACCCACCTTTTCAGCCCTAAATTCTAGATTTTTGAGAGTGTTCTAACAAAAACAAGGATGTTTAATGAACAAAGTTTTCTATTTTTTTATTCTCTTCATTCAGATTTTTAGCTGTGCCGAGGCAAAGACCTGTGATGGGCGCTTTGTTTTGGCGGAGCTAACCGCTACCGATAGTACTTGGGTCGTGGTCCGTGAAAAAGCGCAGTTCAAACCAATTCTCCGACTCGCTATCATAGATTCTGTCGTGTGGGTCACTACCTATGGTGCAGATGGATTTCCCGTCCGATTAAAGTACTCAGGCTCTGGCATTTTTATCGAAAACATAATATTTCGAAGAAAAGAGCTTAAACCACAGCCTGGCTCGAATTTAAACTTACTTGAACCCTACCGAAGTAACGATGTGACATTTCAATTGAAACTGCCTGCGAATACTTGCAGCCTCGAGAAGAGCCTATTGATCGAGATTTCGGATCCGAAAAAATCTGAAGTTGAAATCTTGAATTTTAATCTCGAAGAAAATGTGGTTAGAAAAGCGAGTTAAGGATCAATGGGTTCATAGTCATTGATTACTATCCAAACCAAGCTAAGCGAGCTTTTGCTTTTTGCTCCCCTTAAAGCGAGCCGAAGCAAACAAGGCTTTAAGGTTTTAAACGGGCGACTGTTTGAGCGGGGCGACGTCAGCGACCCGCGAGTTTCGCCCGTGCCTTAAAGACTTGAGTTTGCTTCGGGCGTTCGAGCGATCAGGGGTTGCCTTTTTCGGTTCCTTTTTGGCAAAGCAAAAAGGAACACCGACGACAGTCGGAACTACCGTGCCAAGCTGGCACTTTCTCAATTAAATGGAAGCCGATACTTTCTTTGTTGCCCAAAGAAAGTATCCAAAGACAAAACTGCGAAGCAGTTTTGGACAGCGATAGTTGGCCCCGAAGGGGTAAAACCGAAGGTTTTACAAATGCACCCCGGATCGTTCGAAAGCCCGCTGAAAAAAGCAGTGCTGAGGCGAAAACGGAACTCGCTTGCTGCTAGCGTCAGCAAGCTCAAACAGCCGTTTTCTTAAAACCTCAGCCCAGCCTTTTTCAACGGCTCACTTTACGGGGCAAAGAGCAACAGCTTTTGGCTTTTACCTCCCCTTAAAGCGAGCTGAAGCAATGCGGTCAAATTCATTTCGTAATATCCAAACCAAGCTCAGCGTGCTTTTGCTTTTAGCTCCCCTTAAAGCGAGCCGAAGCAAAACAAGGCTTTAAGGTTTTAAACGGGCGACTGTTTGAGCGGGGCGACGTTAGCGACCCGCGAGTTTCGCCCGTGCCTTAAAGGCTTGAGTTTGCTTCGGGCGTTCGAGCGATCAGGGGTTGCCTTTTTCGGTTCCTTTTTGGCAAAGCAAAAAGGAACACCGACGATAGTCGGAACTACCGTGCCAAGCCGGCACAAGCAAACGTTGCCTTTTTCGGTTCCTTTTTGGCAAAGCAAAAAGGAACACCGACGATAGTCGGAACTACCGTGCCAAGCCGGCACTAGCAGAGTGCGGTTCCTTTTTGGCAAAGCAAAAAGGAACACCGACGACAGTCGGAACTACAGTGCCAAGCTGGCACTCCCATGCCAAGCTGGCACTAGCATTGACCCCATTGGTCACTTAGCCTTAAGCAAGCCACTCACTGCTTGAAAACCTTGGCTGATGGTGGCGACTTTATTGCTCGTTTGGTCACGCTCGACAAACTGATGCTTCACGCCTGCGGTCGCGCTATTGGCGAAAATCGATTTAAAATCAATCACGCCTTTGCCGACGTCGGCGAAGTTTCCGGACGTATCCATATCTTTAACGTGCCATAAGGCAAATCGACCTGGATGTTTTTTGAATAACGCGACTGGATCAAGCCCAGCTTTGACGGTCCAGTATAAATCCAATTCCATGCTGACCAAGGCCGGATCGGTCTCGCCAAGTAAGGTATCGTAAGGAATGCCGCCGGTAACCGCTTCAAATTCAAAGGCATGGTTGTGGTAAGCCATATGTAATCCAGCTTGCTTACAGCGTTCGCCAAATTTGTTTAAGTCCGCCGCTAAGCGTTGATAGGCTGCGATATCGCGTCCGCGCTGGTCTTCTAACAGATAAGGCAATACCAAATACTGATGGCCAACGATTAGAGCATCTTCAATCACTTTCTCGAGGTTATTTTGCAGTTGTTCCAACGAGATATGCGCAGAAGGCGCAGTTAAACCTTCGGCGCTGAGCAAAGCGCGAATGCTCTTGGCGGATTCATTAAAATAACCAGCGAATTCAACTTGTTGATAACCAACTCCCGCAACCAGCTTCAAGGTGTCGGCCACACTTTTCTCCATCAGCTCGCGCACTGTGTAGAGCTGCAGACCAACGGCCGGTGATTTGGCTTGAGCTTTACTGCTTTGTTCAGGTCGGCTTGCTGCGGAAAATGCCACGCCCGAATAGGCAAATGCGGCAGCGGAACCACAGACCGCACCACAGGTTTTTAGCAGCCGACGACGTTGTTGATCAACCGCGGCGTTTGAAAGTGGATGGTGCGACATTGGTGACTCCTGTTCTAAGTTAGCTGTTGCTCTTCTCGATGTTTGTTTACTGAAACCTTGCTTGCGGTTAGGCTCCGCGCACCGGGCCAGTGCTGGTTCGGATAATCAATTCAAATGGCAAAATCACCTTGGGTGCCTTAGTGAGTCGCCCTTCCAATAAATCAATTAACAAACTGACGGCGGTACTGCCGAATTCTTCAGCAGGCTGGGCAATGGTCGTCAGCGGCGGATCGCAGTATTGTGCAAATGAAATATCATCAAAACCGGCGACCGACATATCCTCTGGAACCTTCACGCCATGCTGTTTTAAACATTGAATGGCACCAATCGCCATTTCATCGTTTTCACAGAAGATGGCGGTGGGGCGATTAGTCATCGCCAGCAATTCCGCCGCGGCTTTGTGCCCCGATTGCAAAGTAAAATCGCCGCGAAATAACAGTTCATCTTGATAAGCGATGCCGGCGGCTTCGAGCGCGTCGCGATAGCCAGCAACCCGATCTCGGGTCAGTGGGCTGCGCGATGGGCCTTTGATCATCGCGATCCGGCGATGGCCAAGCGACAATAGATGTTCGGTCATGGCGCAAGCGGCAGCGCGGTTGTCGAGCACCACGGTTGGGCAATTGGTTTTATCCAGCACTTCACAGGCATTGACCATGGGTAACACCGCGTCGCTGGCGGGTTCTAAACTGGCAAACGGGTTGTGCGCACGTAATTGAATGAGGCCGTCGGCTTGCGAGGTTTGCACCATTTTCGCATAACTCGCTTCCATTTCTTGGTCGGCCAGCGTGTTACATAGCAGCAAAGAATAATCCCGCTCGTGCGCAACTTGTTGCATGCCGCTAATCACACGGGCGAAAAACACGTTGGCAATAGTCGGCACCAACACCACTAAATTGTGGGTTTTACCCGAGCGGAATTTCACCGCCATCAGGTTGGGTTTGTAGCCCGCTTGCTTAACAGCAGCCAATACCTTGTTGCGGGTTTTTAGTGAAACCAGTTCAGGTTGTTGCAAGGTGCGCGACACTGTCGCCACTGAAACCCCTGCTAATTGTGCGACTTCACGAATGTTCGACATAATGCTCTTATCTTTTTTGTAGCAAATTCATAGTGTAAGCAAGGAGTGTAACCAAAGTCGCGATGGAACCAAAGCGCGTAGAGCCTTTGCTTTGGTTTTGTCGAGGTTTTGACCCGTGCGAAGTTGGGCTTTGGAGAACACTTAATGTAACCGATATCATTTATAGCGATTTGTTGCTGAAAATGAAAGGGCTTTTATTCGTGATGTTCGGGCTTTTTTAGTGCAAATGCTCTTTTTTGGCGCAAGGTTGGTGTCACATCAGCAGAAAATATCGGCAAATATCGCCATTTTGGTGCGAATAGCGCTTGACGCCTTAAAATGTAATCCGTTACATTTTATTGAGAAAGCTGCGCGATAATTCGCCAATTGGCAAAAATGAGTGTGCTGACTAGGATTTATCTTCGGCGCCATCGCATTTCTCGGCGCCAACATCAGCTGCGCTATGTTCTAAGCAGAGTTCTAAGCAGAGTTCTAAGCAGTGTTTACAGCAAGGGCAACAAATAGATTGGAGAGCGTAATGAGTCAACAGCGAGCAGAGCAACCGACAGCGCAACAACAAGTAACGCCGATCCGCTACGGCATGGTTGGTGGCGGTGAAGGCGCATTTATTGGTGCAGTGCATCGTCATGCGGCGGCGCTGGATGGTCATTACCAACTGGTGTGTGGCGCTTTTAGCCGAGACGAAGCGAACAATCGACGCACTGCTGCGGCCTTATCGCTGCCGTCATCGCGTTGTTATGCCAATGTCGAACAAATGCTTAGCAGTGAAGCGGCGTTGCCGGTCAATGAGCGGATGCAGGTGGTGGTGATTGTCACGCCAAATCACAGTCATGTGCCGATGAGCCTTGCGGCCATCGCCGCTGGTTTTCACGTGTTTTGCGAAAAGCCTGCTGGGGTCAGTTTGGCGGAAACTCAGCAGCTAGCTACAGCCTTGGCAGCGAGTTCGGTGTTGTACGGGCTTGCGCATACTTATTTGGGTTACCCGATGGTTTGGCAGGCGCGGGAGATGGTGGCAAGTGGGGCACTTGGCCAGCTACGCAAGATTTTTGTCGAGTATCCACAAGGTTGGCTCACCGAGGATTTAGAAGCTTCTGCCAATAAACAAGCGTCATGGCGCACCGATCCGGTCCAAGCGGGGCCAAGCGGATGTATGGCGGATATCGGCACCCATGCCTTTGGCCTTGCCGAATTTATTAGCCAGCAGCGCATTGTATCGCTGTGTGCCGAACTTAGCAGTCATATTGAGGGGCGACGTTTAGACGACGACGGCGCCGCATTATTTAAAACTAACCAAGGTGCAAGCGGCGTGTTGATGGCGAGCCAAGTCTGCGCTGGCGAAGAAAACGCGTTAAAAATTCGTTTGTATGGCACCAAAGGCGGTTTGGAATGGCAACAAATGTCGCCAGACAGCTTGGTGTTTCGCCCACAAAGCGGACCTATCCAAGTCTACCGCGCAGGTCGCGGCCAAGCGGCGTTATCCACACAGGCACTGCAACGTTGTCGGTTACCTTCAGGTCATCCAGAAGGATATTTGGAAGCGATGGCTAATCTCTATCAAGAGTTTGCCCGCGCCATTCGTGCGGGTGAAACCGGCACTGCGACTGGTGTGCCAGGCATTAGCGCTGGCCTTCGCGGTTTAGCATTTATTGAAACAGTGACGGCAAGTGCGGCGTCGTCAGAAAAATGGCTCAGCATTGCTGATGTCGGCTAACGAATAACCCAAGAGGTTCAACGCTATGATGCAATCGAAAACGCCCGCAACTGCCAATGCTGAAGTTGGTAGCGACAAGACAGTCCGCAGCACTATCAAAGGCCCAGCTATTTTCCTTGCGCAGTTTGTAGGTAAAAATGCGCCGTTTAACCAGTTAAGCAGTTTGGCAAAATGGGCAGCTGACTTGGGCTATCGCGGTATTCAAGTGCCAACCAATGACCCGGCTATTTTTGACCTAGCGTTGGCGGCGACCAGCCAAGCGTATTGCGATGAAGTGCGCGGTATTTGCCAAGCGGCAGGGGTAGAGATCAGTGAGTTATCTACACATTTGCAAGGACAATTGGTGGCGGTACATCCTGCTTATGACGAACTATTTGACCAATTTGCGCCAGCACAGCTTCGGCAAAACCCAGCTGCGCGCACTGCGTGGGCGGTCGAGCAATTAAAGTGTGCAGCCATCGCCAGTCAACGGCTTGGTTTAAAGGCGCATGCGACATTTTCTGGCGCTTTGTTGTGGCATTTGGTTTATCCATGGCCACAACGGCCGGCCGGCTTAGTCGAACAAGGCTTCGCCGAACTCGCCAAACGCTGGTTACCGATTTTGGACGCTTTTGCCGAAGCGGGCGTCGACCTTTGTTATGAAATTCATCCCGGTGAAGATCTGCACGATGGTGCGAGTTTCGAGCGGTTTTTAGCCGCGGTTAACCAGCATCCGCGCGCCAATATCTTGTTTGACCCCAGCCATTTTGTGTTGCAGCAATTGGATTATTTGGCCTTTATCGATTTGTATCATGACCGCATCAAAATGTTCCATGTCAAAGATGCCGAGTTTCGCCCGAACGGCCGCACTGGCGTGTACGGCGGCTATCAAAACTGGCAAGACCGCGCTGGACGTTTTCGTTCGACTGGCGATGGCCAAGTTGATTTCAAGAGTATTTTCAGCAAGTTAACCCAGTATGGTTACCAAGGTTGGGCCGTGCTTGAGTGGGAATGTTGTCTGAAAGATCCGGAGCAAGGCGCGCGCGAAGGCGCACCATTTATCGCAGCGCAACTGATTACTCCGGCCGGACGTGCCTTTGATGATTTTGCTGGCGGCAATAGTGACGCGGCGCGTAATCGCCGGATCTTAGGATTGGAGTAACTGGCGCTTACGAGCGAAGCGCTTTTGCTCGTGTCAGCCAAACAGTAGTGGTGTTTAGTTCCAAGCAGTTTTATTACAAGTAGTTGTCTTACCAAGAAAAAATACATAACAAATAACAATAAACGGGGATAGCACGATGCAAGCAATCAAGATCCGCCTAGGCAGTATGATGTTTTTGCAGTTCTTTATTTGGGGGGCGTGGTTTGTCACTTTAGGGACATTCTTAAGCCAAACACTCAAGGCGGATGGGCCGCAAATTGGCGCAGCTTTCGCCAGCCAAAGTTGGGGCGCCATTATCGCACCATTTTTTGTCGGGCTGATTGCCGACCGCTTTTTTAACGCAGAACGCATTTTGGGGATCTTGCACTTAATTGGCGCAGTCCTCATGTATTTGATGGCGCAGGCTGCTGATTTTTCAGCATTTTATCCACTGGTGCTCGGCTATATGCTGGCCTATATGCCAACATTGGCCTTGGTCAATTCCGTTGCCTTTGCCCAGCTACAGCAACCAGAACGCGAGTTCGGTCAGATCCGGGTGTGGGGCACCATCGGTTGGGTGGTTGCAGGCTTAGTGATCAGTTACGGCTTTGCTTGGGATGCTACTACCGCGATTGCTGAAGGCGCATTGCAAAATACCTTCATGCTGGGTGCTATCGCTTCGGCTCTACTGGGTTTTTATAGTTTTAGCTTGCCTGCGACGCCGCCGGCTTCGCGCGGTCAAGCCATTAAATTGGGCGAGTTGCTTGGCTTAGATGCGCTGAAGTTATTAAAAGATAGAAATTTTGCGCTGTTTTTTCTGTCATCCATTTTGATTTGTATTCCACTGGCGTTCTATTACCAAAATGCCAATCCGTTTTTAACGGCAGTGGGTGTTGAGAATGCTACCGGCAAAATGACCTTGGGCCAAGTGTCAGAAGTCGCCTTTATGTTGGCGCTGCCAATCTTTTTACAGCGGTTTGGCATTCGTTGGACCCTAATTCTTGGCATGGCGGCGTGGGTGCTACGTTATGTGCTGTTCGCATACGGCGATGCCGGCTCTGGCATGCTGATGTTGTTGTTAGGTATTGCACTGCACGGTATTTGTTACGACTTCTTTTTTGTCTCAGGCCAAATTTATACCCACAGCAAAGCGGGCGCGGCCTTTAAAAGTTCGGCGCAAGGCTTAATCACTTTGGCGACCTATGGCATTGGCATGTTGATTGGCTTTAGTATCGCCGGCCAAGTCACCCAAGCGTTCACCACTGATGCTGGCGCGGATTGGCAACAAATTTGGTTGTTCCCTGCAGCCTTTGCTGCCGTGGTTTTGGTGTTGTTTGTCTTAGTGTTCAAAAACGAAAAACTCAATGACGAGCAACCTCATGATTAAGTCAGCAGCACCTGAGCAATTGGCTGAACTGCCAGGCGACAGCGAGCTTGTGCCAAGCGACAACGAGCTTTTGCTAAGCCGCCGCGCTGTGCTCAAGCAGATTGCAGGCAGCACGGTGGCGCTTGGTGTGGTCGGCAGCTTGGCAGCGTGCAGCAGTGGTCAGCCTAATGCCGCTGTGACTAATTCCTCTGCCACAAATGCCTTGGCCACAAATTCCGCTACCAGTGCTTTGGCTAGCAAGTTGCCGCTAAAAGGCCGGATCCGCCATTCAGTTGCGCGTTGGACTTACAGTCATTTGTCACTGCCGGAACTTTGTCAGTTGGTGCAGTCGCTCGGGTTTAGTGCCATTGATTTAGTGGGGCCAGCGGAATGGCCAATTCTCAAACAATATGGCATCGACTGCGCCATGTGTAATGGCGCGGAATTGAATTTGGTCGACGGTTGGTGCGAGCGAAAAAACCACCCTGAGCTCATTAAGCGCTACCTGCAACATATTGATTTAGTTGCCGATGCTGGTTACAAAAATCTGATTTGCTTTGCTGGCAATGCCCGCGGCATGGATAAAGAAACTGCGCTAACCAATGCGGTGAGCGGTTTACAACAAGTGCTGGGGAAAGCCCAAGCACGTGGGGTGGTGCTGCAAATGGAGCTATTTAATAGCAAAGTTGACCACCCAGATTATCTGGCGGATAGCTCAGCCTTTGGCATTGAGCTTTGCCAGCGTCTGCAGTCTGAGCACTTTAAGTTGTTGTTTGATATCTACCATATGCAAATTATGGAAGGCGACATCATCAGCACGATCCGCAAACATCATCAATATTTTGGCCATTACCACACTGCCGGGGTGCCTGGTCGGCATGAAATTGATGACAGCCAAGAGCTTAATTATCCAGCGATCGCCAAGGCTATTCTCGCCACCGGCTATCGCGGTTACTTGGCGCAAGAATTTATGCCGACACCAGTAACTGTCGATGGCAAAGCGCAATCACTTGCCGCTGCTATTCAGATCTGCGATGTCTAAGTTGATGACGAATAACACAAATAACAGGGGATTATAAATGGCATTGGCGCAAAATCACTACGACGCTATCGTCGTCGGCTCCGGCATCAGCGGTGGTTGGGCAGCAAAAGAGCTGACCGAGAAAGGCCTAAAAGTGCTGCTTTTAGAACGTGGTCGCAATATCGAGCACGTTAAAGATTACACCAACGCTTTTAAAGAAGCTTGGGACTATCCGCATCGTGACCGCCCTACGCAATTGATGAAAGATGCCTATCCGGTGCTCAAGCGCGATTACCCACTGAACGAAAGTACTTTTGGCATGTGGGCGAATGAAAAAGAGAGCCCTTATGTCGAGAAAAAGCGCTTTGATTGGTACCGTGGCTATCATATGGGCGGTCGCTCGCTGTTATGGGGACGGCAAAGTTATCGGTTAAATGAAGCTGATTTTACTGCCAATGCTCGCGAAGGTATCGCCGTTGATTGGCCAATTCGTTACGCCGATTTAGCGCCTTGGTACGATTATGTAGAACGCTTTGCTGGGATCTCCGGTAATCGTGATGGTATCGATGTGCTGCCAGATGGGCAGTATTTGCCAGCATTTGAGCTAAACATCGTCGAAAAAGATATTGCAGCACGGATCAAAAAAGCCTTTGGTGGCAGCCGTCATTTGATTTGTGGACGCACCGCAAATATCACCCAGCCAAAACCTGAGCAGAATCGGGTGAACTGCCAATATCGCTCAAAATGTTGGTTGGGCTGCCCATTTGGCGCTTATTTCAGCACGCAATCGGCGACACTGCCGGCGGCGGTTAAAACCGGCAATCTGACCATTCGGCCCTTTTCTATTGTCACGCAAGTGCTGTATGACAAAGACAAAAAACGCGCACGCGGTGTGGAAGTGTTGGACAGTGAAACCAACCAAACTATTGAATACACCAGCAAAATCATATTCTTAAATGCCTCCTCGTTTAATTCGACTTGGATTTTAATGAATTCTGCCACTGATGTCTGGGAAGGCGGTTTAGGCTCAAGCAGCGATGCGTTAGGTCGTAACGTGATGGACCACCACTTAAACGCTGGCGCTTATGGTGATGTTGACGGGTATTTGGATAAATATTACTCCGGACGTCGGCCAACCGGCTTTTATGTGCCGCGATTTGCCAACTGGGGTTCCGATAAACGTGATTATTTACGCGGATTTGGCTATCAAGGTTCGGCCAGTCGTTACAACTGGCGACGGGATGTTGCGGAATTAGGCGTGGGCGCAGATTTAAAAGCGGCGCTGACAGAGCCTGGCGGCTGGACCATCGGGATGGGCGGTTTTGGCGAAATGTTGCCAGACGCCAGCAACCGCATTTTCCTCGACCGCAGCGTGAAAGATAAGTGGGGCTTGCCGGTGCTGGCGATGGACGTTGAGCTAAAAGCCAACGAAATTCGCATGCGCAAAGACATGATGACCGACGCCATGGCGTTTTTCGAGGCCGCTGGCGTGAAAAACGTGCAGGGTTACAACGGCGATTATGGCGTTGGCATGGGCATTCATGAAATGGGCACGGCGCGGATGGGGCGCGATGCGAAAACCTCGGTGCTTAACGGCAACAACCAAGTGTGGGATGCGCCTAACGTGTTTGTTACCGATGGCGCTTGTATGACTTCGTCCTCCTGCGTCAATCCGTCGCTGACTTATATGGCTTTAACTGCCCGCGCCGCCAATTTTGCGGTCGAAGCACTGAAAAAAGGGGAGCTGTAATATGGAGCGTCGTGATTTATTAAAAATGATTGTCGCGGCCACTGGTTTTGCTTTTGTTGGTGGTCAAGCGCTTGCAGCTGGCATTGTGCAAGCTGCAGGTGCGAGTCTGTTTTCGGCAAAAGATCTAAATTTGCTCGATGAAATCGCCGAAACTATTTTGCCGCGCACCAAAACGCCAGGGGCAAAAGATGCGGGCTGCGGCGCACAAATGGCAGTGCAAGTTACTGATTGCTATAGCAAAGAAGAGCAAAGCTGGTTTTTAGATGGTTTGCGACAACTGCAACAACGTTGCCAAAAGCAGTATCAACGCGATTTTCTCGCCTTAACCCCTAGCGAACGCCTGAAGTTATGCACTGAGCTAGATGCTGAAGCGCGCTTGCACAACGGTCAATTGGCTGGCAATGACAGCACCAATATGAGTAAGACTAAGCCAGGGCAGCAGAAGCTGATAGGCCCACATTATTTTACCTTATTGAAACAGCTCACAATTTTTGTATTTTTCACCTCAAAAGTGGGGGCAACTGAAGTGCTGCGTTATAGCGCTATTCCGGGCGGCTACGACGGTGCTATGCCATATAAAGTGGGTGATCGAGCTTGGGCGACCTGATCGCCAATGCTTAGCGGTATTACTCAAGGTGAGTGTCGGTGCTGAGACTTTAAGCAGGCAACCACCGCAGCGCAGACTTCATGTTTGCCCGTTTTGAATAAGGAATAATAATGAAAATGTTACTACCCATCAGCTTGCTGCTGGCAAGTGTTTCGGCTCCGCATTTAATGGCTGCAGAGGCGAAAAATGCGGCTGCCGAGGTGTTTCCAACGGCGGCTGAGCTTGCCAAAATGTCTGATGCTGATCGTCACGCGCAAGCTGCTCGCACTGAAGTGTGGACACCGGTGCCTACAGTGGTCAGTGCGCCGCAGAGTGGCGTGCCTTCTGATGCGATAAATCTAATTGGCGCGGATTTATCACAATGGCAAAGCGTGAATAGCCAAGGCTCTGCTGGTTGGCAATTAAAAGATGGGGTGCTCACTGTGGTGCCCGGCACCGGTGATATTCGCACCAAAGCCAGTTTTTGTGATGTGCAACTGCATGTAGAGTGGCGTTCGCCACCCGCAGATCCGACGAAAAAAGGCCAACAGCGCAACAACAGCGGTATTTTCTTGCAAGAAAAATACGAAGTGCAAATTTTGGATTCCTACCAAAATGAGACCTATCCAAACGGTCAAGCTGGCGCCATTTACAAGCAAAAAATGCCGCTAGTCAACGCCATGCGCCCAACCGGCGAGTGGCAAATTTACGACATTATTTACCAAGCGCCACGTTTTAACGGCCAAAAGCGGCTAAGCCCAGGTTTTGTCACAGTGCTTCATAACGGCGTGGTCGTACAAAATCACAGTGAAATTGCCGGCACCACCGAATGGATAGGCCATCCGCAGCAACCGGTACATGGCTGCGCGCCAATCAAACTGCAAGATCACGGCGATAAAGTCAGTTTCCGCAATATCTGGCTGCGTAAGCTCGACTAACCGCAGGATCAATAGGGGCAGAGATCATTGATTGACGCTTGTTCAAGTGAGTCACCGCAAATCAATTGGTTAGGTTGCTTTGGCAAGGCCTAATGAACATTGAGGGGCAGTTCGGCAGCTGTTCCAAGCTGGTAATTCACTAGATCAATGATTCTGACCCCAATTGGTTACAATGAGTCTGACCCCATTGATCACTTCCCTTTAAGCTTGTCTCTAAGAAGCCCCTTGCTGAAAAAAAGTGTGGTACAAACCACTAACTTCGGTTAAAAAGTGGTAAGTCGCTGATAAAAATTGCCCTGTGCATCCCATTACCATCAACCAAAATGCCAGGCGAAAACAAAAAAATTCGGTGATATCGTCTTTGCTACAAACCTACCTTCACTTCTTCGCTGCAGTTATTGCGGTGGTGTTGGGGTGCGCGAGCCGAATAAAATAAAAAAATTAAAATAAAAAAAATAATAATAAAAACAAATAGATCGGCCCAGACAGGGGAGAGGTTTACACCAATTGTTTTATAGCTTGTTTCAAAAGATATGGCGGAAAATTCGCGCTCTGTCGTCTTGGTACTCTGCATGGCGTAAGTACATGCGGGGGGGATATCGACGCACGCGACGGCCTTTGCTGTCATTGCTGTTAGTCTGCAATTTATCATCTGCAGCCTTAGCCAATGAAAAGCCGTCTGAGATTGCTTTCAATATTCCAGAACAAAGAGCCGATCTCTCGCTAATCAGTTTTGCTGAACAGGCTGACATCACCTTGTTGTTCCCCATCGATAAGATGGCGGGCAAAGTGACGAATCCGTTACGTGGTCAGTACAGCCTCAATGAGGCGTTGCGCATCCTGTTACAGGATACCGGGCTAAAACCGGTGATTAGCGAAAGTGGGCAGGTATCTATTTTGATAGATCCGACTTTCGAGAGTAACGACGACATGGCGAATTATAACAAAAACAAAGTAGCAACCGCAGTGATGGCAGTCTTTAGTTCTGTCGCAGTAGCGCCGGCGTTTGCACAACAGGATAGCGAACCAGCAAAGACCGAAGTAATTGAAGTGCGTGGTATTCGGGGAGCCTTGGGCCGCGCAATGGATTCTAAACGTGAAGCCGGTGGTGTAGTGGATTCTATTTCCGCTGAAGACATTGGCAAATTTCCAGATACAAACTTAGCGGAATCGCTGCAGCGGATCACTGGTGTTTCCATCGACCGTTCAGGCGGTGAAGGCCAATTGATCACCGTGCGCGGTTTTGGCCCAGAATTTAATACCGTCTTGGTTAACGGCCGCCAAATGGCGTCGGAAAACCAAAGCCGCGCTTTTAGTTTTGACACTATCGCTGCGGAATTAGTCCGAAGCCTTGATGTGCATAAAACCTCGACTGCGACTCAGCAATCAGGTGGTATCGGTTCTACCGTAAACGTCAACACCGCACGCCCATTCGCCATTGGTGGCTTTAAAGTGGCTGGCAGTGTCAAAGGCGTTTACGAAGAAAATAGCGAAAAAACCTCACCGCAAATCTCTGGTTTGATTAGCAATACTTTTAATGACGGCACTATGGGTGCATTGCTTGCTATTTCTCACCAGCAACGCGATACCCGTTTAAACCAAGCGCAAATTGACGGTTGGTTGGAAAACGTTGGGGTACCAAACCCAAAAACTCAAAATGGTGCTGCTTATACCGGCAACATTTTCTCGCCGCGTAACTACGACCACAAAGTAACTTTTGAAGAGCGGACTCGCACCAACGCCAACTTAGTGTTGCAATACGCGCCAGCCAATAACCTCGAATTAACCGCTGATGCGTTGTACTCAGATTTTGATGTTAAAGCTGATACAACCTCTTACGGCCATTGGTTTACTGCGCCAAATATTAGAGGTTTTGGCAATGCCGCAGGTCCAGTGGTTGACGCCAACGGTACAGTGATTGACCTGTACCAAGAAGTTGGTCTGGCAACAGACATGCATGCGAAGAAATTTGACCGTTTGACCGATACGCTGTCGCTTGGTCTGAATGCTGATTGGGACGTCAACAATAACCTGAACATGAAGTTTGACTACAGCCACTCAAGCGCCAAGCGCGAGCCAAATAATGGCCGTGGTGATCAGTTATCATTGATTGGTTATGCCAACCGCGTGCGCTTCCAGTTAGATGATAATATCTTGCCATACGCCAGCGAATTCGCCGGTGCTAATCCAAATATCTACAGCGGTCAGCAAGAACTTAATGGCACCGCTTATCAGCCGGGCGTAACGCCAGATGGCGTATCGAATCACTTAGATCCAGCCAATAGCCGTGCGCACGTGATGTTGCGTCGTGGTTGGGCGGTTGAAGATGATATCGACCAGTTCCGTTGGGATGGTGTTTGGAATGAAGATGCGACTAGTGGTTTAACCAAAGTGAAATTTGGTGCCATGTTATCAAGTGAAACCAAGAGCTTAGAGCGTTGGGATAACGAAGGTGTTGGTATCCACTGTACCTTCTGTGGTTATCCAGATGCGCCGAATATGGCCGGTTTCCCGCAATATGTGTTTAATGCTGGTAGTGATTTCTTAAGTGGCGTTAGCGGTAGCGGCCGGATGCCAACCTCATGGCTCGCGCATGATGGCGAAGCAAACTTTGCCTTCTTAGAGCAATATGCGGCGTCCATCGGTAACCCAATTAGCTTTGATGCGGTTAGACGCAACAAATCCTTTGAAGTGGGTGAAGATACTGCATCGTTATATTTCGAAATGGACTTTGAAGGTTCGTTAGCGGGTATGCCGTTAAGCAGCACTGCCGGTGTTCGTTATGAACGCACCAGTGTTGGCGTTGACGGTACTGATGCACCGGTCAATGGCCTGCGGATTTTGGATGAAACCGAAATGCTGGCGCAGTTTGGCGCGGCACAGCCGATTGATGAAAGCTCAAGCTACGAAGCTATCCTGCCAAACTTTAGTGTGAAATTAGATATCTCTGATGATTTAGTCGGCCGGTTTGCCGCTTCACAAACGCTGACTCGACCAACATTGGAAAGTATGTCGCCAGTTACCGTCATTGGTACTACTCGCCAAGGCGGCGATTTAACTTCAACCTCGGGTAACCCAGCACTGCAACCGTTTAGCGCAACTAACCTCGATTTGTCGTTGGAATGGTATTACAGCGATGCGAGTTACTTGTCGGGTGGTTATTTCCGCAAAAACGTTTCGAACTTCATCATCAACATTACCGAAGATAAAACCTTCACTCTGGCCGATGGTAGTTTGTTAAAAGATCCGTCAACCGGCACCAACCCAAGTGCGGCTGATAGTGCCGATGCGGTCGCAGTGTTTAGCAACACTCTGCCAAGCAACGGCGAATCAGCCATTGTTGATGGTTTTGAATTAGCGCTGCAACACACCTTTGATTCAGGCTTTGGCGTAATGGCCAACGCGACATTGGTGGGTAGTAATGCCGATTTGGACCCAGCTGACATCAACCAAGTGTTTGCCTTAACCGGTTTGAGTGATTCCTACAACTTGGTGGCGTTTTATGAAGACGGTCCAATCCAAGGCCGGATAGCTTACAACTGGCGTGATGCATTCGTGCAATCACTGACACAAAGCAACGGTGATGGTGTGACTATTGTTGAAGACTATGCGCAGATTGATGCAAGCGCGAGTTACGACATTACTGAAGACTTCACTGTGGTGATTGAAGGTATCAACTTGACCAACGAATACGTGCATAAACGCGGTCGTTTCGCTAACCAACTGTTGTTGATTGAAGACAGTGGTCGACGCGTGGCCTTTGGTGTTCGCGGTTCGTTCTAACCTGGTGGTGTAAGCAGTGGCCGCCATTCCCTAGGTGGCCACTGTGCTCTTTTCGGAGTCAGTTGGTCGACTGCTGACTCCATTTTTAGACGCCATTGTTCGAGGCAGTTGGTTTTAGCTCAGGATTTATCTCATGACTCAACAATCCCATACTCAGCACATCAACACCGTGGTCATTGTCGGCGGTGGTAATGCCGGTTGGTTAACGGCCGGTCGTATTGCGGCCAAACATCAGGGCCAAGTGCGGGTGATTTTGATTGAATCACCGGGTATTCCACCGATTGGCGTGGGCGAAGGGACATGGCCGACCATGCGCAGCACTTTGTTAGCGCTTGGCATCAGCGAGACTGATTTTATCCGCGAGTGTGATGCCACTTTTAAACAAGGTGCCAAGTTTGCCCGTTGGGTTGATGGATCACCTGAAGATTTCTATTATCATCCGTTGGTGCTGCCGCAAGGTTTTGGCAAAGCGGATATGGCAGCCTATTGGCTGCATGGCTCATTGCATGGCTCTTTGCATGGTACATCGGCAACAACGGATGTGTCGCCAGCCATGGCAAACGTCGGGCCATTTAGCTCATTTTCCAACGATTTATGTTATCAAGAAGCGATTTGTGAGCGTGGCCTTGCGCCAAAAACAATTCGTCATGCTGAATTTGCCGCAGTCGCGAATTACGCCTATCACTTGGATTCTGGCAAGTTCGGGGTGTTTTTGCAGCGCCATTGCATGGAAAAACTGGGCGTTGAACATATTCAAGATGATGTGATTGCTGTGCAAAGCGCCAGCAATGGCGATATCGCGGCGGTACAAACGCAAAATCATGGGCTGATTGCTGGCGACTTATTTGTCGATTGCACTGGCTTTAAATCTTTGTTGTTAGGCAAGCACTATCAAGTGCCGTTTAAGCGCTGTGATGATGTGCTGTTTATCGATACCGCGCTGGCGGTGCAAGTGCCTTATGAAACGTCCGACGCGCCAATTGCTTCGCATACTATTTCCACAGCGCAAGATTGTGGTTGGATTTGGGACATTGGTCTGCAGCATCGCCGGGGTGTGGGTTATGTCTATGCCAGCCGTTATTGCAGTGAAGCAGAAGCGCGTGAAACCTTGGCCCGTTATGTCGGGCCTGCCATCGCCGATTTAGCGGTGCGAAAAATCCCGATTGAAAGTGGTCATCGCACACGGTTTTGGCAGAATAACTGCGTGGCGGTAGGACTGTCTGCCGGTTTTCTCGAACCGCTAGAAGCCTCAGCCTTGGTGTTAGTTGAATTGTCGGCGCAAATGATAGCCGAGCAGTTACCTGCGACTCGTGGTGTGATGGATATTGTCGCACGGCGTTTTAATGAAACCTTTTTATATCGCTGGGACAAAATCATCGATTTTCTGAAGCTGCATTACATTTTAAGTCAGCGCGATGACAGTGCGTTTTGGCGAGATAACCGCGACCTCGCGACAATTCCGCAAAGCCTGCAGGATCTGATGCAGTTATGGCAACACCGCGCGCCTGGCGATTTAGATTTCACCAGCAACAACGAAGTATTCCCGGCTGCGAGTTATCAGTATGTGCTTTACGGCATGGGTTTTCGTAGCGAAACGGCGCGCCAAAGCCGGCAATTAAACAACTGGGATTTTGTCGCTTCGCAGCTTCAGCAAAATCGGAAGATGATTGATCAAGCCTTGACGCTGTTGCCGAGTAATCGCGAGCTTATCGATAAAATTCGCCAATATGGCTTTCAAAACATCTAATAACAAATCTAATAAGAACAAGGTGAACCATGGCTAATCTCGTTGCGGTGCAACCCGCGTTACATCAACATCTGTTGGTGGTACCCAGTCAGATTGATACCCATGCTGCAGGGCAAAATTTAATTCCGCTTATTCCAGCTGAATTGAGCCATGTCGCTACGCAATTGCCCGTGGTGCTGGCGAAAAACGGCCAAACCGGTCAGTTCGTGCTGGCGGCGTTAACGGGCTTTGCGGTGCAGGAAAACTTAATGCTGGAGCAGGGACATTGGCAGGGCATTTATCTGCCTTTGCAAATTCAGCGCCAGCCGTTTTTTGTCGGTAAAGCAACACCTGATGCTGCGGATTATGTGGTCTGCATTGACTTGGATAGCCCGGCGACGCTGTTTAGTACCGAGCGCTTGGGCGCACAACGATTGCCAGCGGATGCTGAGGCCTTGTTTAATGCCGACGGCAGCGAAACAGCCTATTACCGCGATGCCAAACTTAAACTTGCGCAGTTGCTGCAAGGTGAACAACAACGCGAGCTGTTGCTCTCAGAGCTACTGGCATTGCGTTTGCTGCAGCCGATGTCGCTGGAAATCACTTTTGCCGATCAAAGCATCACAAAGCTAAATGGTCTATACACCATCGACGAGCAGCAATTAGCTCAGCTGCCTGCGGAGCACTTAGTGCGGTTGCATCAACAAGGTTTGCTTGGTGCCGTTTATGCCATTTTGGGTTCTGCCGCACAGATTTATGGCTTAATTGCGCGCAAAAATAAGCAACTTGGCTATTAAAATGCAGGAAAGTGCAGCGATTGTGCTCAATAAGCAGGCTAAGGTTGAGTGTCAGATCATTGGCTCAGAGCAAACGCCGCTGCTGATTATCGATGGCCTGCTAAACGACAGCCATTGGTTGCAGCAACAGGCGCTGGCTGGCGATTATCAGACGGATCCGGCCAATTTTTATCCCGGCATTCGCTGCCAGACGCCAGCGCTTTACCAGCAAGCGTTGTCAGCATTATTGCCATTATTGCAAAGAGTTTATGCGCCAAAAGCACAGCAGTTGCGGCTATTAACTTCGGCTTTTTCATTAGCAAGCACACCAGCCGAGCAGTTAAAGCCTATTCAGATGTTGCCGCACTTTGATACTGTGGAGCCTATGCAATTGGCGATGGTGCATTATTTATGTGATGCTAGCCATGGTGGTACGGCGTTTTATCGCCATCAATATACCGGTTTTGAACGGATTGATGCGGCACGACTGCCAAGTTATGCCACGTTGTTAAAACAACAGGCGATGGCGGCAAGGCTGCATGAAAACCCAAGTTATATCAGTGGTGACACTGAGTTGTTTCAGCAGATCACTAACGTTGAAGCGCGGGTCAATCGTGCAATTATTTATCCTGGGAATTTATTGCACTCTGGCGATATTCGACAAATTGGCGCAAAAGCGGCCGATCCGGCCCATGGTCGATTGACCATCAGTAGTTTTTTGCAATTAATTTAAAATATTTTTGAAAATCACTAGCGGATTTTTAGGGGCTATTTCGTCTATCAGCAACGGGGCAGATTCGTTGCAGCGAAAACACAACGACAAGGTCTTGACTTGACTACCAATAAGAACGATATAAAAGGGAAAAATGTCAAACGATTCATTGTTTTATAAAGTCTATCTAGCATCGCGGCGTGGCATTTACCGCGCGGTGTCTCGGATAGTACCACCGCACGAAATTGAAGATATCGTGCAAGAAACTTATGTGCGGATTTGCCAGATTGAGGACAAATCGCAAATCAGTTCGCCAAAATCGTTTATGTTTACCATAGCGC
Source organism: Gammaproteobacteria bacterium (assembly GCA_017302255.1). Taxonomy (GTDB): domain Bacteria; phylum Pseudomonadota; class Gammaproteobacteria; order Enterobacterales; family Alteromonadaceae; genus Pararheinheimera. The sequence goes on along the minus strand of JAFLDV010000013.1, from coordinate 31,525 downwards.
GTAATTTGGCATTCGATTATCACAAACAAGCCGATGTGCGACATGTCGACCATGTCGAAGACACTGAATTACTGGACCAGCTATTATCTGATAATTGTCGCGATGAAGTGTACGACCAAGTGTTGTCCGGTAATGAGTTTGGTCACTTTTGTGAAGCAGTGCGTCAGTTGCCGCTGCAGTGTCGCAAAGTGTTTGTTTTAAAGAAGGTTTACGGCTACTCGCAGCGAGAAATTGCTGAGAGTTTGCACATTAGTGAAAGTACAGTAGAAAAACATATCGCAACCGGAATGAAAAGTTGCACGCTGTTTATGCGTAAAGCAACGGGAAGCGAAACAGGACAGGGCCAGCAAATCGCAAAACGACAATCAAGAGGAGGATCCTATGAGTAATATTCACCAGATCCATCTGCAGTCGAAACACCAACAAACCATGTTGGATGCTCAGCGTCTGGAACAGGCCTGTGAATGGATCGCCCGTATTGACCGGGAACTGCAAGAAGATGAACAAGTAGCGTTGCAGCAATGGCTGGCAGCTTCGCCGTTAAATCAACAAGTGCTGTTTGAAGTCGCCAAACTCTGGGACAAAATGGATGCACTAAGTCGGCTTTCGGCGTTATTTGGCGCTGTTGAACCGCAAAATGCTCAGAATGATAGTCAGACGGGCCGCAACAATAAACGGCCATTGCGGGCATTGGCGATGGCAGCATCAACTGCGGCGTTGTTACTATTCGGTGGCTTAATTTATCGCAGCGAAGTGTTGCCGATGGTCAATCCATCGTCGTCTATCGCGTCGATGCAAGTGACTTATCAAACGCGGGTTGGCGAAAACACTACCATTGAGCTGCCAGATAGCAGCAAGCTTGTACTCAATACCAACAGTTTTGTGGTGGTGCGTTACAGCGCAGCGGCGCGGGTGATCGAGTTGCAACGTGGTGAAATCAACATTGATGTTGCTCACGATACATCACGGCCACTCAGTGTGATTGCTGGCGGCAAGATCATTCAAGCAGTGGGGACTGCCTTTAATGTCGATTTGCGCAAAGATCATGTTGAGTTGATTGTCACCGATGGCAAAGTGTTGGTGGGTAGCAATCCTGGTGATGAGCCACCGGCAGAGCAATTGCTTAGCAAACGCTTACCGCAAAGCTCATTGGCTATCTCGAAGGGCGAGTGGGTCGATTTAGATCCAAAAGGTAAAGCCCGTGAGCAAGTCCAGCAAATGGATGCTGTCGAACTTGCCGCCAGTTTATCTTGGCGCTCCGGCAATTTGATTTTCCGTGGCGAAAATCTGGAAGATGCCCTGACCGAAATTAGTCGCTATACCGACATTCAGTTTGAACTGGCCGATGATGCCAAACTCAAAGAGATCCATGTCGCTGGTATGTTCAAAACCGGTGATGTGAATGGCTTGCTTGAAATTTTCCGTACCAATTTCAACATCAGCCATGAGCGTTTAAGCCGTGACAAAATTCTACTGAAATTTGCCGGTTAATTGCCGGGTCCGGCCTGTTTGCAACAGCAGCAGGCCGCATCGACACTGGTGTGCTTTCCTCAACAATAACAACAAGGAACTTCATGTATGGCTAACTCCATGCCGGGCTCTTCGCAACCGCAAAATTTGGCAACGTCAGCAAATTCGGCTGGGGCTATGGCTTACATCATTTTTATTTCTGCCATTGCGGCGATAGGCGGCTTTTTATTTGGCTTTGACTCCGGGGTTATCAACGGCACTGTTACTGCGCTTGGCAAGGCATTTAATTCCGATGCCGTAGCGACCGGTTTTAATGTCGCGTCGGTGTTGCTCGGCTGCGCTGTTGGCGCTTTATGCGCTGGTCCTGCCGCTGATAAATATGGCAGAAAGCCAGTGATGTTATTGACGGCATTGGTGTTTGCTATCAGTGCTTGGGGCTCTGGCGATGCCGATACTGCCAGCGCCTTTATTTGGTATCGTCTATTGGGTGGTCTAGGCATTGGTGCTGCGTCAGTGCTGGCTCCTGCCTATATTTCGGAAGTGGCGCCACCTGCCTTTCGCGGCCGCTTAGCGACGCTGCAACAACTGGCAATCGTGCTTGGTTTGTTCATGGCATTTGTCAGTAATTATTTAATCGCGGCGGCAGCTGGCGGTGCCGAAGCAGTGCTTTGGTTAGAGCTGCCGGCGTGGCGCTGGATGTTTTGGATGGAGTTAGTGCCGTCAGTTTTGTTTCTGCTAGGGGTTTTGCTTATTCCAGAATCGCCGCGGTTTTTGGTGGCTCAAGGTCGGATAGCTGAGGCGAATCAAGTGTTCTCGCGCATTTGTCCAGGTGATGAAGCCGCACAAATCGAACGTGTGCAGCAATCGCTGGCAGGTGATAAAAAGCCTGGCTTTGTCGACTTCCTGGTTAAAGGCACCAGTAAAATTCAGCCAATTATTTGGGTTGGTATCGCTTTGTCGGTATTCCAGCAATTTGTTGGCATCAACGTGGTGTTTTATTACGGTGCAGAACTTTGGCAAGCCGCAGGGTTTGATGAGAGCCAATCATTATTTATCAATGTTTTAGCGGGCACTACCAACATCGTTTCCACTTTTGTCGCTATAGCGCTGATTGATAAAGTCGGCCGTAAGCCGCCGCTGCTGGTGGGCAGTATCGGCATGTTTGTCACTTTGGCTGTACTGACGGTTATTTTCGGTACCGCCGGCTTGGATGCGGCTGGCAAATTGATGTTAAGCGACAGTACCGGCACCGTGGCACTGATTACTGCCAATTTATTTGTGGTGTTTTTTGGCATCAGTTGGGGTCCAGTGGTTTGGGTGTTATTAGGCGAGATGTTTAATAACCGCATCCGCGGCGCCGCCCTTGCGGTTGCGGCAAGCGCGCAGTGGATTGCCAACTTCGCCATTACCATGACTTTCCCAATTATGTTGAGTTCTGTTGGCTTGGCTGGCGCCTATGGTTTTTATGCGTTTTCGGCGCTGGTGAGTATTTTCTTTGTGGTGCGTTATGTCACTGAGACTCGCGGCAAACAGCTCGAAGAGATGTAAAACTAAATCTATTGCTTGGGTTAGGATTGGCAGCTGGGGTGGGACCAGCTGTCAAATGTAAGCGTAAAGCGCGGCAATTGCCGCGCTTTGCTTTTATGTGTTTAGGTTAGAAATAATAATGGTAGGCCAAACCAAGACTCGTAGTCTGGAATTGGCTATGCCATGCATGGTTCGCACTTAGGCTTAAACCATGATTGTTCTTGGCAAACCAACTTAGCGTGTTCTGCCATTGCTGGTAATCGGCATCGCCGGTAACTCTGCCGGTATTGGCCTCATAATTGCTGATTAATTTAAGATCGCCTGCCAAATTTACCAATAGACCTGTTTTGGCATATCCAAATAATCGACTATCGCGAAGATCAGTGGCCAAGCCAGCTCCAGCCATTGCAAATCCAATAACATCTGGATGCAATTGCCAGCTTTTACCTGCTGCGCCAGAGATTTCGCCTAAAGATTGTTGCAGGAGCTCATTATCGAGCATGGGGCGATAACCGAGATAAAATTCGCCGGAAAGTACTGGGAACAATTCAGTATCTGGGCTGTATGACTGCACGCCGTAGACGGTAAACTCTTGCAACTTGAGATGTTGGTGCAAAGAATCAATAGCTAGTGTTGTTTTGGCGATTACCAGTTCTGATTCAGACAAATACTGGCGGTTGTCACTTTGGAGCTGATGGCCTGCAGGTAAATAGCTCAATAACAATTGATTGCGATCAGCTTGATGATTAAAGCTAACGGTCAATGCCGAGTCTTGAGGCGTTGCCGCAGGGTGTTTGTAGCGACTGACATCTAGCACACTGTTTGATTCGGGCGGTAAATTTGCAACTATCTGATTTTTTTGCGCCTCGTCCAATTGGCCCAAGGTAAAGGCGCGATCGATTGCCAGTTTTAATGTAACGGCTTCAATTGCTGAGGGTGCAAAGTCGTTCGTCGGCAATGCCTTTGTTTGCAGGCTTTGTGCTGTCCAATCTCGAACATGCTGTTGCTCATCGCTGCTCATTGAGTCATTCAACGCGCTATACAACCAATGTGGGGCTGCATTCACTTGGGTCTGTTCAATCAGTGAAGACTGCTTCACCGCTTTGACCACATCGCCCGGCGAAACTATGGTGCCCCTAGAGGCTAAAATCTGCGGGTCCAGTAACGCCAACATTTCTAAGGTCATTGTCGCGCAATTAAACGATTGAAAATAATAAGTGATTTCAATCTGATGCAATTCCCAAATATGCAGCTTCAACAACGTTAAACGTTCTGGTGTTGCTTTGAGTTTAAATTGCCATAAATTCCGCTGTTCTTTGTTGAGGTATTGCTCGACATCCAATTCAAACGGACGCACAGTGAAAAAGCCTGGCATCCCGACCATTGTGCTATCAACCACTAATTTGAATGGGTTGAGACTGGTAATTTCGGTGAAATATGCCAACGAATGGGCAACTTGAGTACCGCGGAAATTGCGCCCGCTGGCTTTTAGAAATACATGCCCCATCATACTGGTCGCCGAAGATAACACTTCGGAGGCATAAACCAGTTCCAAGGATTGCATGGGTACGAAATCTACGAATTTTTTTAATTCGGGGCAGAGTTCAAAACGCTCTTCAGCCAGTTTTACCAAACCTTGTTGCGCTAGATACGTGAGTCGAGCAGGAAAACGACAAAAGGTTTCGGTTGGATTCTGTTGATAAGCGGCTATAGTCAACTCTTGCTCACGTAACGGCGAAAAATCTTTCGCGGAGAGCAAAAATTTTGGATCTGTGACTTGCGCTTGTTGCTCGAAACTGTGGATCAGCAAATCCCAGGTTAAATCTTCCGAACCTGCAAATGAATTGCTGCTAAAACCGCATAAAAAAAGAGCTGATATCCACCAGCTCTTCTTCAACATTGTCAAATTAGACAATTAAATTATTTCGGCGCACATTGAACAACAACGTTGTCCGCGTAGCTATACATTTTACCAGTTGAGTTGTCAGTAGTAGAACCTAACAAACCACCAATAATGATGTTACCCCAGAATGCTGGAGCGATAGACTTCATAACTGGTGTTGATGGTGCACAACCTGGAGTAGTTGTGTTAACTGTTTTATCTTGACCGTTACGCAGAACAGTGAATTGACCTGGAGTTGATGACGCTTTGCCATCCAGAGTTACTTCAATTGCTTCGCCAGTAGAAGAAGAAACGTTAATTTTTTGTTCTTTTGGAGTGATGATGGTTGCACAACCAGTAGCGAAAACAGCAACAACAGCGACAGCAGTGTAAATAGATTTCATTAGATATTCCTTTAAGCCTATGTTTTTATAATTGCTCCCAAAAAGCGTACTAATGCTACAATTCGAGGTTTTTATTGTCAATTAAATGTCAGTGAAATAGCCTTTTTTTTACATGATTTTTATCGATGAAGATCTGCTTTTAGCGGTTTGCAAAAAATTAAAAGATTGCAGCTTAATGGCTTTAGGCCGCAATCTTTTTAAAATCAATTGTTTAATTTTTGACATTGAATGGAATTAGTTCTAATGCCGCGCCGCCACCAGAAGCGAGGGTTAATGGAATGACCGAATCCGCAGTCACCACTTGGCTGAAAATCTGATAAGCACTTGGATTTTTGCGCCAATCTGCATCTGCTGCATCAGCATATAAAGTCAGTTGATAGTCGGTATTTGCTTTCAGGAAATTAAGTGGCAGTGCTATTTTGCGCGCAGTTTGGTTATTGCTCGCACCCACAAACCAACGTTCGGAATGCTTGTCTTGACGAGCGACGACTAAGAACTCGCCGATCTCGCCTTGCAGGGCAATACTTTGCTGCCAATCTGTCGGTACTGCGTCAATAAAGGCAAAGGCTGGATGCATCTTGCCTTTGCTATCTTGGTAATGTTCTGGCAGGTCAGCCACCATCTGCAGTGGGCTGTAGAGTGTCACATACAGCGATAATTGGTTGGCCAAGGTGGATGGTACCCGATTATTCGGGCGGTATTTCTGGTAATTAAAATTGAAGATCCCGGGCGTAAAGTCGGTTGGGCCGGCCAAACCTCGGGTGAATGGGATAATGACGGTGTGGTTTGGCGAATTGCCAGTGTCTGGACTGCCGCCATTGTATTCCATACCGCGCACTGACTCCCGCGTCATTAAATTCGGATTGGTGCGGCTAAGGCCGGTGTCTTTTACGGTTTCGTGGGCATTGACCATCAAACCATGTGCCGCCGCGGTATCGACCACTTTTTGGAAATGATTCACCATAAATTGGCCGTCGTGCCATTCTTTTTGGTCAAGCAAAGGTCCGACATAACCCATTTTCACTGAATGAATGCCCAGTTTTTGATAGTAGGCCATGCCCGCCGTCATTTGTGCTTCGTAATATGCAACACCAGCTGCAGTTTCGTGATGACCAATAATTTGCACGCCTTTGCTTTTGGCGTATTGGGTTACTTCAGCCATATCTAAGCCTTTGACTGGCTTGGTAAAACTGAAGGTTGGCGGTCGTTGCCACCAGTCGCCTTCCCAACCTTGGTTCCAGCCTTCAATTAACACGCCATCGATATCATGCTGGCTAGCAAAATCAATATACTGCTTGGCTCGGGCTGTCGTTGCGCCTTGTTTTGGGCCTGGCGACCAGTCTTTTAAACCAATATGCATCTCCCACCAAATACCCATGTATTTGCCGGGCTTAATGTAGCTAGTGTCGATTTTCGCGTTCGCTGGTTCGTTTAAGTTCAGGATCAAATCGGAATTTAACAATGCCACGGCATTTTTGGCGATTTGGATAGTGCGCCATGGGCTTTGAAAGGGCGTTTGGGTCCGAACTTTGTCGCCATTGGACCAAGGCACCAAATCAGCGGTAAATTGGATGAGGTTTTCCCCTTGATGGCGTAAGGTCATCGCTGCGTAATCCACCAACGCCGCTTCATGAATTGCAATAGCGATCCCATCGTCGGTTAGTGTGAGCGGGGTATGGGCAACGTTCACCGAGCTTAACGCTGAGTTTAAGTATTGATATTCATAACTTTGTGGCTGGTAAGCTTGTTGCCACCATGCGGCATAATTTTGGGCGAAATTAAACTCAGTGAGCTCATCGCTAATCACCACTTGCTGTAATTCAGCTTGGGCTGGAACTTTGTAGCGAAAAGCCACGCCATCGTCATAAACCCGGAAAACCAGCTGCAATTGCCGAGCTTTGTCGCCTGTTTCGCGTAATGTCAGCGTGATTTCACGGAAGTTATCGCGAATGGTGGCGCGTTGCCCCCAAAGTGGCTGCCAATTTTGGTCTTGCTGGCGCTCAGCGACCTTTGTCACCTGCAGATTACTTTGCAACTTGGCTTGGTTTTTAAACGCCAAGCCAAGTTTAGAAGCTTTGATGACTGGCTGTTGTTGGAACTTTACTTGGTACTGCAGAGCATCGGTTGTGAGCTCGAGCTGCACATTGATTTCGCCATTTGGCGAGGCGATGTGCCATTGTTCGGCTTTGGCCGTCGATATCAGTAAATAACCCGTGCAAAGTATTAGTCCCAACCACAGTTTCATTTTAACTCCCTGCGAAAAGCAGCTCGCGCTGCGGACTGTAATTAAGGGCACAGCCAGCAAACAACTCACCAATTCCTTGTGCCAGATATTGGTCGGTTCTGGCCAAAGTAGCGGCATCCGGCTGCTTGGCTGCGAGGGCCGGAAATACGCCATAACCCGCTAATAAACAATGCCAAGAGGTATTGCCAAACATAGTTTGCAGTTGCTGGCGTTCGATTTCTTTGCCGAGGTCGCCCATGCGGAACCAGACGTCCTGACGTTGTAAAAATGATTCCGACAAATGTTGGTTCTGCCGGTTCGCTTGCCAATATTCTGAATCGTTGCGGGTGTTATATTTGTAGTGCGCCACTATGTAGTCGCGTGTTGCTTCAAAACGTCCCGAGATAGTTTGATTAAACCGTTGCTGGTATTGATTACTAAAACCACCAGCTTGGTAGTCTTCAATAAATGTCTCGACTGTGGTTTGCACCAAGTGCAGTGCCGTGGCTTCCAATGGCTCAATAAACCCTTGTGATAGACCAATAGCCACCACATTTTGCTGCCAATGTTCGGCAACTTGCCCGACATTCATCGTCAGATGGCGCGCTACTATGGCGTCATTCTCAAGCCCAAGATGGCGGCGTAGCTCTAATTCTGCTTGATCTTTATTAATAAAATCAGAGCTATATACATAACCATTGCCGGTGCGATGTAATAATGGGATCTGCCATGCCCAGCCATTACTCAAGGCGGTCGCCTTGGTTTCTGCCGGCAGATCAGGCATGGTCGCTGTCGGTAACACCACTGCGGCATTGTTAAACAGATTGCTGGCGAAATGATTAAATTTCACCCCCAGTGTTTTTTGTAACAACAGTGATTGAAAGCCACTACAGTCGATAAATAAATCGCCAGTGATACGCTGGCCATCATTGCTGACGACTGCCGCGATCCGACCATCAGGGTGCTGTTCTGCTTGGGTGATGGTCAAAGCATGGTGCGTTACGCCCAGAGTTAAGGCGTGCTCGCGCAGAAATTGACCCAACAATCCCGAGTCAAAGTGATAGCCATATTCGATACGAAACGGAAAATTGGCACCGGTATGTGGCGCGGCCTGCAGTTTCGCCAGATGGCCATTAAACAAAAATTGCTCTGGATCGGTCGACACCGCCAAGCCAAGGCGCCGGTTAAAACAGTTCACATAAAATGCCTGTTCGCTAAATACATCCAGTTGCGAAATAAATGGATGGCTGTAGCTAGCAAGCCCTGATTGCGGGCTCCAGTCGGCAAATCGAATATTGAGTTTGTAAGTTGCTTGGCAGCGCTGCATCCAGGCTTCGTCAGGGATCTCGAGCTCTTGAAAGAATCTCTTCAGTGTAGGTGTCGAGCCTTCGCCGACCCCGACAATGCCAATTTCTGGCGATTCCAGCAAACTAATTGCAATGTTTTGCCCACGCCAGTGGTGAGCCAGTAAATTAGCCGTCATCCAACCGGCGGTGCCGCCGCCAACAATGACAATATGATGTGGTTGTGTCATGACATTAAGCTCCGGTGTAGCGCTTGAGGAATTCGTCATGACTTAGCATTTGGCTAAGCGGCTGCTGTTTCGCCTGCAATATTTGTTGCATAGCGCCAAGCAGAGCTTGGTCGGTGCCGACTTTCACTGCTGGATGATAATCTTTTGGTGTGATCCCTTGGCCAAGCATCACTTGTAACCAAGATGCGTCGCGGAAGATGTCATTGCTATCGTTAAACACGGCTCCGGTAGCACGGAACAAGGCGATTTTTTCCGCCAATCGGTCAGGAATTGTCAGATTGCGCATGTCACGCCAAAAATCTGAATCATCGCGTTCGTTAACGTGATAATGCAATACGATAAAATCACGTATAGTTTCGAACTCAGTTTTGGATTCAGCGTTGTAGCTAGTGATTAGTGCATCGCTAATGCCTTGGTTTGGAAACATTTTTAACAAGCGAACAATGCCGGATTGGATGAGATGAATTGAGGTAGATTCCAACGGCTCCAAGAAACCGCTCGATAGGCCAATCGCCACCACGTTCTTATGCCATTGCTTTGTCGTGCGACCAGTTTCAAAACTGATTTTGCGCGGTTCAGCGAGTGGTTTTGAATCCAAATTGGACATCAAGACATCGTAAGCCGCATCGTCGCTTAAATAATCCGAGCTATAAACTAAGCCATTGCCGTTACGATGGGTCAACGGAATGCGCCATTGCCAACCAACCTTGTGAGCGATGCTGCGGGTGTATGGCAAGGTTTTTTCAAAACGCTCAGTCGGTACCGCTAAAGCCGAATTGGCAGGTAACAGATGCGACCAGGATTCGTAGGCAATCCCTAAAGTTTTACGCATCAATAAGCTACGAATGCCGGTGCAGTCGATAAATAAGTCGCCATGAATACGTTTGCCATCTTTCATTTGCAAAGCGTCAACTGCGCCAGTGATTGGGTTTAGCAGCACTTCGGCAATCATGCCCTCGGTGCGGACAACTCCAGCGCGTTCAGCCAGTTTACGCAAATATTTACCATACAATGCAGAATCAAAATGATAGGCATACTGCATTTCGTAAACCGGATTTGGCGTTTTGATGATATTAAATTTGCCAGCTTCGGCTGCGAGATAATTTAGATCAAAATCCCACAATGAGGCTTCAAGTCCAAGTGACTTGGCGTGCAAGTAATAATGTTGAAACGGGCAGAAACCAAGCTGTGCGCCAGGCGCACCAAAAGTATGGTAATAGCTTTCGCCAGCGACTCGCCAGTTTTCGAATTTGATGGCAAGTTTAATGGTGGCGTGGGTTTCTCTTAAGAATTCTTTTTCGTCCAACCCCATGTATTGGTTGAATATTTGGATTGGCGGAATTGTGGCTTCGCCAACACCGACGATGCCAATTTCTTCGGATTCTACTAATTCGATTTCGATGTTTTCGGCTAATACTTTCTTCAATAACGCTGCGGCCATCCAGCCAGCAGTGCCACCGCCTGCGATTACGACCTTTTTGATTGGACTTTGCATACTGCCATCCCACAAGACTTCGTTGTTGTTAAGCAACGACTTTAAACCAAAAACGCAGAAAGTAAAAAAAAGACCCCAACACTCTTTGGGAATGATGAGGTCTTTACACCGGGTTTGGTTATTAATAGAACGCGTAGTTGAAGTTCAGCAGGTAAGTTGGGCCAAACTGACGGCGAGTGGTGACGATGCCGTTGCCATCAACGGTTTCTTCATCAACGTCGGTCAAGTTAGTGCCTTGCAACGATACTCGCAGACCTTTCAGCTGGGTGTAGCTGCTTTCGCTGAAGTCATAGCTGACTTGCGCATCAAGCAAGGTCACACCATTACGGGTTGCTGTTGCGATTTTGTTTGAACCACCACGCTCATAAGTTAAGAAGTCAGAACGTTTAGTGCCTGCAAAACGCACTTCAAAGCCATCTTTCTCGTAGTAAGCAGTCAACGACAACACGCGATCAGATTGACCTGGGATCCGTGAACCATCTTCAAGTTCGGCATCAATATAAGTGCTAGAACCTGCGAGACCGAAACCATCAAGAGCCGATGACACTTTGTTTAGTGGCACGTTAGCTGTCAATTCTGCGCCTTTCACCGAACCTTTTAAGCCATCTTCAAAATATGAGAAGTAGCCGTAATTTGGTGGCGTTACTTTAGAGCCAGCAGCGTAGAAAATATCTGCAGGGCCGTAAGTACCGTCTTGGTCGATGATGCGGTCATGGAAGCCAGGGATAAAGTAGTTGGCGCCAGCGTTGGTTTCATCGTTGGTGAAGTTGATGAGTTTGTTACCATCACGCGTCCAATTCACTAAATCTTTATAGAACACAGCTGCAGAAACGTAACCTTCTTCATCGAAGTAGTTTTCAAAAGCTAAGTCGAAGTTGTTTGATTCCAGTGGTTTCAATAATGGGTTACCGGCGAATTTCGACCAAGGTGTACCATATTGTTCAACTGCAGCTGTAGTGTTCGGGATAGCAATCAAGTCGATGTTTTGGTCGAACTTGACGAAACCTGACGCTTTCATTTGGTCGATACGAGCGCGGCTGATAGTTTTGTTCGCAGCGAAGCGGACAAACTGGTCGTCAGCAACTTCGACACTAACGTTCAAGCTTGGCAAGAAATGGTTGTAGCTGGTGCTTTGTTCAGTAACACAGACTGCATCAACTTGTTTGTCGTTATTGGCATCACACACTGCGAAGTTAGAGCCAACAACACCAATGTAACCGCTAGAACCTTGGTCGGTTTTCACGTATTGCATGCCGACGTTACCAGTAACTGAGAAACCACTCACTTCGGTTTCGAAATCACCCTTAGCAAACAGAGTCGTTACTTCTTCAGTCACGTTATAAGTGTCACCTAAACGGTCCGGCTCTAATAAACCTGCGTCGTTCAGGATGTAATTACCGTCGTTATAAGGGGCAAAGCCATCATAAGCGACTACATAACCTAAACCAGCCCAAGTCAAATCAGCTAAACCGTTATATAAATACGCGCTAGGAATTGCGCCTGACAGCGGGTAAGTTTTGGCGGTTGCGAAGAAACCTTTGTTGTCTTTATCTTTGTAGCGGTCGCTGTAGTTCAAGCCAACAGTGGCTTTAGTGAACACGCTATCTTCAATATTGCCAACAAATTCAAGTTTATAGGTGTTCAACTCTTCACTGAAGTCGGCATAGTTTAAGAAGCCGTCTTGCGCGTTGAAGTAGCTATACGGTTCACCGTTAGCTTGCAACACGTTGGTTTGGAATTGGTTTGCTAAGTTTGCTAAACCACCGCCCCATACTTGTGGGCCAGTTAATTGCAGCGCATTTGGATTAGAGAATGCATCTAAGCCAGTTAACTTGGTGAAGAAAATACCATCTTTGCTCATCACGAAATCGCGAGAACCGAGTTGTGAACTGTTTAATGCACCTGAACGTGCTAAACCTGCATAAGATTCACCACGTAAATCTTTTTTGCTTGATTCGCTAGAAGCGATATCAACTTTCATTTCCCAGTTATCAGATAATTGGTACTCGAGGTTTAAGCCGATCGCTTTTAAATCACCGTCTTTTTGCAGTGGGTCAGTCCGCAGTACAGGGTTCGAGTTGATTTGCGTACCTTTTGAATCAGTACCTGAACCTGTGACGTTTGTTGACGAGAATGGTTCGATAAAACCGCGATAAACACCTGAGTCAGAGTAATCGATGCTTAATACATCAAAAACTAAATTCAGTTTGTCAGTTGGTTGATATTGAAACACTGCAGAAATAGTGTCGCGTTCTAATTCAGTGCTGATTGACGCAATGTCCAAACCTGTTGGCAGAATTTGGCCAGCATTGTTTGCGCTGTAACCCCAGACGCCATATTTACGTTGGTTGTTTGGTGATTCAGTGGTGGCCAGTGCCACAGCCACGCCCATGGTGTCGTCAGCAAACTTCTCAACAAACGACAGTGCAAAACGTTTCCCTTTGTTGTCGAATTCAGGGTTATCTGAATCGCGGCTACCCATTTCGTAAGTGCCGTTTAAGGTTAAGGTTTCCTTCGCTTGCAGTGGACGAACAGTTTTTAAATCAACAGTACCACCGATCCCTTGCACCATTAGGCTGGCATCAGTCGTTTTGTAAATGGTGGCGCCAGTCATAATTTCTGACGGATATAAATCGTATTCAACGCCGCGGTTATCGCCGATACCGATAAGCTCACGACCGTTCAGTGAGGTGCCGGTGAAATCTTCTTTAAAACCACGAACTGAAATGCCTGATGTCCGACCGCCAACGCGCTCACCGGCGAGGCCTGGTAAACGAGATAACGACTCGGCGATAGATGAGTCTGGTAATTTACCGATATCTTCGGCAGAGATGGCTTCAACGATTGATGAATTATCCATTTTCTCTGCTTGAGAGCGAATTAAAGAACCCCGGATCCCCTTGACCGCGATAACTTCAATGTCATTTTTTGCTGGTTCTTTCGCAGCTGCTTGTTCTTGCGCAATAGTGTGCCCTGACCAAAGTGCTGTTGATACAGCGATGGACAGTAACGCTGGTTTGAATAGTTTTGTTTTCATTGTCTCGTTATCCTTTGTCGGCTTACGGTGTATTTAACGTTGTATGTTAGTCACTCTCGCAAGATCAGGGCCTCGACCTAAAGATTAAGCGTTATTCCTTTTTTTGCACCATTGAAGCCAAGCTTTCTGTAGATGCACTTAATCGATTAAGTTTTCTTATCAAAAAAAACAACTAGTAGATTCGTATAATCCAAAGTTGCTCATCTGTACAAGTTATTATTTTTCAACCCTGTCACTTAAACGTTTTACTCGCGATTTTTTGATTAGTCAAGTCTGACCAGAAAATAATCATTGTGCTGAAATTTTCTGCGATGTGTTTTTGCCAATAGCTACCTAGCTTGGCCTCGGCATCAACAGAAAATTTGTTTGTCGCCAGTCGCAATATTTAATTTTTATTAAACAAAATTAGGGTGTTGGCGGCAAAAAAAACGGCCTACAACGAGGCCGCAACACTACCACACGGCATTCAAGGAATACCAAACTTAGGGAATTTTTGTACTTACACAGGGCTCAACCAAAGCACTTGGTAAGGCTTTAACATCAGCCGATTTCCAGTCATTGGTTTGCCGGTTAATTGTTCCAACCATTGGCCGTGGCCAAGATCGTCAGACTGCTGCGTATGTTCGGAGAAATTGACTAAACACAGCAGCTGTTCTTCAGCTGTCGTTCGCTGATAACTGAACAAATGTGGGCTAGAACAGCTTAAAATTTTCGTTTCGCCGTGGCCAAGTACCGGCAGTCTCGCTCGACAGCGAATGAGCTGCTGTAACTGCTGATAGATTTGACCTGATATAGTTTCGGGCTGATTCGCCGCAGTAAATTGCTGGTCATGCACGCGCACTCGATTGACCCAGCGGCTATCGTCCGCTTTGGCCGGGTCATCCAAATAGCTGTAGTCGTTAAGTAAGCCCAACTCATCACCCTGGTAGAGTAGGGGTAAACCGCCAATGCTTAAAATGACGCTATTTAACAAATAGATGCGTGCAAGTGCGTGTTGTAAGTGTTCGGCATTTTGGTTTTGCTGGGCTTTTTCGACCCCAGCCAGCGAAGCCAACATCCCGGCGACTCGGCAATCGCCAGTGGCTGGGTTTTCCTGAAATTTGACGCCGCTGGCGAAACTTCCCGGAAATTGTCCGGTATAAAACTGATTCAGAAATTGTCGGTGGTGATCTGGGTTAATACCTAACTGCCACGCCACATTGTCATCAAAAGTCCAGCCGATATCATCATGACAGCGGATGTAATTCACCCAGCTACACATTGGATCTATGGCAAACCGGCGCTGCAATGATTCGGTCATTAAACGAGTCTTGCGCGTCGCTAAACTATTCCACAATAACGCCATCAGTAGCGGGTTATAAGACAGTTGGCACTCGGTTGGCGCAATGTATTTGACCACTTCATCCGGATGCACAATGGCTTCTGACTTAAATTGCAGCGATGGCGCGGCAATTTGTGCCACAGCATTAAAAGCCTGAATTAAGGTATGTGCCTTTGGTAGGTTTTCACAACTAGTGCCCGCTTGTTTCCAAACAAAAGCCAGCGCGTCGAGTCGAAGTACTGAAGCACCCTGATTCGCCAAGAACAGCATTTCTTCTGCCATCGCATTAAACACCGCTGGATTAGCGTAGTTTAAGTCCCATTGGAAGCTATTGAAGGTCGTCCAAATCCACAAGCCTGAGCTTGGATCTTGGGTGAAGCTGCCACGGCGAATGGTTGGGAAGATTTCGCGCAGACTCGGTGCAAATTGATCACGCTCTTGTTCGGTAAAAAAGAAATAGAATTCGCGATAAGTCGGATCACCAGCTTTGGCTTTTTCTGCCCATGCATGCTCGTCTGAAGTGTGATTAAACACAAAATCGAGCACAGGTTTGATGCCTTGTTGGTGTAGTTGCGCCATCAATTCAGCTAACTGTGGCATGGTGCCAAGTTCCGGCATCGTTTGGCGATAATCGGAAACTGCATAGCCGCCATCACTATTTGGCACAGGCGCTTTAAACAACGGCATTAAATGCAGGTAGTTAATACCGGTTTTCTTTAAATAAGGAATGCGTTCAGCAAGCCCTTTGAAATCGTTCGCAAATAAATCGACATAACAGGCTGCACCAAGTGCTGCTTCTGCTTTGTGCCAATCCTGTGGGCTTGCGTCTTCTTGTTGTAAGTAATCCGGCCGTGCTGCCGCACTCTTTGCCAATAACTTCAGCAGTTGTTCCAAGTGAAAATAACAATCGTACAAGTCGCCATAAAGACGCAAATAAAGCGCAAGTAAAACCGGCAGCTGTTGCTGTAGTCTAGGTTGCAACACAGGCCAAGCATGTTTTGCTTGGGTTTTTAGTGCTGAACTTAATCGTTTAAGAATCTTGTCAGATTCAAAACGCAAAAGTTGTGGATTATCCAACAACTGCACAGTGGTCTTCTGCATGGATTAGCTTCCGTGGAGCGGTTATGTCGCTAAATAAACCACCATTTTATGCTTTCTGCAAGTGGAATGTGCAATTTCGGTGCAAATTTATGCTGTTTTTTTCGGCAGTGGTGCAAAAATGACTTCAAACAACTTAAATGTTTAAGTTTTGCGTTTTGGTGGTGCGTTTTGATTAGCTATGGGCGTGACATAGCATATGATTGTTGGTGTAAACCGAGCCTAGCGAAACTCAAGAGTTATTTTACAGTACTAAATCACTTTGTATGCTGCTAAGTTGTTATTTTGGAACGGAGTGGCATGTGCTGGAAAAGCGCAAGGAAGGCAATTCCGGAACTATTCGTGCATAGTGCTGGCGAAATTAGTGACTAAGTCTGATGCAGGTTCTGGAAACGCACTTAGCCTGCCGGGTTGGGACGGCAAACTAAGTGGTTTTAAGAAAATGCGGCGTCACTGCTAGGACAATGACGCCGGTCTTGCTCGGGCTCGGTACTTCAATGCGTTAAGCCCGCATGCGCACTACTAGTTTTGTGCTGGAGTGTTCTCAGCAAAATACTCATGGCTATCGGCATTTTTAATCGCTTGTGAAGGGCTGCTTTTCGCGAGGTTTTTCGCAGCAGTTTGGCCATAAGCGATGTCGTCAGTTGCAGCTACTACGGTAAAGTGGCTGGTTTCGTGAACGATAGTGCCAGCTTTTGAATCTGTGCCAGTGTTAGGTGCTGACCAGAAAGCGCTGCATAAGTAGATTTTGTATGGTTGATTTGGGTAAACGTACGCGAAGTAAGAGTCGGTACAACCGCAGTCAAATTGCACCGCTTGGTTTTGTAACGCACTGCTTATCTTGTTGAAGTTGTTATTCACAGTTGTCCAGCGTGTGCTGGTGTAACTGCCAAACCAAGTTTTATAACGTACAGAATTTGCCCGTGAAGCTGAAGCATAGTTAGTTAAATAGCTGGCAGCATTTGAGGCATAAGTTTTGGCTGACGTCATCGCAGTTGCAATAGTCGTGCGACGGCTGCTGCTGCAGTTTGCCGCATAAGATACTGAACCGGCTAAAGCTTGAAACGTTGGCGGTTGTGCATCCACACGCATTTTGCTGTCGACTTCAATTTGGGCAAATACTGCATCAGACTGCAAGCTTGGCAGTTCTTCACCAACGAAACTTTGTTTTAACGCTTGCTCTTGCGCTTTGGTTAAATTGGTTGGGATATCGTGCAGAGCCAATGTTTCGACATGGTATTGGATCTGATAGTTACCTGAAGCAGGCAGGTCATATAAAGCAGTCAGTTCGACGTTGTAGCTAACCTCTTGACCTGGGGTTAATACCATATAGTCACGGCTAGTTGGTGCAGCCCGTTTGATATGCATGCCAGTGTACGGTGCATCAACCCCGTTGACTGAAATATCAAATAAGTCTTCTTTTACCGAACCTTCAGGTGTGTACCATTTAAGGATTTTCTCTGCTTTATGTCCGGTGTTTTTGTACGTCACTTGCACGTTAACATCGCTGCTAGCGGCAAAAGTGGTTTGTGGAAGTGACAACTCGACTTGAATGCCTTTGGCGTATGCTTGTCCGCTACAAATACCTGCGACCAGCAAAGCGGCTGAAATAATTGTTTTTTTCATGAATGTTCCTGAATGGAGTTATTATTGCTGTTATGGTTTTGTTCGCCTGAAACTCGAGTTAGCGGGGGCTAGTGCTGTCGACGCATGCGCCGAACAATCCATATGTCACCCATTACAAGTCGCGTATTTCAAACGAACTAATAGTTAGCGGGTAAATTAGAGTTTGCTCAAGGGTAAATATGAAATATCAAAACTTTATCAAATAATTATCAGATGTTGCGTTTAGGGATTTGCTGTGTGAACGGTTAAATTATCTAAAACGGATACAAACTTGAGTGTTTTGCTCGCTAGCTTCGGCCAATATGAAATTCTCAAGACACTTTATGACGGCCATTTCATCAAAAGTTCCCGAGATTGCCACGGACTAGTCAAGTCACGGTCATCAAATGCCTGCATTCTAATCCCGCCAAACAAGTTAACTTGGCTAAGGAGCAGGTACTATGAAAACGTTAATGTCAGTGATGTTAGGGGTCTTCGCAGTAAGCGCAATGAGTGCGCAGGCAGAGCAATATAAGTTTGTAGGCACCGACGAGTCGTTCGAGACTAAGTTGTGTGTGGCCGTAACCAGTGATCAGGTTGTGACACTCCAAACGATGCTGCAAGCAAAAGGCGAGCGCTTGTCAGTTGTGCGCAACGCAGTACGTTGCAATGAAATGCCAATCGCGGAATTTGCTGAACAATACGGTTTCACGCGGGTCGCTCAATATC
Source organism: Gammaproteobacteria bacterium (assembly GCA_017302255.1). Classification (GTDB taxonomy): domain Bacteria; phylum Pseudomonadota; class Gammaproteobacteria; order Enterobacterales; family Alteromonadaceae; genus Pararheinheimera. Next base: position 13,199 of record JAFLDV010000013.1, on the reverse strand, counting down.
TGGGTTCAGAGAAAAAAGACGCAATTATTGCGGCTTTAGCTGAATAACTAGTTTCCTGTTCAAGGAGCTGCCACCGCAGCTCCTTATTTTTTGCGCCTTGTTGAGTGCTAAATCAAATCCGCTAAATATCTACAAACTGTAAAGCTTGGCCCCAACCGTGTTAATTCGGGAAGTAGGCTAGTCGAAGTTGCAGTAAGGCCTCCGCGTATTGTGCTTGCCATGTTTGCGGCTCGAGCTGAGATTTTAATGCCGCGAATCGCGCTTCCAATTGCTGCAAAGCTTCTTGATATGCCAGCATTTTTTGCTGATGTTGCCGTTGTTGGTGCTCATATGCTTTCACTTGTTGCGCTTGATCGCCAAAATACTGTTGCCGCAGTTTATCTTGCCACTGCTCTTGTTCCGCTTGCGGCAAATCACTGAGCAGTCGTAACGCTTGCTGGTAGGCTTGATCCGGTCCTAATAAACCTTCGCTCTGGATGCCACTTTGTTGCTGCAATTGGTTTAGTTTGGCCAGTCGTTGCTCCACTGATAAACCTGCGGCCTCGATTTGCTGAAAATCATCAAGTTTAAATTGATGCTCGGCAAATTGATGTTCTTGTCCAAACATAGTCTCCGTCTGCTCGCCGAACACTTGTTCGCGTAGCGCCTTTATTTCGGCAAAACGTTGCTGTGGTGACAATTCGGTAGACATGACCAATTGGCCAAGTTGCTGTTGATATTGCTGATAAGCCGCCAGTAACTTTTTGAGCTCAAGCATTTCCTCAGCGGTTAACCCTTGTGCTAAATCGGCCAATCGCTGTTCACAGCGCTCGGTGTTTTCAGCTTGGCAAAGGCGCCAAAGTTGCTCTAGCCAGGCCTGTAAGTTACCTGGAGTTTGCGCACGAAGTTGACGGTATTCATCAGCGAGTTTGGTCAGCGCTTGCAGCCGCCGTTCTTCAGTAAAGTGCGCAGCTTCGCTAAGAGCATCTTGGTTTGGCTGCGCTTTGGATTGCTTGGGTTTAACCGCGTTAGCTGTGCTTTTATGCTCGCCAATTTTCTCAAATGGTTGTGCTGCCGCCGGCAAATTGGTGGTGGCAGCAAACCACCACCAACCGAAACAGCAGATTAGCAATATGAATATGCCGATCTTGCGATTGTTCATGACGGTTACTCGCGAATTTCAGCCATGACCGGGAAATGGTCGGATAAATCCCACCGTTTCCATAAAGAATCAACGGTGGTTCGTGGTACCCGCACATCATTTTTGCTAAAAGACGGCTGCCGATGAGCGTTACTTACCACAACATAATCAAGGTATTCGACAGTATCGTAACTCGCAGCGTAGCTGTTAACTCGTGGATCAAAGGTTGATGCGGTGTATCCAGTCGACATTGGCACCTTGGCGTTTAGGTTTTGTTGCATGGCCGCGTAGTCATCGGGGAATTTCAGTTTGTTGACGTTAAAGTCGCCGCCATATAACACGGTGTCAGTGCGGGCGAAGGCTTTTTGCTCGACAAATTGTTTCATCAAGCGAAATTGCGCTTGACGTAATTGGCGTGCTGCGTCGGTGTCAAAACTGGCGGTATGCGTTGCAACTACTTGATACGCTTTGCCTTGTTTAATGATTTCAGCATACACAAAGCCTTTGTCGGCAAAACAATCGGTGCCAGTACATTCTGGATAGACGAATTGTTCTGTGCGACCAATAGGATAACGACTGACAATAGCCACACCGCCGTTGTAGACATTCACGCCTGACAGTGGTTTGCGCAAAATTGTAGTTTGATAAGGATATTCATTAGCCAGAGCGCGGAGCAGTGCTGGCGAGTCAGAAGAAAATGCTTCTTGCAGCATAATTGCATCGTATCCGCGCAAATGTGCTGGCAACTCCTGCAAACGTGCAGAGATGTCGCTAGCAACTAATGGCAATGCATAGATGTTGTATGTGAGCACTTTTAAAGTATTTGCTGGTGCCAAGGCTTCGGTTTGGGTGTTATTGCTCACCGTGTAATAAAAATCATCGTATCCGCCGGTAAAACTTGCGGCAAAACCAACGGTTGATGGTTTTAATTGGTACTGGGTGCTGTGTCGATAAATCTGACGGTCGCTGCGCCAAGGCGCCTGAAAATCAGCTGCCCGCGCACTATGTTGTATGCTGCTGCCAACCCAGTTGCCGACCATTTTTTGCATCGCAACCATAGTCGAACCGTTGGCCGTGACTGCAGTTTCAAACTGGTAAGTTTGATTGCGTTTCACGCCTTCATTACGGTTAAACGCCAACACTCTTTTGGTGGCGTAAGGCGCTATGGTATTGGCTTCTTGTCGCCATTGACTGCCTGGCGTTAGCAATGTGCTACTGCCAAAATGCCTGACACTGACAGTCACCTCATCGGCGGTTGAGTTGGTGATGTAAACATAACTATCTGCTTGTGCGGTCTGCGAGACCAACAATAAAGCTGCGGTCGCAGCAATAACTTGTTTCATAACATCCTCTGCTTTTTTAGTTAAGACTGATGTTATTAGTTGCTTAGTAATGTTTCATTTTTAATCTAATAAAGTTAATTATTTGAGCGTTTTTGATTTCATGTGAAATTACACATCACAGATTTGATTGTAAGATTCTGATTTTAAGATGTTTTTATGTGTTGATGCGATCATGGCGATGCGCACCTATGGTCGATTGGAAGACGCGGTTTTCTGCGAGTTAAAAGCTGTTGAGGCGCTAGTCATGCTTATTAAGTTCTGACATAGTATTTGTACAGGATGGCAGAGAAAACGCGCTTAATGGATGTCGCGCAGGCAACGCATGAGAGATTGTTTTTTATGGCTATTGATGACACCTTATCCCAACTCCAAGCGCAACTGGCTGCTGCGCGTGCCGAAGCCGAACGAGCTCAACAAGCCGCTGCTGCTGCCGAACAAGAAAAGTTAAAAGCTCAAGCTGATGCCGAGCAAGCGCAAACCGCTGCGCAACAGGCAGGGACTCAAGCGCAGCAAGCGCAAGAAGCAACAGCACAAGCCAGTCAAAGTTCGCAGCAAGCTAGCACAGCTGCTGCCGATGCTAGTCAAGCCAGTCAACAAGCGCAAACTGCGGCACAGCAAAGCGAGAACTATGTACAGCAAGTTCAGGCTGATGCCAGCTCTGCTCAGAATTTTAATCAACAAGCGCAATCGGCCTCAGCGGAAGCGCAACGTGAGGCGCAAGAAGCCACCCAAGCAAGTTCCGTTGCGGAGCAACAAGCGTCAACTGCACAGCAAGCAGCACAAAGTGCTGAACAACAGTTATCAATGGCCAGCTCTGCTGCATCAACTGCTTCGCAGCAGGCGCAAGAAGCCAGTCAACAGGCCAATGTCGCGACAAATTCTGCGCAAGATGCGTCTCAGCAAGCGCAACAAGCCGGGCAATCTGCGCAAGAAGCGCAACAGCAATTAAGTCAGGCGACTAATTCGGCGCAAGATGCCAATCAACAATCGGATAGTGCACGAGCCGCTGCCGAATTAGCCAAACAACAAGCGAACACCGCAGAGCAAGAAGCGAAAGAAGCTGAAGAAGCTTCGAAAAAAGCTGAGCAGTCAGAACAAGAAGCTGAAGCTGCGCAACAAGCGGCCGAAGCGGCGCAAAGAGCCACGGAACAAGCACAAGCAGAAGCGCAAAGAGCGAGCGAGCACGCCAAACAACTGGAAGCCGAAGCGCAAAAAGCGCAGCAACAAGCGGCGAAAGAAGCTGAAGAAGCTGAGCAAGCCTCGAAATTAGCAGATAAAGAAGCCGAAGAGGCCAAAGCATCTGCGGCATTAGCGCAAAAAGAAGCGCAAGAAGCGGTGCAATTTTCGGCAACCGCCCAACAAGAAGCCAGTGAAGCGACGGCTTCATCGAATATGGCGGCAGGATCTGCAAGCCAAGCGCAAGGTTCCGCCAACGTTGCCCAAGGTTCGGCTGGCACTGCGCAAAGTGCTGCCGGTGCTGCACAGGCTTCAGCAGGTAACGCCCAAAGTTCAGCGAATAATGCGGAGGCCATGGCGGGGGAGGCGCGCTCAGCAGCTATGCAAGCACATAGTGCTGCAGACAGTGCCGCCACTGCTGCGAGTAACGCTCAAGCGTCATTGTCACAAACCCATTCCGCGCAACAAGGTGCAGAAGCTGCGAAAACCGCCACCGAAGTGTTGCGTGACCAAGCGCGGGCGGCAATGGATCAGGCCGCTGAACATGCGAAAACACTGCTATCTCAGCTTGAAACCGTACTAAAAACCGCAAACGATATTTTAGGCGATATTAAGGTCGCCCAAACTACGGCTTGGAAAGAAGTTGAAAACGCGCAAAAACATGCCGAAGCGGCGAAAACTGCAGCCGGTGATGCTGAGAATGGCGCGAAACAAGTTGAAGGTTTTCACGACAGTGCTTCGAAGTTGTTAAGTGAAATTCATGATTTAGCGCGTGAAGCCCGAGCCAGTGCCAGCGAAGCGGCAAGTTCTGCGGCGAAAGCGGCGTCAAAATGCGGCTAAAGTTAAACTAGCGCCAGCGCAAATATCGTCGATTTGCGCATCAGCGTCCCAACCAACGCCGCCACAGTGGCGGCTTATTGCCGCAAAGGATTTGCAGTAAAATGCCACTCGCGTTATCGGGCGCATCAGTCGCCAGCACCGCTGCCAGTAAGCGCTGCGCTAGCAGTTCCAAGTCGTCTTGCGTCAGCGGTTTCTGATGGTTTAAACAGGTAACCAGCGCAGCTTCAGACAAGACGTCAGACACACCATCGCTGCATAACAAGTACAAATCATCTTGCTGAAAATCTTCGTGACAAAAGCTTGGCTTTGGGGTTTTTCCTGACAATTGGCCAAGCGCTTGCTGCAGCAAATGCCGCTGTGGATGTTCATCGGCTTCTGCTGGTGTAAGCACGCCACGGCTTATTAGTTGTTGTACAAACGAATGATCTTCACTGAGCTGCTGCAGTTTACCGTTTCGATATCTATAAATGCGACTATCACCAACCCAGCTAAGTTGTAGCTGGTCAGCGCAAATTTGTGCTGCGACTAAAGTGGTGCCAAGTCCATGTAGCTCAGGTTGTTGCTGGCCAAGTGTCAGGATCTGTTGATGGGCGCGGGCCACGGCTTCTGTGATATCAAGTTGTTGACTCAAGGCGATGTGGACTTGTTCACAAGCCATTTGACTGGCGACTTCCCCCCCGGCGTGACCGCCCATGCCATCAGCCAGCAAAAAAATACCAAGCTTGGCATCAACTAACAACGCATCTTCGTTATTGTTGCGCTGCCAACCGCTATGGCTAAAGCTGGTAAATTGTATCTGTGCTTTCTGCTGTTTGGACATGCAAGGCCCTGCTAGTTAGGGGTTAATCCGCATTGCTTCAACCCAAGGTTGTTGGGCAAGCAAAGCGTTGTCCATTGCTTCGGTTTGTGCGTCCATTAATTGGCGAATTTGCCGGCCGGTTTCTGGATCGCGAGCAGTGATCACCACCAATCCCTCTAAATCGTAGGCCAGTTCAATCTCAAGTGGATAGTTGGCCCGTGGATTGTCGATGGCAAAAGCAAAATAGCCCAGACTGTTTTCCTCGAGGCCGGTCGAGGTATCGCGTTGTTGCACCGCTTCAATAATTAAGCGGGTTTGGTCGGCACGGTTGGTGTAAAAGGTCATTCGAGCCGATGCAGGCACCGGCGTGTTTTTCGCCACTAGCACTTTAACTGTCGGCTGTTGATCTTTACCCATTACCCGGATCCCGAGATCATAAGCGCAAATGGATTGTAGTTTTGGCCCTGCGCCACCGCCACCAAATTGTTGCGCGGCTAAGATGGCTGCGCCATAAGCCACCGCTTGATGCGGTTGTTTGCAAACCAATTGATCAACCGGACGACCGCTAATGCGCGCAAGCTTTTCCGGCACCAGAGGCAGCAACGACGAACCACCAGTCAGCAAAATGGTATCGACAAATGACCAATCAAGCCCAGCAGCGTCCAAGCAGCGCTGGCAGACCGCAATAGTGTCATCAATAAATTGTTCAATCATTTGATGAAACAGTTCACGGGTCAACACAAACTCGATGGATTTGCCGCCGAGCAAAAATGTTTTGCCAACGCGAGTTTTGCCAGGTTTCACCAAAGCCAGTTTGGTGTCATGCGCAAACCGGCGCAAAATCATTAAGCTAGTTTCGTCGTTCGGCCGAATGCCATGCTGGCGCTGATATTCATCGAGAATAAAGTCCATAATCATCGCATCGACATGAATGCCGCCGTGTTGATTACTGCCTTCGGTTGCCAGTGAATATAAGCCGGAGTCACCCGCTTGTAGCACAGTGGCATCAAAAGTGCCGCCGCCTAAGTCATACACAAACAAGGTTTGCTCGGCGCCTTTGCGATTAAGGCCATAAAAAGTTGCCGCCGCGACCGGTTCATCCATCAGTTTAACGTGGGTGAGGCCGGCCATTTGCGCGGCTTCTCGCGTGGCGCGACGCTGCGCATCATTAAAATTGGCTGGGACTGTAATTAAAGCGCCGCCAATTTCATCGTGGGCAAAGGCTTCGACATCGTGCAGCATTTTCTTTAAGACCAAAGCCGACAAGGCTTGTGGCCACCAAGTGCGCTGCAAATGGTCTTGATAAACCGCAGCGGGTTTTCCCATCTGCAATTTAAAAAAGCGAGCTTGAGATAGTTCCGGTTCGTCGTCCAAAATGCCTTCGAGGGTAGCACCGACATAACAACCTTCAGCGCCAATATGCACTACTGATGGCGTGCGAAACTCGTTGGCGTCGTGATAATCCGGAAACAACGTCGGCTGACCATGATCGTTCATATAAGCGACCAGCGAGTAAGTGGTGCCCAGATCGATGCCTAAATACAACATCCGCGATCCTGCCTTATTTGTTCAGTTGGCTGAGTAATTGACGAGTTTTTTCTAGCAGACTTTGCACGTCTCTCGTCACTTTTTGCACTTGGCTGTTGATGCTGTTAAGTTCGCTTAATTGACTATCAATAGCGCCAATTCGCGCCTTGGCTTTGCTCGCGCTTTGCTCTTGCTCAGCTTGTTGCTTGCTTTGTTGCTCGCGGCCAAACTGTTCCAGTTGTTGTTGCCATTGTTTCTTTAAGCCATCGGTAAATTCGTTTAACTTGGTTTGCTTGAGCCGATTCAGATCGGAAATTGTGCGACGGCCAGCTGACAATAATTCTTCGCGAACCCGCGTTAACTCTTTGTCTAACCGATATTCTTCGTCTTTGCGAAAGCCGATAAAACTATAAGCAATGGCGCCAAAGAACATCGGCACCACCAAATAACTGAGCCAAGGCGAGCTGCGCAAATCCATGCCGACGTAGCCTAACAACATCACCGACATCATCACTACCATCACCGATTTACGGCCTTCGCTAAGCCTATCGATAAAGCCGCGTTTGGGTAATTCGCCTTGGTAGCGCAGCTCCAGGCTAATCAGTTCCTGCATATCTTGCCAAATCTGCGAGTCTGGTAACTTTGGCAGTTGCCAGCCGACTAACGCGCCGGTTTGTTTGTGCAATTTTTCACTGATGCGATCCAGTAGCGCCTGCATCCGTTGCTGAATGGATTCAATATCTTGGCGTAACTGCTGTTTACTCTGCTGTTGGATAAAACCGGTCAAATCATCTTGGGTTTTCCGCGACAGCGATAACTTAATCATCTTGTACTGGTCTTCGCGATCTAAGCCATCGTAGTCGATAGAATCTATCAGCTGCTTTAGTGAAACATGGGTGGTGCCGGTTGGCACTTCTCGGCGACGACTGGATTCTTGTAAGTCTTTTTGCAGCGCTTGGATTTCATCGCCGAGTTCAGTTTTAATCTGGCTCCAAAAGCTGTAGTCAAGCGTTGTTGTTGGGCCATCGGTACGGCGGCTTTCGCGACTTTTTCGGCTTTGCAATTGCCGAACTTCTTGCTCGTAACGTTCGGTCATTGCTTCAGTAATTGAATGCAAGCGTTTGCTTTGTAGTGCAAATTGCAGACCCAAGCGCAAGTCGTTACTGACCTCAGCCAGTGGGGTAGGAATAGCCGCATCCACATGGGTGGTTAATAAAGTTGGCGATAAAGTGACGGCGCTTTTTAGCTGAGTCCACCAGCCTTTTTCCGGAAAACGGGTGTCTGGATTTAATTCATCAACCGGCAACAACGGCCAACAAGCCACCATATCATCAAGCAGCTGAGCCAGCACAGCTTGGTCGGTGCCACTTAATTGCTGATCTGGGCTACCAGCTACCATCACTAAATTAGATTCGGCCAAAAGTCTGGATAATAACGCCGGTGACTTGGCAATAAATTCGCAGCTTTCAGGGATCAGTACTTGTAAGTTTCTGGCGGTGGTTGCGCTTTGCGTGCCAACTTTGAGCGCGCCTTTATCGGCATTGTTTGGCGGCAGTGCGGCAAACAGCTTGGCATCATGCACAGCGCCCATAAAATCATCCCAGTGATCGAATTCCAAACGCTCACCAGTACTTTTTTCTAAGGAATAACCTTGGTCTTTTAATTGGACTTCTAACAGACCAATCTGTTGACTCACTTCTAGAGAAAACACCGCAAAATTATGGCCATACAACCATTTTAAGGCGGCGTTACGGGTTTCAGGAGTTAAGCCGATTAAGGTGATGCCAAGCGGTTTATTGCCAAGGTTCTTTTGTAATTGCTGGAATAAGTCCGCAAGCGGGGTATTTGCTTGCCCACGCTCCAACAATTGGCAGATGTCCAAACTGGTGCTGATGCTGGCGCGAAATTCGCGACTCAGTTGTTCTATTGCTTGCATACCAAAACCTTAGGAAAACCAGCCGTTAACGGCAACCGAACTCAAACTTCATCATAGGTTCAAGCATGCCCGTCCGACAAGGGGCAAGCGGAACGCAATCTGCTTTTCCTGTGGTTTTTCGCGGAAATTTTGTAGTTAATTTTCGCCGAGCCACATGTTGCATTTAGCTGCAGTGATTACATCACTTTACATTCACCCCGAGATCACGCTGGATTAACTTTCTATGGCACTCGGTGTTTCTTCTTTGGGTAATGTTGCGAAATAGCCATTAAGTTGCTGATTTTCGCTTCAGTTTTAACCACTGCATTTGCTATAACAAAGCTCAAAGCAAAAACAATAACCAAAACGGCATGAGTCCGTTCGGTCACACTCTTGGAGTTCATCATGGAATTCAGCGAAATTGCCGCCAAATTAGGCTTAGACAACACAGTTAGCAAAGACGATTTACAGCAAGCCGCACAGCAAAAACTTGATAAAGTTGTGGCGATGGCCGAAAAAGCGCCGACACCAGAGCTGCGCAATAAGTACCTAACGGTGCAAGCAGAAATGCAGCAGATCCTTAGTTTGCTAGCAAATCCAAGTTTTGCCGAACCGTCGGCAGTGGCTGACGATGCGGAACGTGTTGAACCGGTAATTTCGACCTTGACCACTGGTAGCAATTTTACCCAAGAGCCTGTCATTGCCGAACAAGTCATCGCCGAACAAGTGAATGCGGCAGCGCCGATCAAACCAGCGCCAGTGGCGCCAGCATCGAGCCCGCTCAGCCAAACCAAACTTGCTGACTTACCGCAGTTTGGCGCCGGATTTGCCCAAGAAAACCAAGCAGCCTTGCAGTTTAAAGCTGGTGATGTGCTGGCTGGCCGCTTTCGCATTGAAGAATGTATCGGCATCGGTGGCATGGGCGCGGTCTATCGCGCCTTTGATAAAAACCGCGACCAAAGTATTGCCGTCAAAGTGTTATTGCCTGCTTTATTAAGCTCGACGGCTGCCAAAGAGCGGTTTCTCGACGAAGCACGTATTTCCAGCCAACTGAGTCATCCAAATATCGTTAATGTCTTTGATGTGCAAAATGATGGCGATCTGTATTTCATCACCATGGAGTTGTTGGAAGGCCAGAACCTACGGCAATACCTGGAAAACTTGGAATTAACCAAGCAAAGCATGAGCGTGGATGAAGCCTTAGCCATTGCGCGTGATGTGTGCGAAGGCTTGCAGCATGCCCATGAGTACACTGTGCATCGCGATATCAAGCCTGAAAATATCTGGATTACGGGCGAAGGCAAAATCAAAATCATGGATTTTGGTATCGCGCGTGTCATGAACTCTAGTCAAATGACCAAAACCGGCGCCGCCATGGGCACCGCGTATTACATGGCGCCAGAGCAATTAAAAGGTCGCACCGATATCGACGGTCGCGCGGACCAATATGCGGTTGGCGTGATGTTATATGAAATGATCAGCGGTCATGTGCCAGCGGGCCGTGTTGATAGTTTGAACAAGATCAACAAAGACGTCAGTAAGCATTTGTCGGACGTGGTTGATCAGATGCTATCGGGCAATCCGGATGAGCGTTTTGCCAGCATCAAAGAAGCGCAAGAAGAGTTTTTAAAGAAAAAATCAGGATTTGGTTTTGGCAATTCCAAACCCAAAGCAAAAAGTAATCGCAAATCTGCACAAGCAGGCAGCGGCAACACCACCAAGTTGGTGCTTGCGGCGAGTGTGGTAGTTGCGCTGGGTTTAGGTGGCTTGCACTTAACCGGCAATCTCATCCCGCTTTGGGACCAAATCCGGCCTTATTCGCAAGAAGAAATTAACGGCTTTAAAGCCGATGCAGCGACCGCAGAAGGCAAGCTTAAAACCTTGAATAACCGCCTCGAAGGCGCGCGTGATGCGGTGAAAACTCGCCTGCAAGAAACTAAATTTGAAGCACGGCAAACCGAGTCAGAACTGGGGCGCGCCAGTGCGAAGGACAAAAAAGCCATTGAGCAAAAGCTGGCAGAACAACAAGAACTGCAGCGGGTGTTAGAAGCGCAAGAGGAGTTGTTGACCACCTATCTGATTGATAGCAATCGACGTGGTGAAATCAACGGCCGAGCCACCCACGCCAAAGATTTGATGCAAACTAAAGCCTACAAAGAAAGTTTGGCAGTCTACCAAGAAGCCGTTGCGGGTTATGAAGACTTGTTGCGCCAAGCCGATGCTTCCGAAAATGTCGCTCGTTACAAAGCTGCGAGCGCGCATGAGCGCAGTATTTGGCAAAGCACCGCACCGAAATACGATATCAAATCGATTCCAGCGACAGAATTGCTGGAAAAAGATCTCACTGCTGCGACTGAGTTTTTGAGTAAAGAAGCCTTTGCCGACGCAGCACCATTGCTGGAAAAAGTTGCGGTGGGTTATGCCGCTGCAACCAAATCCTTAATTGCTGGCGCTGAATTCAAACCAAAAGCAACTAAAGCGAAAGCTAGCTGGTTGGCCTATGCCAAGAGCAAAGGGTTGCAAACCAAGTTCACTGATGAATATGGCGCACGGTTTGATAAAGCCGAGCAACAATGGGGCAGTGGTGACTTAGTGCCAGCAGGTGTTGAGTATCAAGCGTTGTTTGAGCAATACAGCGAGCTAGAAAATGCCTCGCGTAACGCCGGTGAATTTAGAGCTCGCGCCAGTAAAGCCAAAACCGCTTGGGAAGCCTTTCGCAGTCAACGTGGCCTGAAACACAAACTAAACGAGCAGTACGCTGGTCAATTTGCCAAAGCTGAAGCCGATTTTAAAGCGGGTGAAGTGGTGGGCGCAGCCAAATCATTTGCTGATTTAGACCGCGGTTATCAAAAGCTTAATGCGGACGCGCAGCAAGTATTAACCGCGATAAACCAAGTCGCCGGTGTCCGTAAAAACTGGGGCGATTGGGTCAGCGGTGGATTTGCTACCCAAGGCCGTGGTGCAGAAGCTGATGCGCTGTTTGGCGAAGCTGAAAAATTAAATGCCGCGGGTAGTTGGGCTGATGCCGCCGCCCGTTATAACGCCGCCACCAATAGTTATGCTACTGCAACTAATGCCGCCAAACAGCATTACGATGGCTTTAATGCCACCTTGCAGCAATGGCAAAGCGAGGTAAATACCTTAAATGGCCAAATTTCGCAGTGGCAAAATGCTATTTACAGCCGGCAGAATGAAATATCCAATGAACAAGGTAATGCTAATCAAGACTGCAGCATGAGTACTTTAGGTGCTGTGGCTGAAGGTTTGAACTCTGCGGCATGTGAAATGGGCTGTACCCAAAACGTCTTTAATGGCACTTATTATGAGATGCAAACTGACCAATACTGTATTTCTAACTGTCGCTCACAAGCGCAAGATCGGATGAATCAGTTAAATTACCAAGTAGAAAGTTGCCAGAACGACGTCAATAACGCCAATAACCGGATCAACAGCTTACAGTCAGACATAAACAATTATGAGGCTGAAATGAGCGCGGCACGTAGTCGGCTAAGTTCTTTGGAAGCCAACAAACCAGTGTTTCAAGCTTATTAAAGGTGCATAGACTCTGCCGCAGAGTACGCGGCAGAGTCTAGTTGTACTTTCATCAAGCCAGTATTGGCGCATCAAAATTTTCTGCTTCATCGGTGTACACACAGACATTCCAGTCGGCAGCAATACCATCTTCTGAAGATGAGGAAATTCATGACAAAGATAAAAGGTACATGCCAATGCAGTTACCTTTACTCTTCATGGTGACAGCAAACAAAGTTACAATAACCGATATGGAGAATGAATTAAAAAATAGGTTGGTGAAAGATGAACGCTAGATTTGCGCTGTCGTATATTTTTTTATTAGGGGTATTTGGATATTTAGTCTTTTATCAAGATGATTTAAATCCAATATATTTCTGTCTTGCAATTGGTGCATCGTTCTATTTAATTGAATTTATGAAAAGGATTATTTTTGGTCCACCTTGCGTTGATGAGTTAGTGCCTACAAAATTTTATTTCTATAAGTCGAAGTGGTTGCTTCTTAATAAATTGAATTTTCTGATGGTTTACCTTCTTTGTGGGGTTGTTTTTTTCTATCTAGAACATTTCATGACTGACTTTGGGGTTATAAGGCTTTTGCTCTATTTTTGGATTCCGGATTTTATCATCAGAAGAATTATCGTTTTTTTAAAATCGCGTGATAAATAGCATGTTAAAGTGAGCGGAAAATGAGGGGGCTAAAATCGCAAGACGACCAAATTTCGCAGTGGCAAAATGCTATTTACAGCCGGCAGAATGAAATATCCAATGAACAAGGTAATGCTAATCAAGACTGCAGCATGAGTACTTTAGGTGCTGTGTGTAGTGGTCAAGTATTTCCGGACACTAACTTAGGTTGTTCTGCTATTACTGGCGATAACCCAGCATTAAAGCTGTGTGGTCGCCTGTGGTTGTAATATCCCAGCAAGTAACGGCTGATATCCGATT